>JAGXHL010000085.1 GCA_024636215.1 Deltaproteobacteria bacterium
GAAAGGTGAAAGGTGAAAGGTGAAAGGTGAAAGGTGAAAGGTGAAAGGTGAAAGGTGAAAGGTGAAAGGTGAAAGGTGAAAGGTGAAAGGTGAAAGGTGAAAGGTGAAAGGTGAAAGGTCGTCTTTTCTCTTTTCTTTTTTTACGTTTTACTTTTAACCAGAAAATCAATCTCAACGAGGAGGAAGCAACATGGCAAAGTATGTTTATTTCTTCGGCGACGGCGAGGCCGAAGGTGGTGGCGACATGAAAAATCTGCTTGGGGGAAAAGGTGCCAACCTGGCAGAAATGACCAGCATCGGTTTACCTGTCCCCGCGGGTTTTACGGTCACCACGGAAGTCTGTACCGAGTTCTACAAGAACGACCGCAACTACCCGGCCGGTCTGGAAGAGGAAGTCAATCAGAACCTGGCCAGGGTCGAAACCTTGATGGGCAAGACCTTCGGCGACGCCAAAAATCCGCTGCTGGTTTCGGTGCGTTCCGGGGCCAGGGCTTCAATGCCGGGCATGATGGATACGGTTCTCAACCTCGGTCTCAACGATGAAACGGTACAAGGCGTGATCGCCCAGAGCGGTGATGAGCGTTTTGCCTACGATTCTTACCGGCGCTTCATTCAGATGTACGCCAATGTCGTGCTGGGTCTGGACGGCGATATCCTCGAACATATTCTGGAAAAGATGAAAGAAACTCGGGGCGTTGAAGAAGACACCGCTTTGACAGCCGCTGATCTGAAAGAAATGGTCAGACTCTTCAAGAACAAGGTGAAGGAAGAACTCGGCCAGGCTTTCCCCATGGATCCCAAAGAGCAGCTTTGGGGGGCGATCGGCGCCGTCTTCGGCTCCTGGATGAATTTCCGCGCCATTACCTACCGCAGGCTTAACAATATCCCTGCCGAGTGGGGGACGGCCGTTAACGTCCAATCAATGGTTTTCGGCAACATGGGTGATGATTGTGCGACCGGCGTTGCTTTTACCCGCGACCCTTCCACCGGAGAAGATTACTTCTATGGTGAATATCTGGTCAACGCCCAGGGCGAAGACGTGGTTGCCGGTACCCGGACCCCGCAGCCGATTAACAAAGCCAAGCATAAGCCGGGCGACCTGCCGGCGATGGAAGATGTTCTGCCTGACTGCTACCAGCAGTTGGCCAAGATCCGTGACATCCTCGAGAAACATTACAAGGATATGCAGGATATTGAGTTCACCATCGAGAAACACAAACTCTACATGCTGCAGACCCGTAACGGCAAGCGCACTTCAAAGGCGGCCGTGAAGATCGCCGTTGATATGGTTGCCGAAGGTCTGATCAGCAAGCATGAAGCGATCATGCGGGTTGAGCCCGAGCAGCTCGACAAGCTGCTGCACCCTTCACTTGACCCCGATGCGGCAAAGACTGTTGTGGCCAAGGGCCTGCCGGCCTCGCCTGGTGCGGCCTGCGGCGAGGTGGTGTTCTCGGCCAACGCGGCTGAAGAGGCTGCCAAAATAGGTCTCAAGGTGATCCTGGTGCGTGTCGAGACCAGTCCGGAAGATATCCACGGCATGCACGCCGCTCAGGGGATCCTCACCGCTCGTGGGGGCATGACCTCTCACGCAGCCGTGGTTGCCCGCGGCATGGGCAAGAGCTGCGTGGCCGGCTGCAGTGATATCAAGGTGGATTACGCCAAACAGCAGTTTACAGCCAGAAACGGCCAGGTGATCAAACAGGGTGATATCATCACGCTCGATGGTGGCACTGGAGAAGTCATGCAGGGCGAGGTGCCGACCGTCCAGCCGGAACTCACCGGTGAGTTCGGTCAATTGATGGAATGGGTTGATGAGATCCGTCGCCTGCGTGTTCGCACCAACGCCGACACCCCCCATGATGCCCAGGTCGCGCGCGACTTCGGTGCCGAAGGCATTGGTCTTTGTCGTACCGAGCACATGTTCTTCGAGGGTGATCGCATAGCGGCTGTACGCGAGATGATCCTGTCTGCCGACCTGGAAGGACGCAAGCGGGCCCTGGCGAAAATTTTACCGATGCAAAAAAGCGACTTTCTCGGTCTGTTCGAAGTTATGAAAGGTTTACCTGTCACCATTCGTCTGCTCGATCCGCCGCTGCACGAGTTTCTGCCGCATACCGACAAGGAGATAGACTCTCTGGCTGCCGAGATGAAGGTTCCCGCGCAGACCCTTAAAGCCAAGGTCGAGTCGCTGCATGAGTTCAACCCGATGCTCGGTCATCGCGGCTGTCGACTTGCAGTCACTTATCCTGAAATTTACGACATGCAGGTGCAGGCGATCATGGAAGCGGCCTGTGAGCTGGTCAAGAACGAGGGCTTCAGCATCGTCCCCGAGATCATGATCCCCCTGGTCTGCGAAGTGAAAGAACTGGCTATTCTGCGTGCCAATGCCATCCGCATTGCCGATGAGGTTATCGCCCGCTACGGGGTCGAAATCAGTTACCTGATCGGCACCATGATCGAGTTGCCGCGCGCTGCACTGACGGCGGATGCGATTGCTCATGAAGCCGAGTTCTTCTCATTTGGCACCAACGACCTGACCCAGACCACTTACGGTTTGTCCCGTGATGACGCGGGTAAGTTCCTGCCTCTCTATGTGGAGCAGGAGATCTACCCCAATGACCCCTTTGTTGCTATTGACCAGGAGGGCGTTGGCCAACTGGTGAAGATGGGCTGTGAGCTCGGTCGCAAGACCCGCCCCGGGATCAAGCTCGGTATCTGTGGCGAGCATGGCGGTGAGGCGTCCTCGGTCAAATTCTGCCACCGCATCGGTCTGGATTATGTCTCCTGCTCGCCTTTCCGTGTGCCGATTGCTCGTTTGGCAGCGGCACAGGCGGTTTTGGAAGAGGCTTAAGCCTGCTGAAAGTTTCCTTGTTGTTCGCGCCCCCGACTTGCTCGGGGGCGTTTTTCTTCGATCGACGTCTCCGAGCAAGGGGCAAAACCGCTAGACTCCTTCGCCTCTTGACATTATTGTAAGTTAATTGATCACGCCCAAACGCACGACTCCAAGCTTCATAGCAGGTTTTTATGAGTCCGCTCGGTAAAATTCTGCATTATGTCAACCGTACAGAGTTCAACCGCTACTTCTGTGCCGGTTGCCTGGTCTTTTTGACAGACCTTGCGATTCTGTTTCTCTTGACCGAGAGATTTGGTGTTAACTATCTCTGGTCAAACCTGGTTTCGGTGTCTGTTGGACTCATGCTGAGCTATCTGTTCTGCATTAAATGGGTGTTTCTTGACCGGCGCTACAACCGGGTTGTCTTCGAGTTGCCGCTCTTTGTTCTGATCAGCATGATTGGTCTCTTGTTCAATGAATTATTGTTATGGACCTGTGTTGAAATTGGCGGAATCAACTATCTTGTGGCAAAAGTTATCGTCACTGCCGTTGTTTTTGTGTTTAACTTTGCATTAAAGAAAACTGTATTGTTTCGTCATTAGTGCAAATCATTCACAATCTATTTTCCGGCGGCTAATTGTACAAAAGGAGGCCTGACGTGAAAGCAATTCTGCAAACCTGTGTTGATGTTGAAGAACGGGTCGGTGAAATTTACCAGCAACTTGTCAAGCATCCTGATGCCGGCGATGAACTGCGTGAGATCTGGCAGGAGATGGCTGATGACGAAATGCGTCATGCCCATCGCATCCGCCTGGTCAGTGATCGTCTGGAAATAGCCGGTATCAAGGATTGCGGCATCACCGAGCAGGAGGTGCGTGAGCTTCTGGACCGGGCTGGAGAGGTCCTGCTTGATGCCCAGGAAGGCAGCCTTTCTCTCGATGAAGCGATCTATGCTTCTGTGGAACTCGAAGATGCTTTTATAAAGGCTCACCTGGTCTTTGCCGAGTCAGGCGGACAACCTGATTTGCAAACCATGTTCAAGTCCCTGGCCGAGGCGGACAGGGAGCACACCCGGCGCTTGAAATCGTTTCTTGAACGTATGCATGATGGCGATGGTCTCGTCTTTGAGGATGGCCCGACGGGTGGCGATAAGGGGCAAGCAGAATGAAAATCGTGATTCTCGATGGTTATGCAACCAATCCGGGCGATCTCTCCTGGCAGGGTTTACAAGAATTCGGGGCCTTGACGGTTTACGATCGGACCCCGCCAGAGTTGACTCTGGCAAGAGCCGCAGGGGCAGAAGTTCTGATCTCCAACAAGGTTTTTCTTGGCGCTGCAGAAATGCCGGCTTTGCCGGAGCTGCGTTATGTCGGCATTCAGGCCACCGGAGTCAACGTGGTTGACCTGGAGTCCGCCCGAAAGCATGCTGTGGCCGTCACGAATGTCCCCGCATACAGTACGGATTCTGTGGCCCAGCATATTTTTGCCTTGCTGATGGAACTAACCCGCGGAGTCGGTCGGCATGCCGAGCTGGTAAAACAGGGAGCCTGGACCAACTGCCCCGACTTTGCCTTTCAGGAGACGCCGCAGATTGAATTGACGGATAAAGTCTTCGGTGTTGTTGGTTTTGGTGATATCGGTAAGACGACGGCAAAGATTGCCGAAGCTTTCGGTATGCGTGTGCTTGTCCATACCCGAACTCCTGACCCGCAAGCCTTTCCGGATACCGAGTTTGTAGCTCTTGATCAACTCTTGGCTGAGGCTGATGTTGTCAGCTTGAGCTGTCCGCTGACGCCTGAGACCAAGGGGTTCATTAACGCAGCGCGTTTGGCTCTGATGAAGAAGAGCTCTTATCTGATTAATACCGGCCGTGGTCTGCTCATTGATGAAGAGGCTCTGGCTACAGCGCTGAGTCGCGGTATTATTGCCGGAGCCGGCCTTGACGTCCTTTCGCAAGAACCTCCCCCTGCTGACAATCCGTTGTTGCAGGCACCGAATTGCTTCATTACCCCACATCTGGCCTGGGCGACCCGGGCTGCCCGCCATCGACTGATTGACGAACTGACGGCAAATCTGCGGGCTTTTTTAGCCGGGGACCTGCGCAATCGGGTTGATTGAGGTTGTTCGCCTTGGCCTTTCAGTCGTCAGGCAACGCTAATCTGTAAGCTTCCGACCTGCTCAATGGATGCGTCCAGCCGGTCGCCACTGACAATCCTGCCGACTCCGGACGGTGTCCCTGTCAGGAGGACATCCCCTGCTTCCAGAGTAAAATAGGCAGAGGTTGCTGCGATCAGTTCAGCGACGCTTCGCATCATGTCACGGGTGTTGCCGTCCTGACGAACCTCACCACTGACAGTCAGCTTCAACTGCAGGTTTTGCGGATCTTTGACCTGGCTGGCCGAAACGAAGTCTGACAGTGGGCAGGAGGTGTCAAAGGCCTTGGCAATCTCCCAGGGCAATCCCTTTGCTTTTTGTGCACTCTGTACATCCCGCAGCGTCAGGTCCAGAGCCACCGCATAGCCGCTGACATGCTCGAAAGCTTTTTCCGGAGTGACGGCTTTTGCCGGTTTGCCGATTAACGCTGCCAGCTCGATTTCGTGGTGACAGTCATCCGAATAGTCCGGGATGACGACAATACCCCCGGTCGGAACCAGGGAGCTGGCCGGTTTGATGAAAATGACCGGTTGGTCAGGCGTCTGATTGCCCAATTCCTTGATGTGCTCAGCATAGTTGCGGCCGATACAGACAATCTTGCCGACCCGGATCTTGTGCCCATCGAGTTTTATTGTGTGCATGCTTGGCTCCTGTCGCTCTCTGCGTCTGCGCGCCTTTACGTTAAAATTGCCTGAGTTTTATGTTTTGGCTATAGGCCGAAAATCAATAGTGTCCGTAAAGAGAATACAGAAGACAGCAGAGAGAATACAGGCTATTTATAACAGGCCGGGATTTATCTTGTCCGTATGGTAGAATGAACTGATTTTGTTGATTATTTAGTGCCCATCCGGAAACTCTGGATGGCACGGTGCAGTTTTCGATCTGGAAACGAGCAATTTTTCGCAAGGTCAAGGAAATCAAGGATTTGAGCGGAGGCGTAGCACTTTACGCCGCACAATCAAATCCGCAGATTGACGCAGAGATTGCGGAAAAGGGCCGTTTCCGGACGAAAACTATTTAACCTTTTCACGAGAAGTCTGATGCTCCTGCCCATCGGTGACGTTCCCAATCCCAAGACAACCCCTTATATCAACTGGCTGTTGATCGGGATCAATGTTGCTGTGTTTGTTTTGGTAACCATCCCCTTAAGTACAACCCGTCCTGACCTTAATGACCCGGCCCTGCTCGAATACCTGAATATCCTCGGCGCTCGCGGAAACTGGACGCCGCAGATGGTCTTCGATCACGTTTCGGCCTACGATCTGACGGTTTTCAGGTACGGTTTCAGACCCGCCGAGTTTTCGCCCGTCAGCATGTTTACGGCGATGTTTCTGCACGGCGGCTGGATGCATCTGGCCGGCAACATGCTGTTTTTATGGATTTACGGTGACAACGTAGAGCATCGCCTCGGCCATCTTGGTTATCTGCTCGCCTATCTTGCCGCCGGTATCGCAGCGACCCTGTTTTTCAGCATGTTCCTGCCACACTCGCAAATCCCGATGCTTGGAGCCTCCGGTGCCATCTCAGGGGTGCTCGGGTTTTACTTTTTATGGTTTCCGCGCAACCGCATCAAGGTGTTTATCTTTCTCTTTCCACTGATCATGACCACGGTCCTGATCCCGTCGCGTATTGTGCTGGGTGTTTACCTTGTGATCGACAACCTGCTGCCCTTCATGACGATACCTGCAGAGGGTAGCGGCGTTGCCTACGGAGCCCATTTAGGCGGCTTTCTGGCTGGTCTCGGCCTGGCTTGGACCGTAGATCATCTACCCTCCCTGCTCAAAATGAAAGGGACGACTCCAAAGGTCAGTCGCAAAAGATCAAACCTTGTCGACGCGGTGACTGATATTGTCCGGGCGATTGACCAGAATAATCTGGCCCAGGCTGCCAAAGTATTTCTGCAACTGGACGGACGCAAACAGAGAGGTCAATTGTCAACGCCGAATATTCTTATGATCGGGGAGTACCTGTTGGAGAAGGGTTCCATTGATGAGGCCCTGACGATTTTCCGCCGGCTGATCGCGGAGCGGCCCGGCGATAAAGGGCTGGATCGTGCTTACTTGGGCGCAGGCAAGGCTCTCATGCAAGAGGCCCGCAGCGAAACCGCTGCCTGGCACTATTTTATGGCCGTCATTGACCTGGCGCAAACAGAGCAAATTGCCAAAGAGGCACGGCGTTACATGAGGGTGATTGAGGACGAGAAGGGGGCTGGGGGCTAGGGGCGGAGGCTGGGGGCTGGAGGCTGGGGTCTGGGGTCTGGGGTCTGGTTTTTGTTCATTCGCACACCTTACCCTTATCCTTAGCCCCCAGTCCCTAGCCCCCAGCCCCTTACCCTGCGTTTTAAAATGGGAACAACAAAGGAATCACCAGCGTAGCGATAATCCAGACCAGGATGTTAAGTGGCGTCCCCACCTTGGTGTAATCGAAGAACTTGTAGCCGCCGGGGCCCATAACCAGGGCGTTTGACTGGTGACTGATCGGGGTCATGAAGCACATGGATGCGGCGACAGCGACCGCCATGAAAAAAGGTCTTGGCGAGACCGCCATCTCCACGGCTGTGTTGTAAGCAATTGGAGCGACCAGAACGGCGGTTGCGGCATGGCTCATGACTTCGGTCAGGCAGAATGTCATCAGGAAGACCGCACCCAGGACAACCCAGGGGCCGTGGGAGCCGACCCCTTCGATAATGAGCCGGGCGAGTAGCGCTGCGGCACCACTGTTCTGCATGGCGTAGCCAAGGGGCAGAGTGCCCGCTATCAGGATCAGAATGGGCCAGTCGATACTGTCGTAGGCTTCCTTGATGGTCAGGCACCTGGTCATGATCATGACAATGCCGCCTAGCGTGGCTCCAATAACGATCGGGGTTATGCCGAAGACGCTGAGTAGAATGACACCGATAATGGTTGCCGCAGCAATCGGTGCCCGGTGCGGGCGGTAGGGGACGGGGTCTACACCGCCCAACACCAGAAAACCATGTTCCTGTCCGAGATGACGTACCTTTTCTTCCGGTCCTTGCAGCAGCAGAACATCACCGAAGCGTAGCGTCACATGGTCGACCTTGCGCACGACCGGAGCCCCGCTCCGCCAGATGGCCAGAACGGTCAGCCCGTAAGTGTCGGCAAAGCGTTCCTGGCGCAGGGTTTTGCCGACCATGTCACTGGTCGACGTCAGAGACGCTTCAACCACCACGATGTTGTCCTGTGAAGCGCCGGGCAGCGGATTGTCGCGTTCCGGAACCACAGCCAGACCTTTTTCTTTTCTGATTTTGAGAATGCCTTGCGGGTCGCCTTCGAGGAACAGAAAATCACCGGCCAACAGCTTTCGGTTGCGTTTTGGTTGAGGGTATTTGCGCCGCTTACGCAACAGGGCTCTCACCTTCATGTTGAGTTCGCTTTCGAGATTACTCTGGCTGATGGTTTTGCCATGCAGTGGGGAGCCCTCGAGAATTTCGACTTCGGTAATGTACTCCTTGACCTGGTAAGCTTCGGTCAAGGTACCTGCCTTGCGCACAGGAAGGAGCTTGTGGCCGAAGAAGGCCATATAACTGATGCCGCAGGTGAGCAGAATCAGGCCTAACGGGGTGAAGTCAAACATCCGGAAGCCTGCACCCGTATATTCATGCAAAAGGCTGTTGATCAGAATGTTGGGTGGTGTGCCGATCAGGGTACAGACTCCGCCGAGGAGAGACCCGAAAGCGAGGGGGATGAGGAGTTTGCTGGCCGGAAGCTTTGTTCTTCGTGCCATCATAATGACCACTGGCATTAATACTGCTGTGGCGCCAATGTTGTTGATGAAGGCTGAAAAGAAAGCGACCACACCCATGATGGCGACAATCATCAGGGTCTGGTTGTGACCGGTTGTGCGAATCAGGTATTCACCGAGGGTCGAAATGGCTCCTGTGTAGGAGATCCCTGCGCCGAGCACAAACATAGCGGCAACGGTGATGACGGCAGGATTGCTGAATCCGGAGAAGGCTTCCTCAGGTGTGACCAACCCGGTCAAAGCAAGGGCCAGCAGAATCATGAGACTGACCAGATCCATACGGATCCACTCTGTGGCGAAGAGGACGATGGCGACCAGCAGGATCAGCAGAGTGAGGGTGATGTCCATGTAAACAACCTGCAATAATTATAGGTAGTTAAGGCTATAAGACTTGACTTGTTACAATTGTACGCAAGATTCTTAGAAGCACAATGTGTTTCTATAGGCGCTTCTTAACTATTCAGCTGTCGATTCATTTGTCAACTCAACAAGCAATACAGCACAACGAAGCGTAACATCCCTGAATCCGGGGTCTCGCCCCCGGACGGCGACTGGGGGATGGGGGCTGGGGACTGGGACGCGTGGCGCGAGGCGCGAGGCGCGAAAAAGCAACCCTGTGTTGCAATGATTCTGGATGTTCGGTTTAGTTTCTTGCTGCAAGAAAGCAATGCAGATAGGTCCCCCTGAATGGGGCCGGATCCCATACTCAGTAATCTGTAGAAACCACCGAAATCTGGCGAAGGAATATGCCCTCCGCTAGGAGAAAACCAGTCTTTTTGCTTACTTTTTTGACGTTGAAAAAAGTAAGGCGTATGGCGGGACGCGACCCGCCGGTCTTGACTTTGATGGTCTTAAACCAAGCATTTATCAACTCAACAAACAATACAGCACAACGAAACAACACAGTCCTTAATCCGGGGACTCGCCCCCGGACGGCGACCAGGGGGCTAATCACCCCGCCCCCTGGACCCCCGAGTGCCCCGAAGCCTTGCCCTGCTGCGCAGGGTACCCTGCGCCGAAAAGATTAACGCCGGCAGTGCGAAAACTCGCTACGCTCAAACAGTTCGCCCTGCTGATCGTCGTTAATCCATTCGGCTCCGGCTGCGGCACACGGGGGAAGGGCGGGGGTTGGAGGCTGGAGGCTGGGGCCGCGTGGCGCGAAAAAACAACCCTGTGTTGCAATGATTCTGAATGTTCGGTGTAGTCTTTCGTTTCAAGAAAGCACCCTAGAAAGACCCCCTGAATGGGGCCGGATCCATGCAGTGGGTACGGAACGGGCGATTCGCTGCGTTTACCCGCATCCTACGGGTGTTTTTGCATGAAATCTTGCGCTGCCGTGCGCGGAGTAGGGTGGGCGATTATCGCTGAGATCAGTGCGATTCCGCTGGCGCCGGCGGCATAGACATCGGTAACTTTTTCCGGGGTGATGCCGCCGAGAGCGAAGACCGGCAATCTGCTGGCCTTGCAAACCTCTGCAAGTGCGGCCAATCCCTGAGGGGCTCCGTAGGCTGCTTTGGAGGGTGTTGCGTAAACCGGGCCAAAGGTCACAAAATCCGCTCCCTGCTCGGCGGCGAGGAGGATGTCTTTCTTGCTGTGCGTCGAGACGCCGATCAGATAGTCCGCGCCAAGTCGCTGGCGTGCTGCAGCCGCCGACAGGGAGTGCTCACCGAGGTGGACTCCGTCGGCCTTTACTTTGAGAGCGATGTCAAGATTGTCGTTGATAAAAAGCCGCGCGCCATGGCTGGTGGTCAGGACTCTCAGCCGTTTGGCCAAGGGCAGGAGCTCGTCTGCAGACAGATCTTTTTCGCGCAGCTGAACCGCTTTGACACCCCCCTGCAAGGCCGCTTTGACAGCCGTATAGAGGGTCTGCCCCCTGGCCACCTGCGTACGGTCGGTGATCAGGTAGAGAAAAAAATCTATAGGGTCCGTGGCGCGTGGCGCGTGGCGCGTGGCGTGATCTTGTGACTTTGTTGTCGAGGTCGAGCTCTTATCGTGCAAGTTTTTAGCCCACAGTTTTAACAGTCATGATGGTTTCCCCGCTACCCGCTACCCGCCACCCGCTACCCGCTACCCGCTACCCGCTACGGTCTTCCGCTTTGCGGTCGAGAAAAGCCACATCCCAGTCCTTCCAGACCGGATCATAGCCACGGTTACGTAAAACCTCCGCGATCTCGGCCGGGGTTCGATCATCGTCAATGGCGAACTGTTCGGTGGCGGAGCCTTCTTCGGCGTAGCCGCCCGGGGCCGTACAGGAACCGGCGCTCATCTGGGTGATGCCCAGGGGCAGCAGGTTATCACGCAATTCTGCATTCTCGCGGGTCGAAAGAACCAGTCCCGCATCGTGTAACAGCAGGCGCATGGCGCACATCAACTGCACAAAGTGGCGGTCGGACACCGGATGGATCGGCTGGAAGCCCCCTTCCGCCGGACGAAGCCTCGGGAAGGAAACGCTCAACAGGGTGCGCCAGTAGTGATGGGCCAGGTAGCGGCCGTGCAGACCGGCGAAAAAGGCTTCGCTGCGGAAATTGCCGAGGCCGAGCAGGAAACCGATGCCGATCCTGCGCAGCCCTGCTGCTCCGCCTCGCTCGGGTGTTTCCAGGCGGAAGCGGTAATCCCGTTTGCGACCGCTTGGGTGCAAGCGGCTGTAAAGCTCCGGGTCGTAAGTTTCCTGGTAGATTGTCAGGCCGTCTATGCCTGCGTTGACCATGGCTTGGTAGCCGTCGGTCTCCATCGGGTAGACTTCGATGCTGATGGATGAAAAAAGCGGTCTGATGCGCTCTGCCGCAGCGGCAATGAAATCGTCGCCGACCCTGCCCGGGGCTTCTCCGGTCAACAACAGGACGTGTCGGAAGCCCTGGTCGTGGAGAATGCGGGCCTCCTTTTCAATTTCGTCGAGGGTCAGGGTGCGGCGCGGGATCTTGTTGTGGATTGAAAAACCGCAGTAGAGGCAACCGTTGTGACATTCGTTGGACAAATAGATCGGCGCATAGAGCAGCACGGTCCGACCGAAACGCCTCAGGGTGATGGCGTGGGCTTTCTGGGCCATCTCCTCAAGGAAGTTTTCTGCCGCCGGTGAAAGCAGGGCCATAAAATCCTGAGGGTCGAGCTGCTCCGCAGCCAAAGCCCTCTGCACATCTGCTGAGGTTTTGGCTTCAATCTCGGCGACAACCTGCTGCGGGTCGTATTTTTGGATGACGTCGTAAAAACTCATGTATATCCAGTAATCAGTAATCAGTAATCAGTAATCAGTAATCAGTAATCAGTAATCAGTAATCAGCTGTAAGCTATAAGCTATAAGCTATAAGCTATAAGCTATAAGCTTGTGGCTGAAAACTGCTTAATCATGCAGGAAGCCGGTCAACGGACTGCTGGCTTCGGCTTTGTCCTGCTGCTTGCCGAGCCCGGCGAGGTAGGCTTCTCGACCGGCTTCGACACCTTTTTTGAATGCGACGCCCATGGCTCCGGGATCCCGGGCGACGGCCAGCGCGGTGTTGACCAGCACTGCGTCGGCGCCCATCTCCATTGCTTCGGCAGCATGGGAGGGTGCACCAAGTCCGGCATCAACGACCACCGGCACAGTCGCTTGTTCGATGATGATGGCAATATTGTCGCGCGTGCGCAGGCCCTTGTTTGTGCCGATCGGGGCACCGAGGGGCATCACCGTTGCGGTACCGGCCTCCTGCATGCGCTTGGCGAGGACCGGGTCGGCGTTGATGTAGGGCAGCACGATAAAGCCTTCTTTCACCAGGATCTCTGCGGCTTTCAGGGTTTCGATCGGGTCAGGCAGCAGGTAGTAGGGGTCGGGCGTGACTTCCAGTTTGATCCATGGCTCACATCCCGCCGCGCGGGCGATGCGAGCCAGACGGACCGCCTCTTCGGCGTCTCGGGCACCGCTGGTGTTCGGCAGCAACAGGTAACGCTTGGGGTCGATGTGGTTGAGCAGGCTGTCGTGCGGGTTGTCGATGTCGACCCGCCGCAGAGCGACTGTGACGATCTCGCTGCCGGACCCTTCCATCGCAGCCACCATCGCCGCGTTGGAGGCAAATTTTCCGGTACCCACCATCAGCCGAGAGCTGAAGGAGCGCCCTGCAATAATCAATTCGTCCATATTAACCTCGAGAAGATAAGGGACGCGGGACGCGGGAAGCGGGACGCGAAAAATCTTTTGACATTCCTCGTCCCGCGTTCCTCGTTCCTCGTCCCGGGTTTTATCCGCCACCGACGAAGTGAATGACTTCCAGGCTATCGCCTTTACTCAAAGGCGTCTCCGAGAGCCGTTGGCGCGGGATGATGCTGTTGTTATGTTCGACAACCACCTGCATGCAATCGAGCTGCATTTGATCCAGTAACTCCTGGATAGAGATGCCGTCCTGAATGTCACGGGTTTTACCGTTGAAGATGATGTTCATTACTTCCCTTCGTTAACCGGGTTCTCGTTCAACAGCAGTCGCAGGACTGCGTTGGCCTGGTGGTGAGCTGCAACACCGACGCGGGGTGCCATAAGTCCGGTTCCTGGCGCCGCAGCCGTGGTGGCATCACCACAGAGATAAAGATTGCCGGCGACTTGTCGGGTCAGAACGGTGTTGGCCGGGCCATAACCTGCCATGCCGGATCCGGTCACGATCGGTCGCTCAGGGAAATTGGAGGCGAAAGTTTCAATCAGCATAACCTTCTGGTCAGCGCGATCAAAGGCTTCCACCAGAATTTGCGCATGACCAAAGACCGCCTCGATGTTTTCAGGGGTCAGGCGCAGGTGGCAGGCGGTCACGCGGACCTGTGGGTTAATCCGGACCAGGGTATCGCGAAGCGCATAAACTTTCGGTAGCCCGATCTGGTCAATAAAGTATTGCTGCCGATTCAGGTTGGAAGGTTCGACCAGGTCGAAGTCGGCAATAATCAGCTGGCCGATACCGGTTCTGGCCAGGGCAATGGCTATCGCAGAGCCAAGCCCGCCGACACCGGCAATGCCGATGGTTGCCGCTTTGACAACGGCATGGACACCCGGAGTATGGCGGGCCGTCAGCAGGGCGTCCAATTCTTCAGCGCCGGGAATCTCTCCGCGTTTTATCAGGACCACCTGGTCGTTGTCGTTTAGCAGATCCTCTGCCGAGGCAGGAAAGCCGTTGACGATCAACAGATCGGCGTCCGGTTTGATGCGGTCTCTGACTGTGCCGAGAGACGTGCCCTCTTTAACTGAGTGGATCTGTTCGTTGACTTTGATCTGCATAGATAATCTCAAAAACAGGCGCTTGAAACAGCAAGAGCCGCACATGGCGGCCCTTTTCGGGGCGATCCCCGAAAATTGCGCCGCTTCCCTACGCCGGTATAACCCGGATCAGGTTCGAGGGGTCGTCCATAACGCAGACTCTCAGTAGCAGCTACTCCCCCAGGGCGTAAAAACTCTTTTAGGTTGTTGGACATTATCAGTCTCCTTAACTTACAGTCAACAGCAAACCCTCCTTTTCGGTTGTCAGGATGCCCTGGTTCAACTAGGATGTTTGTGTATTTGCTTGCAATCTGAAGAATACGTGGTTGCTGCCTGGTTGTAATGCTAAGGTTGATTGTTGTAATGCAAGGTTGATTTGAAAGGATCCGGCGGATGAGTATCTCGAACCGCTTTCGTGACATAGCAAAAGAGGTTAACGATTTCTGGGTGAAACTCAAAGGTTGTGATGTGAACGCTGAACAACCTTCACGGGTTGTCAAAAAGGCCAACAGAGGCTTGCAGGAATGGGTCGAGCAGGTCGGTGAAGTTCCCCGTATGCGTCTCGAATTCCAGTTGACGCCGGTGCTTATGAAGGCTCATGATACCCTCGACGGGGCCCGTCTGCTCTTTGAAGAGCGAGGCTTTGATGACTATGCCGCAGAGACCTGGGCGTTGCAGCAGAAAATTTATCGCTTGCTGAATGATCTTTAAAGACCCTCTCAATCTCCCCGCAATTTGAGTTGAACCCCTTTAAGAAAGTTGCGCAGGATCTGATCCTTGCATTCCCGGTAGTGCTTATGGTCCGGTCGGCGAAAAAAAGCGCTCAGTTCGTGTTTGCCAATGCTGAAGCCTGCCAGCGCCAGGATTTCAATGATCTCCTCAGCCTTCAGGTTCAGGGCGATTTTCAGCTTGGTGAAAATGATATTGTTGCTCAGTCTGGTCTCCGGTTTTGGCTGAGCCCCTTCTCTTTTGCCTCGGCGTTTGTTGATTAAGCCGTTCAAAAAGATGGCCATCCTGGCGTCGCTGCAGTTTTTGAACAGGGGATCGTCATCTTTTTTCAGCCAGTCGCTGATCTCTTCGCGGCTGACCTTGCAATCCGCCAGGCTGAATATCTCTATCATTTCAGCATCACTCAGATCGAAGATATAGCGGATCCGTCTTAGAATATCATTGTTCGTCATTTGGCAGCCCTTAATGCTTTGTTCGGGAGTCTGTTGTTTGTTTCAGTAGCCAGTGTCGCCGGAGTGCAGTGCGCAAGGCACACTGAGCAAACTTTCAACTCTGGTGAATAGCCATCTCTTCATGATCAAGGTGCCTGGTCAGGCTTTATAAGTGAGGGGGACTAGAACATGTTACGGCGACGGCTGCCTGAGACTTTGCCAATGATCCAGCCGAGCAAGAGGACTCCGGCCCCGGCCAGAAACCATTTGATGACGATGGTTCTGGTCAGCGAGCCAACCTCTTCATCGAGCGCGATGTTCTGCGCCGAAAGCTCCTGGTTGGCTTCGCGTAGCTGGTCGCGTTCCGCGGTGATCGCAATAACCTCTTTGGCGTTATTCTGTAAGGCCTGGAAGTCCTCTCGGGTCTGTTTTAACTCCGCCTGGCTCTGAATCAGTTGTTCCTCTAATGCAGCGGTTTTGGCCTTCAGCTCAGTTAGCTGGGCAGCCAGCTCCTGTTGGGACTGGCTGCTTTGCGAGGTGATCGAAGCGGCCTGTTCTTGTATCTCCTTGATTTGCGCGGCGAGCTGATCACGTTCCTTCTGCAGCTTATTGATGATGGCGGGCTTGGGGGTTGCGGTCGTCAGATATCTCTCCTGGATATAGCCAACCTCACCCTCTTTGCTTCTGGCCTTGATATATTCGCCGACTTCTTCGAGGACTTCTACGGCCATGTCTGTTCTCAGGTAGGTGATTGGCTCAGAGTTGTTGTTCGGTTGCTCACGCAATGACACCACCAGCTGGTCGGAGACATAACGTGTTTCTGCCCAAGTGGTTGCAACAGCGCAGAGTAGAATAATCAGAATTGAGCTTGTGCACCGCCAAGAGATCATCATCTCAATTTCTCCATGGTTTTACTTTGTCGAATATATTCAATCGCTTAGGAAATATATATGGCTTGGGGCTATCTGTCCACCCTTTGTTGATTACCGTCCGGAAAGGGCACTTTGTAGAGAACTAACAGAATTCTTGTTACCCGGACACTATGCCTTGCTGAGGGCTTGTGTCCATTGCTCCAGCAAGTTTTCCCGCCACTCTTTTCCCGCCTGTGGCTGGAAACGACGTTCTTCCTGCCAGCCTCTGGCCAGTTCATCCGTATCGTTCCAGAAGCCGACAGCCAGACCCGCCAGCATCGCCGCCCCAAGGGCTGTGGTCTCAACCGTTTGCGGCCGTGAAACCGGTCGGTTCAAAAGGTCTGATTGCATCTGCATCAGAAGGTCGTTGTTGGCCGCACCGCCGTCTACTTTGAAGAGCGAGCCTGTTTCACCACGATCATCGGCCATGGCTGCAACCAGATCGTGGACCTGCAAGGCGATGCCCTGGAGGGTCGCGTGAGCAATATGTGCTGCGGTCGTACCTCGAGTCAGCCCGGTGATCTGGCCGCGCACGTCGCTTCTCCAGTAAGGTGCGCCCAGGCCGGTCAGGGCGGGTACGAAGACCACTCCGCCATTGTCGTTCACCTGTCGGGCCAGCGACTCGATCTCTGCCGAGGACTCGATCAGGCCAAGGCCGTCACGCAGCCATTGCACTGCGGCTCCGGCAATAAATGCGCTGCCCTCAAAAGCGTAGCTGGTTTTGCCTTGCAACTGCCAGGCGACCGTTGTCAGTAAACCGTGCTTGCTCAGCAAAACCTGATCGCCAATATTCTCAAGGATAAAAGCGCCGGTGCCGTAGGTGCATTTCGTCTGGCCCGGTTCGAAGCAGGCCTGCCCGAAGAGGGCGGCCTGTTGATCGCCCGCCATACCGGCAATCGGGATACCGTCAGGGAGAAAATCAAGGCCGCTGGTTTTGCCATAGACAGTGGAGGACGCGACGATCTCCGGCAAGATCGAGCGTGGCACGCCGAGAGGCTCCAGAAGCTCATCCTCCCAGCTGAGATCCTGCAGGTCCATCATCAGTGTGCGTGAGGCATTGGAGACATCTGTGACGTGTGTTTTGCCTGCGGTCAGACGCCAGACCAGAAAGCTGTCGATGGTGCCAAAGGCCAGGTGACCGTCTTCAGCGCGCTGTCTGAGCCGGCTCGAGTCTTCAAAGAGCCAGGTCAGTTTGGTGCCGGAGAAGTAGGGGTCGAGGACCAGGCCGGTGCGGCTGCGATAGAGCTCTTCCAGGCCGTGACTCTTGAGCCTTTCGCAGATGGAGGCGGATCGACGGCATTGCCAGACGATCGCGTTGGTTGCTGCCGCACTGTCTGAACGCTCCCATAGGACCGTTGTTTCGCGCTGGTTGGTGATGCCGATAGCCATGATCTGTGAATGTCTGGTGCCTGTCGACTCAAGCAGACCAAGGACCGCCTGGCGCACGGAAGTCCAGATTTCTTCCGGATCGTGTTCTACCCAGCCTGGCTTGGGGAAGTGTTGGGGGAAGTCGATTGTGCAACGCCCATGAACACGCAAATCCTGGCCGATGAGAAGAGCCGTTGAGCCGGTTGTGCCCTGATCGATACCGAGAATAAAGTCTGGCATTTTGTCTCCTTCAAGGTTTGTTGTCTCGATTCAGTATAGGGAAGCTGCAGAATCAGTCAAGGTGGCATGATTGTTGCTTTTTTTGATTCTTTCTATAAAAGCCCTGACACTTCTGTTAAAACTCTGGCAGGTGACTCGTTCGGCTCACTATGTTTGCGATCTGACATTATCGTTTCCCGCCTGGCAGCATCGCCCGGCCCCTCTTGAAGGAATAGCAACCATGCACAGAAAATTGATGAACCTTTTTTACGAAGTCCGTGACCCTCATCTGAGCTGGGCTGATGTGGGCGGCTATGCCGATGTCAAGGAAACCCTCAAGGAGATGGTCTGCCTGCCGCTGAAGAAGCCGGAGATGATTCGCAAGCATAATCTCGGCATCCCCGCCGGAGTCATGCTCTGGGGACCTTTGGGGACCGGCATCACCATGTTGGCTGAGGCCTGCGCTACAGATGCCGGGGTCAGCTTTGTCTATGTCTCCGGTCAGGAGATGCTCGGCAAACACGAGGAGCTCAAGGAAGCCTTCGATATCGCTGTTCATGAAGCACCCTGCGTCCTCTTCATCTCGGATTGCGAATGGTTGGCTCCCCGGGCTGGCTGCGATTACGAGTGGAGCCCGGGCAATTTGCGCGCCATTCCGCCGACTTTTGCTGACAAAGAACTGACCAAACTCTTTATTGAGCAAATTGACCGCATCAACCAGGTCGAAGGGGTGATGCTGCTCGGTTCCTGCTACCGCATCGACACCGTCGACCAGGCCGTAATCAAAGAGAAGAAGCGCTTTAACCGCAAGGTTTTCGTACATCCACCAACCGCACAGGATCGGCGCGGTATGCTCGATATCTACATGGACCAGATGCCCAACCTGGCTGCAGGCATTGATCGTGATGAGCTGGCGCGTTTAAGTGAAGGCTATGTGGGTTGGGATATCGAAAGCCTTTGCAAGCGAGCGACAGTGAATGCGATCAAGAACGATTCCGAGCAAGTGACAGCGGAGCATTTTATGCAGGCTCTCAAGGAAGTTCGACAATTTTTGACTCCGGATATGGTTAAGAAGTATCACGTCATTCGCGATACGGATTGCCCTCATCATTACGAATTTTAGTGTGATGGTTAGCAATTTCTTGTTTGCCAACATAAGTTCAAAACAGATAAAAGCAGCAACGCATTGACAAGGATGAAGGGGATAAAAGGGATGGGTTACTGTTAACTTTAAGGGCTTTTTGTGAGTATCGATCCGCCAGAAATTTTCGCCCGTATTTATGCCCGCCACGGCCACCGCTGCCCGATGAGTACGCTCGGTGGGCGTCTCGGGCTTGCTGCCCTGAAGTGGTTGGATGACCCTGCCGACCAACTGCAGGCGATTTACAGTAACCGGACTTGCGCCCTGGACGGCATCGCTGAAACGACCGGATGTACTGAAGCCGACGGCTCCATGATCGTGCGGAGTGACGGCCGTCATGCTTTGAGGTTGTCTTCTGCTCAGGCTTCTGTCGAAGTTGAATTGACTGCTGATGCGCTGGAGATGGCAGGGCGATATCGCTCCCTTTGCAAGCGTCTTGAGAGTGGCTGGGATGAACTCGAAGCTGAGGAGCAGGCCAACCGGCGTGCCGAGATGGACGCCATGCTCGATGAGCTGCTGCCGCAGTTCTGGCAGGCGGAAGAGTCCCGACTGGTGCTGAAAGTTTCTGGATAAGCCTTATGCCTGATTCAATCTGGATACAAATGTTGACCGTGATCCGGGATGAAATCGCCAATATGTGGTGGTTCTTTCTCCTCTCGATCCTGCTGGTCGGCATCATCAAAGGCTATAAACTGGACCTGCGCATCCGGGATTCCATCAATAAGGCGGGGTCCTGGGGCATTCTGGTCGCGGTGGGCGTCGGCATGGTTTCACCGCTCTGTTCCTGTGGCATCCTGCCTGTGGTCATTAGCCTGGCTATGATCCAGACACCTCTGGCTCCTTTGATGGCCTTGCTGGTGACCTCTCCGGTCATGGGGCCTGATGCACTGATTCTGACCTGGAGCGCCCTCGGCACGGAGTGGGCGGTTCTGAAGGTGGTGGGCGCCGGGACCCTCGGCCTGAGTGCCGGTCTGGTCACCCAGTTGCTGATCAACCAGGGCTACCTGGCCGGCAACCTGATCCGGCTGAAACCGAAATACCGGCAAGACGGCAGCCTGGCAACGGCCAGGGAGATCGGTGCTGAAGCAGGGATTCATGTCAAGTCGATGACGATCGTGCCGCGCGCCAGCAAGTTGCGCTTCATCTTTGATCGCACCCTCGACGCCGGCCTCTTTATCGGAAAATTTCTGCTGTTGGCGATCGTGCTGGAAGCGATCATCGTAACCCTGGTGCCCGTGTCATGGATTACCGGCCTGGTTGGCCAGAAAAGTTTTGTCTCACTTCTGCTTGCGGCGATCATCGGTTTGCCCTTGCCGACTAATCAGATTCCGATCATCCCGATTATAGCGGGCCTGCTACAGAAGGGCATCGATCCGGGAGCGGCACTGACCCTGTTCATGGCCGGACCGGTTTCCAGTTTACCGGCAATTATAGCTTTGGCGGGGATGTTCAAGAAACGGGTTCTGGTGGTTTTTCTGAGTGTCAGCTTAAGCGTGTCAGTGCTTTTGGGTTGGCTCTACCAGTTGCTGGGATGATGGAGTTCCGCCGCCTGTTAACCAACGGCTAGACGGCATTCTGACAATTCAAGTGGATATTTATGCAAGTGTTGAAACAAACCAGTCTCAAACGGCTCTTTCTGAGCGGATTTTTTTTAGTTCTCGGCCTCTGCGCTTGTGCGCCGACGCTGGTCAATCAGGATGTACAACGTTACCACAACCATCACATCAGCTCGGATACCGTCTGGTCAGGAAAAATTCTGATCGATGGTGAGGTCAAGGTTGCCAAGGGTGCGACCCTGACCATCTCCCCCGGAACCCAAATCGCCTTTGTCAGGCGTGATGTCGATGTTGATGGCCTGGGCGATGCCGTGCTGGCCGTAGAGGGCAGGCTGATGGCACTCGGCACCCGGCAGCAGCCGATTCGCTTCCATAGCGCCGCCGACAACCCGCAACCGGGTGACTGGCTGGAAATACGGGTCGATTTTTCCCAGGAGGTCCATCTGCGCTATTGTGAGATCCGCGATTCCGCCTATACCCTGCATGCTCATTTCACCCGGGGTGTGGTTGAAGACAGCACCATTCACTACAATATCGATGGCTGTCGCCTGGGGCAGGCCAGGTTCATCTTTCGCAACAACCTGATTGAACACAACCAGGGCAAGGGGATCAACTTCCGTAATTCCACTGTTGAGGCTCATCACAATATCCTGCGGTTCAATGGCTCCGGAATCTTTCTCTTCGAGAATGATCGCGACTTTGACATTCATCACAATAATTTTTACGGCAATCTGGACAACTTGCGTCTCGGTGACTTTTACACCGGTGATGTGGCCGTTCGTGACAACTGGTGGGGAAGCGCTGATCAGGATGTCGCCAGGGCCACGATTTACGATCGAAGCAAGGATCCGGAAATCGGTGAGGTGATGATTTCTCCTGCGCAGCAATGGGTCGCCGCCACCGGGCCACGGGATGCGCTGTGGATTGATCCGGTCTGGGACTATGCAACGGCGGGTTATGTTGATGCCGACCTGATTACCGATGGAGAAAGACTTTATGTCGCCAGTTGGGATGGTGACCTCAGGGCGATGACCAGGGCCGGCGAAGTGGTCTGGACCAAAGCCCTCGGAGATAGCCTGGACGCAACACCGGTCCTCTCTGATGGTCAGCTCTTTATCCAGAGCTGGGGCCGTGAGGTTTACGCCCTTGATGCTGCAACCGGGACTGTGCGTTGGCGATTCGATTATTCTCCCTCGCCGGCCGATGATCATCGTCAAGCCGGGCTTCTGGTGGTCAACGATCTGGTTCTGGTGCCGGCCTGGAACGGCACTCTGTTTGCCCTCGATGCAAAAAGCGGCGAGCAACGCTGGAGCTTTTCCGGTGGACAGCCTTTACGTGCTCAACCGGCCTATGATGGCAGCAACATCTACCTTGCGAGCGGAGACGGAACGTTTTCAGCCTTGAGTCTTGAAGGCCGTTTGCAATGGCAAAAGCCCCTGGACTCTCCTTTGCTGAGAGCCCCGGTTGTTTTACCGCAGGGTGTTGCTGTGGTCAGTCGGCAAGGCCTGGTTGTCGCATACGATCAACTTGGCCGGAAAACCTGGCAGTCTGACCTTGATGAAATCTGTTACTACGGCGCCCCTGTTTACGCGGAGGGCGCACTCTTTGTCGCAACCGCCGGCAACGGCCTCTGGAAACTTGATGCCAAAACCGGTGAGGTCGTCTGGCGTGCTGAACTGGCCGGGCCTGCTTATGCCACGCCATTTATCAATGATGGTCGAATCTTTATCGGTGACAACAGTGGCGCCCTGCGCGTGTTTGGCGTCGACAGTGGTCAACTCGTCACTCAATACAAGCTGGACAGGGAGATCCAGGGGCGTCCGCTGCTCTGGTCCGGCTTGCTGTTGGTCGGCAGCCGGGATCATAAGGTGCATGCCTTCAGGTTAGTCGAACCGTCGACACCCTGAACCAAGAGAGTCCATGATCAACCAACCCGCAAATCGTTCGGTGTGCTGGGGCGTTTTTCTGCTCTGCCTGGCGACCCTGATGTACGAGTTGCTCCTGACCCGGATTTTCTCGGTGCTGATGTGGTACCACTTTGCCTCCATGGCGATTTCACTGGCCCTCTTCGGCTTTGGCGTGGCTGCGCTGACCGTACAGCTGCGGCCGCACTGGTTCCAGGGGGCGGATGCGCGATTTTTGGCTGCCCGCGGTGCCATTCTGTTCGGGCTCAGCGTTGCGCTCTTTTTTGCCGTGTTTGTGCTGTTTCGCTGGCAGCCTCATGTCGGCTTCAAGGTCCTGTCATTCTTTCATCAACCTTTTTATCAGCCCTTTCAACAGGGAACGCCGGACGCGGCACTGCCGATCAGCATGCTGCTTGCGCTGACCTGCCTTTACCTGGTGACGGCACTGCCGTTTTTCTTTGCCGGAATTTCCCTCACGGTTCTTTTTGGGCGTTTCCATTCGGACTTCAGCCGGCTCTACTTTTATGACCTGATCGGCGCCGGTTGCGGCTGTCTGCTGATTATCCTGCTGCTTAAATTGTTCGGCGGCATCACCTCGTTGCTGCTGGTTGCGGCTGTCGGGATTGCCGCGGCCGTATTGCTGCTGCCACGCAACATTGAAGCGGTTCATCGTTGGGGTGCTCTGCTGCTGCTGGGGTTGCTCCTCGCGCTCGGTGCGGCGCATGCCATGACCGGCTTTGCCGAAATCCGTTTCGTGCGTGGACGTTACGAGCCGAATCTGCTCTGGAGTGCCTGGAATTCATTCTCGCGCGTGGCGGTCTACCCGGCCGAGGGGCAAGCCAAAGACCAGGCCTGGGGGCTGTCACGCACCTATCGGGGGCCAGTGCCCGATCAGCTCGGCATGGTTGTCGATGATACCGGCTATACCACCATGTATCGCTGGGACCGTCAGACCGGTCTCGATTTCTTCCGCAAGAATGTCATCGGTCTTGCATACCAGCTCAAACAGCAACCGACCTCTCTGGTGATCGGTCCCGGCGGCGGCAAGGACGTGTTGACCGCACTCGCTTCCGGTGCGGAGCAGGTGACCGCCGTTGAGGTCAATCCGTTGATTGTTGATGCGGTCAACGATCATTTCGGCTTTTTGACCGGGGAGCTCTACCGGCATCCACAGGTGCGTTCCGTGGTTGATGAGGGGCGCAGCTTTGTACGGCGCGATCAGAACCGTTACGATATCATCCAGGCGTCCGCCGTATTTGGCCGTATGGCGCCGGCCGCCGGGGCCTTTACCCTGTCGGAAAACAATCTCTATACCCTTGAAGCCTTCACAGACTATTGGGACCACCTGCAAAATGACGGAATCCTGACTATCTCACGCTTTATCTTTGAACGGGAAACCCTGCGCCTGGTCTCTCTCGGACTGGCGCTGTTACAGGAACAAGGGGTGGCCGACCCGGCCGCTCATATCGCAGTTGTACGTGAGCGTGGCCTGGCTAATTTCATGCTCAAGAAGACACCCTTCTCGGCTCAGGAATTGATCGACCTGAGAGATTTGATGGTCGATATGGAATTCCAGGAGGTCTACCTTCCGGACCAGCGCGACGGCAAGGGGACCTTTTATGAACTGATTCGCGCCAACGGCAGCGCCGAGTTTTATGCGGACTTCCCTTTTGACATCAGGCCTGTCACGGATGATCGGCCCTTTTTCTATTACATGCTCAAACCTGCCGAGTTTATTAAACTTTTGAGTTTTCCGGAACAGGGCAAGTTCGAAGATAGAGCGATCATGACCTTGCGCAACCTGCTGGTTGTCGTGGGGGCTTGTGTTGCCGCTTTTCTGATCCTGCCCTTGTTTCTGTGGCGTCGGCAGGGGCTGAAAAGCTCCGGCAGCGGTTGGCGTGTGCTCTACTTTGCCTGTCTCGGCCTCGGCTTCATGTTTATCGAGATTGGACTGCTGAGACGCTTTATCCTTTTCCTCGGTCCTCCGATCTATTCCCTGGCCGTTATCCTCTGTTCGTTGCTGGTCAGTTCCGGGGTCGGCGCCCTCTACTCGTCGCGTCTGGCCTCCGATCGTTTGCCCCGTTGGTTGCCGCGGATCCTTTTGGCACTGGTCTTGCTCTCTATCGGCTACGTGGTCGGTCTGCCGTGGATTCTCGATCCTTGTATGGGGTTGCCGGTCCTTGCCCGCTGTCTGCTGGCCGGTTTGTTGCTGGTTCCTCTGGGGCTGTTGATGGGGATGCCCTTGCCGATCGGTATGCGCCTCTTTCACGATGGCAACGACCTGATCCCCTGGAGTTGGGGCGTGAACAGCGCGACCAGTGTGCTCGGTGCGATCCTGGCGGTGGTTGTTGCCATGAACGCAGGCTTCACCGTGACGCTGCTGGTGGGGAGTCTGCTTTACCTTTTGGCGCTGGTTCCGGTGTTCAAGGGTGGTCGCTCTTAAAAGATTCGTGAGTCCTGAATTGATGAAGTGTTTTTTCTCAAAATATCTCTGTCTGCTCCTGCTGCTTCCGGGTTGCCTGCTCTTGGCCTGCACCCCGGAAAAGGAGAGCGGACTGAGCGGGCAGCTGATGTTCCAGGATCAACCACTGGCGTCGGCACAGCTCGAGATTTATCTCAAGGCAGACAAGGATCGTTCCGTGCAGCCCTTTGCGGTGACCACGACCGATGTTAAGGGCCGCTACCAGATCTCTTTGCCGGAAGGTTCTTACTTCGTGATCGGCAAGAAGCGCGAGTCGACAGATGATGGCCGCACCCGCATGCTGATGGCTGAATCTCCGGCCAATCCGCATCAGGTGACAGATGGCGTCGCGCCGGTAGCAAGCTTCAATCTGCGTGAAATGGGGCGTGAAGGCTTGCCTGTTGCCGATGAGCAGACCGGGCTTTCCGGTCAGATCACATTTCAGGGTGAACCGGTCTCAAGGGCCTTTATTTATATCTATACCGAAACCGATGCCGGGCTGACTGGTCCGTCTTATGGTGAGGCGCTGCAGGCCGACAAACAAGGCCGTTACACAATCAACCTGCCGGTGGGTCGCTACTCTCTGGTGGCACGCAAGCGTGCGGACGGCAGCCGCTCGGGGGCCCTGGCTCCCGGTGATCTGAATGCCCCTTATGCGGGCAACCCGGTCGAAATTCGCAGCGGCGAGATGCTGGTTTTAAACGACTTCGCCCTGACCAGGGTGGACGCGGAGGTGCATGCGCAACGTCAGGCCGACGGGGTCTTTTCCAAAACCGAGACCTTGTTGCGTGGCCAGGTTGTCGATGCGGATGAACTGCCGGTCAGCGATGTCTATGTCTTTGCGTATCTTGACAGCCGTATGGTAGGTAAGCCGGTGCATAGGTCGGTTCCGACTGCTGCTGATGGCAAATTCTCCCTCTTCCTCAGCGATGGCGGCACCTACTACATCGGCGCCCGCAGTGCTTTTGGTGGGCCTCTGGAGCCGGGGGAATGGGTCGGAACCTTCGATGGCCGGGCGGATCATAGCGTCACCGTCGCTCGCGGTGCGCAGGACGACCTCGGCAGGATTGTCGTCAAGGAGTTCTGGTGAGATTCTTGATTTTCATAATCCTTGCCCTGCTCTTCGCGATTCAGGCAGAAGCCCTGGTTGTGGATCAGGATACGGTGTGGCAAGGTCGACAGGCCTTTAGCGAGGATGTCCGGGTTCTGGACGGAATCACCTTGACCATCGCTCCTGGTTCTCAGTTGTACTTTATCAATTCCAAACTGGAAGTTTCAGGGCGTTTGCTGGCTGAAGGTGTGGAGTTCTCGGGTGAGAACTGGGAAGGTTTGCGTCTCAAAGGGGCTGATAGCTCAACCCGCATAGCTGACTGTGTTATCAAAGGGGCAGCAACAGGCCTCTTTATCCAGGGAGGCGCGCCGCACCTGGAGGGGCTGACGCTTGCCGGCAACCAGGTCGGTATAGAACTGCGCGGCAAAGCTGCCGGCAAGCTCGTCAACTGCAACTTTACCGGGAACCTCAAGGTTGGGCTCTTCATCAAGGATGACAGCACAACGGCTGTGGTTGATTGTCGCTTTACAGACAATCTGCGATACGCTGCCTATCTCTATCATGCCCGGCCGCAAAGATTTCAAGGCAACCTGTTTGTCAACAATGAGATCGGTCTGATGATCGCCTACCATGGAACGGACCCGGAGGTGGTCGACAACCGTTTTGAAAAGAACAAGATCGCGGTTCAGGTTGATCGTGCGGCACGTCCGCTGCTGCGCGGCAATCTGCTGCTTGGCAACCAGACCGGTGTCTATATCTATCGGCGTTCGGATCCTTTGCTGACCGGTAATCGTATCGAAGAGAACGGGATCGGTCTCTTGATCGCTTACTCTTCGTATCCTGAGATCGAGGACAACGATTTTCTCAACAACGATCTGGCCCTCAAACTGGAATTTCAATCCGCTGCATGGGAAGCCACGCGTGGTGCTGAAGCCAGGGCAGGAGAGACCTCCGCCCGCAGCGCTTTTGCCGGGCAGGGGATGCGCAGTGTGACCGAAGCTGATCGGCGTGCCAGGCGCCTCGATGGCATGGTGAGCGCCGGCAATAACTGGTGGGGGGAAGAGGCGACACGGGAACTGGCGGAAATCGGCTCGACCGGAAACCTGTCTTTTATCCATGACGGCAGAGATCAGGCGACGTTTACCGACGCAGGCGAAGAGTTTCCTCTGGATAAGGTTGCTCATTCGCCGTGGCGTAAGCTGCCTGTCACGGAGATAAAACCATGAACCGGTGTCGTCCTGTTTTTATCAGTCTTTTGATCTGCCTGGTCAGTGTGGCGGCGTTCGCCGAAAGTGGGGTGCGCGGGCGCGTCGCCTGGCGCGGCGAGCTGATCCCGGAGGTGACGGTTCGGGCCTATGGTCAGATTGCAGACATTGCCAAAGGTGAGGTGGTCGCTGTTTCAGCACCGACCGATCTGGATGGCCTCTATCAACTTGATCTGCAGCCCGGCAACTATGTGCTCACTGCCAGCAACAGCTCAGGAGTCCTCAAGCCGGGGGATTTCTTCTGCTATTACAGCGGCAGCCCGATTCAGGTTCCGAGCGAAGGCTACCGCAACGTCGGTTTCAACCTGATTCGCGTGCCGGAAACCGAGCCGGTGAAAGAGGCTGCACGGTCCGGTATCTATGGTCAGCTCAGTTATCAGGACGAGCTGCTGGAAAAAGCTTATCTCTACGTCTACCAGGACCCCTCGAAAAACTTCAAGGGACCTGGCTACTTTATTCAGCCGGTGGCGCGTGGTGAGTTCCGGCTGAACCTTCCTCCGGGTGAATATTATCTGCTCGCTCGCAAGAGGGTGCAGGGGGGGCAGTTCGGGCCGATAGAGATTGGCGACTATTTTAACTATTACTACGGCAATCCGGTTCGCATCGAAGCCGGTCAGCTTCAGGAGATCAAGATCGAGACGGTGACCCGACTCTCGATGCTTGAGGAAGAGGTTGTCGATCTGCAGGGCGTCAGCGGTCAGGTTCTGGATGCCGCCGGGACGCCTCAGGCAGGGTTCTACGTTTTTGCTTACCGGCAGGCAGCGATGACCGGTAACCCGGATTTCTTCTCGGCGCCGACCGGTGCGGACGGGCGTTTCGAGATTTCTCTGCCTGACACTGGCCCCTATTATCTGCTGGCGCGGCAAGCCTTTGGCGGGCCGGCGGGGGACAATGAACTTTATGGCAAGTTGCAGACATCCACTGGCGGCCCTGTGCCGGTCACTGTTTCGACAAAGCAAGAGGAGGTTCTGATTCATGTGGCACCGAGGTCTTCGGAGTAGTTCCCTTGTCGTCCTTTTCGGCCTGGCCCTGATTGGCTCCAGCTTTGGCATGGAGTTGACGGGACAGGTGAAATGGCAGGGGCAGGTTGATCTGCAGGAATCGGTCATTGTCAACCGTGATGCGGTCTTGACCATTGCCCCTGGAACCCAGATATCGGCAGCTAACGAACAGGTGAAAATAAGTGTACGCGGGCTGATCAAGAGCCATGGCAGCGCAGCGGCTGCGGTTGTTTTTAAAGGCCCAAAAGGTTGGCTGGGGGTCGAGTTGATGGAGGCGTCTCAAGGCAGCGTTTTTGTCTGGACAGAATTTTATTCCGCCCAGGCGGCGATCAGCAGCTTTGCGACAGATTTCAGGGTGGAAAACTGCACCTTTGCAGAGGGTGAATTTGGCGTCAGGCTGCTGCGCGAATCCAGTCCGGTGATTATTGACTCAACTTTTAAGAACAACCAGGTCGGAATCGCCAACGAAATGAAGTCCGGCCCGGAAATCCGCGGCAACAGCTTTGTCGATCACTCGCGCTCAGCGGTTCTGGCGTCTCACAACAGCAGAGGCCCGATTGCCGACAACCGATTCGAAAAAAACAAGCAGGCCATCACCTTGTTGCAAAGCTATCCGGATCGGATCAGCCAGAACACCTTCGTTGACAATGAAGTAGGCGTTCATTGCAACCAGACCAAGAGCACGCCGCTGATCGAGAAGAATCTTTTCGAGCGTAACCAATATGGCGTGTTAAACTTTTCCTTCTCTTATCCGGCGATCAAAAACAACCGATTTACAGGCAACAAGACCGCCGTGCACAATGATCAATACGGTTCGCCTCTGGTTGAAAACAACCTGTTTCGTGATAACGAAACGGCGCTCTACAATTACCGCAAGTCGAACCCGCAGGTGCGCCTGAACAGCTTTGAACAGAACGCCCTGGCCTTCTACTGCGATTTCTCGGCTTATCCGTTGATCAAGGAGAACCATCTTCTGGGTAACGCTGTTGGTGTCAAACTCGGTATATACCAGAGCGCTGACTGGGAAAAGCGCTCCGGGTCAAAAAAAATAATGCAACAGGAATCGACCTCGCGTAAAAGTCAGAACCCGATGCTGGCGAAGGCACCAGAAGCCTTTGATGATTTTGTCGATATCAGCGGCAACTGGTGGGGTGATGATACTGCACAGCTGGCCAGGGTCGGAGAGGGCAACAGCCCCCTGTTTTACGATCGGCATGATGAGCCTGAAGTCACCTATGAGGACTATGGTCCGGGGGTCTATAAACTGGATCGGGTGCATTTTTCTCCCTGGCTGGACGGTCCGGTGAAAGGTGTCGGACCAGTCGAAGGCATCGGCCCGGTCGAAGGCGTCGGGCCTGGGGAGTCAAAATGAGGCGACTTGCTTTTGTTATCTTTTTGCTGGCGATCCCTGCTCTGCTTTCTGCGGCAAGTATAACAGGACGTGTTGTCAGTGGTGATGAGCCGCTCTCCGGGGTGGTGGTGACGGCCCATACTTCACTCGATTTCACGACAGATCCGATAGCGCGCTCGGCTGCCAGTGACAGTGAGGGTCGCTATCAAATGGAATTGCCGGTTGGTACTTACGCCCTGTTTGGCTGGCATGTGGACCGCAGTCAGTTTGCTTTTTGTGGCCGCAATCCGGTGAATCTGACCGAAGAGACGGCCTGGGTCGGGCTGCAATCGGTACCTGTCTCGAAAACGGGCACTGCTGTTTATGACGATGACTACAGTGCGGCTATAGAAGGCCAGGTCCTGCATGAGGGCTCGCCGCTCGCAGGGGCTTACGTTTACCTCTACCTGGATGTTGTCGAAGATCTTAAAGGCCAGGGATACCGGCTCTCTATGCCAACGGGGACAGACGGCTATTTCCGTTTTGATAGTTTGCCCGAGAGTGATTACTATCTGGTTGCAAGACAGCGTCAAAATGGTCAGCGGGTCGGTCCTGTGCAGGAAGGTGACTTTTTCGGGCTTTTCTCCGGCAATCCTCTAACCGCAAAGTCAGGGCAGGTTCAACATGTTAAGCTACACACTGTTGCCAAGCTCAAAGACGCCGATGAAAGTGAAACCTTCGGTCGGGCGACGGGACCGATTTTACGAGGAACCGTTGTGGATACTGCAGGAGAGGCTGTTGCCGGAGTCCACGTGTTTGCCTATGTTGACCGGGTCATTGGCCATCAAAGGCCTGCGGCCATTTCTACCCCAACGGTTGCTGATGGCGGTTTTGTCGTCAACCTGCCTGAGCCGGGAACCTACTATGTCGGTGCCCGCGAGGCTTACGGTGATTCTCCCGCGCCGGGCGAACTTTTTGGCATGTACGATGAGAGTGCCGATCATGGTCTGACTCTTGAGAAGGGCCAAAACCTTGAGGGGCTTCGCATTGTCGTCGAACCGGTTGCTATCTTTTAGCTTTTGCTTCGTCGGCCCCTGTGCGTTCTGTGACTCTGCGCGTTCAGTGACTCTGCGCGTTCAGTGACTCTGCGGTGAAGTTTTATCTTTAAAAATCATCAGGAAGGTATCAGTCAACATGGAAGAGAAGAAGCCACAAGAAGTTAAACTGGAGATTCAGCTTGACGAAGAGGTTGCCCAGGGCGCTTATGTCAATCTGGCGGTCGTCAATCACAATGAAGCGGAGTTTGTTGTCGACCTGATTTTTGTTCAGCCGCAGACGCCTCGCGCCAAGGTCCGCTCCCGTGTCATCCTGTCTCCCCAGCACGCCAAACGTTTTGTCGCAGCGTTGCAGGAGAATATCAGCCGTTACGAGCATAAATTCGGCGAGATCGTACCGGCCCAGATGCCTGCCGAAGATGCGGGACATTACCACTAGTGTCCTTTCTGCCCCGCATACGTCTGGTACTGTTTGCCTCAATCCTGTGTCTGCTCAGCAGTTGCACTTTGGGGGCGCCTGCCCTTAAACTGAAAGACAGCGTCATTGAAGGCGAGGTTATCTGGAGCGGTGTGGTTCGTATCGATGGCATTGTTACGGTCAAGAAAACCGGGCATCTGACGATCAAGCCAGGGACTGTGATACGTTTTGAACCGGGAGATCTGGATGGCGACGGTATCGGTGATTCTGAATTGCTGGTTGAGGGGACTTTGATTGCCCGTGGCACAGCAGACGCTCCGATTGTCTTTACCAGCGCAGCCGAACGGCCAAAAGAGTCTGACTGGAAATACCTCTATCTTGATTTTGCCCGAGAGGCTGAGCTTGATTATGTGATTTCTGAATACGCCTACAGCGGGTTGCAGGTGCATTTCTGTAGAGCACGGGTGACCAACTCGATCTTTCGCTATAATGTTGATGGTCTAAGGTTCTCGACGGTCAAGCTCTATGCTGCCGGAAATCGCATCTACGCAAACCGTCATGGCCTGCGTTACGAAGAGCGGGGCAGTGATGCCAGGCTGCACCACAATGATATCCGCGACAATCAGATCGGCATCTTTGTCGTCACACGATCTGAGGACAAGGCGCGTATTGAACAGAATAATATAACCGGTAACAGCCAATATAATGTCAAACTGGGATGGCAGCAGCCGGGCGATGTGACCCTGCCGAACAACTGGTGGGGAACAGCGGTTCCGGAAGCAATCCGGCAAACTTTTTTTGATCGACAATTTGATGACAGTCTGGGGGTGGTAAGAGCCCCGCATGCTTTGACCGAAGCGGTTAACGTGAGTGACTGGAAAAAACATGAAGGAGTGACACAATGAAGACGATGCGTTGCCTGTTTAATTTGCTGCTGATTGCCTTGCTTATGACGGGATTTGCCGTGCCACCCGCACAGGCTTGCGTCGGCAAAACCCTGCTGGTGGGGGCCCTGGATAACCCGCAACAGCAGATTCTGGCAGAGATGCTCTCGGTTCTGATCGGTGAGAGGACCGGCACCACCGTCAAGGTGGTCCCGGTTGCGGGACATACCGAAGCCCATGATGCCATGCTCCGGGCCGAACTGGATATGTATGTCGAGTACACCGGCGTGGGGCAGGTGGTGATTCTCAAGGAGCAGCCGATCGCCGATTCTGATGCGCTCTATAAAGCGGTCAAGGAACGCTATAATCAGGATCTCAACCTGGTCTGGCTGAAGCCTTTCGGATTCTCTGACGAGCGTTACGCTCCGCAAGGGACTGTGGCTGATGCGGCTCCCGTTGTGCGCAAGGATACTTTGAAGAAGTTCCCGGCCCTGGCTCGCCTGATCAACAAGCTGGGCGGCGCAATAGACGCCCCGACCATGAAGGAACTGGAAACGGCGAGTGCCGACGGCAGTTCCCGTGATGTGGCTCGAAAGTTTCTAAAAGAGAAGCGATTTATTTAGTTTCCGTCCGGAAACAGTTCTTTTCCGCCGATGCTGCGTCAATCTGCGGACTGGCTTGTGCGGCGTACCGATGTACGCCTCCGCGCCAGCCCTTGATTTCCTTGCCTCGACGAAAAATTCCTCGTTTCCAGATCAAAAACTTCACTGTTTAACGAGTGTCTATAATGATCCGAATCGACCGTCGAACCTTTATTCGTGAGAGTATTCGAACCGCCGTTGCAACCTCCGCTGTGGGCTGTCTTCCTGTACTCGATCTTCTGACCTTGCCTGTACACGCTGCGGTTGCTCCTCCGCTTGCCGTGCGTAAAGGCAAACAAATTGCACAGCTGGTCGAGGAGACGATTGCTGCTTTGGGCGGCATGGATCAGTTTGTCAAGCCGGGCGAGGTGGTTGTGGTCAAACCTAACATCGGTTGGGATCGCACCGTAGAGTTGGCTGCCAACACCCACCCCGAGGTTGTGACAGCACTGGTTGAGCTCTGCCTTGAGGCCGGAGCAAAGCAGGTTCGCATCTTCGACCGGACCTGCAATGATGAGCGCCGTTGCTATACCCAGAGCGGCATCCGCTCTGCTGTGGAAGGCTTGAAATCGGATCGTGTCAGTCTCGAATATATGGATCGGCGCTCTTATAAGGAGCTAGAGATCAAGGGCGGCAAGGCTTTCGAGCGCTGGGAGTTTTACCTGCCGGTGATTGAGGCCGATCGCCTGATCAACGTGCCGATTGCCAAGCATCATTCGATTTCGAAGTTGACCCTCGGCATGAAAAACCTGATGGGCGTGATCGGCGGCAACCGCGGGCGTCTGCACCATCAGATCGCCGAATCCCTCGCAGATATCGCCTCTGTTATTCATCCCGATCTGACGGTGATTGATGCGACGCGGATTCTGGTCGCCAATGGACCTCAGGGGGGGCGGACCGAAGATGTTCGCAACACCGAGACCTTGATTGCCTCCCCCGATATGGTGGCTGCTGACGCTTATGCCACCACCCTGTTCGGGTTCAGGCCGGAAGATGTGCCAACGGTCGTGGCTGCGGCGCAAAGAGGCCTGGGGGTTATGGATCTCAAACAGGTTCGGATGGTTTGAAAAACTCCTCCTGGACATATGCTCGCAAAGTCAGCCAGAGTTTCTGTCTGGCGTTTTTTCTGTGGCTTTTTTTACAGACGGAATATCGGGGTATCGACCAACTGCCCTATCCGGTCAGCCTGCTGTTTCGCATTGACCCTCTCGCTGCAATTGCCGATTTTCTCGCGCCTGGAGCCTTCGCCTGGCAGGTTCTTTGGCCGGCCCTTCTGATCCTGCTGGCGACCTTTCTCTTCGGCCGGTTCTTCTGCGGCTGGATTTGTCCGCTTGGCAGCACCCTTGACGGGCTCGGCAAGCTCATCGGTCGCGGTCGAAGAAGCTTCTCGCCAGCCTGGCGGCGGGTCAAATATTACCTGCTGATCGCCCTGGCCACCGCAACCCTCTTCGGTGTACAGCTGCTGGGACTTTTCGACCCTCTCGCCATCTTCCTTCGCTCACTGACCCTGGCCGTTTATCCTGCTTATAATTACGGGTTGAACAGGGTGTTTGATTTTTTCTACGAGCACGATGTGCCGCTGCTTTCGGCCGCAGCCAAAAACTCCTACCCGGTTTTCCGCGACTACCTGATGGCTTTTCATCAGCCGATCTTTGCTCTCGGCCTGTTCACCCTGCTGATTTTCCTGACCATCCTGTTGCTGGAGAAGGTCGAGCATCGTTTCTGGTGCAAGAACCTCTGTCCACTTGGCGCTCTGTTCGGTCTTTGTTCGCGCTCCGCGATTTTGCAACGCACGCCGCAGACACTTTGTGCCGACTGCAAGGTTTGTGACAGTCTCTGTCGCTCCGGGGCCGTGCGCAGTTCGGGACATCTCCGCGGCGAGTGCCTGCTCTGTATGGACTGCACCGGCTTCTGCCCGGATGAAAGGGTCAGCTTCGGTTTGCAGGCCGGATCTGAGAATTACGTCGGTGTTGATTTACAGCGTCGGGGTGTGCTGACGGCTGTTGCCAGTGGAGTCATCCTGGCACCGGTTGTGCGCATCGGTCCGGTCACCCACGAGCAGAATCCTTACCTGATCCGTCCGCCGGGGGCTGTCACCGAAGCTGAATTTCTGCAACGCTGCGTACGCTGTGCTGAATGCATGAAAGTCTGTATCGGACGGACCCTGCAGCCGGCACTGTTTGAGGCCGGCCCGGTTGGTTTGTGGACGCCCCTGGTGGTGCCCCGCATCGGTTACTGCGAATATAACTGCACGCTGTGCGGCCAGGTCTGCCCGACCGGAGCAATCGCGCCTTTAGACCTGCCTGCAAAGAAGAAAAACGTGATTGGCCTGGCCGTCATCAAAAAAGATCGCTGTCTGCCTTTCGCTAAAGGGGTTGAATGCCTGGTTTGCGAAGAGCATTGCCCGACCGGTGAAAAGGCGATTGTCATGGAGGAGAATGAAATCCTGGTCGAGGGTGAAATGCGCCGTCTTAAGTTCCCCAGGATCATTGATAAGCGCTGTATCGGCTGTGGAATCTGCGAAACAAAATGTCCGGTAGAAGGAGCCAGCGCCGTTCGAATCATTAACGAAGGAGAGAGCCGTCGCAAGCGCCCTGAAATGCTTGCCGGCCCCTATGGCTGATATGTTGTTCATTCTGAAAATACTTTTTCTGCTGCTGATTCAGGCGCTTTCTGTCAGATCAAGTCTCGGCCACTACAGTTAGGATCAGTCTTATGAATATCAGTGTTACTTCAATATTCATTCTGGTTGTTACGTTTTTTACGGGCTTGGCATATGCCCAGGATGAGATATTGGTCGATAATTTTGAAAATGGGTTGAGCGAAGTATGGAAGGCCAGGTCATTTCATAATGAGACCATTTACGAGGTCGTCCCGGGAAATGGAAGTCATGTTTTGCAAGCGACCAGCAATGGCTCTGCGTCTGGTCTTGTCTATGAGCATGAATTTGATCTAAGCGAATACCCTGTTCTGCGGTGGCGCTGGAAAATTGAAGATACAGTCGAGGGTGGTGACTATCGACAGAAGAGATCGGATGACTTTGCTGCGCGCCTTTACGTTACCTTTCCACACTGGTTTTTCCCCAAGACAACAAGCCTGAACTATATATGGGCTAATCTGATGCCCAGAGATGAAATTTACCCCAATGCTTATACGAGCAATGCAATGATGATTGCTGTTGAAAGTGGGAAGGCGAAGGCCGGAACCTGGGTTGAGTGCCGTCGTAACATCGTCGAGGATTACCGCCGAGCATTCGGCGAAGACCCACCAGGAAAAGCGGTTATTGCAATCATGACAGATACGGATAATACCGGAAAGAAAGCCAGGGCTTGGTATGATGACATCTACTTGATGAAATCAGAATTTCAGGCGAAATGATGTGTAATTGGTCAGACTCGATCACTGTTAGATCTGGTTGGATTCAGCAGAGGGAGTTGTCGTAGACCCTCTTATTTGTGTCAGCATCAGTTTTCTACCACACCCTCCAGACAATTCGAGCAGAGTTTCTAGTAATCCTCCACAATGGCCCTGAAGGTTACCCTGCCCGGTTAGCCATGGATTTTTACAACAAAGGCTTCGCTGTATCGGGAAAATTATTGAGGATTCTTTTGTCCATTGTGACCAGTTGTACATTCATGCTTTGAGCTAAGGCGACAAATTCGCAGTCATATGCTGAGCATTCGCTATTTTGCACCAGCTGCAGAACATCAAGAGAGGTTACGATAAACTCGTTATCTTGCAAAAGCGCCTCAGCCTCGTTTTGGATTTCCAAAGCTTGATCAAAGGTCAGCAAGCCTTTGCGCATATAGAGTGCCAGCACATTTCTGAATTCACTACGCCAAAGGGTTGGGGCAATCCATTCAGGATACTTGGCCAGAAGTGCTTCGACCTTCTGAGTGTGTTCAGTAGGAAGATAGAGATAAACAACAATATTAGTATCGACAACGATCATGGCCGTCCCTGATTGATTGCATCATCAATGTCAGCAGAGGTGATTGCACCATCGGGGATTTGAGCTCTTAACTTTCGAGCTCTTTGCAACCTTTCTGAAACGTCCATTTTTTGAGGCACCAGAACGGTTTCAAGACAATGAATAATTTCACTGTTAAGACTTCTGTGATGGGATTGTGCTGTTTTTTTGAGTTTGTCGTAAAGGTTATCGGGAATATTTTTAATCGTTAGCGCTGGCATATTGGCCTCCCTGATTTTTGTTTGTTCCATTATGGTTTCAGAATGGTTTCATGTCAAGATCAGGCTATAACCAATCCCACGAGATTGGACGGGTGAAACAGGGGCGGTTCAGGTCCGGATATAATTGCATAACCAATCGCCCGAGAGCGACGTGTGAATCAGGTGGTTCACGTAAAATAACTACATGCTGGGCGGTAGCTACTGGTGACATTAAGGATCTGCGTAAATAAAACTTTCTGCAGGAAAGATAAACTTTTCTCTTCCTCCTCTTGGTGTCGTAATTTTCTGTTTTTTCCGTTATACTTCATTAAAGTAACTCATACGCGAATTCCGGTCTAAGGGAGGCTACCATGTCATTGGTTAAAACCTGGTACACACCTGAGTCTGCTGCAGACAAATTTGGTATTCAGATTGGTCAATTGCAGAAGTGGGTTAAAGAAGGCCTGGTACGGGCAGAAAAGGAAGGCGAGAAAGTTGTCAGCGTGAATATTGATGATGTTCGCCTGGAAGTGGAATCCATGCTGCAAGATTCCTGAATTGGTATGACAGCTCAGACTGAAAAGCCCTCGAATAAGACCAGCGGTCTTTAGCTTGAGGGCTTTTTGTCGGGCAGGTCTCTTGACAACAGAGACTTTGGTCTTTCATCTGTGGTTTTGGAGGTATCTGATGGCTAAACGTTGGCAATGTTCAGTTTGTGGTTATATCCATGAAGGCAATGAACCTCCCGAAGTCTGTCCAGTCTGTGGCGCAGACAAGTCAAAGTTTATTGCTTTGGCGGCAGAAAATAGCAGCTTTCTTCGTGAACTGGTAGCGGCGTTCAAATTCCACCCTGTGCTGGCTCATTTCCCCGGTGGGCTTATGCCGACGGCAGCTCTTTTTCTCCTTCTCTATTGGTATACGAAGCAGGCAGGGCTTGAGGCCGCAAGCTACTGGCTGGTCATGGTTCTGACAATTGTTGTGCCTTTCTCGATTGCCACCGGCATTCACGATTGGCATAAATATTTTGGCAAACAGCGCGCCCCGGTTTTTTATAAAAAGTTAGCTTTGGCTTTGACTCTGCTGACGCTCGGCGTGGTTGCCATCGCCCTGCGATATGATCAACCTGGACTGCTTGCCACCGATAGCTGGCATCGCTGGCTCTATCTGCTCTGCCTGGCGGGTATGCTCACCAGCATCAGTTTGCTCGGCCACTACGGGAGCCTTCTGATGTTACAGTCTATCCAGCGCCAGGAGAGTCCTGACCGGCCCGCAACCGCTCAGGAAAAATAGAGGCTGTCGGACAGCCTCCTAGCAGCTGCCGCCACAATCACAGCTCGGCTCTGCCCCGGTCAGCCAGCCGTTGATAATGGCGCTGGCACAGCCTACCCCTTTTTTAACAGTTAAGGCTTCAACCGGACAATTGATGACGCAGGCGCCGCATTCGATACAAGCGTCCAGATCGACAATCTGTGCCTTGTTCTCTTCGACGACCAGCACTCCGTGCGGACAGACCACAGCGCAAAGGTCGCAACCGATGCATTTCTCACTGTCAAGTTTCAAGCTGGCTACATTTTCAATATAGCGTAGAGTCGTCATGTTCTCTCTCTGTCCTTTAGAAGGCTGCCGATATCCAGCAAAGACCACCGACCAACAGGGCCGATGCCTGTGCGGGGAGCGCCTGGCGCATTTCTTTCTCTACACCTGATGGTGAGGTGAAGGTTGATGAGCCTGTAAAGTGCATCGCACACCATGATGAAACTGTTGCCGTGGCTATGACAAGCGCCAGCGTGTTCAGCCAATTCAGGGCGTCAGCGAAGACAATGGCGCTGGAAACACCAATGATCACACCGGTTACTGCTCCCTTCATAGCGAAGGCCCGACCCGGAATCCAGGGCAGCAGTACCGGGGTGAGTACGGCTCCGGTCAGAAGGCCCAGAAGCCCGGTTAAGATACCTGCGCCGCCGCGCGACCAGGCGGCAGAAAGAGAAAAAATCTCAGGCCCTATGCCACCGAGAATAAATAGCACCACAGCGCTGTAGAGAATCTGTTTCCACATATGCACCAGTTCCACGGGAGTCAGCACCAGGCGGTCGAGCAGGCCAAAGGTGACCCGTCGCATCTGTGGTGAAGCTTTGTTGCCGGATCTGATGAATTCGGGCAGATCCCTGCTTCTGACCGGGCCATAAAGGACTTTGAACCCGCAGGCTTTGACGACTGCGTGGGCGGCAACTCCCGGGGCACCGAGCTGTGGCAGGATCAGGGTGCGATGTTTAACCAGATTATGCAGCCGGGTTCTTTTAACCTGACGCACAATTTCGTCAGTGCTGAAAGTCCCTTTGCCGGCAGCGCACCAGACGTTGATGCCTCGGGTATCGACGACCAGTAGCCAGGCATTGTGACCGTGCATGTCACGACGGAGGATGTCGAAGGTCATTTTGTAATTCGCTGTTACCAGGACCGGGCTGTCGTCGGTGGGGCTGCCTATGGCGTAGAGGCCAGGAGCAATCGTGTAGCGCAGGCGTCCGAAGCCCCAGCGCATCTGCCAACGGCCTGCAATGTCTGTTGCAGTCAGACGCGTGGCGACCCTGGGGATTGGTTGTCCTGCTGCGCTGATCCATCCGCAGACAAAAGGCCAGAGCTTGTAGCCCGGACGATCGTCAGCAGCTTCCGGACAACATGCCTCTGAGGCCTGTGGAGACGAACTGGACTCGGCCGTAAGCTCCTCTGCAGGGGGGCAGCAAGACGTTTGCGGTTTCGGTGGTGGACAGCAGGCGTTTTTATTCATAACTTAGCGTGCAGGTTGCGGCCTCCGCACTCCTTGAGTTTGGCGTGAGCGTGGCGCAGCATGCGCTCGGTGGTCTCCCAGTTGACGCATTTGTCGGTAATTGAGACGCCGTAAGCCAGGTCCTCGAGTCTGCTGGCCATTTTCTGGTTGCCTTCTTGCAGAAAGCTTTCGATCATCAGTGAACCGATCTTGCCGTTGCCGGCAACGACCTGACTGATCACATCGTTCATGACGGCTTCCTGTCGGGTATGGTCTTTGTTGGAGTTGGCGTGGCTGCAGTCGACCATGATGGACGTCTCAATCTTCGACTTTGCCAACTTCGCCACGATCTTTGCAATGTCAGCAGCTTCGTAGTTGGGCTTGTCGTTACCGCCGCGCAACACGATATGGACATCGGGGTTGCCGGTGGTTTTGATGATGGAGATACGTCCCTCACGGTTAATGCCCAGAAAACTGTGTGAGTGGCATGCCGCACCCATGGCGTCGATAGCAATTTGCAGGTTGCCATCCGTACCGTTCTTGAATCCGACCGGGAAGGAGAGGCCGCTCGACATCTCACGGTGAGTCTGGCTTTCGGTGGTACGGGCACCAATGGCGCCCCAGCTGATCGTGTCTGCCATGTATTGAGGGGTGATCGGGTCGAGCATTTCTGTAGCGACCGGCAGGCCCATGCCGGTGATGTCGAGCATCAACCGGCGGGCGATACCGAGACCTTTCGAAATCTGGTGACTGCCATCAAGGTCGGGGTCATTGATCAGGCCTTTCCAGCCGATGGTGGTGCGGGGCTTTTCAAAGTAGACGCGCATGACCAGAAGCAATTGGTCCTTAAGCTCTGCATTCAGCCTGGACAAACGCGCCGCATACTCGAGGGCGGCTTTGGGGTCGTGAATGGAGCAGGGTCCCACGACGACCATCATGCGCGGATCGCGGTTCCAGAGGACGTCCTGGATCTGTTCACGGGAAGCCGCGACGAAGCCGGCGGCTTTTTCCGAGAGAGGCAGAACCTGTTTGAGGTCTGCCGGGGCGATCAGGGGGGTCACGCCAGTGATTTTGAGATTGTTGGTCTGAACCATGGCTATCTCCTGAAGATTTAAGTCGAAAAAAAGCGCATTATGTCCTATAAAATGAAAAAAAATCAATAAGATTGAATGATTTGCGCTAATCATGTGATTGACACATTTCCTGCTATCACGATATATAACTGTATTATTAAGACGTTATTGCCGATAGTAGTTAGTGCCCATCCGGAAACTCCGGATGGCACGGTGCAGTTTTCGATCTGGAAATGAGCAATTTTTCGCAAGGTCAAGGAAATCAAGGATTTGAGCGGAGGCGTAGCACTTTACGCCGCACAATCAAATCTGCCGATTGACGCCGAGATTGCGGAAAAGGGCCGTTTCCGGACGAAAACTAGTTAGTCTGTCCCATCATCAGGAGAAGTCATGGATATTCTGATCAGTGCCGTTTTTCAGGTTTTGCAAGCAATTCTGTCGATCTATTTCTGGATCGTGATAGGCCGTGCTATCATTTCGTGGGTCAATCCTGATCCACTCAATCCGATTGTGCGTTTTCTACATAATGCGACCGATCCAGTGTTTGACCGGATAAGACGTATTATTCCTCTGCAGTTTGGCGGCATGGATTTTACGCCGATTTTTGTGCTGATTGTTCTCGGGGTGCTACAAAACCTTCTGGCACAGCTTCAGTATCGAGTGACTTATGGCGGCTTTTAGGCGGTGACCATGCGAATCAGCCCGATCGATATCCAGCAGAAACAGTTCAAATCGCGGCCTTTCGGTTATGAAAAGGCTGGTGTCGACCAGTTCCTGGAGATGCTGGCCGAAGAACTGGAACGCTTGATCGCCAAAAACCAGAACCTTCAGGAGACTCTTGATCGGGTCAACGCGACCCTGGGTGAAATGCGTGAACGTGAAGAGACATTGAAAGAAACCCTGGTGACAACCCAGAAGATTACTGAAGATCTCAAAGCAACCGCCCGTCGCGAGGTCGACGTCATGATGGCTGAGGCCGAGATCAAGGCCGAGCGCTTGATGCACAATGCAGAAGAACGCCGCATCCAGTTAATTGAAGAGATCCAGGAGATCAAACGCCAGAAGATCGATTTTGAAGTCAGCCTGCGTGGCTTGCTGGAAAAGCATATTCGCATGATCGATCTCAACAATGTGGCACTTGAAGCTCCTGATGCGGATGCCCGGATGCTCGAAGAGCCGCTCCCTTTTATCGAAAAGAAGACCTCCACTGCTGAAGTGAGTTCTCCTGAACCGGACGACCGGTCAGGAGAGTCTGTCGAGGAAGCTGAATTTGATGAACCAGAAACGTTGGCCCCGCTGGATTCAGACGATGAGCCTTCTCTTCAACATGAGCCACCGGAGCTTGCTTTCGATTTTGATCCGAATGACCTGAACGGTGAAGAGGACCTTCTCAAGTGAATCCGGCATGCCTGCGGAAAACCGACGCAGGTGTTGAAGTTTTTCTCTACGTCCAACCCAGGTCCAGCCGCAACAAGGTCGTCGCTCTGCAAGGTGATGAGCTCAAGGTTGCTTTGACCGCACCGCCCGTAGATGGGGCTGCCAATAAGGCCTGCTGCCTGTTTCTGGCCAAACTCTGCAGACTGCCCAGGAGTTGTGTTAAACTGGTCAGCGGAGAAAGTTCTCGGCACAAGCGCCTGCTGCTCGAGGGTGCAGATTTTCACGAAGTATGTTGTCTTGTCGATGATGCGCTGAGGGCTTGACAACAGTCCCCGGAGCCATTAAATTATCGACGAAATTTATGATAAGAGGTGATCGCTATGCCAATGTATGAATATCAATGTAGAGAATGCGGGCTGATCTTTGAAGCCCGGCAGAAATTTTCCGATGCGCCGCTTACCGACTGTAGAGCCTGTGGCGGCACGGTCAGCAAGCTGATCTCACAAACCGGGTTCGCCCTCAAGGGCGACGGCTGGTACGATCAGGGCTATGGTAACAAGGTTGCGTCTTGCGCTTCTGCAGACAGCGGTGCCTGTGCGGGTTGCCCGAAAGCAGTCAACGAGTAATGTCTGCCAGCATTGAGAATTGCGCATTTAGAATTGTAAGGGGCCGGGATTGAATTCCGGCTCCTTTTTTTGATAGGGTCCCGTACGGTTATTTTGCCGGAACGAATCAATGACTGAATTGACAATCACCCTGTCCGATCTTGGGTGGAAGCATTTTTTTCAACAGCAGTTGAGTCTCGAGGAGTTGGCCGCGGCCACTCCGGTGCGGGTCTTTGGTCTGAATCGTCATCTTGTCGATGGCGTGGGAGAGAAGGGCCGACAGCAGTTCGCCTTGCCGCACGCCTGGCTTCGTTATCCGGTTGAAGATCTGCCGACGGTTGGCGACTGGTTACTGATTGACGGCGAGGGTCAACCGCTTCGACTTCTGGAACGCGTCAGTCTTTTTAAACGCATGGCTTCCGGTCGTGATGCCCGTGTGCAGTTGATGGCGGCCAATGTTGACACTCTCTTTATCGTGACCTCCTGTAACGACGATTTCAACCTTTCCCGTCTGGAACGTTATCTGGCCATGGCCCTCGAAGCCGGGGTCGAGCCCGTGGTCGTTCTGACCAAAGTCGATCTGGTCGATGATGTCGAGGCGTTTCGTGCGAGTGCCAGAACTCTGCGTCGCGACCTGTCTGTGGAAGCAGTGAACTCCAGGGATGAAAGCGTTATTGAAGTTCTGAGACCCTGGTGCAGCAAGGGACAGACTGTCGCTTTGGTCGGTTCGAGTGGCGTCGGCAAGTCAACCCTGGTCAACACCCTTGCCACCGCAGAGGTTCAGGCAACCGGCGCGACTCGCGCAGGTGACGCCAAGGGGCGTCATACCACCACGTCGCGTTCCTTGCATCTCTTGCCGGTCGGAGGGCTTTTGCTGGACAGTCCGGGCTTGCGGGAATTGCAGCTGAGCGATTGCGAAGCAGGTGTCGCCACACTTTTCGAGGAGATCGAGCTGATCGCCCACAACTGTCGTTTCAGTGATTGTCGTCATCAGGGCGAAGCAGGTTGTGCGATTGCTGAAGCAGCCGAACAGGATCAACTTGATCCACGTCGTCTGACGAATTATCTCAAGCTGATCGCCGAGCAGGAGCGGGCCGCAGAGACCCTGGTTGAAAAAAGGCGTAAGGACAAGAGTTTCGGCAAAATGTGCAAAAAGGCCAAGGCGCAGAAGCGTCAAGAGGAGTTCTAGCAGCCTGCCGGACTATCCATGAGCCGGCTGCAAATCCGGCTGTTTGGCCCATATTTCAGCTCCTTTTTGCTCCATAGCTACGGCTATGAACCTGCAAATGAGCTAAAATCTGTTCTCAAACATCCATATTTTCGCTTCGGCACGTATAGCCCGACAGGCTGCTAGAGAAAGTCTGGTACGCAATCTTAAACCTATTCGGAACAGTCGCTGAATGTGTCGCCAACAGGGCAACAAAAAAAGCCCCGCGGATTTCCGCAGGGCTTTTTTCTGATACATGTCAATGCAAAAACTTAGATTTTGCACACATTCGATGACTGGGGGCCTTTCTGGCCTTCCGTCACAGCAAAACTCACTCTATCTCCCTCGGCAAGGGATTTAAATCCATCGCCCTGGACTTCAGAGAAGTGGACGAACACATCCGGTCCATTGTCCTGCTCGATAAAACCAAAACCTTTTGCATCGTTGAACCACTTCACAGTACCTTCAGCCATTTTTAACTCCGTATCCCCCTTTGGGGACGTTTTTGTTGTGCAAACCAGGTCTGCTTGAAAACAAAAACCACACAACCGTAACAGGTTTGCGTGGCTCATTCGCGACCGATTAACATTTAATCTCGTCCAACAAACATCTCTGCACAAACGTTTAAGATTCCAGACGCTACCACATGTGCACAGATGATTGCAAGCTTAATCTCGCAGCGAGACATTTCTTCTTCTGGAGACCAGGCTGGCAACCTCGTCCAAAGTAAAACCGCCTGGCCGTGGGGTTAACCTTTGACTGGTTGGTGATGACTCAGCTGCCTTTTTTCGCAATTTTTTTCCTAATCTGCTCGGCCAGATATCTTTACAACCTATCCCTCGTTGCGTATAGTCATAATTCATTTTCAAGGAGGTTTTTACGTGGAAAAGATCATTGATGGCAAGGCGATTGCCGCAGATATTCGTGAAGAGATTGCTGCGGATGTCGCGACATTGAAAGAGCAGGGGGTAACCCCAGGTCTGGCGGTTGTGCTGGTCGGTGACGATCCGGCCAGTCGGGTTTACGTGACCATGAAAGAGAAGGCGTGTGAGAAAGCCGGTATCTTCTCCGACGAACACAAGCTTGCTGCAGAAACAAGCGAAGCCCAACTGCTGGCGTTGATTGAAGAGTTAAATAATGATCCACGGATTGATGGCATCCTGGTTCAGCTGCCATTGCCCGATCATATCGATGAAAGCAAGGTCCTGGAGTCGATCTCTCCGGCCAAGGATGCAGATGGTTTTCATCCTTATAATGTCGGTCGCCTGGTTACCGGCAACCCTCTTTACCAGCCGTGTACCCCTTACGGTGTGATGAAGATGCTGGAGCATATCGGTGTTGATCTGAAGGGTAAGGAAGTGGTTGTGGTCGGGCGTTCCAACATCGTTGGCAAGCCTGTCGCCCTGATGTGCCTGGCGCAGCATGCCACCGTAACCATCTGCCATTCCCGCACTCAAGACCTGCCGGGCAAGGTCGCCCAGGCCGATGTCGTGATTGCAGCGGTCGGTCGCCCCGAGATGATTAAAGGCTCCTGGATCAAGGAAGGTGCTGTGGTGATCGACGTTGGCGTCAATCGTGTCGGCGACAAGAAACTGGTCGGAGATGTCGAGTTCGAGGCGGCCAAGGAACGTGCCAGTGCGATCACCCCGGTCCCTGGCGGGGTCGGACCCATGACCATCACCATGCTGCTTTACAATACCGTCGAAGGCGCCAAGCGCCGCGCCAGCAAGTAGACAACTGATGCCACCCGTGACCGCTAGTGTCCTGTGCCGTTTGCCTGATTTTGAGGGCTTGAGCTCTACACCAGTCCCCAACAACCAGCCCCCGGTTTAATATGATTATCAGCGAACTGAAACCCTATGCAGAGCTCGAGCAGGTCCTGACTGAATTCGACAAGCTTTTTCTTGTCGGCTGTGCGGCCTGCGCCACGGCGTGCAAGTCCGGAGGCGAAGAGGAGGTCTTCAGGTTTCAGGAATGGATCAATGAACTGGGCAAGGAGACGACCGGCAGCGTGATTATTGATGAGGCCTGTCATATCATGCGTGCGGCCCGCGATCTTCGCCAGCACAAGTCCGCAGTGCAGGATGCCGACGCTGTGGTGGTGCTTGCCTGCGGTTCGGGGATTCAGTCGATTTCATCCAAGGTCGATAAACGTGTGGTGGGCGGCTTGAACTCCATGTTTTTGGGCAATGTCCGGCGTTTCGGCCAGTATGAAGAGATGTGCTCCCTGTGTGGTGACTGTATCCTCAATGAAACCGCCGGCATCTGTCCGGTGACCACCTGCGCCAAAAGCCTGCTGAACGGTCCTTGTGGCGGCATGGAGGATGGTCGCTGTGAGGTCGATGCCGAGATCGAATGTGCCTGGAGCCTGATCTACGAGCGTTTGAAGAGTCAGCAGCGCCCAGGCGTCTTTGCGCGACGTGTGCCGCCGAAGAACTGGAGCAAACGCCGTCAACCGGGCCGTTATCGCCTCAAGGATGGCGGCCGCTGATGTCGTTTTTATCGGAACAGCTTGGCCATGGCCGGTTTGTCGTGACGGCTGAAATTGCGCCTCCCAAAGGCACCAATCTCAGCGAAGCTTTGGCCGCAGCCGAAAAGTTGACAGGTGTTGCCGCTGTTAATGTGACGGATAACCAGGGCGCCAACATGCGTTTGTCATCCCTGGCTCTGGCGGCAAGGTTGCAACAGCAAGGCACGGAAACGGTCCTGCAGTTGACCTGTCGCGACCGCAATCGCATGGCTCTGCAGTCGGATCTGCTCGGTGCGGCCTCTTTCGGTATCGAAAATCTCTTGCTGCTCTCCGGCGATCACAGTAAGTTTGGAGATCATCCCGATAGCAGACCGGTCTTTGACCTCGATTCTGTACAATTGCTTGAGATGACGGCCGGACTGATGGCAGGAACCGATATGGCGGGGAAGTCGCTGGATGGTGTGCCGGATTTTTTCCCTGGCGCTGCAGTCAATCCTGCAGCCGAGCCCTTTGAGCTGATGTTCCAGAAGGTGACGAAAAAGATAGACAGCGGTGCCCGCTTTTTCCAGACGCAGTCGGTTTTTGATCGCGCTGCGCTGGAGCGCTTCATGCTCGCAATGCAGCCTTTGCAAGTGCCGGTGATTGCCGGTGTGCTGTTGATTCGCAGTGCCAGAATGGCCCGGTTTCTGAATGCCAATATCCCTGGAGTGCAGGTTCCCGAGGTTCTGGTCCAGCGTCTGGCCGCTGCGCAGGAGCCTTTGTCAGAAGGCATTGCAATCGCCCGCGAAGCTGTTGCCTGGGCACGAGAGCTCTGTCAGGGGGTCCACTTGATGACACTTGGTCACGACGATAAGGTGCCGGAAATCCTGTCTTGAATTTATAGGCGCAAATAACTTGTTTGCTCATCAGTCTTTAAGGAGAAAAACCTTGAAAAAAACCCCTTTGAATCAAACCCACCGTGAGCTTGGCGCGCGCATGGTCGATTTTGGCGGTTGGGATATGCCGGTGCAGTACTCAGGTGTCATCGATGAGCATCAGGCTGTGCGTGAGGCTGCCGGTCTGTTTGATGTTTCGCACATGGGGGAGGTTGAAGTCAGCGGAGCCAACGCCCTGGCCTATATCCAGCAATTGACGATCAACGATGCGGCGAAGCTGGTCGACGGACAGGTGCAGTATTCGGCGATGTGTTACCCCGAAGGCGGTGTTGTGGATGATGTCACTCTCTACCGCTTCAGTGAGTCGCGCTATCTCTTCTGTGTCAACGCCTCGAATACCGACAAGGATTTTGCCTGGATGCAGCAGGTGCTTGCCGAATCGGCGATGACTGAGGTGACTCTGACCAACCGCAGTGATGAATTCGCCCAGATTGCCCTGCAGGGTCCGAAGGCCGAAGCGATCCTCTCGACCTTGACAGATGTCGTTCTGGCCGATCTGGTTTATTACCACTTCTGTGAAGGGGCTGTGGCCGGGATTGAGATGATCATCTCACGGACCGGTTACACCGGAGAAGACGGTTTTGAATTGTACCTCCCGGCGTTCTCTGCGGTTCAGCTCTGGCAAGCATTAATGGCCGCCGGCACTCCCCATGGCCTGTTGCCGATCGGTCTGGGAGCGCGTGACACCCTGCGCCTGGAAAAAGGTTATGCTCTCTATGGGCATGAACTCTCCCGGGAGATTTCACCTTTGGAGGGCGGACTCTCCTGGATCACCAAGCTTGACAAGGAAGATTTCATCGGCAAGGCGGCACTGGTCGCTCAAAAGACTGAAGGGGTTCCGCGTCGTCGGGTTGGGCTGGTCATGCAGGAACGCGGGATTCCACGTGATGGCTATGCGGTCTTTGCAGGGGATCGTGAAGTCGGTGTGGTCACCAGTGGCACTATGTCGCCGAGCCTCAAGGTCGGTGTTGCCCTGGCTCTGGTAGAACCGGAAGCCGCCAGGGAAGAGACCGAACTTACTGTGGCAATTCGTAATCGTCGTATGGTGGCCAGGGTCACGCGGCCGCCCTTTGTTCGTTAGTTTTCGTCCGGAAACGGCCCTTTTCCGCAATCTCTGCGTCAATCGGCGGATTTGATTGTGCGGCGTAAAGCACTACGCCTCCGCTCAAATCCTTGATTTCCTTGACCTTGCGAAAAATTGCTCGTTTCCAGATCGAAA
>JAGXHL010000086.1 GCA_024636215.1 Deltaproteobacteria bacterium
ACTTGCAGCAGAACAACTTGCAGCAGAACAACTTGCAGCAGAACAACTTGCAGCAGAACAACTTGCAGCAAAGCAAAATCAGGATTCTTCCCAAAAACAGCTGATCCAGTCTAAAACTTCAGATGCCACTGCAGATTCTTCTGACAAGGCAAGTGTCTTGCGCAATGTCAGTGTTACCCCAGGCCAGGCTGTCTTTGAATCTAACGGAAGTATAGAACACTTCAACTACTTCACCCTCACAGATCCTCCTCGCCTTGTTGTTGATATATTTGAATTAAAACCTGTTTTTGAGGAGCGCTCATTTCCAACTGAAGGCGGTTTTGACGATATCCGTATTGGAGCCCACAATGATAAGACCCGACTGGTTTTTGACTCTAATGACTCAACGCTGCCGGAATTCACTGTGGAAAAACATTCAACAGATATTATTGTGTCCTGGGTTGGTTTGAACGCAGATCATGTTGTTGATAAAGAAATAGAAATTTCCGCGGGAACTGTTGCAGAGTTGCATCTGGAAGAAAATAAGGTCACAGAGCCTGCTATTGAAGTTGAAGAACAGCCTGTCGCAGAGAAGCTTGCAGCCGAGAATCTTGCAGCCGAGAAGGTTGCAGCCGAGAAGGTTGCAGCCGAGAAGGTTGCAGCCGAGAAGGTTGCAGCCGAGAAGGTTGCAGCCGAGAAGGTTGCAGCCGAGAAGGTTGCAGATGAAAAGGTCGTAGCGGCCGGCTCAGAACCCAATATCAAACAAGAGCTACGCCTCTACCCACACTTTCCATCACTCGTTGCGACGCTACAGGAGACTGATCTGGCGAAACTTGAACAACTTGTGACTCAGCTTAAATCGTTGAAGCTGGCCAGTGTTGATGTGGTCGGACATTGCGATAATCTGCCAATTGTTCAACGCAGCCGACATATCTTTGCTGACAATCTTGCTCTGTCCAAGGCACGCGCTCGCAGTGTCGCCGAATACTTGCAGCAGCACCTTGGGGTCCCGCCTGAAGTCATCACCTCGCGGGGTCTAGGCGATACTATGCCAATGGCCGACAATGCAACCGAAGCCGGTCGAGCACTAAATCGTCGTGTTGAAATAGCTTTGGTCACCGAGCCAGTTAAAACTCATGACCAGCTGGAACTTGCAAATCTAGCGAGTGAAGCAGAATACGACGAGGCAACCGCTCTCAACTCTGCCGTAACGGGTTTTGTTGCCAACAACTGAGTTTGTTAAGGGCGGCGCAAGCCGCCCTTAATATTTGAGGTCAGGATGATTATTGAAGAGATCACCTCTCAGGATTTTCTGGTGGGACTGACGAAAACCCGGACGGCGCTGATCCCGGTCGGGGCGACCGAAGGGCATGGTGCACATCTGCCTCTGGGGACTGACAGCTTTCAGGCGATTGATGTCTGTAAGCGCCTGGCTGAGCGTCGCACTGTTTTCGTTGCCCCAATAATTCCTTATGGTGTTTGCCGCTCCACTGCGCAACACTCCGGCACTTTGAGCATTCGCACAGAAACTTTAAAATGTCTGGTCATGGATATTGTTGAAGCCCTTTATCGTCAGGGTTTGCGGAATTTTGTTATCCTCTCCGGACATGCTGGCGGCACCCATAATGCGACGCTACTTGATGCCGGTGAATGTTTGCTGTCATTACTTCCTGACGCGAAGATTGCCGTAGCCACCGAATATGATCTGGCTGCCAAGGAGGGGCAGGGGTTGATCGAAACAGTTGGAGATTCTCATGCTGGTGAGATAGAGGCGTCAAGAATGCTCGCTACAAGACCTCACATGGTGAAAGAGGGCGCCGTAGAGGCTTATCCGACCTTTCCTGAGCATATTCTGGTACGTAACAAGCAAGCATACTGGCCCAGTGCAGTCTGGGGAAACCCATGCAAGGCGAGCGCGGAGAAGGGCATACAGATTGAAGAGGTCGTTGTGAGGGCTTTGGAGAGATTGGTTGTTGAACTGGAAGGGTTTGTTGAGTTGTCTTGAATGATCTGTTCCAAGCTTCCCTTATTGAATCACCGCAGCATGGAAAACTAAAAGCAAAGGGTGGCCCGTGTTGAGGCTACCCCTTTAAATTTAGGGGAATGGTCAGCTTTAGATAACGAAGAATGCGTCATTGTTTGATGACGTCATTTAAAGCCTTGAGCAGCTTAACAATGTCCACATTATGAACCCCTGCGCCATGCTCAACTTGGGGCCGACGCAGAATTCGGAAAAAATCGTACGCTAAGACATCTCGGGTTTTCGTAACGGCCTGAATTGGCCACTTGCAATTTTACGATTTTGTCGCCAAATATAATCACCGGTAAGATTTATATGCTCCCACCCTAACGGTGACAAAAACTGAAACAGGCTGGCGTCAATGGTGATTCCCGCCTTCTGCAATGCCTGTATCGCTCTTTCAAGGTAGACAGTATTCCATAGAACTATAGCAGCAGTCACTAAGTTGAGGCCGCTTGCACGGTAGCGTTGCTGTTCAAAACTGCGGTCTCGAATTTCTCCTAACCGATTCAGGAATACCGCTCGAGCCAGAGCGTTTCTGGCTTCGCCTTTGTTCAGACCTGCATTCACTCGGCGACGAAGTTCCACATTTTGTAGCCAATCAAGAATAAATAATGTCCGCTCAACGCGGCCTAATTCTCGTAAGGCTACAGCTAACCCGTTTTGGCGAGGATAGCTACCGAGTTTTCTTAGCATCAGAGATGCAGTGACGGTGCCTTGTTTAATAGAAGTCGCCAGGCGCAATATTTCATCCCAATGAACGCGTATCTGTTTGACATTCAAATTGCCACCAATCATTGCTTGTAGCGCTGTGTAGCTTTGCCAGTTTTTGGGCACATAAAGCTTGGTGTCTTTCAAATCGCGAATTCTTGGGGCGAATCGAAACCCCAGCAAATGCATCAACGCAAACACATGGTCAGTAAAACCGGCTGTGTCAGTATAATGCTCTTCGATTCGCAAGTCGGACTCATGGTAAAGCAACCCGTCGAGGACATAAGTAGAATCTCGCACGCCCACATTGACAACCTTTGTGCTGAATGGTGCATACTGGTCTGAAACGTGGGTGTAAAACAACCTACCAGGCTCGCTACCGTATTTTGGGTTGATGTGCCCACTACTCTCTGCTTTTCCACCAGCTCGATAGCGCTGTCCATCAGAGGATGATGTCGTTCCATCCCCCCAATTCGAAGCAAAGTCATGAGAGAACTGCGCATTCACTAACTCCGCAAGTGCTGATGAATATGTTTCATCACGGATATGCCAAGCTTGTAACCACGACAACTTTGCATAGCTTGATCCTGGACAGGATTGTGCCATTTTTGTCAGTCCCAGATTGATTGCGTCTGCCAGGATCGTCGACAGCAATAGGGTTTTATCCTTAGCGGGAGAGCCGTCTTTCAAATGTGTGAAATGGCGCGTAAAACCGGTCCAACTGTCGACTTCCATCAACAATTCAGTGATTTTGACACGAGGCAACATTGCTCCGGTCTGTGCAATTAGGAGCTGGGCCGCTTCGGGTACCGTTTTGTCCAAGGGGGTAATTTTCAGTCCGGAATCGGTAATAATCGCATCTGGTAGCACGTTTGCCTGAGCCATGCGGTTGACCTTGTCCAGTTGTTTTTCTAAATGCTCGAGCCTCCCTGAAATATATTTGTCGCAATCCGGCTCAACCGCAACCGGCAATTCTTTAGATTGTCTGAGAGCTAAGAACTTTTCTGGAGGCAAAAGATAATCTTCGAAATCACGGAACTGCCGAGAACCCTGAACCCAAATATCTCCGGAACGAAGACAGTTCTTCAACTCTGACAAGACACAGATCTCGTAAAAACGCCGATCAACAGTATCGTCAGACTTAACAAGTGATGCCCATCGAGGCTTAATAAAAGCCAACGGCGCGTCACTTGGCACTTTGCGAGTGTTTTCAACATTCATTCTGCGGACCACATTGATAGCATTCTGTAAATCTTGGGCTGCTGGTGCCGCTCGCAACTTAATTGCTTCCAGGAATTTTGGCGCATACCTCCGAAGCGTACTGTACTGATTATCGACCAGTTGCAGATGGTCAAAAGATTCAGGTCGAGAAAGTTGGTTGGCCTCTGTGATGCTCTGAGTAAACTCTTCCCATGAGATGACAGCTTCTATTGCAGCAAACGGATCGCTTCCTGTTTGTTTCGCTTCCATTAGAGCGTGACCGATCTTGGTGTAAAGAAGGAGTTTCTTATTAATCGATTTGCCCTGTTTCTGGAACTGCTGCTGATACTTGTTCTTGGCGTTATTGAAAAGCTTGCCGAGGATTCGGTCATGTAAATCGATTATCTCATCAGTTACAGTTGCCATCCCCTCCATAGCTAGCGCGACTAATGTTGCGTGGCGGCGCTGTTTTTCAAACTTGCCAAGATCCTGTGGGGTCATTTGTCCGCCTTCGCGGGCCATTTTAAGTAGACGATTCTGGTGTATATCTCGGCAGATTCCTTCTGGTAGTGAAAGTTTTTGAAATACTTTTAGCCGGTCAATATGCTCAAGCATGTGGCGGGAATTAGACCTTAACGGCGACTGGCGCAACCAAGCCAGCCAAGTGATATTTGTTTCAGGCACCACCGTAAGCAGATGGTCTAACTGCCTTCGGTGTTGGGCTGTCAAAGGTTCAGTTAGAGCTTGATAGATTCGCCGATTGGCGCGAGTCACAGCCTCGGAGCAAACTCTCTCAATCACAGTCATTGCAGGAAGAACAACTCGGCGATGACGTAGTGACTCAAGTGCCTGAGGCAAGAACAAGCCCCTTCTCAGTCTGCATCGCAAGTTCAGTCAAGGATTTAACCAAAAAACGAAAGTCAGAAAGGCCAAAGGGAGATAAGCCAAAATATGAACGCAGTTCAAGAAGATGCTCTCGACGTGTCTCTTCTCGCTTACCGTAATTCTCCCATGCTACTGCATTGATTTGGAGTTGTTGCGCTACCCAATGGACGACTGGTTCTGCCACAGTCGTATCCTTCCCCAGCGACAAACCAGGGTAGCGTAGCAGACAGAGTTGAACTGCAAAGCCTAATCTGTTTGCATCACCACGGCGTTGTTGGATTAAGGAAAGGTCAGGGTTGTTGAAGCTGTAAAAACGGATCAGATCTTCTTGTTCCACAGGCAGTGCTAACAAACTGGCCTGATCCGCAGCAGAGAGTATTGAGCGCCGTGGCATGGTTAGTCATCCACATGGGGTCGCAAATACTGATAGAGCGTTTCTCGGCTGATTCCAAACTCACGAGCAAGCTTGGTTTTTTGTTCGCCAGCGGCAGCACGCTGGCAGAGTTCTGTGATTTGGTTATCTGATAGGGCCTTTTTGCGGCCCCGATACACACCTCGTTGCTTCGCAAGAGCAATCCCTTCTCGTTGACGTTCTCGGATCAAAGCACGTTCGAACTCGGCAAAGGCTCCCATAACTGAAAGCATAAGATTCGCCATAGGCGAGTCCTCCCCGGTAAAGGTCAAACTCTCTTTGACGAACTCAATACGAATTTTGCGTTTGGTAAGGGATTGTACGATTCGACGCAGATCATCCAGGTTGCGAGCCAGGCGGTCCATACTATGGACGACCACCGTATCCCCTTCTCGAACAAATGTTAAAAGAGCATCCAGCTCCGGGCGATGAACATCTTTCCCGGAGGCTTTGTCAACAAATACTTTATCGAGGGCGACTTCCTCAAGTTGTCGCTCAGGGTTTTGGTCGTAGCTACTGACGCGCACATATCCTATTCGATGACCTGTCATTTTGTCCTCCAGTATTTGTGTGTCAGGTTGAAGTCAAAGACCCATGAGTTAAAGTGTCAACTATTTAAGAAAGGCAACTCTAAGCTGACATAAATGCGATACGCGACCTGACATCAGGTTAGGGTATAGCCTAAGCTGACAGCGATAAACGAAGGCCCGCATCTTAACATTAAATTCTTTTGCCCTGTCGCTGTGAGAAATTTATGAGATTCTTCAGTAAAAAGATGTGCAATAGGTTGGAATTCCTTGACAAATTAGATTAGGCTGGGCTTAATAGGTTTATCTTAGAATGTTAACTCTCCGTTAATAGCAAAGCTGGAGCAATCCAGTGACGCAAAGCCTCGGATCCTTTTGGGACTGCCGGGCTGCCGGGCTGCCGGGCTGCCGAAGAGAGGCGACAGCATAGTGTAGAGTGGTAGGGAATGCGCCCGTCTTCGGTTTTAGTGGAGGCGGGTTTTGTTTTGTGATTTTGCCGCCTAAGAATTGATCATCACATGAATTATAAGGAGGAAAAGAAAAAATGAAGTCAACATTCCGTTTATTAGTAGGGCTGACTCTGGGGGTCGCATTGTTTATATCAAGTGCGATTGCTGGGGATGTTTCTGTATTTGGCCCACAAGTGATTGAACGAGGGAAAGGGCAGCCTGTTCTAGAAACGTTCCAATTCTCTGTGTCGAACCCATCTGATCAGTTTGTACTAAAAATCGTAAATGGTGATGACAGCGAGAAAAGCAGGATCTCCAGTCTGAGCCTCACGATTAATGGTGTTGAACAAGCAAGCCAGGAAGAATTCAATCAGCAGGTCGGCCTTATCGAGAAGCCGATATCTCTGGCACAGTCCAACCTACTCGCCATCATGGTTGATGGAAAGCCTGGAACCTTTGTTGAGGTTTCTATTCTAGGTGGTGACGGTGGAACCGTCATTGTTCCGACAGCCACGTTAACCGTAACTCCTGAAGCGATTGAAGAGGGGCAAGCGGCTTCTTTGAAATGGCTAACGAGTAATGCAGACACCGTTACGATAGAACCTGGCCTTGGTGTTGTCGCTCCTAACGGTGAGCAGAGTGTGTCACCGAGTCAGACCACGACTTATACTTTAACTGCCGAGCGCGGCAGTGAAGAAGCTGTCTCAACTGCAACACTGACTGTTACAGCCGTTGCTCTTCCACCAAGCGTAACAGTCAGTGTTTCACCTTCTTCGATCAACTCAGGAGAGGCGGCCACTCTGTCTTGGCAATCAAGTAATGCAGACAGCGTAACGATTGAGCCAGGGATCGGGGCAGTAGGCCTCGCAGGTAGTCTTTCTGTTTCCCCCCTTGAGACAACAACTTATGTGGCGACAGCATCTAAGGGGCTGGAGCAGGCCTCTGCCCAAACGACTCTTCAGGTAGAAACGCAGCCAACAGGACCTTATGTTTCCATAGATGACATTGATGGGCAAACACCCAATGGCGCAAGTATTAATCGCTCTTATGTAACTATTTCTGGAACTATACATGGTGAATTTGAGCCGGAAATTGGCGTAACTGTTAATGGAGGGCTTGCTGAGGTGTTCGGCCATCGCTTTATTATGAATCATCTCCCTATTGTTGAGGGATGGAACACGATCAATGTCATAGCCTCTGACTCCTCTGGTCTTAGAGCGGAGTCGAATATTGAGGTGTATAGCAGCAAGCCGGCGGTCACAATGCTGCTTACCGCGGATCGTTACGCAGGGGGCAGTCCTTTTGATAATCTTCTTACAGTTTATTTAGAACCGAATCAGGTCATAGCAGAGAGCAATATTGATTGTGTTGGGGGAACCCCTGTGACGATTACCCCCATTTCCACATTAGAGTACGGAGCAGCTTTTACTGCGCCGGGCCTCTATGAGTGTCAAGCAACTATTACGGACGGCAACGGACATGTTTATCTTGATAGTGTCGGAGTTCAAGTTTGGGACTCCGCTCAACTTGACCAGATGTTACAGGCAAAATGGGCCGCGATGAAAACATCGTTACTCAACGCTGACATAGAATCTGCTCTTTCTTTCTTTGCCATAGCGAATAGAGCTGTTTTTGAACAACAGTTCCGTGTGCTAGAACCTGGCATGGCTGAGTTTGTTGGCAAAATGGGAGAGTTTAAGTTGGAAGAACTCAAAGAAGGCCGGGCAATTTACGATCTAAGGGTATTCCGTGATGGCCAGGAGTTTTCCTTCCAGGCGTCTTTTATCAAAGATGAAGACGGAATATGGCGTATATGGGCATTCTAAAAGAAAAAATAAAGAAAAATAAATATCGAATCATCTTTGGTGTTCTTTTGATTTATGTCTTGGGAGGCCTGGCGACTGGTGGAAATTGGCTTGTCTTTTTTAGGCCCGCCTTTGAGGGCCAAATCATTGACATAGACAGCAGAGAGCCAATTGAAGGTGCGGTTGTAGCGGCGATCTACAATTGTGACATGTACGGCGGCTCTCAAGTAATGTCTGGCCACAAAGGCTATGCAGAGGCCATTACAGACAAAAACGGGCGGTTTCGAATTTCACCATACTTTATTATCACCGGCCCTCTTACCATTGGTAAGGCTACAACTTTTATTATTTATAAGCCGGGATACAGGAGTATTGATGGCATAAACCTAGAGGTGTGTTTTACCTCTGGGTGCAAGAGAAGGGAATTCGTTTCTTCCAACATGGTGTTTGCAGGCAATACAGTTGAACTCCCTGAACTTGGGGATAGTGTCCCTCGATATGAAAATATCCCTTATTTGAAGGGGTACAAAATGCCTAGGGGCTTTCCGAAGCTACGCAATGTTCTAAAAGAAGAAAAGACTGAACTGAGCAGATCAAATATTAAGTAGAGAATGTGAAATGCAAGGAGGAGTCATGTATAAGGTTTTTACTTTAGCGATACTATTTCTCTGGGGGGTTAGTACAAATGTCTTTAGCTATCAGGTGGGTACTCACGAGGGAATTACAGCCGCTGTCCTTTCCCAAGACAACTATGGTGTTGAGTTTAACAAGATACTTACGGACAATTTAGGTTTTCCTTCTGGATTAGATTATGAGCTTGACAGCACAGCGCCAGATGGTGAAGGGAAAGTTTTAGATTTCATCACATACGGCTCGCAAAAAGAAGATGATCCATCTATCTCTACAGCTGTGAATCTTTTTCAGTCGAGGTATAAGAACCATTTCCACAACCCACTGAAAAGCATTGAAAATGCAGGATTAACCGATCTGGCGCGGGGAGACTCGACTATTTTGTGGGCCCAAAAAGCCGCAAGAACGCAAAATGGAGGTTATTACTCGTGGCATGATGTAAGAGACTATTACTATCAGGCCTTGACGGCAACAGATAATGGAGGCCGACTAGGTGATTTTTCAAAAACATTTCGTGGTGTTGGGCAGCTAATGCACCTGGTCCAGGATATGGCTGTCCCTGCTCACACACGAAACGACGGCCATGTTTGGAGAAACTATGAAACTCGCGTCGACGAAAAACGTACAGATGATCCGAACTGGATAAAGGGCCTTCTCCCAACAGGTAGGCTGAATGCATACCCGTTTGATGAACTTAATAAGCAGAGCGAATTTGCTGAAGCCCCTGTCCCGATCTCCCGTCTTTTCGATATTAATATATACGATGGGAGCAACCCCTTAGACACACTTGCCTCAAATATAGGGCTTGCTGAGTTTACAAATGCTAATTTTTTAAGTGCAGACACCGTTTACGCGTCTGCGGATCTGCCCCATCCTGCATCCGTAGACACAAATCCATGTGTTAATTTAACTTTTAGAGAAAAACCCGAAGATGCAGGCTCTCTTGGCCCTGTCAATCGTGTGTATTATGAAAAATCATTAGATTGTAGTGAGGTTAATAAATACCTCCTCGTCGGAGAGAGCTATATTGCATCTGAAGTTGACAGCATGATGGCAGGCAGTGGAGAAATGCCAAGTGCGATTCTCGAACTAGACAACAATGTGTATGATGAATATGCAGATATTCTTATCCCCCAGGCAGCCACCTACTCAGCTGCCTTGTTAAAGTATTTTTTCCGTGGAGAGCTAGAGGTAGAAGGTTATGAACTCACTGACAGCCTGGGGGCTGTTGAAGAGCTTCAGTTTTTCGTGACAAACAAAACACCGAACGAAGCTATAGGTAGCGGTCTCTTTGCAGTTGCCTATAGTTACAACTTGGCCGCAAATGGAAGCATTGAGACTGTTCGAGGCGTGAGTTCGTCAGTATCCTCTGTTCAACAGGCTACTAACGAAAAGCGTCAATATAACGTCAAGTTCCTCTCAGACGGAAAGATACCAGTCAATGCTACTGACGTTTCATACACTTTGGTATATAGAGGCCCCCTTGGTCATGAGACTGATGCTGTAATAGGCAAAGTGGTACAGGTCGAAACCCTGACAGGCTTAGAATCTGAAGGGTTTGATATTACGGATAATCTCGGGAGTATTTACGCCGTTCAGTTATTCGTAAAGAACATGATGGTAAACAATGAGGCCATCGATCCCACCGGCAATACTGGAGCGTTTAGTGTTGTTTACAGTTACAAAGACAGCAATGGCACCCCTGTAACAAAATCGAGCGATTCGACGCCGAGTGGCACCCTCCTTTATGGCGAGGAAATGCAATATATCGTTATGATGCCATGGGGTGATGAAATCCCTGTTGGAGCAACAGATATTTCATACACCCTTGTATACACTGGCGCTCTAGGTACTATAGAAAAAATTGTCTTAAGAGAAGCCATGAACATAAGGCAGCCAGTATGGGAAGAGCATTGGAATAATGGCTTAAAAGGAAATCACCCTTGGTTATATTCAGGTGTAAACCTGTCTGTTGATAGTACAGTAGGAAGTGTTGACAATATTGTTGCTGGCGGGTTTTTAGAAAAAACGAATATTCGATTGGAAGGTACTCAAGAAAGCCTACTCAACGAAGCGATCCTCACTCTTCCTACGCCTGTAACTGTGTCTGAGAACGCACAAATATTTATTAAGCTTGATGAAATGTCTATCAACCCCAATCTTTCCCCCCAGCCGGACTGTACGTACAACCATTTCGAGCTTCCGGCCGCGCAGAAAGTAAGGTTTAAGTTTATGCTGGGAGATGGGTCAATATCATCATTCCACTATACGCTCGAAGGGCATAATGATTTTGGGTCCTATATAACCCTAAATCCTGGACAGCCTGTATTTACTAATATCCATGGAATGTTGCAGTATATGAATGGTGGTCAGCCCGTCCCTAAACCGGTCAACTTGGTTGAAGTCGTCGTTAGACAGCAGCTATATGGCTTGTGTGAAGTTGTCGCCTCCGAACAAGTTCAATCAATGAAAGTCGATTACATGCGAATTATTGACGACGCAACACCGGCAAGTCCCTAATTGTTGTGACATCAATAAGCCTATCGGCAGACAAGCGCCACGGATTCTACTCCGTGGCGCTTGTTTTTTCGACCAATTAATGGGGCGTGGGAGTTGGCCGGGTATGCAGCAATGTGGCCAAGAGGGTAGCAATGATGCCGCTAGACCATATGTGTTATAACTCTAGGAGGAGGCTTAGCGTACGATTTTTTCCGAATTCTGTGTTTACCCCAACTTCCTCGTAATCCGCAATCTGGCACTCCATGCAACTCAGGCCAAAAGAGCGAAACACCTCTATTGTCTGCGGGTATCTGGCGATAATGTCAGAAATAGTCATCTCACGTGTGATCATGTGTCCTCCTTAATCGCTTCATCCAATCATGTGCTCTCCCCAAACTTCTCTGCCAAAGCTTTTCTGACTACAGGAGGGACCAGGCTTTCAACCGGTCCTTTCAGACTGGCCACTTCCTTGACGATCGATGAACTCAGGTAGCCGTAAGGCACAGAAGTCATCATAAAGACAGTTTCCACTTCACTTTTCAGGTTGTGATTCATCTGGGCGATCTGAAATTCGTATTCGAAGTCAGATACGGCTCGCAGGCCGCGCAGAATAACTTTCGAACCTGCAGCAACGACGTAATCGACCAAGAGTCCCTCAAAGGTGTCGACCTTGACACGCGGGTTATCACCAAGCGCTTCCCTTATTTGACGGATGCGCTCTGCCGTGGTGAAGAGGCCTTTTTTTTCTGAGTTGCGGGCTACGGCAATAATGATCTCATCGAATACTTCGAGCCCTCGTTCTATGATGTCAAGGTGGCCGTAAGTAATCGGATCAAAAGAGCCTGGATAGACGGCAATTTTCGTGTTCATTTCATCCCTCATGTTTCTGGGCATAAAAGTTTATCATAATCGTACCGTAGCGGCGTTGATCGATTCGCTGCATGTTGCCAACCTTCTCCGGCAAGCTTTCATTGGCACCTGTCTCAGTACAAATAATACCATCCTCGCTGAGGATTCCTCGACTTTCTGTCTCGATCAGGGCTTGCTCTGCTAATCCTTGAGCGTAAGGGGGGTCGAGAAAAATCAGGTCGAAAGAACCTGCGGCAAATTCAGGAAGACAGCGTAGCGCGTCCTTGGTCAGGAGGGTTGTTTTCTGCCTGAACTTACAAAGGTCGAGGTTCTTGCGAATCACCTTTTCTGCCGTAGGGTCTTGTTCGACCAGACAGGCGGATGATGCGCCGCGACTTAAAGCTTCTATCGCCAGAGCCCCCGAGCCGGCGAAGAGATCCAGAACCCTGATGCCGGAAAAGTTGCCTAATTTACTTTGCAGAATGCTGAAAAGGGCTTCACGAACCCGATCGGGTGTAGGGCGTACATCGAGGCCTTCAAACACTGTCAGTCTTCTGCCGCGTGACGTTCCGGCAATAACCCTCATTGAGATACCTCTGTGAAAGATGCTAAGATGGCGTAAACCACGAAAAAAACTAGCACAATCATATCATGAGGTCAAGTTATGTCAGCTGTAATGGGCCTTGACAGACGGCTTGTTGCATGGCTTAAATGAGAACTGATTCAGCGTTGAAGACTGATTGGAGGTTTTAATGGAAAGACCGGATCTGGCAGTCTATGCCGCACAAAGTGAAACCTCGCGTGGGCGAAGATATCCCGAGATCTACAAGGATGACCGCCCGGATTACGAACGCGACCGTGATCGAATCATCCACTGCGCGGCATTCAGGCGTCTGGAGTATAAGACCCAGGTTTTCGTCAATCATGAAGGGGATTATTACCGGACACGTCTAACCCATTCTCTGGAAGTTGCACAGATCGGCCGTGGCATTGCCCGTCGCTTGAAACTCAATGAGGATCTGGTCGAAACCCTTGCTTTGGCTCATGACCTTGGCCACACACCTTTTGGCCACACCGGAGAAGATGTGCTGAACCGCCTGATGGCTCCTTATGGGGGTTTTGAGCACAACCGTCAGTCGTTACGGGTGGTCGAAAATCTGGAGGAGCGCTATCCGGACTTTAACGGTTTAAACCTGAGTTGGGAGGCACGGGAAGGAATTATCAAACACTCTTCTGATTACGATCTCCCGAACGGGTCAGGCTACGAAGAGTACCGACCGGATTTAAGACCGACTCTGGAGGCTCAGATTATCGACCTTGCCGACGAAATCGCCTACAACAATCATGATATCGATGACGGCCTCAAGGCGCGGTACCTGAAGCCTGAAGCATTGATGAAGATTGATATCTGGGCTGATACCTACGCCAGAGTGAAAGAAAAGTACCCGTGCTTGCCAGAAGATCGTCAAATCCTGCAGACCATCAGTCACTTGATCGGCCACTTTATTATGGACCTCGTGGAACAGACCGGGAAAAATATTCTGGAGGCCGGGATCGCGACGCAAGCAGAGGTGTGTACTCATTCCGGCAACCTGGTGATGTTCAGCAGCGAGACGGCCGCGCGGAACAGAGAATTGAAAAGGTTTCTATATAAGAACCTTTACAGACACTACAAGGTCGAGAGGATGCGGATCAAGGCGGAGCGCTTTCTGACCATACTTTTTGAAAATTACCTGCAGAACCCGACGCTTTTGCCGGCCAGTTACCAGGACAGGTATGAGCAGTATGGGAAGGAGAGGGTGGTCTGTGATTATATCGCCGGCATGACTGATCGTTATGCTCTGGACGAATATAAACGTCTCTTTGATCCATACGAGAGGGTCTGATCCAACCTTCAGGATTTGGGGAGATTGATGATCTGGTCTTCGCTCGGACGGTAGAGAAGGAAGGTTTTGCCGAGCACCTGGACAACCGCCGAGCCTGTCTCAGAGGCAAGTTCGGCAGCGACGACCTTGCGATCCTCCAGACAGCCCTCCTGAATCTTTACTTTGATCAGTTCGTGCGCTTCGATCGCTTCGTTGGTTGCCTTGACGACCTCTTCACTGAGGTGATGCTTACCGATCATAACAAAGGGCTTGAGGCCGTGACCGAGACCACGGAGGTAGCGATTTTGCTTGCCGGTGAGCTGAGTTGCTGCTGTATCTGACATGGTTGGTTCCTTTATCGGTTTCAGCCCTGGGCATGTTTGCGGGCGAAACAAGAGAATTGACCGCAAGTAGCCTGTCGGACTATTCATGAGCCGTCCGACAGGTTGCTAGAGGGCGACACTATAGCATCGACAGCAGATCGCTTGGAAGCCTGTTTCCGGGAGAGCTTGACTTTATTTTCTGTTATGACCCTGTCACTATCCATAGTCTGTGAAAATACAGTTGGCAAGCCGATCTCCGCCTGCGGCGAGCATGGTTTCTCCTGTCTTGTGAGAACCCAGGCCGGAAGCTGGCTCTTCGATACCGGCAGCGGCAAAACCTTGTTGAGCAACCTTGATGCACTTGAGCTTGAGGCGGGTCAGATCGATGCTGTGATCCTGAGTCATGGGCATTACGATCACTGCGGCGGTTTGTTGCCTCTGCTGCAGAAGATCGGACCACGGCCTGTCTATTCACACTCCCGAATCTTCGCTGAAAGATTCTGGCAGGGACAACACGAAGAGCGCGCGATCGGGTTGCCGCATACCCGCTCGGAACTGGAGTCCGCCGGAGCCATGTTTCAACCTCTGGACAGCTTGACCGAGCTTTCTCCCGGGCTTTATTTCAGCGGCGCTATTCCACGCCTTGACCCTTTTGAAAAAGGTGATCCGCACCTGGTCCGCAGGCGGAAAGACGGGGAGGGATGGTCACCGGACGAATTTGTTGATGATGCCGCACTGGCCATTGAGACTCCAAAGGGGCTGGTCGTCCTGCTGGGTTGTGCACATTCGGGCCTGATCAACACAGTTGAGTATTTCCGCAGCGCATTAGGCCAACCACGAATTCACTTGATCATCGGCGGCACGCATCTTGGCCCCGCCAGCGACGATCAGTTTGCTGCAACCGTCGACTACCTCAGGCACCTTGATTTTGATCGACTGGGCGTCTCTCATTGCACGGGTCAAATTCGTTCCGCGCAGTTGTACGCACAGTTCCCCAATAAAGTTTTCTTCGCGAATGTAGGCACAACCGTGAAAGTTTAGCGAGTAAGATGAAGGCTCAGAGTCTATGGGAACCCCCCTCTGTATATTGATTGTCGATGATTCCAGGTTTTTCATCGAACTGGAAACGCAATTCCTGCGCAATACGCCAGCAACAATTCTGAGTGCGCTCTCTGCCAGAGAAGCACTCTTGTTGGCAGAAGAACATCGACCCAGCCTGGTCTATATGGATATAGATATGCCGGAAATGAATGGCCTCGATTGCTGTCGGGTCTTTCAGGAGACTCCAGGCTTGCAAAAGATCCCCATTGTCCTGATTGGTGGTGATGACCCCGCCACGGATGAGCTCAAAGCACGCGCTTGTGGCGCAGCAGATTATTTACCAAAGCCTCTGGATCGGCGACGCTTTCTGTCTGCCGGGCATCACTTCCTGGTCAGCATCGATCGACGTGAAGCACGTAAAAATTGCCAGGTTATCGTCGATTATACCTGCCGCGGTCGTGGTCTGATGGGGCGTTGCATTGATATCAGCAGTGGTGGTATGTTCCTCGAGTCTCAGCCTGTGGCAAAGGTTGGCGAGACTCTGCTGCTGAAGTTCTGTTTGCCTGATGAGATTAAGACCCCTGTCGAAGTGCAGGGCAGGGTTGCCTGGGTGAATACCAGAGAAGCTGTTATCAAGCCCGGCTTTCCTCTTGGTTACGGTGTCGAGTTTATAGCTATCGCCGATTCTGTCGGTGCCGCTTTGCGCCGTTTTTTCGGGACCTGATGGCCGGGCGTTTAGATAAAAGATCAGTCCACAGATATAACGATCAGGAGCTGCGATGAAGATTTATATCGACAGGAACAAGTGTCAGGGGTCGGGAGAATGCGTCAAGGTTTGTCCTCACGGCGCTTTGCAAATTATGGACGGCAAGGCCGTTGTTGATCATGATCTTTGTGATCTGGACGGGCTTTGTATCCCGGCCTGTCCTCATGATGCAATCTTGATTACAGATGAGGCCTAGCAGGCTGTCGGACTACTCATGAGCCGGCTGCAAATTCGGCCCATATCGTCCGACGGACTGCTAGCCACCTGTCTCAATATCTGCCTCAACAACAAAACGTTTAATCTTGCGGGTCGTGGTTTTCGGGAACTCATCTTCACGTAAAGTAAAGCGCTTGATCCTCTTGTAATCTGCCAGGTTTTTGCCCTTCTCCAAAACCTCCCGGCGAATGATTTTTTCAATGTCTTGAAGTCCGTAGGGGTTCGCTCCCACCTCTCTGGCGTGCGCATCCAGCGCATCCTGGTCGGGGTATATCATGGCATATACTTCTTCAGAAGTTTCATCAACCTTGTGTCCGTAAACCATTATTTCTGCGATAAAGGGGCTGTTGAGCAATTCATTCTCTATCTCTTCAGGATAGACGTTCTTGCCGTTTGCTGTAACAATCAGATTCTTCAAGCGGCCACATATCCTCAGGTGTCCATCCTCCTCGATACAACCCAGGTCGCCTGTATGATACCAACCGTCCGTAATGACGTCATTGGTTGCCTGTTGGTTGTTGTAGTAACCGAGCATGATATTCGGTCCTCTGGCCCAGATTTCTCCTACGCCTTCCGGGTTTGCTTTGTGAATCTTGACATCGATGCCAGGCATCGGCCTGCCGACAGTGCCCAGGCGGTTGACTTTCGGGGTCTCGACGGCAATGACTGGTGAGGTCTCGGTAATGCCATATCCCTGGTAGACGTTAAGCCCCATACTCATAAGAGACTTTGCGACCTCCGGGTCCAGAGCGGCGCCTCCGCTGATAAAGACCGGGTTGCCACCGAAAGCCTCGCGGACTTTTTTCGTAATCAGGCCGCGGGTCGGCGGGAACTTGAACAGCACCCTGGACAGAGATTGGTTTTCAATCTTGCGACTCATGCGCTCAGCAAGCAGTCTGAACACGGCCGGTACGCCAAGCAGGAAGTTCGGCTTCACTTCTGCCAGGTTGTCGCCCAACTTGCGCAGGCTCTCGGCAAAAGAGACGGTGCCACCCACTGTAAGTGGCAAGAGGATGCCGGCAACCTGTTCAAAAACGTGATTGATTGGCAGGAAGGAGAGCGTATGCATGCTCGGATCAAGTTCAAAGAGCTCAATGGCGGTACGCACGTTGCTGGTTATATTACTGTGACTTAACATGGCCCCTTTGGAGCGCCCCGTCGTACCCGAAGTGTAGAGAATGACTGCGGGGTCATCAGGAGCGCCATGTGGTAATGGGGGAGGTGATGCCTTCTGGAAAACCTCGAGAGTTTCTATCGGCAGCCTTGGCGCCTTGTCATCTCGATCGCGCAGCAGGCGGGCGAAGAAGTTCTTCTTTTTGTCGTCCTCTTTATACTCCGCTGGTATGACCAGTTGATGAAAACCCTCGGCCATATTTTCAAAGGACAGGATGTCTTCATCTTTGATCTGGTAACGTTGACTCAGGCGCTGCCATTCAAGGATCAGCGCAGCAAGAGCTTTCTCCGCCTGCGGCGACATCTGTTCCTTTTGTGCGGGCGCATGATTAAGTAAAATGATTTTTTCAAGCTGCGGCGAGCTCTCGGCAATCTCAAAGATAACATCGAGGTAAGGCTGTTCCGTGAAGAGTACGCGCGCCCCACAGTCGGAGAGGATATGCCGCAGCTCGCCCTGCTTGAGGTCCTTGTCGATAGGGACTGCTATCGCGTTGCTTTTGAGGATTCCCAGATAAGCCATGACCCAGGAAGGAGAGGATGGCGCCAGCAAGGCCGCTCTGTCTCCAGTCTCCAGACCCCAATCGAGCAGACCTGCGGCGATCTGGTCAGAAGTATTCCAGATCTGCGCATAACTGTATTCAACCCAGCGACCGTCCAGCTTATGTCGAAGGGCAACCTTTCCAGCATGGCTGCGACAGCTTTGCTGAAGCATTTCCGTAATCAGGGACATGGTGTCTCTCCATAACCGCAATCTTTGTTATAATCCCGGCATCTTAATCGCGCGCACGCGCCTAAGGCAAGTATAAAGCCGGTTGCTCTTGCCAGAGCACGGTGCAAATAAGGGCTGTCGACCTTTTGCTCCTTTACAAATCATCAGTATTTCGATATTTTTCATTGTTGTTCAGAAACGACCCTGGTGTCCCGTGCGGTGAGTTCGCCGCACGGGACACTAATTGCCAGAGCAAGGAACTAATCTCTTAACTCCTATGAAACAGTCACAAATACGAAATTTTTCTATCATTGCCCATATAGATCACGGCAAATCCACTCTTGCTGACCGCTTGCTGGAGATGACCGGAACCCTGACAGACAGGGAGAAAACCGATCAGTTCCTTGATAAGATGGACCTGGAACGAGAACGCGGCATCACCATCAAGGCTCAGGCCGTGCGTCTCAATTACCGTGCAGATGATGGCCAGGAATATATTCTCAACCTGATTGACACTCCGGGCCACGTTGACTTCACTTACGAGGTCAGCCGTTCTCTCTCTGCTTGCGAAGGGGCCTTGCTGGTCGTTGACGCATCACAGGGAGTCGAAGCTCAGACCTTGGCAAACGTTTATCTTGCCATCGACGTGAATCTCGAAGTGTTTCCTGTTCTGAATAAAATTGATTTGCCCAGCGCGGATCCTGAAAAAGTTCGTGCCGAGATAGAGGAAATTATTGGTCTGGATGCCAGTGACGCGGTGGTTGCCAGTGCCAAAACCGGGTTGGGCGTCGAAGCCATCCTCAAGGCCATCGTACAGAAGATTCCACCGCCAACGGGCGACCCTGACGCCCCTCTGAAAGCCCTGATTTTCGATTCCTGGTACGATCCTTACCAGGGCGTCATTGTCCTGGTAAGGGTGATAGACGGCTCCATGAAGAAGGGTGACAAGATCCGCTTGATGGCCAGTCGTACGGAACATGAAATCCTCAAGGTCGGTGTCTTCGCACCGCACACCGTAGCTGTTAACGAGTTGTCGGCCGGCGAGGTCGGTTTTATCACAGCCAGCATCAAGGTCGTGGCCGATGCCAAGGTCGGCGACACCATCACCCACGTGCGCAATCCTACAGCGCAGGCTTTACCCGGCTTCAAAGAAGTCAAACCTATGGTCTTCTCCGGTCTTTACCCGATCGATTCCGGAGATTATGAGGATTTGCGCGACGCCATGGAGAAGCTGCGCCTCAATGACAGCTCCTTCTCTTTCGAGCCCGAGAACTCGGTAGCTCTCGGCTTTGGCTTCCGCTGCGGCTTTCTTGGTTTGCTGCACATGGAGATCATCCAGGAACGTCTGGAACGCGAATTCGGTGTTGATCTGATCACGACTGCGCCGACGGTTGTCTACAAGGTCAGAACGGTAAAAGGGGAAACGATCAACGTCGACAGTGCCAACAAGCTTCCCGACGTACAGAATATAGAGCAGGTCGAAGAGCCCTTTATTCTGGCCTCAGTTCATGTCCCCAATGAGTTTGTCGGCGCGGTACTGGCCCTGTGTGAGGAAAAGCGCGGGGTGCAGCGTGAGATCAAATATTTGACTGCAAACCGTGTCATGGTCATTTACGAGCTGCCTCTCAACGAAATCGTCATGGACTTTTTCGATCGTCTCAAAAGCCTCTCACGCGGCTATGCTTCTCTCGATTACGAACATCTTGATTACCGGCCGAGCGAACTGGTACGTCTCAATATCCTGATTAACGGAGACCTGGTTGACGCTCTCTCACTGATTGTCCATCGGGACAAGGCGCAATATCGGGGTCGTGATCTGGTTGCCAAGATGAAGGAATTCATTCCGCGCCAGCAGTTCGAGGTTGCGATCCAGGCTGCAATCGGCAACAAGGTCATCGCCCGTGAAACCGTGAAGGCTTTACGTAAGGATGTTACGGCAAAATGTTATGGCGGTGATATCAGCCGTAAGCGCAAGCTTTTGGAGAAGCAAAAAGAAGGCAAGAAGAGGATGAAGCAGGTCGGTAACGTTGAACTGCCCCAGGAAGCCTTCCTGGCCATATTGAAAGTCAAGGAAAGCAAGTAATGAAGTTCTTTGCCAAGAAGCGGGACGCTGACGACCAGGGGAAATCGAAAAAATCGCAGTTGCGCGATTGGACTGAGGCACTGATCGTAGCCGCTATCCTCGCCCTGATTATTCGCACCTTCGTCGTTCAGGCGTTCAAAATTCCCTCCGGTTCCATGGAAGACACCTTGCTGATCGGAGACCATCTTCTGGTCAGCAAATTCACCTACGGACTGCAGGTTCCTTTCATTGATGATCGCATTTTGAGAATTCGCGACCCAAAACGTGGCGACGTCATCGTCTTCGAATTTCCTGAAGATAAAGACAAATCTTATTTCAAACGCCGTGATTTTATTAAGCGTATCATAGGCTTACCCGGCGATACCATCGAGATTCGCAACAAAAACGTCTATGTGAATGGTGAACGCTACATCACACCCCAGGCTGTCTACAAAGATGGCAACATGACTGCAGGTCCGCGCGACAACATGTCGCCAGTGACTGTACCGGCACAAAGCTATTTCGTTATGGGCGACAATCGTGACCGTTCCTACGACAGCCGTTTCTGGCGCTTTGTCGATCGTTCGGCGATCAAGGGGTTGGCTTTTATCAAATACTGGTCCTGGGACCAGGAGAAGTTCTTGCCGCGCTGGGACCGTATTGGTCGTTTGATAAAATAGCTGTGATTATTGATTTTATTCTGTAAGGGGCGTCTCAGTGTTTGCGACGCCCCTTAGCATTTTTACCCCTTAGCATTTTTAACCCGTGCGTTTTCAGTGTTCAATTTTTCTCTGTCGAGACATAATAGCGTCATGCCTTCCCATGCTTTCACCACCTTCAGCAAATCCAATCAGCGAATGATCCTGTTGTTGATCGCCAGCCATCTGACCTGGGCTTTTGTCCTGGTGGGTTTCTGGTCAAGTGGGCGCCTGTTTGAAACCGCGTCTCCTCTATGGTCCGGACTCTTTCTTGCCCTGCAACTTTATGCCGCGGCACAACTCCTTTTGCCGGCGCTATTGATGCATCCGGAGGAACGCAACAGGGGCTTTTATCTCTTCTGGGGGATCCTTCTGCTCTTGTCTGTCTGGTTGCTTCACCAGGTAAGTCCGACGGCAACCTGGCGCCCTCTACTGAGCGCTTTCAAGTCCGCATTGCTGCTTCTCGTTGCCACTGTAACTGGCGCTGCACTGGCGCGTTATGTCAGGCGTTTATGGGAGATTGTCCCGGTTTGCTTGGTGATGACGCTGGCCGACTTCTACAGCTGGCTCTATGGTCCAACGGCCGGATTTGCTCAAACCATCAGGCAATATTATCAGGCCCCTGATGGCGCTCCACCTCTTGTTGATATGATTCTGGTCAAACTCGCTTTTCCCGGAGCGCCTGACTTGCTGCCCAGCTTCGGTATTTCTGACTGGATCATGGTTGTCTTCTTTGCCATAGTTGCCGCCCGTCATCAAGTGAATGACAATCTCTTCGGCACAATCGGAGAGAAGCAGGCCCGACAGGGGAAAATCGGCAGTTATCTGCCGGTTTCTGTGGTCGCGCTTTTTCTGGCGATGATCCTCGCACAAACGACAGGACACTTTGTTCCGGCACTTCCGGTTATTGCCATGGTCATGCTGGTCTGGTACGCTTTGCGTTATGCGATTGTAGCTCGTAAATAACAAGTTTTCGCCAGCTCATGGATAGACCGGCAGGCTGCTTGCGTCGCAAAGAGATCTTTCCTGTAAACCCCTGGTTTGCTGGTCACTGATCACTGGTCAATGTTCACGGGTCATTTGTCACTGAAATAACTGGATCTCAGATGAAAAACAGCAATTCCCGTCTTGTCTATTCCAGCGAAACAGGCCGCGTTTGTCCAGTCTGTAAAAATCCGATTGCCGGATGCATTTGTCGCAAACCCGCAGGATCAATACCTGCCGGAGATGGTGTAGTTCGTGTCGGGAGAGAGACCAAGGGGCGTAAAGGCAAGGGGGTAACCTTGATCACAGGGGTGCCTCTGCCCATCGACGAACTCAAAAAACTTACCAAAGAGTTGAAACAAAAGTGCGCAACCGGAGGGACCCTCAAGGAGGGCGCGATCGAGATACAGGGTGATCATCGAGAGGCCTTGATTGAAATGCTCAAAGCCAGGGGTTGGGAAGTGAAGCGGAGTGGGGGATAGGTGGGGCAAGCTGTAAGGCTGTAAGGCTGTAAGCTGTAAGGCTGTAAGGCTGTAAGCTGAAACTGGTGTCAATTTGGGGGCGTGATGAAAATTTTTTTACTTCTTGGCAGTCTGAATATGTTTCTGGGTGTTGCTTTAGGGGCGTTTGGGGCTCACGGCCTGAAAACACGGGTTGCTCCTGACATGCTGGTTGTCTGGCAGACCGGTGTTCAGTATCACCTGGTACACGCTCTTGGGCTCCTTTTGATCGGTATTCTCTGTCAGCTAATGCCGGATCCTGCTCTGGTCCGCAATGCCGGCTGGGCCCTAGTGGTCGGAATCCTGCTCTTCTCAGGGTCATTATATGTCATGGTCCTCTCGGGGGTCAGGGTGCTGGGTATTATTACCCCTTTCGGAGGGATCGCTTTTCTGATCGGCTGGCTGTTATTGATCATTGCGGCCTGGAAGATTGCGACTTGAACAGTTAAAGACTGGTTTGTCTGGCAGCCTGTGGAAAGGGTGAGTAACGATACACTTAGCAGTATCGACTTGGAACAACTTTATTGGGGCAGATAATGAAAGCAGATCAACACCGAGGGACCACTCTTCGACCGGAACAAATCAGTAATTCAACACCTTTTCCCGAATTCCTCCAAGCTTTTAAAGCGAATTTGCATAATCTCTTTCACAGCCGTGAAGATTTTGACAAACTCAGCGTCGATCGTGGCCTGCCGCCCTATGTTCTGCGCGATATCATGGCCTGCAGCCCTTTATCCACCTTCATTCAGACAAAGCATGGGGGTCGGGGAGGGCAAATCAGTGACGGCGTTGCCCTGATTGAAGCGGCCTCTTACGAATCGCTGGCGCTGGCGCTGGTTTTCGGTATCAACTGGGCGCTGTTTATTCAACCGGTCACAAAATATGGCCAGCAAGCTGCACGACAAGCTGTTTTAGATGACTTTGTCCAGCACAAGAAAATGGGCGGGCTGATGATTACTGAGCCTGACTATGGCAGTGATGCATTGCATATGCAGAGCTCGTGGCAAGAAGAGGGTGACCTCTGCCGTCTACAGGGTGTCAAACATTGGGCAGGCTTGACCGGTTGGGCCGACTACTGGCTGCTAACGGCTCGACAGATTACCGAAAAGCAGAGCCTGGCACGGGATATCGACTTCTTTATCTGCGACGCCAATGCACCGGGTCAGCAGATCGTTGTCGAGGAAAAATTCAACAACCTTGGCCTCTATATGATTCCCTACGGCCGCAACCGCATTAACGTTACTATCCCAAAAACCCATCGGTTGATTCCTCACAGTACAGGCATCAAGATGATGCTTGACCTGTTGCATCGCAGCCGCATGCAGTTTCCGTCCATGGCGATGGGGTTTCTGACCCGGATCCTGGATGAAGCCACCAGTCATTGCCGAGAGCGCCTGGTCGGCGGCAAAGCCCTGTATGACTACGACCAGGTTCAGGCCCGTCTGGCCCGGATCCAGTCCGCTTTCACCATCTGCTCAGCGATGTGCGTCAACACCTGTGAACGAGCGGCTATCGAGAATGACCTGGCGACTCATGGCCTGGAGGCAAACGCCATCAAGACGTCTGTGACTGATCTCATGCAGAGCGCGGCCCAGTCACTGCTGCAGCTCGTCGGAGCGACAGGTTATCGTCTGGATCATTTCGCCGGTCGCGCCATAGTCGACAGCCGCCCATTCCAGATCTTCGAGGGCTCCAACGACATTCTTTATATCCAGATTGCCGAAGCTCTCATCAAACAGATGAAGGCTGCGAAAGAAAGAAACCTGTTTCGGTACCTCCATAGCTTTGACCTGACTCATCGGGCCAGCGGTCTGATTAAAGAGTTGGTCAATTTCGAAATTGACCCGGCTCCTCCACAAAGGAAAATGGCCGAGCTAGGCAAGTCAATCAGTCGCGTTGTCTCCATGGACCTGGTTCTTAAACTGGGTGAAAAGGGCTTTGACAAAGAGCTGATTAACGCCAGTCTGGTTGATCTGCAGCAGGAGATTGCCGGTCTGCTGACGACCTGTGCATTCGATAACCCTGCCGTGTTGGTTGAGACGGATGCGGAGCATCCATCCTGGCGATTATTTTGCAGTTAACTCAAAAGCAGTAATGAATCTTTAATCCCTGGCCCCTCAGCCCTCAGCCCCCAGACCCCAGACCCCAGCCCCCAGCCCCCAGACCCCAGACCCCAGACCCCAGA
>JAGXHL010000087.1 GCA_024636215.1 Deltaproteobacteria bacterium
AAGCGAAAATTTGGATGTTTGAGAACAGATTTTAGCTCATTTGCAGGTTCATAGCCGTAGCTATGGACCAAAAAGGAGCTGAAATATGGGCCAAACAGCCGAATTTGCAGCCGGCTCATGGATAGTCCGACAGCCTGCTAGTAGTTATTCCCATCCGCGCGCTTCCATCGGATACTGCCGCGTCTAAATTATAACACCAATGGACAGGTGCCCACCTCGGCGGTCACGTGAGTGCCCCCGGTGAACAGTAAACAATACCCATTGGTGCAGCCCGGCAGGGCCATCGGTGTTGAGTGGATCTGGAAGGGGGGCAACTTCTGCCACAAAAGTGGGGCTACATTTGTGAGGCTGTTGCACTCAAACTTCCTCATATTGAAATTCACCTTGTTGAATTATTTGACTCAATTCGTCGGGTTGTAATATTTTCAGAACTCTACATGAAGCCCCCTGTATTCATTCTGTAATTCCTTCGATATTCCGCTGATTACCGCTATAAGCCTAGAATGAGTCTTAATAGATTCCAGCCTAACTTTCTGTGCCGGCATGAAACGTGCTATCTTGCACGTCGGAGAGAGTTCTTCGTTGTTGGTGGAATGTCAAACTATGGCGAAACAGAACCCGACGAGATTCAGAAACACATCTTCTCAAATCACAGGAGAAGTCGTGGAAGTTCACAACGGACAGATTGGGTTGATACGTTTGGGGAAGGCCAGAGAAGCTGTTTGCAATTCACGTTACCGACCACACTTAAGGCACAACCAGGAGAGAACATAATGAGAAGCAATCCGATCATCGTTCTGTTGGTGGAAGACGATTGCGCGCATGCTGAGATCATTCGCAGAAATTTGGAGCTTTCAGAGGTCCCCTGCGAGCAGGTGCACGTCGAAAATGAGCAGATAGCGCTTGATTATCTTTACCGACGCAAGGCCTCTGTTGAAAATACCGGCCATGATTTGGCCGTATGAACGAGCGTCCACAAAAATGATTCGGATAGCAACCATGCCGACAGAGGCTTTCGAAGTGTACTCCCGTAAGCGATTTCCACTTGAGGAGATGGTCAATCCCTCGGTTGGGGGGAAAATAGGGGAACGTATGGGGAGACGTTTAACCGACGTATTGATTGTCGAAGACGAACAAGCCCACGCCGTGGCGATCTGTCGCGCCTTCTCGAGGGAAATGCCCGACATTAGAATCCAGTGCGTCGGGACTTTGCAAGAATACTATAAAGCGATCACGGAGACGACCCCGGACGTCGTCCTGATGGACATGAACCTCCCTGATGGCCGCGCTATGGATGTTCTCGGCGACGCGTTAACTAAGAAGCCATTTCCGCTGCTGATCATGACGGCCTACGGTAATGAAGAACTGGCCGTTGAAGCCATGAAGGCCGGGGCGTTTGATTATCTCGTCAAGTCGGCCGAATCTTTTGTTCTCATGCCCCAGGCAACGCGCAGCGCATTTTGGGAATGGAGCCATAACCAGGAACGAATCAGAGCAGAACAGGTCTTACTGGATAACGAGCGTCGTTACCATGCACTGTTTGAATCCATTGACGAAGGGTTCTGCATCGTCGATATCTTGTTCGATGAAGCGGGAACTCCTGTCGACTTCCGGTTTCTGGAGGTCAATGGTGTCTTTGAGACTCAGTTTGGCATCAGCGATGTCGTCGGGCGACGGATACGGGAACTGTTTCCAACCCTTGATGCGGCCTGGTTTGAAGTCCTGGGGGAGGTGGCACGCACGGGACAAGCAACCCGCTTCCAAAACTCGATAACGGAATTGGGCCGGCATTTCGATGCCTATGCTTTTCTGGCTAAAGAGTCCAATATCCCCCGTGTCGCACTGCTGTTTCGAGATATCACCGAGAGCAAAATTTACGAAGCACAGCTCAAGTACATGGCCACCCACGACAGCTTGACCGGCTTGGCCAACCGCACCTTGTTGCTGGACCGTCTTAATCAATCAATACACTATGCTCGTCGCTCCAACCGCCTGGTCGCAGTACTGCTTCTCGATCTTGACCGCTTCAAGGTGATCAACGACAGTCTCGGCCACAGTTTCGGTGATCAAGTGTTGAAGGTCGTGGCGCAACGTTTGCTGGAAAGTGTCCGTGAAGCCGACACAGTGGCCCGACTGGGTGGCGATGAATTCGTGGTGCTTCTGACTGAGATCGCAAACGAAGAAGATCTCACGCTGGTGGCAAGAAAAATTCTCATCAAATTGAATGAACCCTGTCTGATCGACTCCCGGGAAGTGACAATCCATGCCAGTCTCGGCATCAGTATTTTCCCAAGAGACAGTGAGGATGCCCCCACCCTGCTGCGCAATGCGGACCTCGCCATGTACCGCACAAAAAAAGGGGTTTCGGGCTATTTTACCTACTATTCCGAGGATATGAACCGCCATGCGTTGGCGTTGATGGACCTCGAAAGTGCCTTGCGCGAGGCACTGAAACTTCAACAGTTTCAGCTCCACTACCAGCCAAAAATCGATTTGTCCAGTGGCAAAATTGTCGGTTGCGAAGCGCTGCTGCGCTGGAACCACCCCTCCCGGGGGGCTATTGCTCCCTCCGACTTTATTCCACTTGCCGAAGAAACAGGACTGATAGTTCCACTAGGGAAATGGTGTATTCTGGAAGCTTGTCGGCAAATCAAAGCCTGGCAGGTCCGCGGTTTACCTGAACTTAGTGTTGCTGTGAACGTCTCTGCGCGTCAGTTTCGTCACGGGGATCTCCCCGCGTTGATAGAGAACGTCTTACGGCAAAGTGCTCTGGACCCACGATTTCTTGAGCTCGAACTCACCGAAAGCATGATCATGGACAAGCCCTCGGAAGCTGTACGAACCATGCTGGAACTCAAAAATTTAGGGATCAGCCTAAGCCTGGATGATTTTGGTACCGGCTATTCGAGCCTCAACTATCTGCGCCGATTTCCAGTCGACAACCTGAAAATAGACCGGTCATTCATACAGGATATTGTTATAGACTCAAGCTGTGCATCGGTTGTCACCAGCGTCATTGACATCGCGCACAACCTCGGCCTGGTAGCGATTGCAGAGGGCGTTGAAACCTGTGAACAACTCGCTTTTCTCTGCGGTTGCGGCTGTGACATGCTGCAAGGCTATTTGTTCAGCAAGCCCCTTCCCGCCGAAGAGTTTGCTGTCTTGTTGCAGCAAGGAAAGCAATTGTCCATTGGCTCATAACGATTATCAGCACGCAACTCCGTCTGCGCTTCAGTGGAATTCTGGTTTTTGCCCTGCAGTTAGGCGCGCTTGCCTGGCAGCGAGGACAGGTATCCAAGAAGCTTAAATTCGACCAATCTGAACAGCCCAAATCAATACAGGTGCACTTGTGAGAAAATTGTGAGAAGTAGCGTGCTACGGAGTCGCCCGTTGACAGCACGTTCTTAAAATGTCCGCGGCGTAACTTTTTTTCCTTTCTTCCTCTCTTTGACCCGACTCTTAGGGTATAGTAGATTGATTTAGTCTTATTTGATGTCGGTGGAGGATAGACTGTTAAGGCCGGCAAAAAGGAACAATATAAGATTATTCGATGAGCGAAAAGCTTCCTGACAGCCGGAAGGGACCCATGAGCCACGACAGTGCACGCCTGAACATCAGAACAGGATCCTGGGCTTTCCTGCTCTTGCCGATCCTTATCGCCGCCGGTTTGGCAGGCAATCATTTCCCCTTCTCTCTTCTGAACGCCCATTTCATCTTTGGCAGCATCTTCGCCATGCTGACCCTTCAGATCTTCGGCTGGGGCCGGGGCGTTATTGCGGCCGCGGTCATCTCCGCCTACACCTATTTTTCCTGGAATCATCCATGGGCCTTTGTCACCATGACCGCGGAGGCAGCGGTCGTCGGCTGGTTCTTCACGCGTCGGCGGGTCTCCCTGATCGTGGCCGACACCCTTTACTGGATAATCCTTGGCATACCGCTGGGCTATTTCTGTTTCCATACCCTCTCTGGATTCCCAGTGGACAACAGCCTCTTTCTTCTCACCAAACAGGCCTTTAATGGCATCGCCAACGCCTTGGCGGCCCGGCTGATCTACACCCTGTTCAGTAGGCCGTTGCAGGCAGAACGGATCTCCCTCCGGGAGACCCTGGCCAATTTCCTCGTCCTTTTTGTGTTGCTGGCAACTATAACTCTGGTCATCAATGACTCAAGAAGGGATCTGGCCGCGACGAATCGGAACATCCGTCAGATTGTTACGCAAAACAGTCGCTTCATGGCCGACAGCCTTCAAGACTATCTTACACATAAAGAGGCGGCAGTGGCCCATCTGGCGCACCTTGCGGCAACACTGAACCCTTCAGAGATGCAGGCCCGTCTCGAACAGGCCAACGCTTCAGGCCCGGATTTCGTGCGCATGTGCCTGCTGGACAGGGCCGGCAGTACCGTTGCATACTCTCCAACGGTGGACGAATTGGGTCAGTCTACCATCGGCAAGTCAATTGCAGATCGGTCTTACCTGCCACTTTTGCGCCAAACCCTGAAGCCCATGCTCTCCGAGGTCATGCCCTCACGCTTCAGCCGCACCGGGTCTGTGGTGATCCTGCTGGCTCCGGTGATAGCCGACGGCGCATATAAAGGCGCCATTGGGGGCATCGTGGATTTCGAACAGATCCGGTCGATTCTCGAGAACCTCTCCCTTGGCGGCCAATTCATGTATACCCTGGTTGACAAGAACGAGAACGTAATCCTGACCAACCGTAGCGACCAGCAGATCATGAAACCTTTTTCCCGAGAAGGGGGAGGCTTTGAACCGCTCACCGGTCTGCACAGAAAATCCCTGGTGCCGGTAACGCGCAGCATGGGGTCTTTGAGTGACGCTGATATGGAAATCCGGCAGTGGATCCCTCAGCTTTCCCCCGGCGCCTCCACCATCGACCTCTGGGGAAAATCCTTATATGTTGTCGAGTCCGCCGTGGGCAAGCTGTCTGAATGGCGTCTGATCGTGGAGCAGCCGGTGGCGCCGTTTCAAAAAAGGCTTTACGACGAGTATTCGGAAAAATATTTTTTACTTTTCACGATTCTGCTCGTTACTCTGGCTGTGGCTGCCTGGCTGAGCCGGCGCACGCTCGTGGGGATCGAGCAGCTTGGCCTGGCCACCCGCGAGCTTCCGGCCCGGATCTCCGCCGGGGAAGCTGTCACCTGGCCGGAGAGCCGGATTCTCGAAACCCACTCTCTGATCGCCAACGTCAGGGAGACGGCTGATTCGCTGCGTGACAAGTTCACCGAAATCCGCGACATCAACGCCTCCCTGGAGCAAAGAGTCGCGGAAAAAACCGGGGCCTTGCGCCAGAGCGAGGCGTCTATCAAGCATATCCTCGAGAACATTCCGGCCATGATTTTCATGAAAGAGGCTGCAACCCTGCGCTATGTGCTTTTAAACCAGGCTGGAGAGGAGTTGCTGGGAAGAAACCGGGACGAGCTGCTGGGCAAGAACGATTACGACCTTTTCCCCAGGGAAGAGGCGGATTTCTTTGCAGAAAAAGATCTGGAAGCCCTTTCCGGCAGGCTGGTGATCGACATCCCCGAGGAACCCATCCAGACCCGGCAGGGCCGGCGGATCCTGCACACACGCAAGATCCCACTATACGACGTCGAAGGTCAACCGCAGTCCCTGCTGGGCGTATCCATTGACATCACCGCAAGCAAGCAGAGCTACGATGCCTTGCAGGAGGCAAACCGGAAATTGCGGGCGAGCCAGACGGCCGTCCTCGATATCATGGAGGATCTGAAAACTGAAATTGAGGCGCGAAAACAGAGCGAGGCCGAGATCAGCCAGCTGAACACGGAGCTGGAGCAGCGGGTGTTCGAGCGCACCGCTCAACTGGAGGCAACCAACGAGGAGTTGGAGGCCTTCTCATATTCTGTGTCGCACGATCTGCGGGCGCCGCTGCGCCATATCAACGGTTATGTCGACCTGTTGAACAAACGTTTCCTGGAGGCCCTGCCGGATAAAGCCGGGCACTATCTGCACGAGATCACTGATTCGGCAAAACAGATGGGGATCCTCATTGACGATCTGCTCCAATTCTCAAAAACCGGCAGGCAAGAGCTGCGTCAAGAGAATATGAATATGAACGCCGCCGTTCAGGAAGCGCTTGAAAAGCTGAAGGTGGATACGAAAAACCGAAAAATTACCTGGAGTGTTGCGGAACTGCCCTGGGTTTATGGCGATTATTCACTGCTCAAACAGGTTTGGACAAACCTTCTGGATAACGCCGTCAAATATACACGGTATAAAGATGAAGCTGAAATAGAAGTCGGATTCACCCGGGAGCCGGACCATTGGGTATTTTTCTTGCGGGACAACGGCGTCGGCTTTGATATGCAGTATGCGCACAAGCTGTTCGGCGTGTTTCAGCGCCTGCACCCTCCGGCCCAATTTGAGGGCACCGGCATCGGGCTGGCCAATGTTCAGCGAATTATTCACAAACATGGGGGCCGTGTCCGGGCCGAAGGCCGGACGGATGAGGGGGCCGCCTTTTATTTTACGATACCTGAAAAACCTTTTTCTGAAGGAGACCCATTATGATCGAGCTGAATACCATTCTGCTGGCCGAAGACAATCCCAAAGATGTCGAATTGACCATCGAGGCCCTGTCTGAACACAACCTGGCCAATCAGGTGACGGTGGTGAACGACGGGGTGGAAGCTCTGGAATATCTGCGCCGTGAAGGACAATTCAAAGAGCGCAAAAAGGGCCATCCCGCGGTGCTGCTGCTCGACATCAAGATGCCCCGCATGAACGGCATTGAAGTCCTCGAGGCGATCCGTGGTGACGCCAAGCTCAAGGCGTTGCCGGTGGTCATGCTCACCTCATCGCGCGAGGAACCCGACCTGAAAAGGTGCTATGCGCTCGGTGTCAACGCCTATGTGGTCAAACCCGTGGACTTCAAGGCTTTCCTGGATGCCGTGAAATACCTCGGTGTCTTCTGGGCCTTGCTCAATGAACAGCCGCGAATGGAGTAGCCGATGACAACGGATAAAACCCATAAAGATGAAAAGCTGAACGTCCTGTCGCTGGAAGACTCCGCCAGAGATTTCGAGCTGATCAAAGAGTTGTTGATCGATGCCGGATACCTTTTGAGCATCGAGTGGGTGGAAACCGAAGACGCATTTACCGCCTCTCTGCGTAGCACCTCTTACGACATCATCCTGGCCGACTTCAAGCTTCCCGGCTTCGATGCCTTCGGCGCCTTGCACATCCGCAACGAGATTTGCCCGGACTCGCCTTTCATCTGCGTTTCCGGATCCATCGGCGAAGAAACCGCCATCGAGCTGCTCAAGGCCGGCGCGGTGGACTACGTAATCAAGGACCGTCCTGAGCGATTGCCCTTTGCAGTGGGACGGGCCCTGGAAGAGGCTCGTGAGAAAAAAAAACGCCAACAAAATGAGGAAGCCCTGAAGGAGGCGTATCGCCAGTTGAAAACAAGCCAGAACGCGACGCTGAGCATCCTGAAAGATTTGAAGGCGGAAGGCAGGGCCAAACAGGCCAGGGAGGCTGAGCTGAAACAACAGAAAACACAGTTAGAGCAACGCAACAGAGCCCTGAAACAGTTTAACTATGCCGTTTCCCATGAGTTGAAAACACCCCTGGTGACGATCGAATCTTCCCTCGGATTGATTCAGGACACCCTGCCGCGAGCATTGGATCCCGAGCTGACCAGAGTTTTCAGCTATACCCGTCACGCCACCCGACAGATGAATAACCTGCTCGAAAGTCTGCAGCTGATGTTTCGAATTGATACAGCAGACAGTGACACAGAGGCAAGCGCATTCCGCGTACTGGTTCAGGATGCCGTCGACCATCTGACCGGGGAAAACAAGCTGGAGGGCATCACGTTGACCATTACAGCAGAGGGCCCGGAATTGTGTGGCGATCGGCACAAGCTGGTGCAGATCTGGCTGCACCTGATCGGCAACGCCGCCAAATACATGGGAGACCAGAAACACCCGGCAATTGATATCGGGATTGAACAAACAGGTCAAGAAGTGATTTTTTACGTTCGCGACAACGGGATTGGCATTGAAAAGGCGTATCAGGGCAAAATCTTCGGCCTGTTTGATAAGCTTGACAAAACCGCCGATGGTACGGGGTTGGGGCTGACCCTCGTACAACGGATTGTTGACTATTATGGTGGCACCATCTGGGTTGAATCAGCTGGAATCAGTCAGGGAAGCTGCTTATATTTTACCCTGCCAGATGTTCTGATCAATAAGGACGCGACTAGATGACAAACGAGAAAACCAGGGTCATATTGCACGCGGAAGATGAACCGGCTCATGCGGCAATCGTCCGTATGGCGCTTCAACGCATCGCTGTTGATGTGCAACTCAGGCAGGTTGACGATGGCAAAGCGGCCCTTGACTATCTTTATCGCCGCGGACCCTATGAAGATTCAGCCGTATCCCCCAGACCCGATCTGATTCTCCTTGATTTGCGTATGCCTCATATCAGCGGGCTTGAAGTTCTCGCCGTCGTCAAGAAGGATCCAGAACTTCAAAAAATTCCCGTTGTGGTTCTGACCACCTCTGATGCAGATGAAGACCGTTCAGAAGCCTGCACTTGCGGTGTTGATGAATATTTAACCAAGCCGGTTAATTTTGGCAAGTTTGTTGATATGATCGATAAATTATGTGTTACTTGGCTTTAGCATCCTGTCGACTATCCATGAGCCGGCTGCAATTCAGGCTGTTTGGCCCAAATTTCAGCTCCTTTTTTCGTCCATAGCTACGACAGGCTGCTCGTACCCTGCGATTAATTCATCCATCTAGTTGCAGTCCTTTGGCAGCTGGTTACTTTATGGCTTTTCAGCTTAAAACTTGTGGGGTATGCGTCGCCGCGATTCAACAACATTAAATCCTTGCAAGTGTTTAAGAAATAGATATTTTTTTGTATCTATGGAGATGAGAAAGTGCTATCTTGCCGAACATAAAATTTCGAAAATGGCAAACTTGGAGAAATCCAGGGACGCAAAGCCACGGATCCTTGGTCATCCAATGAAAGGATGACACGGATAGCCGGGTTGCTGAAGAAAGTCATCCAAAGTGAAGGGCTCGTCTTCGGTATGAAGGTGAGCCTTTTTGTTTTGCAGTTGACACTCCTGGGGATTGGCTCCAGGGGTTGTTTCTTAATCTATTGAAGATCTAAGAAGATAAACTTTTCTATTGCCTGCGCATTGATAACCCCTATGGCAATCCTGACCAGATCTTCCTCCCCCCATTAAAGAGATCGCTTCGCTGCTGTGACTGTTTTATTGCAAGTCGAATCGAAACTTCTGAAGGAAAAAAACATGGAGTTTTTCAAATGGAAGGACCATTTCGGCGTCAATATCCCGGAAATGGACCAGCAACATCAGAAATTCTTTAGCATGCTTAATGACGTTCACCTCAACAATAAAAAACAAGGGCGTGATCCTGAATTTCTCAACAGACTTTTCCGGGATCTTATCTCTTACGTGGAGGTCCACTTCGCGGAAGAGGAAAAACTTCTGGAGAAAAGTGGATTCTCGGGGCTAGAAATTCAAAAGAAGCAGCATCAATATTTTCGGGAGCAGTTAGCTCAATTACGTGATCAGCACTTCAAGGGTGACACCATTGTACCTCAGAGTGTCCTTGTTTTTTTGCGGGACTGGTTCATGAAACATGTCCTGGAGTTAGACAAAAAATATGTGGGGACTGTCAGTAAGCTTGAAGTTGAGATGCTTTGAGTGCAGGTCAAGTGCTGTAACAGCAGGCCAAATATCGCCTGTTAACCGAAAACGCATTCGATGTAACCCGTGACGGTTTCATCTTGGCGAGCCCCAACCACATTTTTAGTGTCACACTGGCTCAATACTTTTTATTTTCCCTGGGAGGACTTTTCCCGAGTGAGTCGACTGAATGAGCGCCGCGCTGCCTCATTGCCTCCGGTTCACCGTGGGTGGTGCCGCGCCTGATTTATGTCCCCCATTTGTGACATTCCGGTGCCAGCATATGTGACGGAGCCATTCCTGACACAGGAACCTCCGCCTCCGCCGCCTCCTCCTCCACCCTTTGCGAAAGCGAGTTCAGCACCTGAGACGGTCATCAAGATTGCTGCAATAATTCCAATGATGGTGATTGTTCGGCTTTTCATCTGATTCTCCTTTGAATGAATATTCCATAAGCCCGCGTGATATTTTTGCAGGCTTGGACGAATGAAACATTAAAGGTTGGCATATTTTTATTGCTTTGATATTTTGCAATGACTTGGTTTTTTAGGGAGTAGTGATATGAGCGAAGGTGAAGATTCTGATAAACCATCTGGATTCCAAGTAGAAAAGCACTTTGAGTATTTTCTCTGGAACTCACGGTTGCTGGTGATGCTGGCTGTTATTCCCAGCTTGATAGGTGCAGCGGTACTATTTCTTATTGGTACTGCTGATGTCATTGCAGTAATAGTAGATGCAGCAGAATATTACTTTGCTGATGGATCTGGAGATATACATGACACGGTTGTCCCAAAAATTATAATCGCTGTGGATATCTACCTCATCGCAATCGTCCTGTTGATTTTCGGTTCCGGTGTGTATCGCTTGTTCGTCTCACCGATTGATCAAGCGGAAGCTCAAAGCCCACAACACCCTTTCAATGTCCATTCCTTCGACCAGCTTAAGGACAAAATTGCACGCGTGGTTATCCTGGCAGTAATCATAGAGTTTTTCCGCGCCGTCGTCGATATAAGGTTCCAAACACCCTTGGACACCATCTATCTTGCATTATCTATACTGGCATTAGCTGGAGGGTTGTACTTGATGAGCCATGCACATCGTAAGGATAAGAATTGACAATGATCCGATGTATTGTTGAGTTGTGACATGAATTGATACCCGACAGCCTGCTAGCGTTTAGTTTCAAGAGACTCTTCATAGTACCGGCTTTCGTCTGAATTGATCGTCTATGAAGTCAGTCCTACAAAACACCTGCTTGTAAATTTTTGGCATACATAATGCTTTAATTCCGGCCACGGTCAGTTTAATCGATTCTTAATTGAGAGCATTGTCCTGGTGAGTTTTAATGCCAAGAAAAACATCTAAAGAATGGGTTCTGTTGCAAGCTATCAACGACGCAGTTCTTGTGATTGATGATAATTTTGAAGTTCAACATGCAAATTCAGCAACGATGATTTTACTTGAAGTAAACGCGGAAAAACTCTTCAAAAAAAATGTTATTCATCCGTGCATGGTCAAAATTGCCCGCCACAACTTTGTCCCAGTTGTGACGTCGTCGGTAAATTATCTTTGCCAGACCATATCTAGCCCCCACCTTAGGAAATAATTTGAAATGCAGACGACTAAAACCAGTTACCATCCCGGACACATGCTCTCGAACTTATTTAGTCTCGGCGCATATATTCTGGCAGGTTTTGCGCCATCGATCCTGATTGCGTACCTGATCGCCTTCGACGTCTCAACCCTGCGCTTTCATCACTACTTAACTCACGAGATCGCCATTTTCATTGCAGTAAGCACCTCGGCGTTTATCGGCTGGGTCGCCTATCTTAACTACCGGTTCAGCAGGGAAAGTTACCAGTACTGGGCGGCTCTGGCCTATTTCTCCTTCGCCCTGGTCTATGCGCCCCACGGTATCCTGACTCGATTGGCCGATACTCATTTGCCGGCATTTCTGGTGTTCGGGCCGGCATCTCGGCTTGCCATGGCTGCCTATCTTCTGGTGGCGGTTCTCCGTTTCGACAGCCTGAATGTGTCCGGCCGACGGCTATGGCCTCACGGCCTGGGCTTGTTGGTAGTGGTTGCGACTCTGACTGGTGCAAGCTTTGCTGGATGGATCGGTATCCCGCTGGTGCGCGCTATAGAAATGGTGTCAAACGGTGTATTCACTCTAACGCTTTTGGTTATGTTAATACGCTGGACTTCTGTGCACCTCCTTGCTTACCAGCGCTTTGCTCTGCTCTGGTTCATTCAAGCCTCTGCCGCATTTTTGCTCAGCAAGCCCTGGTCTCACCTCTGGTGGTTCGCTCATCTGCTGTCAGCAGCTGGCTTCATCGTTCTTGGGTGTGCAATCATGCGCGCACATCAGACGACCGGTTCTTTCACCCAGGTGCTCAACCTCCAGCAATTACACCACCGCCTCAAGGAGCACGCCGCGCAACTTGAGCAAGAAAAAAAAGAACAGGCTATTCTTATCAATGAGTTGAATATTTCGTCGAAAAAGCTGGTAGATTCCAACCAGGCTCTCGAGCAGTTTACTTCCATGGTTTCGCATGACCTGAAAGCGCCGTTGCACACTATAAGCGGGTTCGCAGGATTGCTGCGCCAGGATCTCCATGGTCGCATTGACAGCAACACTGACGAAATCATCGATCACATCACTAAAGGAGTGCAGCGTATGCGGACTTTGATCGATGGTTTGCTATCCTACGCACGCTCATGTCATCAGAAACTATGTCCAGTGCAGGTGTCTCTAAATAGCCTCTTGACTGAAGTCGTCACGGACCTGAAGCAGTCGATTGAGGACACACAAGCCAGTGTTACCTGGACGGATCTCCCGACTGTTTCGGCAGACTACACGTTGCTTCGCAGCGCCCTGCAGAACCTGATTGCGAATGCCATCAAGTACCGCAGCGAACAACTCCCCGCAATTCATATCTCCACCCAAAAAGATGGAGCCTCTTGGAAGGTGTCGGTGCGTGACAATGGCGTCGGCCTCGCACCTGATGATACCAGCAGAATCTTCAAAGCCTTTGAAAGACTGAATGCCACCGGTGATTACGACGGTTGTGGAATCGGCCTCGCTATTGTCAGACGCGCCGCAGAACGCCATGGAGGCAGGGCTTGGGCAGAATCCGCCGGCATCGGCCAGGGAGCCTGCTTTCACTTCACATTGCCAACTGATACCACGACTTCAGGAGACAGCTTTCCCCTCGCGGCCAGCACAAGCTAGCAGTCTGTCGGACTATACGGGCCGAAGCGAAAATTTGGATGTTTGAGAACAGATTTTAGCTCATTTGCAGGTTCATAGCCGTAGCTATGGACCAACAAGGAGCTGAAATATGGGCCAAACAGCCGGATTTGCAGCCGGCTCATGGATAGTCCGACAGGTTGCTAGAGCCGTTGTTTTGAGACTAAAAGAACTAAGGACCTTTTGTGCTCATTACTAATAAGCCAGGAGTAGTAACATTTTTGCATTTCTTTTACTTTTTGACACGACTCTTAGAGTAGAATCGAGCGATTTAGTCTTATTTGATGTATTCGGTGGAAGATAGAATGTTAAAAAGTTGCTGGGGAATCCTATTCTATGTTGCTAACCGCTTGTCAACTTGATGCTGGCCAGCGGTTTTTTACTGCCCAATCTGTCGGCGCGTCAGTTTGAGCAAAACAACCTGACAACAGTGGTTCAGTGCGCACTTGATAAAAGCGGCATGCCTGCTGACCTGCTGGAACTGGAACTGACGGAAAGCCTGGTGATGGATGATCCCGAAATGGCTCAAATAGCCATGAAGGAGCTTAAAGACCTGGGTGTTCATTTAAGTCTCGATGATTTCGGCACCGGTTATTCAAGTCTGCTCTATCTGCGCAGTTTCCCCTTTCATCAACTTAAAATTGACCGTGAGTTTGTCTCCGATATTCCCTCGGATACATCAGCAGCAGCCTTGATGAACGGCATCATCAGTATCGCTCGTAACCTCAATCTGGAAACCGTGGCAGAAGGGGTTGAAACGCAGGAACAATTAAACTTCCTGGTCAAATCTGAATGCGACATTCTTCAGGGATTTTTGTTCAGCAAACCCTTGCCGGCTGATCAATATGCTCAGTTTCTGCGCCAGGGGACATCTCTTGCAAGCGTACTGGAAGGTGGGGTATGTGGCCTCTAAATCCTTATATTTTCACACCACGGCGTTATCTGCGGTCGTTAACTGTTATGGCTGCTGCAGTTCTGCTACAGATACTTTTTGCTGTTCCCGTGATGGCCAACGCCCCGATAACCTCCGCCGCAGAAATTGATTATCCACCTTTTAGCATTGTGACCGGCGACGGCCGCGTTGATGGCTTCGCGGTGGAACTACTGCACGCGGCACTCAACGCCATGGGGCGCGACGTCACTTTCCGCACGGGGACCTGGCCGGAGGTCAGGGCCCTGCTGGAAACCGGTGAGATTCAAGCCCTGCCGCTGGTCGGGCGAACCCCGGAGCGGGAGGCCCTGTTCGATTTTACTTTCCCCTATATGTCCCTGCACGGCGCGATTGTTGTTCATACTGATACCGATGACATCCATACCCTTAAAGATTTACGTGGCCGCCGGGTCGCTGTTATGAAGGGGGATAATGCTGAGGAATTTCTGCGGCGCGAAGATCGGGGTATAGATCTTTTCACGACCGATACCTTTGAACAAGCGTTTCAGGCCCTGCACGCCGGTGACTATGATGCGGTCGTTATCCAGCGCCTGGTGGCGCTACGTTTATTACAGCAAACCGGCCTCGACACCTTGCGCGTGATTGACCGACCAATTGATGATTTCCGCCAGGATTTCAGTTTTGCCGTCAAAGAAGGAGATCATGGAACCCTGGCGTTATTAAATGAAGGCTTGGCCCTGGTCATCGCCGACGGCACCTATCAGCGCTTGCACGCCAAATGGTTTGCCGAGTTGCAGTTGCCGGCCAAACAGCGCCTCATTGTTGGTGGTGATATCAATTTTCCCCCCTATGAATATCTTGATAAACAGGGCAAACCAACCGGCTTTATTACCGAGTTGACACAGGCTATTGCCGTTGAAGCCGGTCTTGATATTGAGATTCGCCTGGGCCCGTGGGATCAGGTCGTAGAACAACTTGCCGGCGGTGAAATCGATATTATTCAGGGCATATTCTATTCACCCGAACGCAGTCAGCAGTTCGACTTCGGTACGTCCCACCTGCTCACCCACTATGTCAGTGCCGTTCGGCGAGGGGGGACTCCTGCGCCCGAATCTTACGCAGAGTTAACCGGCTTACGACTGGTTGTCCAACGTGGCGATGTCATTGTTGAGGAGCTACAAGCCCAAGGGTTAACCGCACAATTAACCCTCGTCAACACGCAGGAAGAGGCACTGCGCCAATTGCTCGCTGGCCAGCATGATTGTTCTCTGGTAGCACGTCTTCCGGCCCTGTCGCTGATTGAGAAAAACAACTGGACCAATCTGCAACTCGGGCGCGAAAGCCTGCTGGAGCGTCAATATAGCGTTGCTGTCCAAAAAGGACAGCAGGCATTACTGGCAAAACTCAATGAAGGGCTGCAGGCTATTCAGACCAATGGAGAATATCGTCGTATCCATGACAAGTGGTTAGCCCATTATCAACAACCAGACACGCTGTGGGTTGCCTTGCGTTATTCCGCGATTATCCTGATTCCGCTGGCGCTGGCGTTGATAGTGAACTTTCTATGGTCCTGGTCACTGCGCCGACAGGTTGCCCATCAGACCAGGCAGTTACGTGAAAATCAACTGCAGCTGCAGGCCGTCACCGACACGGCCCAGGATGCTATTTTAATGATGAATCCTAAAGGGGAAGTGGCCTTTGCTAATCCAGCCATCCGACAGGTTTTTGGTTATGAGCCGGCAGAGATTATCGGTAGCGGTTTACACTCTTTTTTTCGCTTTGAGAGGTTTGTAGAAAAAAATCGTGGCGCCATTGCCATTGCCAAGCAGAAAGCGGCGGACACCGGCAGCGCGACAGTCGTTGAGTTGACGACACAGCATAAGGATGGCCATAAAATCAGCGTCGAGCTATCTCTTGGACAGGTTCAGCTAAAAGAAGGAATTCATGACGTCGGGGTCCTTCGTGACATTACCGCACGCAAGCAAACCCAACTAGCGCTAAAACAAAAAAATCACGAGTTGGAGCAGTTTGTTTACAGCGTTTCCCATGATCTGAAAAGCCCGCTGGTCACCGTAAAGAGCTTTGTGGGGATGTTACGGCAGGATCTGCAGGGTGGTGATACGACACAAATTAACGACGATCTGAACTATATCGACAAGGCCGCTAGCAAACTGCAGCTGCTGCTCGATGCCCTGCTGCAATATTCGCGCATCGGCAGATTCGATGCCCCTGCGCAAACCCTGTCTGCCAGCCAAGTGGTTACTAACTGCTTAACTGCTCTGGCGGGCATCTTACAGCAGCATCAGGTTCAGGTGTCCACCGGCGGATTGACCCGGCAGTTGCATGGAGATGTCCTGCATTTCGAACGCATCTGGCAGAACCTCATTGAAAATGCCGTCAAGTATCGGGGTGATCATGCTCATCCCCACATTGAGATCGGGGCAATGCAGCAGGGCCAAAATGTCGTTTTTTATGTCCGGGACAATGGCATGGGAGTTACTCCTGAACACAGCGAGCGAATCTTCAATCTTTTCTCCCAGCTCAATCCGGAAAGTGACGGCAGCGGTCTGGGACTGGCTCTGGTGAAGAAAATCGTCTCCATTTATCAGGGGAACATCTGGGTTGAGTCCGGTGGTACGGGCCAGGGCAGTTGCTTTAAATTTACCCTACCGGGAGCGCTGATCCAAAATGGATAAGGCTACATGTCAATCGAACCTCTCTTTGACATCCCCTGATGACTGGGTTAAATTGACAAGTGTCTGATTTATGAAGGGTGTCTGAGAATATAGGGGGTACGACTAAGGTGGCCACCACCTCAGAACAACACTCACAGCGCCTCTCTCAGGCACTCAAAGCAGCAAAGTGTGGGCTTTGGGACTATCGACTGTTTCCAGCAGTCCTCTTGAGGGAGCCTGAAAGGAGATTTTATGATAAAACATGGCTTCGCCGAAATAGAACTTCCCCCTGGGACACATATCTGCCAGATTTACAGTGACGAAGATGAACGCAACGATGCCTTGTTGCAGTTTCTGCTCAACGGGCTTAAGCTCAAAGAGCTAAATGCCTGTTTTTCGGAAAAAATCGATACTGAGCGATTGCGGCAAC
>JAGXHL010000088.1 GCA_024636215.1 Deltaproteobacteria bacterium
AGCCTGCAATGGTTGTCGCGCGTCAGGGTGCTGGTCCCAGAATTCACGGAGAGTTTTGCGGGAGATGACGCGCATGGGTGAAGTATACCTCGATCCCATAATGGGAGCAAGTATCAAATTGAATAGATTTTACGGCTTAACTAGTAAATAGGTGGAAAAAATGCGGTCTAATAAGTACAAGCAGCTTGCGAGGGAATCAGGTTTTTCATGCTTGATATCAGTATGATAGGAGCCCCCCTCCAGGATTTAGACCGCGCTGTTCCCGCTGCCACGCAGCATAGAACGCCCGCCGAGCCGTCACAAAATTGACCGGAACGTGAAAGCTCTTGATTTTTATATCATTCTAATGTTTTCTTAGGCAACTGTTTGTTTCGTATTTGCTATTGATTTCAGTCTATTGGAGGGGAGCATGGAAAAACCACGCCTGTTGGACCAGGTCCGGTCCGTCATCCGCATTCGTCATTACAGCCGTCGCACCGAAGAAGCTTATACCTACTGGATTCGCCAGTTCATACTCTTCCACGATAAACGTCATCCCGCCGAGATGGGTAAGGTTGAGGTCGAGAGGTATTTAAGCTGGTTGGCCGAAAAAAGGAATGTTGCGGCATCGACCCAGAACCAGGCTTTGAACGCCATCCTGTTTTTGTATCGGGATGTTCTTGAGCTGGAGATGGGGCGTCTCGAAGGCGTGACCAGAGCTAAAAAACCAAAGCGATTGCCGGTTGTCCTGCCCCGCAATGAAGTTCGTAGCATCCTCAACAGTATGAGCGGCCAATCGCGCCTGGTGGCGTCGTTGCTGTATGGTGCCGGATTGCGTCTGCTCGATGGTTTGCGCTTGCGGGTTCAGGATATCGATTTTGAAGGGTGTGAACTCTTGATCCGCGATGGCAAGGGGGGCAAGGATCGCCGGACCATGTTGCCGCAAAGTCTGGTTTCGCCTTTGCAGAGCCATCTTGAGCAGACCCGGCAGCAGCATGTTAATGACCTGGCGCTGGGCTTTGGCAGTACTCTGTTGCCTAACGCGCTGGGACGGAAGTATCGGAATGCAGAGCGTGACTGGCGCTGGCAGTACGTTTTTCCTTCTTCAAAACGCCGGCATGACACGGAAAAGGATGAGTGGCGCCGACATCATCTGCACGAGTCGGTGGTGCAGAAAGCCGTGAAGCAGGCGACGCTCAAGGCGGGGATTATGCACAAGGTCGGCCCGCACACCTTCCGCCACTGTTTTGCCACCCACCTGCTGGAAGATGGCTACGATATCCGCACGGTGCAGGAGCTGCTCGGCCACAAGGATCTGAAGACGACGATGATCTACACGCATGTTCTGAACAAAGGCGGCAAAGGGGTGCGCAGCCCGCTGGACAGCGGGTAAGCGTCCCCCGTAAGTGTCCCGGAAGGGAAGGTCAAGGGGTGCTCTGCCGGAACCGGCCGACTTCACCGCTGAAATGGCAGGCTGACTGATGGTCCTTGCCGTGTTCTGTCAATTCCGGATACTGCTGGCGGCAGATCTCCTGCGCGTAGGGGCAGCGAGGGTGGAAGTGACAGCCGGCGGGCGGGTCGATCGGCGACGGGATCTCGCCGCTTAGGACCTGGTGCTCGCGGACCCGTTGCGGATCGGGAATCGGTACGGCGTTAAGCAGGGCTTCGGTGTAGGGGTGGCAGGGTTTAAGGTAGAGTTGCTCTGCGCTGGCGATTTCAACAATCCGACCCAGGTACATGACCGCGACCCGGTCGCAGACGTGCTCGATAATACCGAGGTCGTGAGAGATGAAGAGATAGGTCAATCCAAACTCTTCCTGCAGGTCTTTGAGGAGGTTGACGATCTGCGCCTGGATGGAAAGATCGAGGGCGGAAACCGGCTCATCGGCGACGACCAGACGTGGCTGTACGGCCAGGGTGCGGGCAATGCCGATGCGCTGGCGCTGGCCACCGGAGAATTCGTGGGGATAACGATCGTAGTGTTCGGGCGTTAGGCCGACTTTCTGCATCAGGCTCAAAACCTTCTCTTTGACTTGCTGTCCTTTGGCGAGGCTGTGGACCACCAGCGGTTCACCGATGATCTCGCCGACCCGCATGCGCGGATTGAGCGACGAGTAAGGGTCCTGAAAGATCATCTGCATGTCACGGCGAATGGCGGTCAGTGCGCGGTGACCCATGCCGGTAACATCTTTGCCGTCAAACTGAATAGTGCCTGAGTCAGGCTCGATAAGTCGCAGCAGCAATTTGCCGGTGGTCGATTTCCCGCATCCCGACTCGCCGACCAGACCGAGTGTCTCGCCGCTTTTGATATCGAAGGAGACGCCGTCCACAGCCTTGAGCAACTGTTTCGCAGCGCCGGGGCGATTGGCGCTGACCTTGAAGGCTTTGCGCAGATTTGCCACCTTGAGAAGTGTTGACATTATTGCTCCTGCCAGCAGCGCACCCAGTGACCTGGCTGCACTTCGATAAGTGGGGGGAGGGTGCCTCGACAGGGAGCGAAGGATTCAGAGCAGCGCTCAAGGAAAGAACAGCCATCGTTGGCTGCCCCGGCCCTGGGAACGGTGCCCTCGATAGGGACCAGGCGCTGTTTCCGCTCACCGATCCGCGGAATGCAGGCCAGCAGCCCTTGCGTATAGGGGTGCCGGGGGCTCGCGTAGAGTTCTTTGACCGGAGCGGTTTCCACGATGACGCCGGCGTACATGATCGCGACGCGATCGGCGTTTTCGGCGACCACACCGAGATCGTGGGTGATCAACAACATGGCCATGTTGTGTTCGGCCTTGATCGCAGCGAGCAGATCCATGATCTGGGCCTGGATGGTGACGTCGAGAGCGGTGGTCGGTTCGTCGGCGATCAACAGCTGCGGATCGCAGGCCAGCGCCATGGCAATCATGACGCGCTGCCGCATGCCGCCGGAGAGCTGATGCGGGAAATCCTTGAGTCTCTGAGCGGCTGCCGGGATGCCGACCTTGTGCAGGAGTTCGGTGGCGATTTCTGTCGCCTGCTGTTTGCTTTTGCCCCGGTGCAGCTGCAGGCTCTCCATGATCTGATCGCCGATGCGAAAGACCGGGTTAAGCGAAGTCATCGGTTCCTGGAAGATCATGCTGATGCGATTGCCACGCACCCGGCGCATTTCTTCTCCGGGAATACGCAGCAGATCCAGACCGTCAAAACGGATCTCGCCTTCGACAATCCGTCCCGGCTCCGGAACCAGACGCAGCAGGGAGAGGGCGGTCATCGATTTCCCGCAGCCGGACTCGCCGACCAGGGCCAGGGTTTCACCAGCTTTGATGGTGAAATCGATGCCGTTTATGGCTTTGGTCAAACCCTCTCTGGTGAAGAAATAGGTTTTCAGGTCGCTGACAGTGAGTAGTGTGCTCATGGCTTTCCGTTACTGTTAATGTCGATTTGTAAATGGAAGCATGGCAGGTTGGGGTTGTCAATCAATTAAAGGTAATTTAAAGGCAGGTATGCGGGACGCGCTATGTGGAACGCGGACAATTTAAAGCCAAAAAAATGTGCAGTTATCGACAGCGCTTCAGCATCTCGGAATGTCGATAAGCTAAAAAACAGCAAACTACTTGATCTTTCATTAGCCTCTGATACTAGTAAAAAGAAGAGTTTTTGGAGGGGGCAGTTCATAGAACCGTAGGTGCGAGCCCGAAAAAAATCAAAAACAGCGAGGTCCGATGTCGAAGGCCGTTATTAAACGACTCCCTGGAAGAAATCACTCCTCAGCCGGATATGTTTATTCGGCAGCTGGGCGCCTTGAAAACATCAAGGCGTCTTTGGTGAACAACCATGACTGATGCACGTGAGCCCCTAAGCGGGGATTCGCCCACCGGCCTCTTCGATAATACGGGGGACGGCTCATCTCTGCGCTACCCGGTGCTGGCAAAAGACGACATTACCACCTTGGCCCACTACTACCGTGGTGAAATGGCGCGCATGATGAGCTGGCGAGACCGGCTTGACCGTACCACGAACTGGGCTATCGGCGCCGTAGCCGCCATGCTTTCCGTCACGCTGGCCTCAACCAGTGCTCACCACGGCGTGCTCATCTTCTCAATGGTGTTGGTCTTTTTGCTCCTCCATATCGAGTCACGACGCTATCGTTTCTTCCACCTGTTTCGAACTCGCGTGCGCCTGCTGGAGCGAAATTACTACGCAGCGTTTTTCGATCCCGAGAAACCCGCCACGGACGGCGAATGGGCCGCTGAGCTTGCGGAAACCTTGCGCTATCCAAGGTTCACCATCAGTCGACACCAGGCCATGGCGCGCCGCCTGACACGGAACTACTGCTGGATTTTCCTGATTCTGCTGGGGGCATGGCTGTTGAAGACCACCACCGCGGTGGTGCAACCGAGAACAGGAGAGGCGGAGTTCATCCACTCGGTTAAAGATTTTTTGCATAACGCCGCGATCGGCTACATCCCGGGCTGGGTCGTTCTGGCGGGGCTGCTGATCTTTTACGCTTGGCTGTTTTACATCATGGTCCGGCATCGGACACAGGAGGGAGAGTTGACCTTCGGTGATGCCCACGTCTGAAGGATCTGCCTGCCTCAGAACCCTGATCTCAGGGGCTGTCGGTGCGACTTGCCGCCGGGTAGATAATCAGACGATCGCCGGGATGAAGGGGGCTATTCATGTTGATGCGATTCCAGATCAGGATCGCGGCCAGGGGGACGCGAAATTGTTCAGCAATGGTCGAAAGGTTATCTCCCGACTTAACGATGTAGATGCGCTCCTGCCTCTGCTGACTCCATTCCTGATGGATTTTGTCAAAACGCTTTTGGAGCCCGGGAGGCGTGTTTTCGGGGACGGCCAAAGTGTAGGTCCCCGCCGCCAGATAGTGACCTCGCAACTCCGGGTTCAAATCCTTGATCCTCTTGAAATCGGTTTGCACCGCCTGCGCCACCACCGTCAGGCTGGTTTCCTCATAGCAGGTCAATTCGACGCTGGTAAATTGTACTGGAGGATAATAATCCCCATCCTGCAAATGAAAGCCGTAGCGCTCCGGCTGGGTCAGAATCAGTTTGGCCGAAAGCACCCGGAACAGGTAACGCTGGGTTTCCAAAGGTAAGTAGAGGCGGTAGTAGTTGCTGACACCCTGGGCGAGGATTTCTGCCTGCAATCCCTCCTCCCCCATGTTAAATGCCGCTGCCGCCAGACTCCAGGAGCCGAATTTTTCGTAAAGCTCTGAGAAATAAGCCACTGCAGCGGTGGTCGAAGCGGTCAGGCTTCGTCGCTGATCGATATGCTCATTGACGGTCAAGCCGTAACGACGGCCTGTCTCCGGCATAAATTGCCAAAAACCGATAGCGCCCTTGGGTGAACCGACGTGTGGACGCAAGGCACTTTCGGCCAGCGCGATATATTTCAGATCATCGGGGAGCCCGGCCCGGGCAAGCATGGCCTCTATAACAGGGAGATAACGGGTTGATCGTTTCAGCCACAAGAGGGCCTGATCCCGATCCCAGAGAGACAGCAGGAGTTCCTTTTCCATGCGCTCTCGCACTTCGGCATCTTGCAGGGGGACAACCTCACCGCAAAAGGCCAGAGGCTGTTCCAGACGGAGGCTCTCCAGCAAGGGCGGCATTGCCATCACTTTGTCTTGTGCAAAAGTGGGGTCTTGTGCAAAAGTGGGGTCTTGTGCAAAAGTGGGGTCCTGGGCGAACGTGGATCCGCCGCAGAGCAGGCCGGTCATCAGCCATCCCATGACCCATAAACGCAACAACATGATTCTCCTTAAACAAGCTGTCAGCAAGAAAAAAGTTTTGTTCGACAGACTACTGACGTTTGCCAAGTATACCCCGTCGGTAGTTCACGTCAAAGATGCGACGACGTTTAAGAAAATTATCGTTTATCGTTGATCGTTGATCGTCCCAGCCCCCAGCCCCCCTAGTAGCACTTATTTCAATTGCCCGATAATCTCCACGCCCATCTCATCTGTGGAAAGCTTTCCACCCAAGTCGGGCGTTGTGGCACCTGCGGCCAAAGCT
>JAGXHL010000010.1 GCA_024636215.1 Deltaproteobacteria bacterium
ACAAATATCATGGTTCTGGCCCTGGTTTTCGTTGTTCTCGGCCTCGGCCTCAATATCACTGTCGGTCTTGCCGGCCTTCTGGATCTCGGCTATGTCGCTTTTTTCGCTGTCGGCGCTTACACCTACGGCATCCTGAACAGTTTCTGGGGAATCGGTTTCTGGACAAGTCTGCCGATCGGTGGTCTGATGGGTGCCTTGTTCGGTAGCGCGCTGGGCTTTCCGATATTGCGTCTGCGTGGAGACTACCTGGCAATTGTTACCCTCGGTTTCGGTTCAATCGCCAAGATTGTTATTGAAAACTGGGAAGAAGTCACCAATGGTGCCAAGGGAATCGCCGGAATCCCCCGCCCCGGATTCTTTGGTGCCGATATGAGTATCAACAGCGCAACGACCTACACCTATTATTTGATGATTCTGATGGTCATCTTTACCATCTTTATAACGAATCGACTGAAGGACTCACGAATCGGACGAGCCTGGATGGCTTTGCGTGAGGATGAAATTGCCTGTGTGTCCATGGGTGTCGATATGGCAAAGACCAAACTGGGCGCTTATGCTTTTGGTGCCTTCTGGGCCGGTCTGGTCGGTGTTATTTTTGCGGCCCGTAACACTTATATCAATCCGAACAGTTTCACCTTCATGGAGTCAGCCCTGGTACTTTCTATCGTTGTTATGGGCGGTATGGGCTCGATTGTCGGCGTTATTATCGCCGCGCTGGTGCTGATCCTGCTGCCCGAATATCTGAGAGCTTTCGCTGAATACCGCATGCTGATGTTCGGTGCAATAATGGTGCTGATGATGATCTTCCGTCCCGAAGGTCTGATTCCCAACGTGCGCCGGAAATATCGCAGTCACAAAGTGATGACGGAGGATGTCAATGCCTGAAATCACGAAGAAACTGCTTGAGGTCAAGGGCTTAACCATGGATTTCGGCGGTCTGCGTGCTGTCGACACCGTCTCTCTGGATGTCTGTAGTGGAGAGATTGTCGCCCTGATCGGGCCTAACGGTGCCGGTAAGACCACCTTTTTTAATTGCGTGACCGGGATTTATAAACCGACCAGGGGCGACGTTCTGGTTCATCCTCCCGCAAAAAAATCGCAGAAAATAAACGGCTTCAAATCGAATCGGGTAACAACCATCGGTATGGCCAGAACCTTTCAGAATATTCGGCTATTTCAGAATATGACGGTTCTTGAAAATGTCATGATCGGTCGTCATTGCCGGACCACAACCAATATTCTCGGCGCTATATTGCGAGGGGCAAAAACCATGCGCCAAGAGCAGGAGACTGTTAACAAAAGCTATGACCTGCTGGAGAAGGTCGGCCTTTCCAAATATGCCGACGAGTTTGCAAAAAATCTGCCTTATGGTGCTCAGCGCCGCCTTGAGATTGCCCGCGCCATGGCAACCGACCCGTTCCTGCTGCTGCTCGATGAACCGGCAGCCGGCATGAATCCCCAGGAAACCAAAGCTCTCGATGAACTGATTGTCCGTGTTCGCGACACAGAAAAAATTGCGATTCTCTTGATTGAACACGATATGAAATTGGTTATGAATATTTCCGATCGAATCTACGTGATGGAATACGGTAAGGAAATTGCCCAGGGGGCGCCAATGGATATCTGTAACAACCCGAAAGTTATCGAGGCTTATCTCGGGGAGGAAGCCGATGCTTGAGTTGCGTAATGTCGATACCTATTACGGGAATATCCAGGCACTGAAGAGAATTTCCATTGATATCCATGAGGGAGAGATTGTCACCCTGATCGGCGCCAACGGTGCCGGCAAGAGTACCACGCTGATGACCATATGCGGTGTGACGCCACCCCGGAATGGTGAAATCTATTTCAAAGGTACGCCAATTCACAAGATGCCGACCGACAAGATCGTGTCACTGGGGCTTGTTCAGGTTCCGGAAGGCCGGCGGATTTTCCCGCTTATGTCGGTTCTGGAAAACCTGGAAATGGGGACTTTTCTGCGACGTGACAAGAGCGACATACAGAAGGACATCGACTACGTCTTTGATCTCTTCCCAATTTTGGCGCAACGGCGCTCCCAGATGGGTGGCACGTTAAGCGGGGGTGAGCAGCAGATGCTGGCGATTTCCAGAGCTCTGATGGCTCGTCCGCGTGTCTTGTTGCTGGACGAGCCTTCCCTGGGATTAGCGCCACTGATTATCAAGCAGATTTTCGAAATCATCAGGAAGATCAATCAAGAGCAAAAGACGACGGTATTTCTGGTCGAGCAGAATGCCAACCAGGCCCTGAAATTGGCGCACCGTGGCTATGTTATGGAAAATGGCCGAATCACGTTGACCGATACTGCAGAGAATCTCCTTGATAATGACCAAGTCAAAGAAGCCTATCTGGGCCTGTAAACCAAAAGAAGGGGAGGGTGTAATCATTCTCTTCTGGTAACTATTCAGCACATAGACGAATGCATGTGGCCTGCAGCCATTGCCTGCGTCCAACGTTATCACTTAACTTCCCGCAAGCAACAGCTGCAGCCCACATGCTGTGCCGTTGAGTGCATGTGGTCTGCAGCCATTGCCTGCGTCCAACGTTGTCACTTAACTTCCCGCAGGCAACAGCTGCAGCCCACATGCTGTGCCGTTGAGTAAAGGAACTAAAATAGTTACCTCTCCTGTTTTTTTGAATCATGGCTTGGTTCTCAACCCGGACCGTCGAAGATATCAGTCAGGAATGCGATAAACCCTTCGGCAAGCCCTTCAATGTCAACCCTGAAGAAGTATTTTGCTACGGCCAGGCCAAGAATTACAACGAACAGTGGTAAAAATAGTTTTTTCACGGCAGCGTCCCCCGCTGCTGAGTATATCTTCAAATCGGGATTTTACCAGTCTGTTTAAAGCATTTGACAAAGAGCTAATCCCTTTTTATAGTGACATCCGGTTAAATCTGACCCTGATGATAAATTCCCTGTAAATACCGAGATTGAGGAGAAAAGCGATGAGCAGAACGTTCAAGGTGGCTGTGCTGTCCGGCGATGGCATCGGTCCGGAGGTTATGGCAGAAGCACTGAAAGTGCTGGATGCTGTGCAGGACAGGTTTGGCGTGATCTTTGAGCGGACTTTTGCCAACGTCGGCGGGATTGCCATTGATGAGCACGGCAAGGCTCTGCCTGACGAAACCGTCGATATCTGCAGGGCTTCGGATGCCATCCTGTTCGGTTCGGTCGGCGGTCCTAAATGGGAAAGTCTGCCTCCCGACGAGCAACCGGAACGAGGCGCCTTACTGCCGTTGCGCAAGATTTTCGGCCTTTTCTGCAACCTGCGTCCGGCAATCATTTTTCCTGCATTGACAGGTGCTTCTAGTCTGAAGGAAGAAGTCATTGAAGGCGGCTTTAACCTGCTGGTTGTACGTGAACTGACAGGCGGTATCTACTTTGCCCAGCCAAAGGGCATCACGGGTGAGGGCAGCGAGCGCACCGGTTTTGACACGATGAAATATTCCGATGCGGAGGTTGAGCGGATCAGCCATGTTGCTTTTCAGTCGGCCCGCAAGCGCAGCAATAAAGTATGTTCTATCGACAAGGCAAACGTCCTCTCCACTTCGGTGCTCTGGCGTGAAGTCGTGGTGCGGATCGGCAAGCAATATCCTGACGTCGAACTCTCCCATATGTACGTTGACAATGCGGCCATGCAACTGGTGCGCTGGCCCAAACAGTTTGACGTCATGCTGTGCGGCAACATGTTTGGTGATATTATCTCCGACGAAGCCGCCATGTTGACCGGTTCTCTCGGTATGCTACCTTCCGCATCTCTGGCCGAGGGAACTTTCGGCATGTACGAACCCTCAGGTGGCAGCGCTCCTGATATCGCCGGGCAGGGGATCGCCAATCCGATCGCCCAGATTCTTTCTGCGTCAATGATGCTGCGCTATTCTTTCGGCATGATCGAAGCTGCTGATGCCGTCGATGCTGCCGTAGAGAAAACCCTTGAACAAGGGTTCCGCACCGGTGATATCTTCCAGGGCAGAAGCGGCGAGCAGAAGGTCAATACGGCGGCTATGGGCGCCGCGATTATTGCCAATCTTTAGGGGGATGAGGCTGGAGGCTGGAGGCTGGAGGCTGGAGGCTGGAGGCTGGAGGCTGGAGGCTGGAGGCTGGAGGCGTTTGGCCTTGAGGGGTATGATCGTGCTATGATGAAAAACTGAACGTTCACTTTTGACTTGAACCGTTGCGGTACAGAAGTTCTGTACCTTTATATCAATAAACAAGAAAAGGATTATTAAGATGAAAGTCGGTATCGTCGGTTGGCGAGGAATGGTCGGGTCGGTTCTCATGCAGCGTATGCAGGAAGAAAATGATCTGGCCGGAATTGAACCGGTTTTTTTCTCCACCTCACAGGCGGGGCAGGCCGCGCCTATGGGCGCCGGGACGCTCAAGAGTACTGATGATCTTGCCGAGTTAAGCCGGCTTGACGTGATTATCACTTGCCAGGGCGGCGATTATACCAAGTCCGTTCATCCCGCCTTGCGCAATTCGGGATGGAACGGATATTGGATTGATGCGGCCAGCACCTTGCGCATGGAACCGAACGCAGTCATTATTCTTGATCCGGTCAATCGCAATGTCATAGATGATGCCCTGGCCACCGGCGTCAAGGACTTTATCGGCGGCAATTGTACTGTCAGCCTGATGTTGATGGCGCTTGGAGGACTGTTCCGTGCCGGGTTGGTGGAATGGGTTTCGACCATGACCTACCAGGCGGCCTCCGGTGCCGGAGCCCCCAATATGCGTGAGCTGCTCAGCCAGATGGGCTATCTCAAAGACTCTGTCGCAGACTTATTAAAAAACCCGGGCTCAGCTATTCTCGATATCGATCGCAAGGTCACTGCTGCATTGCGAAGCAAGGATTTGCCAACCGGCGAATTCGGCCATTCGCTTGCCGGCAGCTTGTTGCCGTGGATCGACCGCGAAGTCGAAGATGGTCAGAGCCGCGAAGAGTGGAAAGGCTTTGTCGAGACCAACAAGATTCTCGGCAATACTGTCCCGGTGCCGATTGATGGTATCTGTGTGCGGGTTGGAGCCATGCGTTGCCACAGTCAGGCAATCACGATCCGATTGAACAAAGACCTGCCGATCTCAGAAATTGAGGCGCTGATTGATAACGATAATGAATGGGTGAAGCTGATTGCCAACACCAAGGCAGACTCCCTGGCAGAATTGACCCCTGCAGCAGTCTCCGGACCCCTTGCTGTCCCTGTCGGACGGATTCGCAAAATGAAGATGGGACCTCAGTTTATTTCGGCTTTTACCTGCGGGGACCAGTTGCTTTGGGGAGCAGCAGAGCCTTTGCGGCGCATGCTTCGTATCCTTTTGGAACGGTCATGAAATGTTCAGGAGCGAAATAGCTTGCCGATGACATCATGAATTAATCTGACTCGATTCCGGGGGGCCGTTTGGTCCCCCGAACGTTTTAAGGCGCAGGACTTGATCACAGCCTCTGAAAATGGACTTTATGAGTTTGGGCAGACATTCCTGTACAGGCTTGACCCGCGTGTGAAAGTCTCGACGTGTCTGCTGCTGGTCGTTCTCACCTTTGCTGCGACAGACTGGACTGAACTTTTACCTCTGCTTGTCACACTCGGTGTGGCTGCCTGGCTGACTTCCCCTCAAGCCGCGTCTTTCTGGCGTGTTTGCTGGGCGCTTCGCTGGCTACTGCTGTTTACGCTCTTGATGCATCTGCTTCTGTCTTCCGGGCGCACCTTGTGGGGCATCCGTTGGCTGTCTCTTGATGGTCTGTTGACGGGGGTTTTTATCTGTGTCCAGATGCTCATGGCAATTATGGTGTCTGCACTTCTGGCCATAACCACATCAACAGAAACTTTATCCCGAACTTTCGCCTGGTTTATGCAGCCTTTGCAGTGGTTGGGTTGTAAAACTGAAGAATGGCAGAAGATTTTGCTGCTCACCATGGATTTTGTCCCGATTGTTCAGCAAGAAATACGTGCCTGCACTACAAGCGGTGACGAAATTCACACCGCCAGAGACACCTCGCGAAGCGATGCTGGACGTTGGTCTGTGTGGAGACAGAAGCTGCATGGCTTGCTGTTGCGTCTGGTGGATCGCGGTGACATAATTGCGCATCGTATCGCCGGGGAGCAGGACACCCTGCTCCTCCCCGAGAGTCTTCCGCCTTTAATGCCCCTGGCCCTTTATGATCAGCTCTTTTGTCTGGCGATTGCTCTGGTCGTCGTCTGTTACTGGCTCGCAGGATAAATGGTATGCGCACAATCCTCCTTAATGTCGAATATGATGGTACTGGTTATGTCGGCTGGCAATCACAGTCCAACGGGATTGCCGTTCAGGACGTTGTTGAATCGGCGTTGGCTCAAATCCTCAAGCAAAAGATTCGCATTCACTCATCAGGACGGACCGATGCTGGTGTGCATGCACGAAGCATGGCTGCTCATTTCAGGACAGAAAGCAACATTCCCTTGCCAGCCTTTCGTGAAGGGGCTAACCGTTTTCTCCCCGCAGATGTGGTTATCAGGGACGTTCGCGAAATGCCGGAGAGTTTCCACGCACGCTATTCGGCTAAAGGCAAATGGTATCGTTACACGATATACAATAGTGATATGCGCTCACCTCTGGCTGCCAGGACCGCCTGGCACCTGCGTGGTGATCTGGATCTGGACCTGATGCGCCCGGCTGCTGAATCGATCGTTGGTACATACGATTTTCATGCCTTTCGCTCCTCTGGGTGTGTGGCAAAGACCAGTATCCGTGATATTTTTCAGGTCGAGGTTGTCGCTGACCGGGAGTTTGTTTATATCGACATCAAAGGTTCAGGTTTTTTGCGGAACATGGTCCGGATCCTGGTCGGCACGCTGGTTGAAGTCGGGCAGCGCAAGCGGCCGGCAAGTGATCTGCCGAAACTTCTGCGAGGTAAAGAAAATGTGATGTGCGGGCCGACCGCACCGGCACATGGCCTGTGCCTGCAGGAAGTCTGGTATTAGGGCGGGCTGGAGGCTGGGCAAAGGCTGAAGGCTGGCCTCAACCCACCGTCGATTCTCCTTGACTAGCCAGGAGCCCTGAACTAAATATAGCGGTTAATTATTTCTCTCCCAGCGCCCATATGGAGGTATCGTCGATGCTCGGTTCCGAGATTCGCGAAGGCTTGACCTTCGATGATGTTTTGCTTCTCCCCGCCCACTCCCAAGTACTGCCGCGCGATGTCGACCTGACCTCTTACCTGACCCCTCAGATAAAACTGAATATCCCTTTGCTCTCTGCAGCAATGGATACGGTCACCGAGGCACGTACGGCAATTGCCATGGCCCGTGAGGGTGGCATCGGTATTGTTCACAAGAATATGTCGCCGACCGCTCAGGCCATGGAAGTCGATCAGGTGAAGAAGTCTGAAAGCGGCATGATCGTTGATCCAATCACCATGGATCCAGACCAGAA
>JAGXHL010000089.1 GCA_024636215.1 Deltaproteobacteria bacterium
AGTCGAGACAGAGCAGCAGTGCAGCATCATATCGACGAACTTGCTGCAGTTGGTGTCCCAGCGCCAATGTGCGTGCCGACTCTCTTCGCCTTGGGCAACCACCTGCTAACCACCGCCGATGCAATCCAGGTCCATGGAGATGACACTTCTGGAGAGGTTGAGTATGTTTTGTTCTGGCATCAGGGAGAGGTCTTCGTTACCCTTGGTTCCGACCATACCGATCGTCGCCTTGAAAAACACTCCATACCAAAATCGAAGAACCTCTGTCTAAATGTCATGGCTCCAGAAGCTTGGCCATATGCGGAAGTAAAGGAACACTTCGATCAACTGATTCTGGACTGTTCGGTTACACGCAATGGTGTAGATGCTCCCTACCAGCACGACGTTACGGGCGCCTTGATCGGCCCTGATTACTGGATTAAAGAACTTGAGCAACGCGTTGGTCGTCAGGACAACGGCCTGGTGTTGTTTTCTGGTGCTATCGGAACGATCGCCGGCCTGGTTGTCGGCGATGCATACAGCTTCCGCATGCTCGACCCTGTGCTTGGCCGCAGCATAGAGCATAGCTACAGTTGTGAGATTCTGACCGGCGCCATGGAGGATTACTGATATGACCCCTGCGCTGACTATTGCCTTGGCACAAACTGGTGTTTCTGCTCTCCCCGAGGAGAATCTGCAGACCGCTCGCCGCTACCTGCAGCAAGCCGCTGCTCAGGGCACTGACTTGATCGCTTTTCCCGAAATGTTCATGGCCCGTCCGCAGGTGGGAGTGCCTTTGACATCTGTAGCCGAGTCCCTCGATGGCCCTTTCGTCAGTGCCTTGAGCGCCATTGCCGCACAGTATGGAGTTGCCGTGATCTGCGGCTTGTGGGAGACTGTCCAAGGTGAGGCAGATCGTGCGGCCAACGTCGTCGTCGCCATCGGCCCAGACGGAGCACTGCTTGCCCGCTACAACAAGGTTCATCTGTTCGATGCGCTTAGCGTCCGGGAATCCGACCTGATGCTGGGGGGCGACACGCCACCACCTCTGTTTTGCCTCAATGAGGTCCACGTCGGGATGGCTATCTGCTACGACCTGCGTTTTCCCGAGCTCTTCCGCGATCTGGCACTGCGCGGAGCCGATGCCGTAATTATCCCCTCGGCATGGTACGCAGGACCAATGAAGGAGGAACACTGGCTGACATTACTGCAAGCTCGGGCCATAGAAAACACCATGTATGTCGGCGGCGCCAACCTTTGTGGCCACCCCTTCTCAGCACGTAGCGCTGTCTTTGATCCTTTCGGCGTAATGCTTGCTGGATCAGGAGAGAACGAAGCCCTGGTTTCCACTCGAATCGAACGAGCGCGTATTGACGAGGTTCGCACCAAGCTGCCTTCTCTAACGCACACACGATGTGACTTGTTCAGGAACTGAAGCATGTCTGTAAACTGGAAAATATTTCTACCTGGCATTCCTGTGACCTCAACCCGCGGTGCCCTCGGTTGGTGCTCGGTGACTTTGGTGCGGTCTTCAGACCGAGTCATGCTTGTCGATACTGGTTCGTACGGTGACCGAGCCCTTTTACTTACGCGTTTGCAGGAAGAAGCCATTGCTCCAGAAGATGTTGACGATGTCTTCCTAACCCATTTCCACTTCGATCATGTTTTGAATTTCGATTTATTCAAGAACGCTGTGTTTCACATTTCGGCAACAGAAATCCGTTATGTCACTGACAACGAATACAAGTCTGCAAACGACCCTTACGTCCCGGCGGTGATCTACCCTTTGCTCGCTCCACAGGTCAGACCCTTTTCCGGAGAGGTCGAGATATGGCCCGGGCTGAGGACCTTGCCTTTACCGGGGCACACGCCCGGCATGACCGGATTGCTGCTCGAACAGGACAGGGTGTTGATCGCCGGTGACGGTATCAAAAACGCCAGGGAGTTTTTACACAAGCAAGCACCACCCGTATTCGCCGGTGGCAAAGAGGCCCTACGCAGCTATATCCGCGCAGCAGACGTGGCTCGAATCATTGTCCCAGGACATGACAATCCCTTTCGGCTACCGATAGTGGAAACCGTAAACTATCTGGACAGCTTTGAACTGTCTATAACCTTCAGCGGGGATCCCTGCACCGAACCGCATAGCTTCAGTCTCCCTACTGACCCATCCAACGGCTTCAAAACGAAGCACTAACAAAACAGAGAAACATGCCAGTACGCTTTTTAAATATGGGTGACAGTGCCCTTACTTTGGAACTCGGTGATCATATTGAACTCGGCCTCGCCGCGAGCGTTACAGCTCTCGACCATCGACTTAGCCGTGAGCTGGCTGCTGGTCGGCTGACCGGCTTAATTGAAGCCGTGCCGACCTACCGCTCACTAACTATAATCTTTGATCCACTTGTCCTGTCCCGGGAGACACTCAAAAGAGATCTTCTGTCCCTCCTGGCCGAAACCGAAAAAACTACCGATCAGATCGCTTGCTGCTGGCAGCTACCGGTCTGCTATGAAGAGGAGTATGGTCCTGACCTGGCTACGGTTGCTGCCGCGAAGGGCTTGACCACGGCACAGGTTGTCCACCTGCATTCCAGCAGGACCTACACCGTATACATGATTGGTTTCCTCCCAGGTTTCCCTTATATGGGGGATCTCGACCCCGCCCTGCACATGCCGCGCCGGAGCGTACCACGAGTCAGAGTTGCGGTCGGTTCGGTAGCCATAGTCGGGGGGCAAACTGCAATCTACCCCTGGGTAAGCCCAGGAGGATGGCAGATTTTGGGTGGCTGTCCACTGCCACTGTTCAACGCCAAGAGCTCCGAACCTGCACTCCTCGCCCAAGGTGACCGAGTTCAATTCGCACCTGTGTCTGCAGCACGTTTCCGCGCCGTTGAGGCTGCTGCACAGGACGGTTCACTCGACATGACCCAGTTCCTAGTCAGTGAGGTTCCCAAATGACACCCCGTCTTGTCGTGAAGAGCCCTGGCTTTCTTGCGAGTGTCCAGGATTTGGGACGGTTCGGCTACCGCCGCTTTGGTGTTCCCATGTCCGGGGTACTCCAGCCAGACTTTGCTAAGATTGCAAATGTCATGGCGGGAAACCCTGAAGACGCTGCTGTCTTGGAATTTTTACTGAGAGGCCCGATTCTTCACCTGGCTGAAGGTTCATTGCGACTTGCGATTGCAGGAGATTGCCTGATTAATATGATTCGCGACGGCAAACGAAGGATGTTTTATGCCTGGCGCAGTATCAACCTACAGTCAGGCGACACATTGGAAATTGGCCAAGTTCAATCCGGTAAAGTCGGCTACATCGCTATTGCTGGCGGATTTGCATTGGCCCCGGTTATGGGCAGTTATGCAACTTACCTGAGGGGTGGTTTCGGGGGGCTGGACGGAGAACCGTTGCAGGAGGGAATGTGTCTGCCTGTGAAGTCAGCGGCCGCGCCCCAGGATCAGAATTTGCACCTACCTTCGCCACCCCCAACGGCAATGCCTAACAACCATCAGGGATCGACTACGAGGGTTCCAGCGACGATCCGCGTCATTCTTGGTCCCCAGGATGACTATTTCACTGAAAATGCGCTAAAGAACTTTTTTTCCGGGATATACACCGTTAGCCGGGAATCAGACCGCATGGGCAGCCGTCTGGAAGGTCCTCTGTTGGAACACCATCCGGACATGAAACCAGAAATTGTCTCCGATGGTATGGTCCCTGGTGCGATTCAGGTTCCAGGGAATGGAGCCCCTATTGTTATGCTCGCTGACGGGCCAACCGTTGGTGGCTATCCCAAAATAGCTACAATAATCAGCGTTGACGTGCCCAAGTTTGCCGTTATGACTCCCGGCAGCCAGCTTTGCTTCGAAGCGGTGAGCGTTGGAGAAGCCGAAACAGAGTTGCAGGTCGACAGGGAGCGTCTAAAGGCCCTGCTCGCAAGCATAAGATTGCTACCAAGGTTTTCAGAACCGTTCTGAATCTTGCGTCTCGCTTTGCAGGGAAGTTGACCTATTTGAGTCAAAGACAACGGCAGAGGATTCAATCAGATGATCATCAACCTGAATGCAGATATGGGAGAAGGCTTTGGCTCCTACCGGGCTGGCAATGACCACCTGTTGCTCAAAGTCATCGCATCCGCCAACATCGCTTGTGGTTTCCATGCCGGTGACCCTTGGGTCATGACTGAAACTTTGCAGATGGCCCGTGAGCAGGAAGTCAGCATAGGAGCACACCCATCTTTTCCTGACCTGCAAGGCTTCGGCCGGCGGGTCATGCACATCTTGCCACACGAACTCAAAGCATTGGTTCTCTACCAGATAGGGGCCCTGGATGGAATGGCGAGGGCCTCAGGACTTAAGGTCAGCCATGTAAAGCCGCACGGTGCACTGAACAATATGGCCTGCGAAGACAGAAATTTAGCGGCAATAATCACCGAAGCGGTCCGAAGTTATGACCGTACAATGATTATTTTGGCTCCGGCTCTTTCAGAACTGGCTAAGGCCGGTATAGCCGCAGAGCAGCCGGTGGCGCTAGAAGTTTTTGCTGACCGGGCTTACTCTGACACCGGGAACCTCTTACCTCGCAGCCATGCTGGCGCAGTTTTTGAAAATCCGAAGGAATGTGTTGCCAATGTTACACGCATGGTCGAGCAGGGAGGGGTTGTAAGCATCAACGGCACCCTCCTGCCAACACAATTCCATAGCATCTGCGTGCATGGCGACAATGTCCTTGCTGCTGATAGCGCTGCCCAAGTCAGAAAACGTCTGGAAGAACTCGGTTATACGATTGCATCGCTCCCAGAAATGCGAGCACAACTCTTGTGACAGAGGCTGGGTATTACTTCCAATCGCCCTTGATACCGTGCATCAAACCATCACTTGCCTGACGTGTACCACGCTGCCTTGCCCGTCCCGTGCATCAAGGTTTTAATCATTTCCCGTCCAGCAACCGGCCCAGGCCACCCAGCACCGAACCTTCCCTTTGGCCGTACCGCCGGCCTTCGGCGCATGGGCGATAATCCGGTCGGCCAGGCGGCTGAACGGCAGGCTCTGCAGCCAGACCTTGCCGTAGCCGCTCAAGGTGGCCAAAAACATCCTTTCGCCGCCAAACAGCATATTCTTCAGATTGCCGGCCTGGGCGATGTCGTATTGCACGCTCGGCTCAAACGCCACCAGGCAGCCGGTATCCACCAGCAGAGTCTCGCCCTGCAGCTGACGCTCGACGAAGGTGCCGCTGGCGTGAGAGCTGGCCGTCATTACAGCGGGAGATCGCCGCGACGCAACAAAGACGAAACGAAGAAGGAATCCTTTATCTGCTTTTCATTCTGGAGTAGATTGAGATTATCTTATTGTTGAGTTCCAAGGGGAGAGTTGATCGCCAAGCTGTCTGGTCAATTCAAAATCAGAATTTATGTGTGTCGTAATCTGTTACGCATGTGTCCTATTATTTTACATGCCTACCAGCTGCATCTCGTTGGTAAATACCTTTAGCACATCAAGTGAGGGGATTTATGCCTGGCCTGGTCATTCATCAAAGCAATCATGTCGAGAATCTTGCGCAGGCACTCGCTTATGAATTATCTACTTTTAGTCGTGACCCTCTGACCCCGGTTACGATCGTCGTGCAAAGCCGCGGCATGGAACGGTGGCTCTGCATTGAGCTTGCCCAACGCATGGGTTTGGTCGCCAATGCCCGTTTCCCGTTCCCCAATACTATCCTCAGCGAAATCTTCACGGCAGTTCTCAACGAGGCACCTCAGAGCAACCTGTTTGATGCCGACTCGCTAACCTTCAGGGTCATGAAGACATTACAGAGTTGCCTTGATGAAGAAGGCTTTGCACCTCTGCAAGAATATGTCTGCAAGAGCGAGGACGATCTGCACCGCTTCCAGCTCTGCCAAAAGATTGCCGGCATGTACGATCAACTGACCACCTTTCGACCTGAGTTGATCAGATCGTGGGAACAAGGCGAATTTAACTCGTGGCACGGATCTCTTTGGAACCAGATGTTTGATGATGCTGAGCGCCAGCTACATCGTCCGGCCCTCTTCCACCGCTTCATCGAAAAAATACAATCATGGCAAGGGCCATTAATCGGCATTCCCGACAAGTTGTTTATCTTTGGTCTTTCCACCCTTCCCAAATTGCATCTTGGAGTCCTTGCCGCAGTCTCTAAATATATCGATGTCCATATGTTCCTGATGAACCCTTGCCAGGAATTCTGGCATGATATTGCTTCCGACAAACTCCAGATCAAACTGGCCAGAAAAACCGAACCGGCTTTAAATGATGACGATAAAGACCTGCACTTTGACCGCGGTCATCCACTCCTGTCGTCACTTGGAACCTTAAGCCAGGAGTTTCTGAATTTACTTGCAGGGTACAGCCCTGGCTCTAACGACATCTTTCAGAATCCCGGCCAGCAGACACTTCTCGCCAGGCTTCAGGCCCAAATTTTGGCGATGTATGACCCGACTTTTGGCGAAAAGCAACTCATTACAGCCTCCGACACGTCAATCCAAATTCATTCCTGCCACTCACCAATGCGCGAGGTGGAAGTCTTGCGCGATGCCCTGCTGCATCAATTGACGAAAGACCCGACTCTTGAACCACGTGACATCCTGGTCATGGCGCCAGACATCGAAACCTATGCGCCTTACATCTCGGCCGTGTTTGACGGCGAGACCCTCGAAAAACAGAAAATCCCTTTTTCTATAGCGGACCGGTCTCGACACAAAGAAAGCCCTGTCGCTGAGGCTTTCCTGAAACTTCTGGCGATTAAAGGGGCCCGTTTGACTGCCAGCCAGATCCTTGAGTTGCTTGAGGAACCGACGATTCGAAACCGATTCGGCCTTTCACCTGAGGATCTTGATCTGGTGAGGCAATGGGTCAGCGAAACCCATACCTGCTGGGGGGTTGATGGAACCTTCAAGGAACGTTTTGAACTACCAACATTGCATAACAATACCTGGAAGGCAGGCTTTGACCGGTTGTTTCTCGGTTTTGCTCTACCCGCTGAAGAGAAAGCCTTATTCGAGGGCATTCTCCCCTATGACGGCGTTGAAGGGAGCTCCGCTGAGGTGCTCGGCAAGTTTTATGGATTCTGTGAACATCTATTCAAAAGCAACGCATCTTTCGATCGGAGTCGCACTCTTGCGGATTGGGGAGATTTTCTGTCGAATCTGGTAGAGGAATTTTTTCAAACAGATGCCAACAACGAACTCATCACATTGATCCGGCAGATCCAGACGCTTGAGCAGATTGAAATCGTCAGCGGCTACAAAGAAGACATCGATTTCGAGGTTTTGCGCTGCATCCTTGCAAGAGAACTGTCGTTTGCTTCAAGTTCCGGCTTCCTGCGTGGTGGAGTCACATTCTGTTCCCTTTTGCCCATGCGAAGCATCCCGTTCAAAGTCATTGCCCTGCTGGGAATGAATGACGCTGCCTTTCCGCGAAAATCGCCATCTATCAGTTTTGACCTGATGGCTCAAGAACCACAGAAAGGAGACCCTTCTCGCCGCAAGGAAGACCGCTACCTGTTTCTGGAAGCCATACTCTCAGCCCGTAATGCTCTCGTCATCAGCTATATCGGCCAGAGCATCAAAGATAACAGCGAAGCACCGCCTTCCGTCGTGGTCTGTGAACTTCTCGATGTCCTTGACCAGGGGTTCCAAACCACTGAGCAAGCAGACCTCCGTGAGCATCTTGTTACCAGACATCGCCTGCAAGGATTTAACCCTTTATATTTTTCTGCCGGGCAACGATTGTTCAGCTACAACCACGACAATTACCTGGGCGCACTCGCTGTAACCTCCGAAAAATCAGAGTCGCCTGACTTTATGAATGGAGTCCTTGCGACTGAAGATGCTGATTTGCAAACAGTGTCTCTTGCCAAACTGGTCAAATTCTTTCAAAATCCAACTCAGTTTTTTCTGCGGAACCGTCTTGGTATTTATATTGATAACAAGTCCGCCACGCTTCAAGACCAGGAACCCTTCAGCCTCGACGGACTTTCCAATTATCAGATTTCGCAAGAGATGGTTGAACAAATTCTGGCCAATGATGTTTCTCCCGACTTGCTTGATATTTATGTAGCGAAAAGTGTTTTACCCCAGGGAAGTTTAGCCGCCCCGACATTTGAAAAATGTGCTGCATCAGCACGCGACTTCGCTTGCAAAGTTGTTTCTGTTACCCAGGGCAAGCACCCCGAAATTATCCCCTGCGACGAGACTTTCGATGGCATTCGACTCATTGGAGAGCTGACGGGGGTCTATCCACAAGGCCTTTTACGCTATCGCTGCGCAAAGATTAAAGCAAAAGACCGACTTAGCGCCTGGATTGACCACCTCGCCTATTGCTCTATTGCCCAACAAGGTGGCGGTGCAATCCCTCCCCGGAGCTGTTTGCTCGGCAACATTGGAGGAGACGTGTCTTATGACTTTATTCCGGATAGCCGCGAACTTCTGAACGATCTGCTCAAAATTTATCAGGAAGGGCTGTTAAGGCCACTGCCTTTCTTTCCAAAAGCTTCTTTCAGTTATTGCGAAGAATTTATAAAGGGTAAACCTCAGGGGAAATGTCTCGACAAAGCCCGCGTTGAATGGCTTGGTAGCGACTATCATCAAGGAGAATGCCTCGACCGGGACTTTGACTATTGCTTCGGGCGTTTAGATCCCCTCGATGATGAATTCGTAAGCCTTACGCTAAGAATCGTAGAACCGATCCTAAAAAACGAATCGAAGGTTTGAATTATGCAGATAATTCCACGCTTTGACCTGTTGAACAGCCCCCTCGATGGCAGGAACCTGCTTGAGGCCAGCGCCGGGACCGGCAAAACCTTCACTATCGCGGCACTTTACCTGCGACTGCTTCTGGAAACAGATCTCACCGTCGACAGGATTCTGGTCGTTACCTTTACTGACGCAGCCACCGAGGAACTGCGGGATCGTATTCGCTTGAGGATTCGCGAAGCTTTTGATGCTCTTTCAGGGGAGACTAGCAAAGATGATTTTTTAAATAAATTGCTCGGAAAATACGAAACTCCCTCGGAACGCAAGCAAGCTGCGACCAAGCTTCGTGAAGCCCTGATCTGCTTCGATGAGGCAGCCATCTACACCATTCATGGCTTTTGTCAGAGAATTCTTCAGGACAAGGCATTCGAGGCCGGAGCCCTGTTCGACACCGAACTCATCACCGATCAGACCCTTTTGCTTGAGGAGATTGCTCAGGACTACTGGCGTCGAAATTGTATCAACCAGGCTGGGCCATTTGCCTCGTTTCTCATCGAAAAAAAGATCACTCCCTCCACTTTCACAAAGATCCTCAAGCAGATCACCGGGGACCCTGCCATCAACGTCATCCCGGATTGGGTTGATGAGGATCTAAGTTCTCTGGAAGAACAATGGCAGAGCCAAAAAGAGCGTTTGCAAGACTGCTGGCGTGAAAACCACAATATCATTAAGGATATTCTGAACAACACAGATGTCCTGCATCGTAATAAATACAGGCAAGCCAGCCTGCTGGATTGGTACGCTGAAATTGACAGCTATTTCTCATCACCTAATTCATTCAAAGCCCCAGATAAATTGTTCGAAAAATTCACTACCACCGCTATCGAAGAGGCAACAAACAAGAATGGCATCAAGCCACATCACCTTTTTTTCGACTTATGCGAAGTAGCCTCAGAAAATTACACGCAGCTTTTAGAGGCCTATAACAGCAGAGTCATTGCCCTACAAGTCGGTTTTATTGCCTATTTGCGACAAGAGTTACCCAAAAGAAAGAAATTACAGAACATTAGACATTTCGATGATCTGCTGCTTGATGTCCGCGATCGTCTTACCAGCACAGAAGGCCCCCGCCTGTGCGATTCGATACGGAATCAATTCAAGGCAGCTTTTATCGATGAATTCCAGGATACCGATCCTGTTCAATTTGCCATTTTCAGAATTCTCTATCCCGATCGGCAAAATCCCGTCTTCTTTATCGGCGACCCCAAACAGGCGATTTACAGCTTCCGCGGTGCCGATATCTTTGCCTACATTGAAGCAACCAAGGTGGTGGAACACCGCTACACTTTATCAACAAACTGGCGCAGCACTCCTGAACTGGTCCGTGCCATCAATACGATATTTACCGCGCACGACCGTCCCTTTGTTTTTCAGGAAATCGCTTTTAGCCCGGTTGATCCGAAAAAAACCGATGAAAAAGATGTCTTGATTCTCGAGGGAATCCTCGATCCAAACCCTCTTCTACTATGGACGTGCGATCCATTGGAACCAGGCAAAGCCGATAACCTTGATGTCTCTAAACGGCGGCTTGCCCAGGCGGTCAGTCATGAAATCTCACGGCTTCTGACTCTATCTATCAAAAAAGAGGCGACCATAAAAGGCCGCCCGCTTGAAGCCGGCGATATTGCGGTGCTGGTACGAACCCATAAGGAAGGAGCCTTGATCCAGAAGACACTCAGGAATCTGGGTATTCCCAGCGTGCAGAGTGGCACAGGGAGTCTCTTCGATACCAGGGAAGCCCAGGAAGTGATGCGTGTTCTCAGAGCGATTGCCGATCCAGTCAATGAGTCCCTGGTCAAAGCAGCGCTGACCAGCGACCTTTTTGGCCTGTCCGGCAAAGACCTCGTGGCAATGATCAATAATGAGGAACGGCTTGAAGTATGGCTTGAGAAGTTTCTGGAATACAACAGGATCTGGCAAAGTCGTGGTTTGATCGTCATGACAGGCAAGTTGCTCGCCGGACAGAAGGTCCGCCAGCGTTTGCTCGGTTGGCCAGATGGTCAAAGACGTTTGACCAACCTGCTGCATTGCTTTGAGGTACTCCACAAAATAACGCAAGAACAGCACTTCGGCATCGACGGGCTGTTGAAGTGGTTTGCCAGACAGTTCGAAGAAGAACGCGGACAGGAAGAATATCAGATCCGTCTTGAATCTGACGATAATGCCGTCAAGATCGTTACAATTCATAAGAGTAAGGGACTTGAGTATCCGATCGTTTTTTGCCCCTTCTGCTGGAATTCTTCAAAAGTAAAAGTATTGGCGCCAATGTTTTTCCATCATCCAGACAAGGCCAACCAGATGACCATGGATCTTGGGTCGGTTGATCTCCAGGCCCACGCCCTGTTGGCCGAGCGTGAAAAACTTGCAGAACAGTTGCGACTGCTTTATGTCGCCATGACCAGAGCAAAATACCGTTGTTATGTCGGCTGGGGGGAGCTCAAGGACGCACAATATTCTGCTCTCGGATACCTGCTGCATGCGCCAGAACAAACCTCAGTGGATCAATCAGATTCGGGTTTGTCCATCAGCTACCCTGCCCCCCTGGACAGTGAAATGATTGCAAATGACCTGGCTAAACTCGCCGAACAAGCACGGGGAAGTCTGCTGGTTGAAACTCTGCCCGAGCAAATCCAGCCTGCATATGCAGGCGCAACATCGCTGCAACGAGATAAGCTTAAGGCACATGAATTCTCGGGGCGGATTGACCGATCGTGGTGTATCTCAAGCTTTTCGAACATGACAGCAGGTCCATTGCATCCTCGCGAATTCCACGTGCAGGAGACAATCTGGACTCGCGATGAAACGAACATTACCATCGAGCCATCCGTCAAAGACAGCTATGCCTCTTTTATGGATTTTCCCAGAGGAGCGACTGCGGGAAGTTGTTTGCACATGCTTTTTGAGAAACTCGATTTTTGCACAACGGACCCAACTGTTATCGAAGAGGTGACCCGGTCAGCACTGAAGGCCTTTAGTTTTGACCTCCGCTGGGTTCCTGCCGTTACAACTATGGTCAGAAGGACTTTAGCCACCCCGATCGGCACACCGGAAGGAACCGTTTTACGGCTCAACCAGATCCCATGGCAGGATCGGCTGGCGGAGATGGAGTTTTTGCTGCCGCTCGGAATGATTGAACCCACTTCTATGGCTAATACTTTTGCCAGGCATTCTAACGAGCCAGGTCAACTCGAAGGTTTCTCCGACAATCTGACAGCACTGGGCTTTGCTCGTCACCATGGAATGTTGCAGGGCTTTATCGACCTGGTCTTCAGACACAATGACCGCTACTACCTGCTCGACTGGAAATCCAATTTCCTCGGCATCAACCCTGAGGCTTACCGATCTGAATCACTCGGATCAGCAATGAAATCGAATTATTACACCCTGCAATACCACCTTTATCTGGTTGCCCTACACAGACACTTATGTTGCACCCTGCCCAACTACAGCTATACAAACCATTTTGGCGGTGTTGTGTATGCGTATCTTCGCGGCACGGCCCTCAACAATGATCCCGAAGCAACATTGGGCATTTATGGTGATTACCCGGACCTGGCCATGGTTGAAGATCTTGCCAACTATCTCCTGACCGGCAAGGAGGCCGTATAATGGCTGCTGACGGTTCTTTTTCGCCTATTAGTGAGAGCTTTGCCGGATTCATCTGCCGGTTGCAGGGAAGCGACATCCCGCAACTATCCTTGGCAGCCAAGCTGCTCTGCGAAGCGGTTAAAAACGGTCATGTCTGTCTCGATTTGAACGCCGCTATCGGAGGAGACTTCCAGGAAAGTGTCGGATTGCCCGCAGAGCTGCTGCCAGCATGGTCTGTCGCTGAATGGCAAAAACAGCTGCTCTCAACCAAGGTTGTTGGACTGCCGGGATCATTTCACCCTTTGATACTCGATAAATATAACCGACTCTACCTTTATCGCTATTGGGTTTATGAGCAAGCCCTCGCCCAGGGGATTCTTAATCGTTCAAAAACATTTATAACGACGGGACTGGCCTCACTGGCCGGCAAGCTGGATTGTTATTTTGAGCTTGCTGATGAGGGGACAAACTGGCAAAAAACCGCGGCGCTGCTTGCTGCAACCCGTTCCTTTTGCGTCATCTCTGGTGGCCCCGGTACAGGAAAAACGACAACCGTTGTCAAAATACTGGCCCTGTTACTCGAAATGGCGGCGGATAAGCCTCTTTCAATTGCCCTCGCCGCCCCAACCGGCAAGGCAGCCGCTCGTCTGAAAGCTGCCATCAGCAAAGCCAAGGGGAATCTTCCCTGCAACCAGGAGATTCTTAACAAAATACCCGAAGACGTGCGCACCCTGCACCGTCTCCTCGGGACGATCCGCAATTCACCGTCATTCCGCCACAACGCGAAGAACCCGTTATCTTATGATGTCGTGGTCGTTGACGAAGCCTCTATGGTTGACCTGCCGATGATGGCCAAGCTGGTCCTCGCCCTGCCATTGCATGCCCGTCTGATCCTTTTAGGTGACAAGAATCAACTATCATCCGTTGAGGCTGGAGCTGTCCTTGGCGATATCTGCCAAACAGGTATCGAAATCGCTTATTCGACGCAGATGCAGGAAATTCTTGGTCCGCTTTTGGGATTGAGTCCCGAGTCCTTTGGTTCCGTGAAGAAGACCGGCCCCGGTGACTCTCTTGTGACCTTGCAGAAGAACTACCGTTTCGACGCAACCTCCGGCATCGGCCGCCTGAGCATTGCGGTCAATGCAGGTCAAAACCAAAAGGCCTTAAGCCTTCTGGAAGATCCCGTTACGCCTGATGTCAGCTGGCTTGATTGTCCACCTGAGAATCAGGTGCTAGACGCCTTGAAACCGAGCATTCTGGACGGGTTTACGCCTTATCTCGAAGCAGATTCCGCTGAAGAGGCACTGACAAAGTTTAATCGCTTTCTAGTCCTCTGTGCACTAAGGAAAGGACCTTACGGTGTCGCGACAATAACCACGCTCGCCGAACAGATCCTTGCTTCGCAAGGCTTGATACGTCCGGTGTCACGTTGGTACAAAGGTCGTCCAATCATGATCACGGCAAATGACTACAACCTTGGGCTTTTTAATGGGGATACCGGCGTCCTCTGGCCTGACGACAGCCCAGGAAAGAAACTCAGGGCTTTTTTCCCGGATTCGAGTGGCCAGCTGAGGTCCTTGGCTCCATCCCGCTTGCCAGCACACGACACAGTCTTTTCCAGTACCGTGCACAAAAGTCAGGGATCGGAATTCGATCGCATTCTTCTATTATTGCCCAACCATGACACACGTGTATTGACGCGGGAATTAATTTACACCGGGATCACCCGTGCAAAAAGTGCCGTTGAGATTTGGGGGCGAAAAGAGGTGTTTTCTCTGGCTCTTCAGCGCAGAGTACAAAGGACATCGGGACTTCGTGACGCAATTTGGCGGCCAGATCAATAGCTAAGTCTGTTGACTTACACTTCAGGCACTTCGTGACAGCGGAGCAAGCAGTGGCAAACCCTGATGTCTGCTCATTTAACCTCTGGAAGGCAGCTCCACCGCGTTGTATAGGCTGGTGATACATTGGCCTGTCGCATGTACCAATCTTTTTCTGGTCTTTGCCCTCCAAACCAGACCTTGCCCTGCCCTTTGCGATTGAGCGCATCGACGGCCAACATGAGCGCGTCACTGCGCTGCGAGTCGGGCTGATCTGCGAACAGGTCAAGCTGCACATCGTCCGGAGAGCAGAAATCCCCCAGCATGATCCCTGCTTTGGCGTAGCGATAACCTTCGCGCCAGATCGCGTCGAACATGCGGACAGCCAACTCAAGGATTTGCCGGGTATCGGAACTCGGCTGCACCAAGGTACCCGTCGCAGCATTGGAATAGTTTGGCCCGGTCTTATCGAAAGGGCTGGTCCTGATGAAAACAGTGACCATGCGGGCCAGTTGATCCTCACCACGCAGCTTGGCCGCCGCACGGGCAGCGAATTCGCAAACGGTTTCTTTCAGGTCGGTGCAGCGTGTCAATTTCTCGCCAAAGGATCGGGAGCAGACAATCTGCTGCCGTTTTGATCCGACGTCGTCAAGTTCCAGACAACTCTCGCCGTTCAGTTCGCACACAGTCCTCTCAAGCACCACTGAATAGCTCTGCCTGGCCTGGCGCGGGTTCATCCTGGCCAATTTGAACGCAGTGGTAATCCCCTGGCTTTCAAGCTTCCGGGTCAGCTTGCGGCCGACGCCCCAGACCTCATTAACCGGCGTGATCTCCATCAATTTCTTTTGTCTGATCGGGTCGGTCAAGTCAACAACACCTTTGGTTCCTTTAAACTTCTTGGCGCCATAGTTTGCAAGCTTGGCGAGAGTCTTGGTCGGACCGATGCCGACACAGACCGGAACGCCGACATGCCGGATAACCGTCGAGCGTATCTTTTGACCGTACTCTTCCATGGCGCCCATATCGGACAGATCCAGAAAGGCCTCATCGATGGAGTAGACTTCGACATGAGGACTGAATTGCTCCAGGGTCTGCATGACGCGTGACGAGATGTCGCCATAGAGAGTGTAGTTTGACGAGAAGACCAGGATCCCGTGTCTTTTGATCGCGTCTTTAACTTTGAACAGAGGGGCGCCCATTGTGACCCCGAGATCTTTGACTTCCTGACTACGCGCGATAATACAACCGTCGTTGTTGGACAAAACGACAATCGGGACGGTTTTCAGGTCCGGTCGGAACAACCGCTCGCAACTGGCGTAAAAATTGTTGCAGTCGACGAGAGCAAATGTGGAGTTCATGATTTGCGCAGACTGTGAATCACTGTAGTTGCCACCCCAAAGACTTCCAGATCAGCCTCATCGGGGACTTCGATCGGAGCATGCAGGCGGTTCATCGCAACCAGGCGCAGTTTTGGTTCCATTTCCAGGCGCTTGACCATCAATTCACCGTTTATACAGGCAATCACGATATCGCCGTGAGACGCACCAAGAGAACGGTCAACCACCAGCACGTCACCGGGAAAGATTCCGGCCTCGATCATGGAATCTCCCTGGGCCCGAACAAAGTAAGTGGCCGCAGGATGTTGGACACAGAGTTCATTGAGATCCAGCTTTCGGTCGCAATAATCTGTGGCTGGGCTGGGAAATCCGGCCGGGACAGCATCAGCGAACAAAGGGATACCAAGCTTCTCAAACTCACCACTCTCACCGATATTTGAAACCATCAACTTTTCTCCTCTTGCAGCCTGTCGAACTATACGGGCCAAGCAGCCGGATTTGCAGTCGGCTCATGGATAGTCCGACAAGCTGCTAGCAACTGTTACGTTACCATACAGTAACAGAGGAAAAACATAAGCGCCATAATTATCAAAGGGCGTCGACCACGCTACCGGTTAAATCGCTTGAAATTGATATAAAAAAAACCACAAAATGGCAAATTTTGCGGGATTTCCTAGGATCGACTCTGGAAATTCACATGTGGGGTAAAGGAGTGAGTGATGGTCAGCGCTGTGGCGGTTTGACGTTGCCACAGTCGTCCGACAACCACTTGCCGGCCTGTGTCATCTCCAGGCGTTCAGGTTTGCCATCGACCTTGGTGTTGATCGTAGTCGTTATCCGCATCAACGAAAAAACCGCCCCGGTCGGATTATTACCACGGACGGCTTAAAAATTCTTTCTTCCGAACCCCATCACATATCTACGCTGAATATAGAGACATTCCATAAGATGTCAAATGATAGTTACCAGGGCAGGTCTTCACCATTGCTGTGCCAGAACGATCCCGAGTTTTCCAGAGTGAGGGCGGCAATCCGTTCGACCAGCCCGGCGGCGGACTCTTCCGGAGAAATCAAACCATCGAAATTGACCATCCGGGTCTTGACGAAACCCGGATGTAGTTGTGCCACGGCGATGCCGCGCCCTTTCAAATCGATCGCCAGCGAGCGCCCGAAAGCATTGAACGCCGCCTTGGAGGCACGATAACCATAACGGCCACCGGAGTCATTGTCACCAACTGAGCCCATGCGGCTGGTAATGTTGGCGATCTTACTCCCCTCGGCCAGGTTAGGCAGCAAGGCTTCGCAGACTAGTAAGGGTGCAAAGGCGTTGACTTCCATCTGCAACCGCAGCGAATCGATATTGAGCGAGCCGAGAACATCGTCATGCAGAACACCGGCATTGTTGATCAGCAGGTCGATTGTTTGGCCCTGCAGGGCGGCAGTTAACCGCTCAAGACTCCCTTCCCGCGTGACATCAATGCCTTCTATGACCTGCGCAGCACATTCATCGAGTTCGGGGGAGGTTTTGCGACAAACGCCTGTGACCCGCCAGCCTTCAGCATGGTAATGGCGCGCCAGTTCAAGGCCAATGCCACGATTGGCACCAGTAATCAGGACATGTTTCATAGCGAGTTCCGTTCGCTACTCCCCCTTAATGGGTGGAATATTATATTAAAGACCACACCCGCTTCCAGATTATGGATGGTGGTTGCTGGGCAAGCCCTGCGCTAATCCTTCCAATCTGTTTCAGTCACTTCATTAGCGCCATGAGTTTCGAATATTTCCCTGATCTCACTCACGATGGCTTTCGAAGCGATGACCTTGATCTCCTTCTTGTCTTTATCGACGAAGATTTTTTCATTCGGAAAACCGGAAATCTGGCTATTCACGATATCGTCTTTTACGTTCTTCAGAGTATCTTCGGATGCAAATTTAGCTGTCAAGATCTTAGACATGAGCATTTCTCCTCGGTAAAGCAGCAAAAGTTTCTTAGTAGCGCAACGAGTAACGTACATTTCAATTTTAACAGACCATTTCCGTTGTCAAGAAGAAATCATTGCGCAGCGTCGATCACTCGCAAAAAAATGCCAAGAAATTGGACAGCGCTTCTCCCACTTCCCAAAGGACACTACCGTCCGACCGATTTTCAGCCGATGGTGACGGCAATCCATGGCACGAAAGTTTGGGGAAGTGCACCTCCTTTTATGATTATAATGATGTCCTCCGAAGTCACAGTTACTTGTCCTCCTTCAGCGCATTCAAACGTTCCTGAGCAATCTTTGCATTTGGCGAGTCCGCATACTTACTCACCACCTCTTCGTACAGTTTTATAGCATGCTCTCTGTTGTTCTGTTTCTCCTCGAACTGAGCAATTTCAATTTGCTGCCTCCCTTGATCGTTGGAACAAGCGGCCAAGGCTGAGCAACAAATAAACAGCAGTATCCAGATGTATTTTTTCATACAGGCCCCTTTATAAGTTATCAATTTTTACTGCATTGAGATGCGTCACTGTCTTCCTGTCATTATTTTGCGTCTAAACATCTGGACTTCTCAATTCACTGCGCTGTTATCGACTCTTCAGTCTATCAATAGGGTGAACTCTAAATAGACCACTATCATATTTCACAAGTCGTTCCGCGAAAGGGTAAAAAGTCCCAACAAAAACGAGTCTCTATAAAAATTTTCATGCGATCCGACCGTCAGCAGCGTCAAGGTGCCAACTTTAGACATAGACTCTTGTAGCAAGCAATCATCGTACATTGCGACACTTGGTTGCAATCTAAAATTTTGGTCTATGTCGCGTCCAACACAGTTCAATTTTTGCCAGTGCTACCCTTTCCGCCGGACCTTTCTCTGATAAAATAAACTGCGATGCACTCGCAATAAATCAAGGGATGATTAAGCAAAAATTCATCCTACAAATTACAATTCAGAAGAGTGTCGGACTATCCATGGAACAGCGGCATTACAAATCAACCCAGATCGCCAACGTCGCTTCCCCGGCGCTAGGCTTCATTCTGAGCATTCCCGGACTGATCGCCTTGCTCCTGCATGCGCACAACAACGGGAATGGCATGCATCTCCTGACCTTTATCATCTATGGAATGAGTCTGGTCATCTCCTACGCAGTGTTTACGCTGTATCATATCTTTAAATTCCATGCGCGCCTTGGCAGGATGTTCAAAATCCTCGATCATGCGACAATTTATCTCCTTATCGCCGGAACCTACACACCCTTTACGCTGGTTTTCCTGCGCGGCAACTGGGGATGGACCTTGTTTGGTGCGGTGTGGGGAATAACTGTTCTGGGGGTTATTTTCAAAATTTTCTGCATCGATCGTTTCAAATTACTGGGACCGCTGATTTATCTGGCGATGGGATGGCTGTTCATATTCGCCATCAAGCCGGCAGTTGATCTGATCCCCGCGGAAGGTTTGCTGCTGCTGTTGGCGGGCGGGCTGTTTTACAGTTTCGGGCTGATTTTTTACGCCTGGAAGCGGCTGCGCTTTCATCACGCGATCTGGCATCTCTTCGTTCTGGCGGGGAGCGCCTGTCACTATTTTGCGGTATATAATCATGCTATTTCATGAACCCGACTGACCACGGTCGATCAGAGCGAATCCACGCGTATCCTGCCCTACCCTCAATTGACATCCCTCGCCGCAGTGTTAATCTTAACTAATATTCGCCTTTTCATTATCTGTGCGGGGGGAAGTCATGGGACTCAAGCTGCTTGACGGGGTCGCTCTTTTCATCGGCCTGTTCGGCGTCCTGACCATCGTCTGGGGGTCGCTGAAGGCACTGGTGCGCTATGTTCGGGCCGAATACCGAAACCTCCGCAACGATCAGGGCGATCATACCTCGCACCTGCGGCAGAGCTTCGGCACTGATCTGCTGCTGGGGCTCGAATTTCTCGTCGCGGCGGACATCCTCCACACCCTGATCAAGCCCGATATCGAGGGCATCATCGTCCTGGGGTCCATCGTCGCCATCCGCACCGTCATCAGCTACTTCCTCAACTGGGAACTCAGGCAGCCCGACGCGGTCCCGGGGCGGGCTGCGGTGCCGAGGCAATGACGATGCAGGGGCACCGAAACCACTACATCATCAGCGGCTGTTTCTGGATCGGCCTCTACCTCGCCCTGGTCCTGGCGCCCCTGTTCCTGCTCATCGTCGGTCCCGCTCCAGCCGGCAGCGGTTTTCTCTGGGATCTCTCGGCAGCTGTCGGGTTCGCCGCTGCGGCTATGATCGCCGTCATGTTCATCCTGACAGCGCGCTTCAAGCGGGCAACTGCCCCTTTCGGCATCGATATCATCTACTATTTCCATCGGCAGATCGCCCTGGTCGGATTCCTCTTTCTACTCGCGCATCCACTGTTGCTGCTGGCGGCCGACCCGCGGCTGTTCTTTATTATGCGGTCCGGCGTCAGTCCCTACCACCTGGTGGCCGGAATTGCCGCATTCCTTGCCATGGCGGCCCTGATGGTTTCCTCGCTGTGGCGCAAACAGCTGGGGATTCACTACGATGCCTGGCGCCTCTGGCATGTGGGCCTGGCGATCCTGGCCGTGGTACTGTCGGTGGTGCACATCGAAGGCGTCGGACATTACGTCGGCACACCCTGGAAGAGAGGACTTTGGGCGGCGATAGCACTGTCCAGCCTGCTGGTGGTCCTGTTCGTGCGAGTGATCAAGCCGGCACAGTTACTGCGCCGGCCCTACCGTGTCACCGAAGTCATCCGGGAGCGGGGCGATGCCTGGACCCTGGTGCTCCGGCCCGACGGCCATGACGGGGTCACCTTTGCGGCGGGGCAGTTCGCGTGGCTGACGCTCTGGCATTCGCCCTTCGCCCTCAATGAACATCCCTTTTCCTTCGCGGGCAGCGCCGAAAATCCCGGGGAACTGCGTTTCACCATCAAGGAGTTGGGAGATTTCACCCGCAGGATCGGTACTGCCCGGGTTGGGCAGAAGGCCTTCGTCGATGCCCCGTACGGTGCCTTTTCGCAGGAGCGGCTTCCGGCGCCCGGCTACTGCTTCATCGCCGGGGGGATCGGCATCGCCCCGATCATAAGCATGCTGCGCACCCTCGCCGACCGGGGCGACCAGCGCTCCCTGCAGCTGATCTACGGCTACAGCAGTTGGGACCGGCTGACGCTGCGGGAAGACATCGAGGCGCTGAAGAGCCGCCTGAACCTGGAGGTCGTGTATGTACTCCAGCAGGCTCACCCCGGTTGGGAGGGAGAGACCGGGCTGATCAGCCATGAGTTGCTGGCCAGCCGTCTCCCTGCGGACGCAGCCGCCCGCGAGTTCTTCGTCTGCGGGCCGGTGCCAATGATCGAGGCGGTCGAAAAGGGACTCTATGCCTGTCGGGTCCCGTTGAGCCGCATTCATTCGGAACTTTTTGATATGGCCTGAAAGGACGATTACCATGCGCCTTTTGCTCGCCCGCACCCTCGCGTCCTTGACCGGCGTCCTGATCGCCGCTCTCTCGATACTCTTTGCCTTTCTGCAGAACTCCTGAAAGGAGGACTGGGATGGTCTCTGTCTGGGACACTCAATTTTGAGTGTCCCAGATTCGAGGAGAAGGATTGCTAGTTCGCATAAAAAAAGCCGATCGGGCGTTGAGGCTCCCGGTCGGCTTGCTTTAAGTCTGGTTATGTACTGGTTGCTATCGGTTTGATGTTAGTTAATGGTGAAGTATGCTGATAAATCAGTATTTCTACTGTTTTTTCTCCTGATTCTTCTTATCCATCATCTTATCTTTTTTCGTGTCATCCATCATCTGACGATGGGTATCATCCATGCGGTTCAGCTGGCGTTGATTACCTTCCCAATAAGGCGATACACCATAGTGCTCAAAGATTCCCCTGCTCTGATCCTCTTGGGTCAAGGCCTCCTCGATATCACCTTGAGGGACCTCTTTCAGTTGGTCTTTCTGCATATTGAGCGTGAATACGACATCACGAAGCTGACGCTCGCCTACCCGTGCTTCATTGCCTTGCGGCATTTTCTGTTGCAGCGCATTGAAAGGAACAATGTACTTGTCTTCACCAACGCCAAGGACGCCGCCGCTAGCCACGGTCACAAAACCAATCTGGCCGTTTTCCACATCCACCAGGACCCTGTCGATATCACCGATTTTTTCGCCCTGCTGATCCTGGATTTCAGATCCGATCAGATTATCGACCAGCAAAAGATTCTGCTTCTGCTGTTGGAATTTTTGGCCCTGTTGGGCCTGGGTCTGAACCTTCTGGTCCTTTTGATATTCACCCTGGCCATATTGCTTATTTTTGTTGTCGGTAGAACCGCCAGTTGCGAAAGTCGCAGGGACCATGTAAAGCCCAAGCGCAAACAAAAGGGTTGTAAGAATACTTAGTTTTTTCATATTTTTCTCCTTCGTAATGTTTTATGCAAGCAACCAGTTGACCAGAATAGGTAATGATTAACTCCTTCCTCAACGTTTCCTATTCTAAAATTTACTGCACGTAACTAGTGTCCATCCGGAAACTCCGGGCAACATAGATACAGTTTTCGATTTGGAAACGAGCAATTTTTCGCAAGGTCAAGGAAATCCGCTGATTGACGCAGAGATTGCGGAAAAGGGCCGTTTCCGGACGAAAACTAACTAGCAACGGAATCAGTTGTGATAGATAAAACGCAATAAGCACGCCAGAAAAAAACGGCAGGTCATACTCATGCAACATACTGATATTATTTTGTAAGTTGGAATTCAACTGACAGGTGGGAGAAAAATCTGTTACGAGTAGTCGTCATATGCGACAAAGCCGTCTTATGCGGCGGCCGTATCAAGGTACCAATAGCCGTTTTCCTCGGCATGCATGAGATGGCTATTGCCATCCCATGCATTGAAGGATTCGACCACCTGCCGTGTATGCTACGCCCAGACCCAGGAATTTGCCCTAAATAGTAGACTCGTTACTATTGACATGATCCAGGTAATCCGCTTAAGATCACGATTAGAAAATAACGTCGCAAAAACAAAAACTTAAATGTCAGGAACTTAGTCTGAAATAATCTAATTCATAGCCCGAAAAGTCTGCTAAAGGCAAATCCACCGAAAGTTGGAGGCGCAAAGTCACCGGTCTACAGGGATTTCTCCCCACGACAGCGGGACTGCCAGATTTCTTTACTTTAGCAATACCTTGATTTTTTGGGTCAATCAAAGGTGTTGCTATTATGAATCCCCGTTCTGCTCCCGAATGCATCCTCCTGAAGGTTCTGCTTGCTCTCAGCTTTTTGATCGCCAGCGTCAGCCCGGCTTTTTGTTTGGATTCCGCCCCGCACTCCGCGAATGACCAAGGGTTTCCGAACGAGTACGGCCGTGTCGTTTATCAGAAAAATCAAGACGCAACAAACCAGATCTTCATTATCGGACAGTCCCATCGCAGCGGAGTGAATGGAAAGAACGACCAGCATACGGTGCAAACCCAGATGGAAATCTATCGGATCGGCGAATGGCTTATACGCCAGAAAAAGGTGGAAATATTGCTGCCGGAGGGATTTTTCCAGAAAGGTATCGTTCAAAACGATGCGCAAGGTCGGCCATTCGCAAATTATACTTCGAACAGCCTTGACAGTGAACGCTTAAGGAGCCTGCTACAGGATACCAGACGATTTGTCAGTGCCGACATTTTGTTATCGGCCCAATATCCCATGCGTTTGGGCCAGGTGGAAGATGAAGAGCTGTACCAGACGGTGTCCCACCTGATGCGAAAACTCGGAAATCGAAACGAAGACTTGAACCGTGCGTTTTTTGAGGAATTGAGCGACTACCAGAGAAAACGCACGGCGATTATGCTCCAGAACATCCCCTTTGCGGTTGAAAGCGTATTCCAAAGAGGGGATGTCGAAAACAAACATGCGATCTTCACGATTGGGATGGCGCATATCGCGGATATCCTCGAGTTTCTCCATGCGAAAACCGGGAAAATCGCCGGGAATGATGACTTGCTTTCTTCGCCCGCCTTTGATTTGCTGGAAGAAGGATATGGGGTAACCGTGATCTTGCCAAAGTCGTTGGCCGAAGATGACAAAGTATTGCGTCTCACCCGCCTTGAACAGTTGACATTTCCCTGACCCCGCACCCCTATGAGTGGTGCCACTTTCGGTCCGACCCCGAAGCACCTCCCCTTTCAAACCTTGGCCCGCTCATACTGCACCGGCCACTCTTATTGAAAGTCAAACCAGTGTTGCCAAGCTTAATACTTTCGCGAGTCATATGCCCAGTGAAGAATGGCCTGTCTCTGTTTGCGACGACAATTCAAGTCTGCCTCGAAGCAGTTTCTTTTGATCTGGGTGATGTGCCTGCGCATCCCTTTCCATCTCTTGATCTGACGTTCATCATCTCTACAGCGTCGCCCCATGTAATATCGGCAATACCACTGGAACCATCCACGTGGATCTTCCTCATAGATCCACCCTTTCTTTTGCCACACAGATAAGGGTTGTGACGCATTCACTCCAAAATAATTCAGAACCGGATCATGCCGCTCGGAACATAGCTTTACATATTTGAACCATTCGGCGGGGAATTCATCCTTGCAATCTGTCATGTATTTACCACCGAACACACCCAACTCAAGCATCTCTTCAGGTTTCAACTCGGGACGAAATTCTGGATGGTAATTCTGCCCGACCGGTTCGATGAGTTCATATTTGTAATTTGTCTGCATCAAATCATTGACCTGAACGATGACATTGGGCATAAAAACCTCCTTTAATAAAGTCGTCTCAGGATCAAGGGTAGCTGTAGAGAGACGTCCGCATATAGTGGAACCTTAGCATAAGAGCTAAGCAAATCCCCGATCAAAGCAACGTTTATTTAAGCACTGATTCAGGACCATGCCTGCCACATCGACTATTTATTTAACTTCAGGAATTTCAGGAATGCCCTCCGTCTATATTGCTCAGGCTCGTTATCATTATTGATTTTCGCGCATAAAGATCGAACGCTAATCGGCCGCCTGCCTGTGATTGGCTCGAATAAACAATCCCGCAGCAAACATCTCAAGCGAAGACAAGGGACACTCTATTTTGAGTGTCCCCCGGCATTTGATCGAGAACGTAATCCGCTTTTTTCGGCGCGTCGTCCAACTCTTGCAGATCCCGGGAGGCATCGTCGGTCGGAAAAACCTGGTAAAGTGTGATCGGGATTCATGATACCATGAGATTTATTGAAGATTGTTTTATTAACCCTGAGGCATTGACTGGAATTACAATGAGAAAAAATTTCAAACTGACCCATCCAAAGATCAAAGGTCCAAGGCTTGTTGAAGCCATAAAATACGAAGTGAAAAAGTATCTGAAAAGAGAACGGAGAAAGGAACTTCCTGCCAATGTAGATTTTTGGGATTTTGACTGCCGGTTCGGTGCTGATGAAGAGAGCAGTGAAGTTATTCATGTTTCGGCCATCAATGAGTCTATTTCCCGGGCAGAATCTGAAAAGCTCGAATCTTTCTATCTGGAGATCCTGGCCAAACCGGGCCATCGAAGCAAAAGGCCCAGAGAAGAACAGGTAAACGCGGGAGATTCGTTGAGTTAGAGCGAAAGATACAATCAGTTGTGTGGGTCCGACCCGGGAAAGGGCTGACTCCTCTCTCTTGATGGATGACTTATGAACCCGCAGCTATCAGGCGTTCTGTTCGCTTCAGCCGCCTTTGTCGCCTGGGGCTTTCTGCCCGCCTACTGGAAACAGCTTCAGGCGGTTGCTCACCTGGAAATTCTCAGTCATCGGATTGTCTGGTCCTGCGTTTTCCTCGCCTTGATCATCACATTTCAGAAAAGATGGCCGGAAGTTAAAGACGCTCTCGGCACATCGTCCATCCTGAAGAAGCTGTCCCTCAGCGGTTTGCTGATCGGCTTCAACTGGTTCATCTACATCTGGGCGGTGAATACCGGGCATATCGTGGAAACCAGCCTGGGCTACTACATCAACCCGATGGTCAATGTCCTGATCGGCTATCTGCTGCTCGGGGAACGATTCAACCGCCTGCAAATGCTCGCCGTTGTTTGCGCCCTCGCCGGTGTGGCCTATTCACTGGCCGCCTACGGAGATCTGCCACTGTTCGCATTGACCCTCGCTCTCAGCTTTGCGTTTTACGGGTATGCACGCAAAAAAATCCAGGTCGCGCCGATTCCGGGACTGCTGATTGAAACGGTCGTCCTTTTGGTCCCGGCCCTGGCATACATCCTCTACCGTCTGTCCGTGATCGAAAGCCTTTTCCTTCATAACCTGGGAACCTCCCTCTGGCTGATCGGCGGGGGGGCCGCCACCAGCCTGCCGCTGCTCTGGTTTGCCGCCGCAGCCAGAAAACTCAACCTCTCAACCATCGGCATTCTGCAGTATATCGCGCCGAGCATCGCTTTTGTTCTGGGGGTTTTTGTTTATGAGGAGGTTTTTGACTGGCACAGCCTGATCACGTTTGCCCTGATCTGGTGTGGCGTGGTCATCTACTGCAGTGACTCCATCATCCGCAACCGCAAGCACTACCACGCATAATAGTGAGTCGGAGTCGGACCCCAACTCGAAAAGGACAAATCTCCTGACCAGGGCATGGCGAGGCTGTGCAGACCCGGCTGGCCACTGCCAATTCAGCCAAGATCGATGTCCAGGCTTTCAGCACCGATCAGCTTCAGAGCCTTTTCTATTTTGAAAAAGACGATAAACCTTGGCCCTTTGGCAGCATTTTCTTCCGGGGTAAGACTGCGCCGGGTCATCTTCTTGAGCAACTCGGCATCGTCATCCTCTCTGACTTTTTTCAGGGAAAGCCGCGCCCCTTTGTAGCCAACGGCCTTTTCGATGAACAGATAACTCGCGTACGGATTTTGCGCGACATTACGGTGAGTCAGGCGATCACGCATGATGAAGGCGATCGTTCCATCGTCCATGACATGGGGACGCGCATAAATCGCTGCATTAACCCTGCCTTGCAGGTCGGCCGTGGACATCACGCCGACGCCTTTTTTGCTTTCAAAATATTCTCTCAGTTGCATTGTGCGCACCTATGGGGGAAAGTTTTCTGTTGGGATTCATTACAGGGCCGTGATGGCGTCTTGAGTCTAACTATAACCCAATATTGATGGCGTCGCCATCCCATGAGTTTTGCGAGTGCTATATCCCCCGATTTATGGAATCGGCCTGATAAAAAGCGTCTGCAGCCCGGCGCCCATACTGCCATGCTGATCAAACAGCGTGGTCTGGGTTTGACCGATGCCGTTGTCGTGAATAATCATGCGTGTTGACATCCCCAGCCACTCGCCTACCGGGTGCCGAAAGAGATTCACAGTCATATCCACCGGAACAAACGACCACTTTGCCGGGTCGAGTTCGGCGCTAATGCCGTTGGCGGAATCGACCGCTGAGAAGAGTAGATCAAGCTCGTCGTCGGGTTCGCCTGCGATTAAATCGATTCTTTTGCGGAACCAGGCGGTCGCCGGGCCCTTTTCGTGACATGCCCCTTCGGTAAAGTGCCAGTAGAGTGCCTGGCCATATTTGAAATCGTACGGACTCTCAAAAGAAAGTGGCACGCCAACAGCGGCTGGCGGCAGCGCCGGCAGAGCAAAGGGATAGGTTACCACCTCCCCGGCCGTGATGCCCTCTTCCGGCAGCAGGTTCCAGGCATTCGCTAGCAGGACCAGCTTGTCGCCACAGTAGTAAGACCCGCGCAGCAGCTCGATCTGTTTGCCGGGGCGGACTCTTTCAACCTTGATTCGGCAAGGTGCCATCGAAATCGGCCCGAGTATTTCAACGGTGACCCTGGAGAGCAGCAGAGCACGATTGGCAGAATGGCGGCGCATGACATGGACCAGCAAAGCGCAAGGCGGGCTGCCATGCTGCAACTCCGCAGACCACGGCCCGGCGGTCGCTTCGGTCGGCTGGTAGTGATCATCACCAAGTGGAGTATAAAAAGCCGCGGGAAAATCTGTCGTCATGTCAGCAACGCTCCTGGTTAGCCTGGTCCGGCCTTATTGTCCTCATGTCCCTGATACCGGCGGCCCTGTTACAGCAGAAAATCCTGCAAGTTGCTTTTCCCATAGCTGACGCTTGGATTGGAATCTTTGATCTGCTTGGCCAGCATGGCCATGATCGTTTTCACGCCCGGGGTTTTATCAGGATCCGTGAGCGGCAGCAACCTGACCGTCAAGCTGGTTTGTTTCTGCGACAACTCGACGAAGAAGCTTTGATTGGTGTTGTTTTCAACGGCCAGGGATTCGACGAGGGCCTTGTTCTGTGCTGCATTGAGGTACTTGTCGGTCACTTTCAGCACCCCCCCTTCTATCCTGGTTGTGAACGGAACAACGCTGTCAAAAGCCACTTTTGCTGAAGTGATATTTTCCAAAACGACATGAGGCATCTTGTTCCTCCACTCTCTGTTAAAGAAATTTGGATATTTAAAACTTAGCGCCCATCCGGAAAACTCCGAATAACACATGCACAGACGTCTATTGCGGCATAGGGATTCACTTATTGTTGGAACGCTGCCCGTCAGCAGCGGCATCATTCTTGGGTATAGCCGTTTGCGGCGCATTAAAGTCCCGCATGAAAATTCCCCAGAAGGCCACGAATAGAGCCGCGATCAACGGGCCGACCACGAACCCGTTCATGCCGAACAGCACAAAGCCGCCGAGTGTCGAGAGCAACACGATATAGTCGGGTAGCTTGGTGTCGCGCCCCACGAGAATCGGACGCAGAATATTATCGACCAGTCCGATGACACCTGCGCCAAACCCTACCAGAATCAGTCCCTGCCCCCATTCGCCGATGGCAAACAGGTAAATCGCAACCGGTACCCAGATCAAGCCGGCTCCGACCACGGGGACCAGCGAAAGCAAGGTCATCACCACCCCCCATAAGAACGCTCCGGGGATGCCGAGGGCCCAGAAGATGATGCCACCCAAGGTCCCCTGAACGACCGCGACCACCAGGTTGCCTTTGATCGTTGCGCGGGTCACTTCGGCGAACTTGACGAACAGCAAGTGTTCCCGTTCGTCACCCAGCGGCAGGGCGCGAACCAACAGGGCCACCAGCCGGTCCCCATCGCGCAGCATGAAAAACGCCACATAGAGCATCAGGCCGAGACTGACGAAGTACTGCAGAAGGCCCTGGCCGAACTGCACGGCGTTCTGCGCAATGAAACCGCTGGCCGTAAGGGCCGCGCCGGAGAGTTGTTCCTTGACGTTGTTCAGGTCTAGATTTAAACGCTCCAGAAGTAGCTGCGCCGCGGGAAATGCCTCGCGTATGCGTTCAATACGATTCCCAAGATCGAGGTCGCCGCTCTGTAGTCGCTGGTACAGTCCGGCGCCCTCCTGAAAAAACGAGCCAAGGACAAACATCGCTGGAACAATGCAGATGACCACGCAAACCACCAATGTGGCCAACGCTGCCAGACTGGGTCGCTGCCCCCAGGACTCTAAAAAGCGGCGATTCAGGGGATAAAAAAGCAGGCCGATGATGCACGCCCAGAAAATCGCCCCCCAAAAAGGCTTGAGCAGAAAAAGAAATAACAAAGTCACAATTACAAGCAGCATGAGAAAAGAGCGTTGCTCCAGTTTGGCCTGCTCTTTGTTCGGCCTGTTCGTCTCGTCAGACATGGTCCTCAGTTCCTTTAGCAATATGGGTGCTGCCGCACTCTTTACATTCTTCTTCGCAGAAAATCTGCGCAATGAGTATCCATCCGGAAACTCCGGATGGCAGCGAGATAGGTGATAGCGTGAAAGATTATCCTTCTTCCTTCGACTTATCCCCCCGGTCCACCGGTTCAATTTTCACCCTGCGAATTGCCGTCTGCGTGACTTTGTCACAGGTCATCAGGAAATCCCCCCACTGAATCCGCTCGCCTTTCACCGGCAGATGGTTCAATTCAAAAAGGATCAGTCCGGCGAGGGTTTCATAAGGGCGCACCTCGGGAAAACTGAGATTCAGAAGGCTAGCCAGGTCGTTGATGGGAAGCAGGCCGTCGACCAGATAACCACCATCCTGAAGACGCTGGATTCTCTTCGGCTCACCCAGGTCATGTTCATCTTCCATTTCTCCGACCAGTTCTTCCAACAGGTCCTCGGTGGTCACTACCCCGCTCAAGCCGCCGTACTCGTCCACGACCATTGCCATATGGATGTGGCCGAGCTGCATCTCTTGTAGAAGTTCATTGACCTTTTTCGATTCAGGAACAAATAAAGGGGCCCGCAGAAGGCTTTCAAGATCGAATTCCGGGGTCTTTATCGCCTGGCGGAGCAGATCCTTGCCATGAATGTAACCAATCACATTATCGATCTCGCCCCGACAAACCGGAAAACGCGAATACTGGCTCTCCATAACGATATTCAGGATCTGTTCGCGGCTCTGCTCCAGATCCAGAGGTACAACCCGGGGGCGTGGAACCATGACCTCCGCCACTCTCAGCGATCCGAACTGTAACAGGTTGGTAATAATGAGAGATTCATTATCACTTAAATGTCCGGTTTGCTCACCGATCCTTGCCATGGCAAAGAACTCCGTTCGACTGAAAATGTGGATGTCTTTGCCGTGAGAAATGAATTTCGTCAGGTACTCGGAGATGCGGACGATCGGGTAAAGTGCCATGACCAGGCTGTTTACAAAAAAAGCCGTAGGTACTGTTAACTTCGACCAGTAGAGAGCACCTATGGTTTTAGGAACAATTTCGGAAAGAAAAAGGATCAGCAGCGTCATGATTGCAGAGAAGAGGCCGAACCAGGTGCTTCCAAATACGACGGTGGCTTTGGCCCCGGCCATGATCGCTCCAACTGTGTGAGCGATGGTGTTCAGAGTCAAAATAGCGGCAAGAGAGCGATCCACATTGTCTTGTTTCAAGCGCTTCAATAGCGCTGCAAGACGAGGTTTTTTGTCCTTTTGTTCCTCAATATAAGAAGGCGTAATGCTCAGCAGCACAGCCTCTGCCACCGAGCAGAGAAACGAAAAGAACAAAGCCATCATCACATAGGCAATTAACTGTACGACATCAGTATGCATATCTTTGAAAGTCCTCTATTGGCAAATATTTGCGACCCATTAACCAAGTGCAGGATAATCGGTGTAACCACGTTCATCTCCGCCATAAAAAGTATCTTCATCATATTCGTTTAGCAAAGCCCCGATACGGAAACGTTCCGGCAGATCGGGATTGGAGATAAACAGGCGTCCGAAGGTGACAAGATCGCACAACCCGGCATCAATCCGCTTGCCGGCCCCTTCCGCAGAATAGTTGCCATTCGCAATATAAGCGCCCTTGAAATATTTGCGAATTTCTTGAATGACCGATTCCGGGCGGCCATCCACTTCATTGCCCTGAAAGGAATCTTCAACGACTTCAATGAAAGCAATTCCTGAGTCATTCAGTTTTTTCGCAAAAGCTCCATACGTTGCCACCGGATCATCGTCATGCATATCGTTAAACGTGCTTGTTGGAGAAACCCGGATGCCTGTTCGCTGTCCTCCCCAGACCTCGACGACGGCATCAACGACCATCATGGCAAACCGCAAACGGTTCTCGACAGAGCCGCCATACTCATCCTTGCGACGATTCGAATGGCTGCGGATGAATTGATCGATCAGGTAGCCATTGGCAGCGTGGATCTCAACCCCGTCGAAACCCGCCTGCTTGGCATTCTGCGCTCCACGCCAAAATTGTTCGACTATCTCCGGTATCTCGTCTGCAGTGAGAGCTCGTGGTTCAAGCACGTCGACCAGGCCCGATTTTTCGTCAATGTATGTCTGGGCGCCTTCTGGTTTGATTGCCGACGGGGCAACGGGTTTCCCGCCGCCAGGCTGCAGCTCGGGGTGTGAAATCCTGCCTACGTGCCATAGCTGAAGGAAAATCCGTCCTCCGGCATCATGTACTGCCCGAGTTACCTTACGCCAACCCTCGACCTGTTGATCGGAGTGGATTCCCGGCGTAAAAGCATAGCCCTTACCTTGCGGGGAGACTTGTGTCGCTTCGGCTATGATCAAGCCTGCTCCGGCACGTTGTGCATAATAGGTTGCGTTGAGTTCCCATGGGATGTCACCTGGATGCTTGGAACGAGACCGTGTCAGCGGGGCCATCAGCACTCGATTGGGCAGAGAGAGCTCCCCTAAAGTGAACGGACGGAATAAAGGACTGTTTTCTTCCGACATAGTGACCTCCTGCTTGTTTGTGCAAACGGTCTTGATTGATACTGGCCTTCTATAAAAATAGTACAAAAACGACAATTGGCCACTCTTAAGAGTCAAATCAATTCAATCGTTACTCTAACGCCAGATAATGTCGGGAGCTTTGCGTTCGGACAGCAGCAACTCATTACGGATCGGCGGACACTCTTCCAGTGGCAGCTCGGCCGGCATCCACGGTTGCAGAATAGCTGATCTGGCGAAAAACAGACATCTCATTTCAAGCAAACTGGTTTATTACGATAACTTCAGATATAACCTTCCGGGTCAATGCACTGGCAACCTTATTCACCAGCCGTCCGACGCGGGGGATCAGGATATCAACCAGGCTGTTACCAGGAGCCTATTGACAAGCCTGCCACGCAGACGGACAATCCACCTTACTGTGACGGGTTTCTCCAGAGAACCAATGCTTTCGTTGCGCAATCAACATCCTGAAAAAGGTAAACACGCTGTGGAAAAGAGACAAGATGTTATTTATGCCGCGCCATTAAACGAAATCATCGATTTTCATTTTGACGAGCGGGTGGCCGAGGTCTTTCCAGACATGATTCAACGCTCGGTGCCCGGCTACGCGACGCTGATTTCCATGATCGGCACCCTGACAGCACGATATGCTCAAGCCAATAGTCATTGTTATGATTTGGGCTGTTCGTTAGGTGCAGTCAGTTTCGCCATGCGGCAACGCATTCATCAGCCCGATTGTGACATTATTGCCGTGGATAATTCTCGGGCAATGATTGAACGTGGCCGGCAACTTCTCGACTCTGACGCTTCTTCAAGCGTTCCGGTAAACATGATATGTGCCGGCATTCAGGATGTTGCGATTGAAAACGCTTCGATAGTCGTTCTGAATTTTACTTTGCAATTCATCCCTCCAGCAGAGCGTTTAGCACTGGTGACACGCATTTACCAGGGTTTAAAACCGGGGGGCCTTTTGATATTGTCTGAAAAACTGGCCTTTGACAGGCAGGATAGACAACGATTTCATATGGAAGCACATCATGATTTCAAGCGCGCCAATGGCTATAGCGACCTGGAAATCAGTCAAAAACGTGCGGCACTGGAGCGCGTGCTGATCCCGGAAACCCTGAATTGTCATCAACAACGTCTGAAAGACGCTGGATTTAATTTTAGTGATATCTGGTTCCAATGCTTTAACTTTGTATCCCTGGTCGCTATAAAATGAGGATGTATCAATCGCTATATCAACAGCTGGATGTCATGGGTCTCGACCTCTGGGCACAGCAATTAAAGCAAATTCTTCCTGCAAAACTGGCATTGGAGAATCATGGCAAAATGGCTGACTGGCAAAGAGCCCTGAACGCTTTGCCTCAATTAGTGCCCTCACATATTGACTTTAAAGCAAAGGTTCAAATCGGCTGTCCCGAGGATCTTGGCGATATCAGAGTTGAGTTATTTACAGAACACCTTAAAGCCTTTCATCCGTGGCGGAAAGGGCCTTACAACCTGTTCGGGGTTGACATCGATACAGAGTGGCGCTCGGACTGGAAATGGGATCGGCTCTTGTCACACATCCAACCCCTGACGGGCAGAAAGGTTCTTGATATCGGTTGCGGCAATGGCTATCACGGCTGGCGCATGCTCGGCGAAGGTGCGGAGTTCGTACTGGGTATCGATCCAACCCTGATTTCAGTAATGCAATTTCTGGTAATACAACGCTATGCTACTGATAAGCGCCATTACGTATTGCCTTTGGGCATTGAAGACGTCCCTGCTGATTTGGCCTGTTTTGACAGTGTCTTTTCTATGGGGGTACTGTATCATCGGCGTTCGCCGCTGGATCATCTTCTTGAACTGCGCGGTTGCTTGCGCGCCGGTGGAGAGCTGATCCTGGAGACGATGATCGTGGAGGGAGACAAAAGTACGGTGCTGATGCCGGAAGAGCGTTATGCAAAGATGCGCAATATCTGGTTCCTCCCCTCGGTTCCTGCCATGATGTTATGGTTGCGTCGTTGTGGATTTATAAATATCGTTTGCGTCAACACCAATCACACCAGTCTGGAAGAACAGCGCCGGACTGACTGGATGAGCTATGAGTCGCTAGCAGACTATCTTGACCCAGAAGATCTGAACAAAACAATTGAAGGCTACCCTGCCCCACTAAGAGCGATCTTTGTCGCAACCCGGCCATGAGAAGCAGAAAAGCAAAAGGCATTGGCCGCTGCCAACAGTAGGTGTCCCGAGGCAATCAATTTTGATAGGATCGGTTGAATCGTTGAATCGTTGAATCGTTGAATTGTTTTTTGCGACTTGAGTTCTCCCATATAGCTGCCACTGGAGTTTTGTAGATGACCAAGAAAGAAAATTTCGAAAAGACAGAACGCACAGTTTAAGGTAAATTTATTGTAACGATTCAGCACACAACGAGTGCATGTGGACTGCAGCCATTGCCTGCGTCCAACGTTGTCACTTAACTTCCCTTAAAGCAACAGCTGCAGCCCACATGCTGTGCCGTTGAGTAAGGAGGCTGAATTGTTGCAATTTATTATTAAGTCGCGACAATTTTGCCGTGGCTGTGGCCGGCATTTATATGTCAGGAATAATTTATGGACACCAAGGTTTTACAAAAAAAATTCGACGCGAGTTTGACCGATCTGCCTCCCCTCGGTATTGATGTGTTCAGCCTGGTAGAAGACTTTCGCCAATACTATTCTCACACACTGGGCCGTGACCGGTATTCACGGTTGGCTCACTATGCTTACAAAGCCCTGGTTATGACTCTGCGAGACCGATTGATGGAGCGCTGGAAGAAGACCCGCTACGCCTACTATGCAGCAGATGCCGGGCATGCCTATTATCTCTCTCTGGAGTTTCTGATGGGGCGCACCCTGGGTAACGCGGCCCTCAATCTCGGTCTTGATGAGGTGACCGAGTTGGCCGTGCGCTGCCTGGGAATGGAACTCGAGGAGTTGGCCGAGCACGAAAACGATGCCGGACTCGGCAACGGCGGCCTGGGGCGTCTGGCTGCATGTTTTCTTGACAGCTGCGCTACCTTGCAGTTGCCTGTTACCGGCTATGGCATGCGCTATGAATACGGCATGTTTCGTCAGGTCATCGTCGCTGGCGGGCAGATCGAAGAACCTGATCACTGGCTGCGCGAGGGCAACCCGTGGGAACTGGAGCGACCGGA
>JAGXHL010000011.1 GCA_024636215.1 Deltaproteobacteria bacterium
GCCCTCAGCCCTCAGCCCTCAGCCCTCAGCCCCCAGCCCCCAGCCCCCACTCATACCTGAAGTTCTTCTGCCACAGCTTCAGTCATGACCGACAGTAAACTGTTAAGCTCTTCATCATTGATGACATAAGGGGGCATGATGTAAACGAGCTTGCCAAAGGGACGAATCCAGACCCCTTTGTCGACAAAGCGCCTGGTGATGGAAGGCATATCCACGGCTTGTTCCAGTTCCATGACCCCGATTCCACCTTTAACTCTGATTTCTGCCACACCTTGCCAATCCTGGCATGGCTGTAAATGTTCAATGCAGGCCTTGCTGATCCCGGCAATCTGCTCTTGCCATGGGCTGGCCAGCAACAGGTCAATACTGGCATTGGCGATGGCACAGGCCAGCGGGTTGGCCATGAAGGTCGGGCCATGCATAAACGCGTTTGGCGCATTACTTGAGATGGTCTGGCTGATCTCTGCGGTCGTCAGGGTGGCGGCCAGAGACATGTATCCACCGGTTATGGCCTTGCCCAGACACATGATGTCTGGAACAATTCCTGCGTGCTCGCAGGCAAAGAGGGTGCCGGTACGACCAAAGCCGGTAGCGATTTCGTCAGCGATCAGCAGAACGTCATAGCGGTCGCAGAGGGCGCGCGCCTGGCGAAGGTATTCCGGAGCATAAAAACGCATGCCGCCGGCACCTTGCACAATCGGTTCGAGGATGACTGCGGCGATCTCCTGATGATGCTTTTTGATCAAGCTGCGGAAGTCGGCAATGTCGTCATCGCTCCAGTCTGCATCCTCTGTAACCTTGGGTGCCGCTGCAAAGAGGTGCTTCGGTAAAGCCTTGGTAAAGAGATGGTGCATGCCTGTATCAGGGTCGCAGACGGCCATGGCCCCGCAGGTATCACCGTGGTAGCCGCGTCGGATAGTCAGCAGGCGTTGCTTGTCGGGCTGACCCTTCGCGTGCCAGTACTGAATGGCCATCTTGATGGCGACTTCGACGCTGACTGACCCCGAATCGCAAAAGAATACGCGTTCCAGCGGCTGCGGTGTCAACTTCACCAGACGTGCAGCCAGTTCAGCCGCCGGACGATGGGTCAAGCCGCCGAACATAACGTGTGACATCTCATCCAGCTGTGCTTTGGCTGCTGCATTAATGATCGGGTGATTGTAGCCATGAATGACTGACCACCAGGACGACATGCCATCAATCAATTGACGACCATCTTCCAGGGTTAAGCGGACGCCGCGCGCATGCTTGACAGGATAGGGGGAGATGGCTCCTTCAAGGGGTGCGTAGGGGTGCCAGACGTGATTATTCTCGAATTCGAGCCAGTTGCTGTGATCCAGAAGGTTGGCCATAAGTGTTGTTCCTTAAAGCTTGAACAGGTGATTTTTGTTGGCAGCTTAGCTGAAAAATATGGGTTGAACAAGGGATGTCTGCGGCCAACAGCTTTAGGAGGAACTCTCCCCGTCACGCTTCACGCTCTGCTGCTTCTGCCGGGGCAATAACTTGTACCGTAGCCAGGTGGCCAACAGGGTGATGACAAGGGCGAGAACTATCAGCAGACCAAGGCGTCCGACCAGGGTTTCGGCGTGCTGCCAGCTGGTGCCGCCGAGAAAACCGAGCCCCGGATAGCTGATGCCCCAGAGAACGCCACTGATCACCGTATAGAATGTAAAAGACAGGGGCCTCATCTGGCTGGCTCCGGCGACGAAGGGAACCAGTCCGCGAATCGGGCCGAGAAAGCGGCCGAAGAAAACGCTCTTGCCACCATGCGCGATAAAAAACACTTCGGTCAACCTCAGCAGGTGCCGGCGTTTTTTCAGCAGCCGCCAACCCCAGAGGTGTATGCCGAAGCGCGCGCCCAGCCAGTAGCTGAGAAGATCTCCGGCCAGAGCCCCGCAGGCTGCTGCGGCCATGACCGACTCAATCGGAGCCTTGCCCTGGAATGACAACCAGCCGCTGAAGACGGTCAGCACGCTGCCTGGCATAATCAGCCCGATGCCGACAAGTGCCTCAAAAAAGGCAATCAAAAAGACTGCGGCGACGAATAAACCGCCGCCTGGTAGCAAATTGAATGTCTCTTGCAGCCAATGTTCCATGGAGTCAGATCTGGTTAAGGATTCAGGGTTCAGGGTTCAGGGTTCAGGGTTCAGGGTTCAGGTTTCAGGTTTCAGGTTTCAGGTTTCTGGTTTCTGGTTTCTGGTTTCTGGTTTCTGGTTTCTGGTTTCTGGATTCTGGATTCTGGATTCTGGATTCTGGATTCTGGGTTGAACTGTTTGTGCCATTGATCAAAAATAGCCACCTTCCTGTCGTCAAAACGGGCTAATGAGGATCGGACCTTTTCTGGGGTACGTTTACTCGGCGCTGTTTTGGAGTAGAAGAGATCCGCATAGGCGATAATCTTTTCTTCAAGGTCCTGTGGACTCATGTCGCGAAGAGGCAAAGGCAGCTCCTGCGACTTGATGTCCTCCATACTTAAGCCAACTCCGATATGACGTTCACAGACCCGTGCATGGCGCGGCAGCCCCTCTTCACGCAGCAGTTCAGCACCGATAGTTCCATGACAGATATAGGGCTGGTCGCCGAAACAAGACAACTTGGGAGTGTTGGTGTAGAGCATGCCGATATCATGCAGCAAGGCGGCCTGTTCGACAAATTCAATGTCGACAGGCTCTGTACGTTCAACCTGGGTCGCCACGCTTACGGCCAGCCGGGCAACTTGGATGCTGTGAGCCAGAAGGATTTTTTTTGCCACTTGATTGTCGCGGTAATATTTATTTATCAGCACAAATGGTTGCATTTCTATTCCTGATATTTTTCCTTTGATTATTGCAGGATCCGGAACGAATGAATAACAATGTCCATAATCTCCGAGTAACCTTCTCTGTGTTTTTTCAGCATTGTCAGAGACAGCAGGTAGTTACGGGTGTTACCGGCAATCTGATAGATTTCAATATGCTTTTCCGTGCTGCCGGCGATGATATGAACAGCGACTCCGGCCGGCAAAGAAACCTCTTCCCTGAGAGAAACCTCAGGATCAGTCAATGCATGCAACAACTCAGAGATTTGTTGCTCCGGGTCGATCGTCTTATGCTGCTGTGATATGAGTCTCAAAAGAGTGCCATCAGCTTGCGGTGGCGTCCAGAGGATCTCGCCATTTTTGCTGCCATAGGCGAGACGACGGTCCTTGGTCCATAAAAGCGGGTATTCGATAGCACATTCGAGCACTGCATCGATATGCATACCGGTTTTAATACTCGGCCCGGTATTCTTAATTGAAGCACAGCCCTGAAACAAAAGACAGCCAGTGAGTAACAGAGTTGGCAAGGATCGAAATGTCAGGCAGGGTCGAATCATGATTTTTCCTATTCGCTTTCTCCAATTATACACGCGATCAGGTCACGTATAGCAAATTGCATGTTCCTCCGCTTCTTCCAATCAGCCATCCCAAACGGTTTTTGTGTACTTTAAGAATGGCCGGATAAGAACGGCAACCAGAATAACCTGGCTGACGAGCAGAATCGTAAAGCAAAAACTGAGTCCAAAACGATCTGCCAGCACACCGACCAGGGGGGCGGTGATAACAAAGCCGAGACGGAAGGTTAATGATTTAAGGGACAGAATGCTGGCACGCTCATGACGATCACTCTGCTTTTGCAGGGCGAGTCGAAGGAAGGGCCCTTGAATGCCACGCATGATGGTGAGCAGGAAGTAAAAGGCAAAGCCCCAGACAAGCTGGTTGTAGGCCAGGCCGGTATAACCGATGGCGATCAGTATCAAAAGCAGGATGGGTGTGCCACGAGCGCCAAGATGGTACTGGATGCGATGACTGAAAAGAGAGCCGAATGAAACGCAGAGGTTGGCGACCGCCCAGATCGGCCCAAACCAGACCAGGGGCACATCGATGGATTGCATGTAGGGTTGAATCAGCCAGACCGGATAAAAAGATGCCAAACCCAGCACCGCAGCGAGCAGAATGCTGTAACGCAGGCCCGGTGTGAGCAAAAAGGCTTTGCGGGCAATGGCCAGGGCTTCGCGCAAATGGGAGCTTGTTTGTCGTTTCTCTGCGGGGATCTCCTTCAGGCGACGGCAAACAAACAGGGCGGAAATCCACACCCCTATCTGTAGCAGGAAGGGCAGGAGAGGGAACCAGGCATAGATCGCCCCGGCACCGATCGCTCCGGCGGCCTCTCCAGCCTGCGCCCAAGCTGTCATGCGGCCGTCATGTTTCGCATACTCCTCCTCCCTGTCGTCGTGTCGGAGGGTCTCGTAAAGCAGGGCGCTATCCGCTCCGCTGATAAAGGCATAGGAGACGCCGAGCAATATTTCGGCCGCGAGAACGCCGGCAAAAGAACTGGCGAAGGTGTAGGTTGTCCAGCCGATTATGCCGAACAAGCAAGCCAGGTTGAGGGCAAAACGGTACCCCAGACGGTCGCTCAGATAGCCGGAGGGGAACTCCATGAGCAGTGTCGCCAGCGAGAATAGCGCCTGCAGCAGCAGAATCTCGGAAAGACTTAAACCGATCTGATCCTTCCAGAAGAGCGTGATGATGGCCATGGGCAACAGCGCCATCTTCAGACCGGCAAAAATGTTGAGCAGGAGGATGTTTTTTTCGAAGGACTGCGGCGCGTGGCGCGTGGCGTGTGGCGAGGGCGAAAGCATATTCAGATCTTAAGTGCCTGCGCCAAACAAGAAGATGCGACTTGAAGGCGGTTAACGCCGTAAACAAGGAGTAAACTTAAGTGGTTCCCGCGCCACGCGTCCCTCGCTACGCGCCACAAGATTTAAATCCAGTAAATACAAGCTGAAGGGCAATTGTCCATGGCCGTCTCGATTTTTGCTTCCGGGGCGCCTGTTGGGTTGTGAACGACGGCTTTCTCATGGGCGTGGCCGTTGTGACTCTCTTCCATGCGGAATACTTCAGGACAGACCTGGGTACAGACTTCACAGCCGATGCAGCAGTCGGGATCAATAGCTGGGGTGCGTGACATGCGCGTGCTCCTGGTATATGGATTGTGATCAGTGTTTTCAGCTTACTGCAAAAGAAAAATTTTGGCTAGCAGGCTGTCCTCTTTTGTCCTCTGGACTTTACACCGGCATATCTGGAAATGGCCTGACTTGATTGCCAGGCCATTATAAAAATCTTTTTTAGCTCAAATGACTTACGTGGACGGAAGCTCTTTCTGGTAGAGATGGACGTCGCGCTGTGGATAGGGGATGCCGATACCTTCTTCATCAAAGCGCGTTTTTATCGCGGCATGCAGGTCAAAATGAACACTCCAATAGTCGGCTGCGTTCACCCAGGGGCGGACTGCGAAGTTGACACTGTTGTCGGCCAGTTCCAGGACACCGATCGTAGGGGCCGGATCTTCAAGGATCCTGCTTTCCTTGCCGAGGATGTCTTCAAAAACCTTTTTTACATGACTTAAATCCGCATCGTAACTGACTCCAATAACCAGGTCGATGCGTCGGGTTGGTTTGGTCGAATAGTTGATGATATTGTCGCCAATCACTTTGCCATTCGGTACGTAGATGGTCTTGTTGTCTCCTGATCTGAGTCGGGTGGAGAAAACGTTGAGCGTTTCGACCACACCGATAACACCGGCGGCTTCAATGACGTCTCCAGCTTTGAATTGCTTGAAAATCAGGATCATGACCCCTGCGGCGAAGTTTCCCAGTGAATCTCTAAGAGCCAGACCGATGGCCAGACCGGCCGCCGCAACGACCGCAACCAGTGATGTGGTCTGAATTCCCAGTTCGCTCAAGGCTGCAATCACCGCAAAAGTAACCACGGCTGCGTTAACCAGGTTGCCGATAAAGCCGGTCAATGCCAGGTCGGCATCACGGCGTTCCATAAGGCCTATGATCAGGCGGGCAACCGTTTTGGCGCCCCATAAACCAATTGCGAGAATAATGATGGCGTAAGCAATATTGGTGAAAATTTGTGTAGCCACTGAAACCTCCTGTGTCATGTTGAAGTCCTTGCATGAATTTAATGGAATGCTGTTATGCAGCTATTCCTGCATTGTGTCGAATGAAAGCTCTCCCCCTGAGATTACAGTTCGTAGCGTTTGATTTTTTCGACCAGGGTCGTGCGATTAAGATTCAGGAGTGAGGCCGCTCGAGCTTTGATGTTTTTTGATTTCTCCATGGCCTGTTTGATCAAAGTCCGCTCAACCTGTTCGACCGTTTCAGCAAGATCGAGCCCTTCCTCAGGGATATGAAAGCTTGGAAGCTTGTCATTGCCCTCTGCAATGCCGCTGATTCTCGAAGGGAGATCATCGAGGCCAAGCACATCACTGTCTGTCAGGGCGATGGCGCGTTCGATAACATTCTCCATCTCGCGAACATTTCCAGGCCATCCGTAGTTTTCCATAGCTCGAATGGCCTCAAGGGTCAACTCCAATTGCGGCCGGTTCATGTCAATACATATTTTCCTCAGGAAATGCTTGGCCAGTAGTGGAATGTCTTCACGCCGATCCCGCAGTGGCGGCAGGAGGATTGGAATGACGTTCAGGCGATAGTAGAGGTCTTCACGAAAAGCACCGCACTTGACCCGCTCCTCAAGATCTGAATTGGTAGCCGAGATGACGCGGACGTCCAGCTGAATTTTTCGTGAAGAACCAACCCGCTCCACCTCCTGCTCCTGAAGAACCCTCAGCAGCTTCATCTGCAGGAGAAGGGGCATGGTGCCAATCTCATCGAGAAAGATCGTTCCTTTGTTGGCGACCTCGAATTTCCCGGGCTTGTCAGCGATGGCTCCGGTAAACGAACCGCGAACATGGCCGAAGAGTTCACTCTCCAACAAGTCTGCCGGGATCGCACCACAGTTGATGTCGATAAAAGGCTTTTCTCTGCGTGCACCGTTAAAGTGAATGGCTCGAGCCACCAGCTCTTTACCGGTCCCGGATTCACCGAGGATCAGGACTGTGGAGTCCGTATGGAGAATTTTTTCCATGCGGGAAAAGACCGGTTGGATGGCCGGACTGTTACCGATAATGTTTTCAAACTTGTATTTACCGCGTAATTGCTGGCGCAGGTAACGGTTCTCCGCAACCAGCCTGCTCTGTTTGACGGCCTTGGCAATCAGGACCTTAAGCTTTTCGAAGTTGAGCGGCTTGGTGATATAGTCGAAAGCCCCTTCCTTCATGGCCTCAACAGCGGTTTCTGCTGTCGCATGACCGGTGATCAGGATGACGTTGCTGGGAATGGCATGTTCTTTGACCTGTTTGAGGATGTCTATGCCGCTGACGCCCGGCAGGAAAAGATCGGTAATGATGACGTCATAACTTTTTACTGAAAGCAGGCTCAGTGCCTCCTCGCCTGCAGCGACTGCGTCAACTCGATAGCTCTCACGTTCGAGCAGCAGGGTGAGACTTTCGCGACTGCCTGCTTCATCATCTATGAAGAGAATTTTTGCTGGATCGCTCATAATCTTTGCAAGCGCAGCCCTCCGCCGAACTCGTAAAAGGGTGTCATGAAATTGACGTTATCGTCAAACTACCATGGAGATCAAGGGTCTGCAAGAATATTCTAGATGGCTGCGCGACAGTAGAGGCCGATGCGAAAAATCCAGAAAATTGAGAACAGATTTTAGCGCGTTTACAGCCTTAAGGCCTGCTTAATGATGGCCTGTTTTACGTGGAGATGGGCCAGTAACTCACTCACCCTTTTTAGCCTTTTCGTGACTTGAAACCCCTCTGGTGTGCGGTCTCGTAATAAGTGCCTTTCGAATCAGGGTATTTTTTATCAGTTATTTCAGAGGGTTGAAAATAGAACGGTTTTTGCTTGACATGCGCCTGTCCGTTTTGCTTAGATTGCGCCCACAGAGAGTGGTGTAAGTATTTAAATTCATTGAAAAATTTTATTCATACTAAATATTTAGCACGGCTGTATTTTTTTAGTTTACATAAATGGCAGTGCTGAAATCCCTTCAGGAGAAAGATTGCTATGCCTATTAAAAAATTCCGCAAGGTTATGGCTGCAAACCGTGGCGAAATTGCTATCCGCATCTTCCGCGCATGTACGGAGCTTGGTATCAGTACGGTGGCAATCTATTCAGAAGAGGACAAGCTGTCTCTGCATCGTTACAAGGCTGACGAGGCCTACCAGATTGGCAAGGGCAAGGGGCCGATCGACGCCTATCTGAGTATTGACGAAATTATCGACCTGGCTCGGAAGAAGGATGTTGATGCGATCCACCCGGGCTATGGCTTTCTATCAGAGAATGCCGAGTTCGCCGAAGCCTGTGAGCGTGCCGGTATTGTTTTTATTGGCCCTACTCCGGAAATCCAGCGCCGTGTCGGCGATAAAATCTCCGGTCGCAAGGTTGCCGTGGATGCGGGTGTCCCTGTTGTGCCTGGTACAGATGAGCCGATCCGCAGCGAAGAAGAAGCTTTGATCTTTGCCAAGGCAACAGGCTACCCGATCATCGTCAAGGCGAGTTCCGGTGGCGGCGGTCGCGGTATGCGTGTTGCGCAGAACCAGAAAGAACTTCTGGAAGGTCTCAAGTCGGCGGCATCGGAAGCCAAAGCGGCGTTTGGCGACGCCACGATTTTTCTGGAGAAATTTGTCGAAAATCCAAAGCATGTAGAAGTTCAGATCCTCGGCGACAACTATGGCAATATCGTGCATTTTTACGAGCGTGATTGCTCCATTCAGCGGCGACACCAGAAGGTTATAGAGATTGCTCCTTCCCTCTATCTCAACAACAAGAAGCGTAAAGAGGTCTGCGACTACTCCCTGGCCCTGGCCAACCATGTAGGCTATCGCAACGCCGGAACGGTTGAATTCCTCATGGACAAACAGGGCAACTTCTATTTCATTGAAGTGAACCCTCGCATCCAGGTTGAACATACGGTTACCGAGTTGGTCACCATGCGCAACCTTGTGCAGGCGCAGATTCGTATTGCACAAGGCCACAAACTCTCGGATCCGGAGCTCGGCATCAAGAGTCAGAAGGATATTGAGCTGCGCGGCTACGCAATTCAGAGCCGGATCACGACTGAAGACCCGACCAATAATTTTGCTCCTGATTTTGGTATCATCAAGGCCTATCGTACCGCAGCCGGTTTTGGCGTGCGTCTCGATGCGGCGGCCGGCTACGCCGGGGCGATCATCTCTCCCCATTATGATTCTCTGCTGGTCAAGATCTCTACCTGGGGTCTGACCTTTGCCGATGCCTCCAGAACCATGCATCGTGCCCTGCAGGAGTTCCGTATCCGTGGTGTTAAAACCAATATCGGCTTTCTGGAGAAGGTCATTACTCATCCGACCTTCCTCAAAGGCAACTGTGATACCTCCTTTCTGGATCAGCATCCGGAAGTGTTTCAGCTTCCGGTTAAAAAAGACCGTGCCAACAAGATCCTCAGTTACATTGGTCACACCACGGTTAATGGTTATCCGGGCATCAAGCCGGAAAAGCGCCTCAGCTTCTCTGATTTGCGTGAGCCTGTCATTCCTGAAGTCGAATATGGCCAGCAACACCCGCGCGGGACGCGCGATATCCTGCTCGACAAGGGTCCTGAGGGGCTGGCCAAATGGGCGTTGAAGAACCGTCAGCTGATGATCACCGATACCACCTGGCGTGATGCGCACCAATCCCTGATGGCAACCCGTTTCCGGACCCACGACCTGGATCTGATTGCAGAAGCGACGGCACACCTGGGGGGCGGCCTGTTCTCTCTTGAAATGTGGGGAGGGGCGACCTACGACGTGTCCATGCGCTTCCTGACTGAGGATCCCTGGGAGCGGCTTGAGCGCCTGCGCAAAAAGGTGCCCAATATCCTCTTCCAGATGCTGCTGCGCGGCTCCAACGCGGTAGGCTACACCAACTATCCGGACAACGTGGTTCAGGAGTTCACCGCCAAAGCGGCAGAAAGCGGTATCGATGTCTTCCGCATCTTTGATTCCCTGAACTGGACCAAGGGTATGCAGGTGGCCATGGAGGCCGTACGGGAACGCACCAATTCCGTGTGCGAAGCGGCTATGTGCTACACCGGTGACATCCTGGATCCCAAACGGGACAAGTATCCGCTGCAGTACTACGTCAACCTTGGCAAGGAACTGGAGAATATGGGCGCCCATATTCTGGCGATCAAAGATATGGCCGGCTTGCTCAAGCCGTTTGCTGCAGAAAAACTCGTCAAGGCACTCAAGAACGAGGTCGGTATCCCGATTCATCTGCATACCCATGACACCTCGAGCAACGGTGGGTCCACACTGATGATGGCGGCTCAGGCCGGTGTTGATATCGTTGACGTCGCGCTTTCTTCCGTGTCGGGACTGACGGCCCAGCCGAATATGAATGCTTTGCTCGCGACTCTCGAAGGCACCATCTGGGATCCGCAGCTCGACCAGGGTAAAATGCAGAAGCTGGCAAACTACTGGGAGACGGTCCGTACCTATTACGCGCCCTTCGAATCTGAACTGCGCAGCGGCACCGCACAGGTCTATCACCACGAAATTCCCGGGGGTCAGTATTCCAACTACAAGCCGCAGGTTGAAGGCCTCGGTCTTGGTCACCGCTGGGAAGAGTGCAAAGAGATGTATCGCAAAGTCAATGACCTCTTCGGGGATGTTATCAAGGTGACCCCATCGTCCAAAATCGTCGGTGATATGGCGATGTTCCTGGTGCAGAACAATCTTGAGCCGGAAGATGTCTTTACCAAGGGCGCAGAGCTGACCTTCCCGCAAGGTGTTGTAGACTTTTTTAAAGGTATGATCGGACAGCCGGTTGGCGGCTTCCCCCCGGAATTGCAGAAAATTATTCTCAAGGGAGAGCAGCCTTTGACCTGTCGTCCCGGTGAATTGCTCGAACCGGTCGATTTTGCCGCCAGGAAGGAGGCGTTGCAGACCAAACTCGGACATAACGTCAGTGATCGTGACGTCCTCTCGGCGGTACTCTATCCCGGGGTTTTTGAAGAGTACGACCGTTTCCGTCAGGAGTACAGCGACACCTCTTTCCTGCCGACGCCGGTCTTTTTCTATGGGCTGGATGTCGGTGATGAGGTCAGTATCGACATCGAGGCGGGCAAGACCCTGATCATCAAGCTGAATGCCATAGGCCGGGTCCATGAAGATGGCACACGCAATATCTATTTTGAGCTCAACGGTGAGCCGCGCGTAGTGAAAGTGAAGGACCATTCGGTTGAGACTGATGTCGTCAGCCATGAAAAAGCTGATCCGGCCAATGTCAAACATGTTGGCGCCCCTATGCCGGGTAAAATCTTCAAAACCATGGCTGTGGTCGGAGAAAAGGTCTCCGCAGGTGAAACCTTGCTGACCACTGAAGCGATGAAGATGGAAACCAATGTCAAGGCCAAGGTTGATGGTGTGGTTGCCGAAGTCAGATTTTCTGAAAGTGATCAGGTTGACCAGGGAGACTTGTTGGTTATTCTTGAATAACCAGAGGCTCTCGAAGAGGCGAGGGACGTGCGGTGAATCTACTTTCCTCATGTGAGAGAAAATGATATATCCTCGACTGCTAGAGTAGGCCTGCCTTGCAAACATCACATGGATGGCGCAAATGTCGATAAACTGGTTACTGCTGGGCGGACACCAATCACAAAAACGCGAGGTGATCCCGGTCCAGGATTCGCAGACGGCTGAAGTGATCACAGAGTGCTACTGCTCCAATGGGCATTCTATTCTGTCAGACACAGAAAAGTTTAAAGGTCATCCGGGCCTCTCTCTCAAGTTGAAAAATAAATCGAGCGAAGGTTTGCTCATCATCAGCCCGGTTCTTGGCGACCGGGACAGACGCTTCATCGATTTTGAAAGAAAGCTCGGCGAGGTTGTCGAGATCTGCTGTCCGACCTGTTCCGAAGCTTTCCCAATCTACAATCAATGCGCTTGTGGAGCTCACCTCGTAGCGCTGTTTACCTCTCCCAAGGCTCACTTTGCCCAGTGCATCGGCATCTGCCAACGTCTCGGTTGTCTGCACTCGGAACTGCTTAGTGAACGGGATCTGCGTCTTTACAGTCGACAGGATTACCGTTGACCTGTCGGTAGCGGTGTCTTCTGCGTACTCTGTGGGCAGGAGCCACTGAGGTCACCTTTTTGGAACTTTTTCCTCTGCCTGCCATCCGACCTGAGGGTATCCGGTATTTCTTTGTCCTGCGCTCTTCCGATTAAATCTTGACGCATGCGGGGCTATCACTTATAACAAAATACTATTTATTTCGTCTGGAATCTGAACCCGTTGACGTCTGGCGTTTTCAGGTTAAACAACATGTTGATTTTTCCAAAGGAGGCACTATGTGTAAGACCTTACTCAAGAAGTTTGTCCTGGTTGCTCTGTTGAGCATGGTTGTTCCCGCAACAGGTTTCGCTGCCGACACCATCAAGATCGGTGTCGCTGGTCCTCATACGGGCGATCTGGCCCCCTACGGTATTCCAACCAAGGAAGCAGCCGAGATGGTTGCGGCCGAGGTTAACGCTGCCGGCGGTGTTCTCGGCATGCAGGTAGAAGTTTTGCCAATGGACGACCAGTGCAAGCCAGAGATTGCTACCAACGCAGCAACCAAACTGGTTTCAGAGGGTGTTGACGTAGTTGTCGGCCATGTCTGCTCCGGTGCCACCAAGGCTGCTCTCGGTATCTATAAAGAAGCCAACATCATTGTCGTATCTCCTTCGGCAACCACCCCACCTCTGACCCAAAGTGGTGAGTATCCTAACTTCTACCGCACTATTGCTCCTGATGATGATCAGGGCAAGCTTGCTGCAGATTTTGCAACGGATAAGCTCGGTGCCAAGAAAATTGCCATTCTCCATGACAAAGGTGACTATGGTAAAGGTTTCGCCGACTTCTCCAGGCAGTTCATAGAAGCCGGCGGCAAGGCTGAGGTTGTCCTCTTTGAAGGGGTCACTCCCGGTGCCATGGATTACTCTGCCGTTGTTCAAAAAGTTCGTCGCGAGGGTGCGGATGCAGTGATCTTCGGCGGCTACCATCCTGAAGCATCCAAGCTGGTTTCTCAAATGAACAAAAAGCGTATGGAGATTCCTTTCATCGGCCCTGACGGTGTTAAAGGTGATGGTTTCCTCGAAATCGCCGGTGAGGATGCGGAAGGCGTTTACGCGACAGGCCCTATGGACGTGTCTGCTTTCGCAGAAAACAAGCAGGCAAAAGCTGATTACACCAGCAAGTACGGTAAAGAGCCCGGTACTTTCTTCGATCAGGGCTATGCTGCCATGCAGGTTATCCTGAAGGCCATTGAAGCGTCCGGTGGTACGGAATACGCCGGTCTTGAAAAAGCTCTCAAGAACAACTTTGTTGATACCTCCGTCGGCAATATCAAGTTTGACGCCAAAGGCGATGCTGAAGGTGTCGGCTTCTCGGTCTTTCAGGTTCAGGGCGGTCAATTCGTCGAGCTGAAGTAGTTGGTTTACGGTCCAAGATAAAAACGGGGGGACAGGCGCAGCCTGCCCCCCGCATTTTTTGGCATTTTTTGTCTTAGAAAGAGCATTCGCGTTGCCAGACGAGCTTTTTGAAGGACTTGTCGTACGGCACAACATTTATTTGTAAGTTGATCAAGTTTAACCTTAAGGATGGCGGAAAAGGTCGATGCAATATTTTCTTGAGCTCGCCAGCAGCGGGCTGGTTCGGGGCAGTATCTATGCCCTGATCGCGCTGGGCTACACGATGGTCTACGGCATCATTCAATTGATCAACTTTGCCCATGGTGAAATTTACATGATTGGTGCCTTCGTGGCCTTGATTGTTTCCGGGGTCCTGACGATTTATGGTTTTTCCGGTGTCTCCATTCTTATCCTGGCCGCCTTGATAGCGGCGGTTTACGCTGCGGCTTACGGCTATACCCTGGAAAAAATAGCCTATCGCCCTTTGCGAAATGCGCCCAGGCTTTCGCCTCTGATCAGCGCCATCGGTATGTCGCTGTTCCTGCAGAACTATGTTCTCCTTGCACAAACACCGGATTTTTTACGTTTTCCGTCACTTATTCCTGATTTTGCGTTTATGGAACCTATTGCGCATGTCATGGGTTCTGCGGAACTGGTCATCCTTGTAACAAGTGCTGTCAGCATGGTTGGCCTGACCGTGTTGATTAAATACACCCGAATCGGCAAAGCGATGCGGGCAACACAGCAAGATATGACCATGGCACGCCTGGTCGGGGTGAACGTCGATAATGTCATCTCCATGACTTTTGTTATAGGCTCGGTCCTGGCGGCCATCGGCGGTGTCCTGGTTGGCTCATACATCGGGCAGATTAATTTCTATATTGGCTTTATGGCTGGCGTGAAAGCTTTTACGGCAGCGGTTTTAGGCGGTATCGGCAACATCCCGGGGGCGGTTCTTGGTGCTTTAGTACTGGGTTTGGCCGAGTCGTTTGCTGCAGGCTATGTCTCAAGTGCCTATGAGGATGTGTTTGCTTTCGGTGTCCTGGTGTTGATTCTGATTTTGCGACCCGCAGGTCTGCTTGGCAAAGCTGTCAAGCAGAAAGTTTGAGCCTGAAGCTGAAGATGGTGTGAATACAATGTTTGGTGAATACAATGGTTGATAATATTAAACGCTCTGTCCTGGTCTCTCTATGGTTTGTGTTTCTGACCTTCCCATTGATGGTGGTCAAGGTTAATACCCTTAAGAGTATCGTTGAATGGCGTTGGCTCAACATGCTGTGGGTTGCGATTGGCGCTTTTGGCCTGTCCTTAATTTGGCGTTGGGCCATGACGCGACGGCAACTCAAAAGCAAAGAGGCTGAACAGGGTGAAGATGAGTCAATAAAGGCTGGCTTCAGGGCGCGCTTGATGGAGGACCCTAAACTTTACAAGCCGGTTCTGACTGTGATTGCTCTGGCTACAATCATCTTCCCTCTGGTTGTCGACATCTATCAGACCAATATCATGGTCCTGGCCCTGATTTTTGTCGTCCTTGGTCTTGGTCTTAACATCACGGTTGGTCTTGCCGGTTTACTCGACCTTGGCTATGTTGCTTTCTTCGCCGTTGGCGCCTACACCTATGGCGTTTTGAATAATTTTTACGGCTTGGGCTTCTGGACCTGCCTGCCGATCGGCGGCTTGATGGGTGCCTTATTTGGAATTGCGCTCGGCTTCCCGATCTTGCGACTGCGGGGGGACTATCTGGCTATCGTTACCTTGGGTTTTGGCTCAATTGCCAAGATCGTTATCGAGAACTGGGAAGAGGTCTTTAACGGTGCCAAGGGTATCGCCGGAATTCCGCGTCCCGGCTTTTTCGGTGCTGATATGAGCATCACCGCTGCAACCACATATACTTACTACCTGATGATCCTGATGGTTATCTTCGCCATCTTTATCACGAACCGTCTGAAGGATTCACGCATAGGCCGCGCCTGGATGGCCCTGCGTGAGGACGAGATTGCCTGTGTCGCCATGGGCGTCGATATGGCAAAGACCAAGTTGGGCGCCTATGCTTTTGGTGCCTTCTGGGCCGGTCTGGTCGGTGTTATCTTTGCGGCGCGTAATACTTACATCAATCCGAACAGCTTCACCTTCATGGAATCCGCCCTGGTGCTTTCTATTGTTGTTATGGGTGGTATGGGCTCGATTCTCGGCGTTATTATTGCGGCTTTGGTGCTGGTCCTTACGCCTGAATATTTGAGAGCTTTCTCCGAATACCGGATGTTGATATTTGGTGCGGTGATGGTGCTGATGATGATCTTCCGTCCTGAAGGGCTGATTGCCAACGTGCGCCGGAAATATACCGGACGCAAAGTGACGACGGAGGATGCCAATGTCTGAAACGACTAAGCCCTTGCTTGAGGTCAAAAACCTGACCATGGACTTTGGTGGCCTGCGTGCTGTCGATGCTGTTTCTCTTGAAGTCTGTGCCGGTGAGATTGTCGCCCTGATCGGTCCAAACGGAGCCGGCAAGACAACCTTTTTCAATTGTGTGACGGGTATTTACAAACCGTCCAATGGTGACGTCCTGGTTCATCCGCCTGAAAAGAAATCACAGAAGATCAACGGTTTCAAGTCTAACCGGGTTACAACAATCGGCATGGCGAGAACCTTTCAGAATATTCGCCTGTTTCAGAATATGACAGTGCTTGAAAACGTTATGATCGGCCGGCATTGTCGAACGACAACAAATATTCTCGGTGCTGTTTTACGGGGCAAAAAGACCAAGCGTCAGGAGCAGGAAACGATTGATCGAAGTTATGACCTTCTCAAAAAGGTCGGGCTGTTTGGTGTTGCCGATGAATTTGCCAAGAACCTGCCTTATGGCGCCCAGCGCCGCCTTGAAATTGCCAGAGCCATGGCGACCGATCCTTTTCTTTTGTTGCTGGATGAACCTGCTGCAGGCATGAATCCCCAGGAGACAAAAGATCTCGACGAACTGATTGTTCGTATCCGCGACACGGAAAAAATTTCAATTCTTCTGATTGAACACGATATGAAACTGGTTATGAATATCTCTGATCGCATTTACGTTATGGAGTACGGTAAGGAAATCGCCCAAGGGTCACCCATGGATATTCGCAACAACCCGAAAGTCATCGAGGCGTATCTCGGGGAGGAAGCCGATGCTTGAGTTACGCAGGGTCGATACCTATTATGGCAATATCCAGGCGCTTAAGGGTGTTTCCATTGATATTAACGAGGGTGAAATTGTGACTTTGATCGGTGCCAACGGCGCCGGCAAGAGCACTACTTTGATGACGATCTGCGGGGTGACTCCGCCGCGCAATGGTGAAATCTACTTCAAGGGCACACCGATTCACAAGATGTCTACGGAGAAGATTGTGGCCCTGGGGCTTGTTCAGGTTCCCGAAGGTCGGCGCATTTTCCCGACCATGTCGGTTCTGGAAAATCTGGAGATGGGCACGTTTCTGCGTCGGGATAAAAGCGATATCCAGAAAGATATCGACTATGTCCTTGAACTCTTCCCGATCCTGGCCCAGCGGCGTTCCCAGATGGGTGGCACCTTGAGCGGCGGCGAGCAGCAGATGCTGGCGATTTCCAGAGCACTGATGGCTCGTCCCCGAGTGCTTTTGCTCGACGAACCTTCTCTGGGCCTGGCACCCTTGATTATCAAGCAGATTTTCGAAATCATCAAGAAGATCAATCAGGAGCAGAAGACTACGATCTTCCTGGTCGAGCAAAACGCCAACCAGGCCCTGAAATTGGCTCATCGTGGTTACGTCATGGAAAACGGTCGGATTACTCTGACTGATACCGCGGCCAATCTGTTGGATAATGAACAGGTGAAATCGGCTTACCTCGGATTGTAGTTGCAGAGCTTTCCTGTCATAAAGGAAACGGGAGTGGTTGATCATCAACCGCTCCCGTTTCGTTTTATAAAAGCGAAGGTGATGAAAAGCCCTCGCCAGGTTGTTTTGATGCATGGTTGAGCAAACCGACCCTGGTTGCGCAAACCGACCCTGGGATAGGCCGTATCTCCTCCTTGATTCTAACCAGGGCCGTCGAGCAGGTCCATCAAGAACTCAATGAACCCTTCCGTCAGTTCTTCTATGTCAACCCCGAAGAAATAGGAGGCGATGAACACGCCCGCAACGCAGATGCCGATTGGAAAGATGATCTTTTTCATGAAGGCCCCTCTCTTAAACTTGGATTATAACCAAAAGCTCACATTTTGCCATCGATAGAATTATATATAAACATAATTAAACTGAGATAAGCAAAACAATAAATATATAAGCATAAAAAATATATAAAAAAGCATAGTAAGGCATAATTATATATAATTATGCATAATATCTTAGAATAAATTTTTCGAGTGGAACTCTGCTATAAAAATATCTTAAGGATACCAGTAAATCAGCGTAAAAGTGATATATTGCGCGCGTTTGAAAGAATTTGACAAAGGAGGGTTCCCTTCTTATAGTGGCATCCGGCAAATTTGAGAGTTCCAGGCTGACCATGAGCACATCCATATCATGCGAGTATCCATATCTATAACTTGAGAATATCCATATAAGGAGAGCAATATAATGAACAAAACGTTTAAGGTTGCAGTACTGCCTGGCGATGGCATTGGCCCGGAAGTAATGGTAGAGGCGTTGAAAGTTCTGGACGTCGTCGAAACAAAGTACGCTGTCTCTTTCGAACGCACTTTCGCCAACGTCGGCGGTATTGCTATTGATGAGGATGGCAAAGCCCTGCCTGAAAAGACTGTTGAGGTATGCAAGGCTTCGGATGCCATTCTGTTCGGCTCGGTTGGCGGACCCAAATGGGAAAATCTGCCACCCGATGAGCAACCGGAACGTGGAGCTTTGCTGCCATTACGTAAAATCTTTGGTCTTTTCTGCAATCTGCGTCCGGCGATCATTTTCCCGGCACTGACCGGCGCTTCCAGCCTGAAAGAAGACGTCATCGCTGGCGGTTTTGACCTGCTTGTTGTCCGTGAATTGACAGGCGGGATCTACTTTGCCGAGCCCAAGGGGATAGAAGGTGAGGGGGCTGCACGTACCGGTTTTGACACAATGAAATACTCTGATGCAGAGGTTGCACGCATCAGCCATGTTGCCTTTCAGGCCGCCCGTAAACGCAGCCGCAAGGTCTGCTCTATCGATAAAGCCAACGTCCTTTCGACCTCTGTTCTCTGGCGCGAAGTTGTGGAAAGAGTTGCAAAGGAGTATCCTGATGTTGAGCTCTCTCATATGTACGTCGATAACGCAGCCATGCAGTTGGTCCGTTGGCCGAAGCAGTTTGATGTCATGCTCTGTGGTAACATGTTTGGAGATATCATCTCCGACGAAGCAGCCATGTTAACCGGTTCTCTCGGCATGTTGCCTTCGGCATCTCTGGCTGAAGGACATTTCGGTATGTATGAACCGTCCGGAGGCAGCGCGCCTGATATTGCCGGTCAGGGGATCGCCAATCCGATCGCCCAGATCCTCTCAGCATCTATGATGCTGCGCTACTCTTTTGGCATGATCGAAGCCGCTGACGCTGTTGATGCCGCAGTAGAGAAAACTCTCAACCAGGGCTATCGCACGGGTGATATCTTCCAGGGGCTTGGGGGTGAGAAGAAGGTCAACACCGTGGAAATGGGCGATGCGATCGTCGCCAATTTGTAGGACAGGCACGTGGCGCGTGGCGTGAAAATCAAAAACTAGCCTGCTAACAACTCAAATAGCAAATAAAGGAAAAGAAGATGAAAGTCGGTATCGTTGGTTGGCGTGGAATGGTCGGCTCGGTTCTTATGCAGCGGATGCAGGAAGAGAACGACCTGGCCGGTATGGAGCCGGTCTTTTTCTCAACCTCTCAGGCAGGTCAGGACGCTCCTATGGGTGCGGGCACTCTCAAGAGTGCCGAAGACCTTGCGGAACTGAGTCAACTGGATGTCATCATCACCTGTCAGGGTGGTGATTATACCAAGTCTGTTCATCCACAACTGCGCAAGACAGGTTGGGACGGCTACTGGATCGATGCCGCCAGCTCTTTGCGCATGGAGTCCGATGCTGTCATTATCCTCGATCCGGTTAACCGTAATGTCATCGATGAGGCTCTGGCCAGTGGTGTTAAAGATTTCATCGGCGGAAACTGTACCGTCAGCCTGATGCTGATGGCGCTCGGCGGCCTGTTCCGCGCCGGATTGGTTGAGTGGGTCTCTTCCATGACTTACCAGGCCGCTTCCGGGGCCGGGGCACCGAACATGCGTGAACTTTTGAGCCAGATGGGACGCCTGGAAGGTTCGGTTTCAGAGCTCTTGAGCGACCCTTCTTCGGCCATTCTGGATATCGACCGCAAAGTCACTGAATCCCTGCGTGGAGATGTCCTCCCGACCAAAGAGTTCGGCTACCCCCTGGCAGGAAGCTTGCTGCCCTGGATCGATCGTGAAGTCGAAGACGGCCAGAGTCGTGAAGAGTGGAAGGGCTATGCAGAAACCAACAAGATCCTGGGGCTTGCCGAACCGGTTCCGGTTGATGGCATCTGTGTTCGCATCGGTGCCATGCGCTGTCACAGCCAGGCCCTGACAATTCGCCTGAACAAGGATCTGCCGATCGCTGAAATCGAAGCATTAATCGACAATGATAACGACTGGGTCAAGCTGGTTCCCAACACCAAAGCGGATTCCCTGAGTAAACTGACCCCTACAGCCGTGTCCGGTACCCTTGAGATCCCTGTCGGCCGGGTTCGCAAGATGAAGATGGGACCACACTACATCTCGGCATTTACTTGTGGTGATCAGCTTCTCTGGGGTGCAGCCGAACCTTTGCGACGCATGTTGCGTATTCTTAAAGAGCGCCTATAAATCGTAATGGTCTGAAGTTTTGAGTTGTCTTCAAGTCTCCCAAGAGAGACTTTGGCAGAATTTCGGGGGGCTGTTTTGGCCCCCCGAAGTTTTCGTCCCGCTATCCCGGATTCAAGCATTGGTTGCTTCAACTGAAACAGGTTTATATCGACAAGCCGAAACACTTCTGCACAGGGCTGACCCCCGCCTGAAGATCTTCTCCTGTCTAATACTGGTTGTGCTCTCTTTTTCGGCCTCTGCCTGGATGCAATTGCTGCCACTTTCCTCAATCCTTGCCATTGCTGCCTGGTCTGCCCGGCCATTCTCCAGGCAGATATTACGGGTTTTCCGGATGCTGCGCTGGTTATTGCTCTTTAGCTTGTTGATGCATCTCTTTTTCTCTCCGGGACGAACTCTCTGGGGGTTAAGCTGGCTTTCTTTTGATGGTCTTCTGACAGGGACTTTTGTTTGCCTGCAAATACTTCTGGCTGTTACCGCCTCTGCTCTTCTGGGCATTACCACAAGCACGGCAAGTCTGTCGCTCGCCTTTGGCTGGCTGGTCCAACCCCTTGCTCTGCTTGGTTGCCGTACTGAAGAGTGGCAGAAGATTATGGCGCAGGCGATTGATTTTATTCCCCTTGTGCATGCAGAAATCAGCGTCTCCGGAAAAGCTGAAGACGCGACCTCAGACAAGTACGGCCTTAAAACTAAGCAAGACCGGTTTCATGCCTGGGGAAAGAGCTTGCACAACCTGATCTTTCGGCTGGTTGATCGTGGCGACGAGATCGCATATTGTTTGGCTGCAGAGGATGACTCGGTTACAGGACAAAAGCGTTTGCCGGCTTTTTTGCCGATGGCTTTTTTGGATCAACTGGTCCTTGTTATCGTCTTTCTGGTAACGCTCTCTTATGGCTTGATGGGATGATGATGCGTACAATCCTTTTGAACGTGGAATACGATGGCACCGCCTATTTCGGTTGGCAAATCCAGCCTGACTGTCCTACCGTCCAGCATGTTGTTGAGTCCGCCCTGAAACAGGTTACGGGTTGTGACATCCGTGTTTATTCATCCAGTCGGACGGATGCAGGTGTGCATGCCCGGGATATGGCTGTGCATTTTCATACCGAGAGTGCTTTGCCGCTCACGGCCTTCCGAGAAGGTGCGAATGCCTTCTTGCCTGATGACGTGGTTATCCGTGCCGCCAGGGAGATGCCTGAGGATTTTCACGCTCGTTATTCCTCCAAAGGGAAATGGTATCGTTATACGGTTTACAATGCCGAGGTGCGCTCTCCCCTCGCGTGTCGAACGTCATGGCATTTGCGTTGCCAACTGGACCTGGCCTTGATGCAAGAGGCTGCGGACCTTCTGGTCGGTGAACATGATTTCCAGGCATTCAGAACCACGGGTTGTGTTGCCAGATCGACGGTTCGAGAGATTTACCAGGTTGATGTGACGGCCGAGCATGAATTTATCTATCTTGATTTCCGGGGCTCCGGTTTTTTACGCAACATGGTTCGAATGCTGGTCGGTACCCTTGCCGAGATCGGGCAGGGGAAGAGGTCTCTCAGTGACATGGAAAAACTCCTCGGGGGGGAGGACGGGCTGAGCAGCGGCGCGACAGCTCCGGCGCAAGGTCTCTGTCTGCAGGAGGTCTGGTATTAGTTTTCGTCCGGAAACGGCCCTTTTCCGCAATCTCTGCGTCAATCGGCGGATTTGATTGTGCGGCGTAAAGTGCTACGCCTCCGCTCAAATCCTTGATTTCCTTGACCTTGCGAAAAATTGCTCGTTTCCAGATCGAA
>JAGXHL010000090.1 GCA_024636215.1 Deltaproteobacteria bacterium
AACAGGTTGGTAATAATGAGAGATTCATTATCACTTAAATGTCCGGTTTGCTCACCGATCCTTGCCATGGCAAAGAACTCCGTTCGACTGAAGATGTGGATGTCTTTGCCGTGAGAAATGAATTTCGTCAGGTACTCCGAGATACGGACTATCGGATAAAGCGCCACGACCAGGCTGTTCACAAAAAAAGCCGTTGGTACTGTTAACTTCGACCAGTAGAGAGCACCTATGGTTTTAGGAACAATTTCGGAAAGAAAAAGGATCAGCAACGTCATGATCGCAGAGAAGAGGCCAAACCAGGTGCTTCCAAATACGACGGTGGCTTTGGCCCCGGCCATAATCGCTCCGACGGTGTGAGCGATGGTGTTCAAAGTCAAAATAGCGGCAAGAGAGCGATCCACATTGTCTTGTTTCAATCGCTTCAATAGCGTTGCAAGCTTTGGCTTTTTCTCCTTCTGTTCTTCGATATAAGAAGGCGTGATGCTCAGCAACACAGCCTCTGCCACCGAGCAGAGAAACGAAAAGCACAGCGCCATCATCACATAGGCAATTAACAGTACGACATCAGTATTCATAACTATGAAAGTCCTCTATTTTATCTCTGGATGCGATCAATTCCCTGTGATCGCGTAGCGCAGGCCAGACCTAATCCTGACCCGATTCGTCCTTCACGTCGACGTTACCTTTAAACCGGCGGATAATGCCGACCTGGGCGAAGTAGAGCGCCCGCAGGCCAAGGATGACTTTAAGCGTTCTTTGACGATTTAATAGAAGTAGTTTCTCTGCTTTTTTTGCCTGTACAGCAGAGAACTCTTCGTCCGCCTTGTTTCTTCGGTATGTTTTACATTTATTTAAATGTATAAGGAAAGACAAGTATAATCGGTTACTTGGATGTGACTAGTCAACTTTTTGTGAAAAATTTTAAAATGTGATGTCTGGTAACTCTCAAATGACCGTGGTTCAGTTGCTCAGGCGCTTAGATAGTGTCTATCCGGAAACTCCGGATGGGCAGAGTGAAGTTTTCGATCTGGAACCTCCTCCGCTTCACTTGCTAAATCGCTGGGCGTTGCTATATTTCATTCAACTGGGGTTTCCCTACAACATTGACCCTCAATCTCGCTTAGGCAGAGCGATGACCACTGAAGGGAGGCGTTACCTTGAGAGCGACGGCATTCTTATTAGCATTGCTTTCTCTGCTTGCCCTTTTGTCAGCCTGTGGTGGGCACGCACGGTTATCGGCGCAAGCCGGGACCGGCGCTGATCCGCAATTGCCGCAACCCAACCCCCCGCTGATTCCCACTGTCGAGATCGCACCAGCGGTCGGGTGGTCAGACGGCGTCACTCCGACCCCAGCCGCAAACATGGAGGTGACGGCCTTTGCCGTGGGTCTCGATCACCCTCGCTGGCTGTACGTCCTGCCAAATGGCGACGTGCTGGTCGCCGAGACCAACGCGCCACCAGGGAAAAGCGGAATCGATGGCATCAAGGGCTGGGTGATGAAACAGGTCAAGAAACGCACCGGTGCCGCGGTGCCGAGCGCCAACCGCATCACCCTGTTGCGCGATAGCGATGGCGACGGCAAGGCCGAATTCAGCAGCGTGTTTCTCCAGGGCCTGCATTCGCCGTTCGGCATGGCGCTGGTCGGCGACACATTGTACGTGGCCAACGCCAATGCATTATTGAAAGTGCCCTATCAGAGCGGTGAGACGACCATAACCGCCACACCCACCAAGGTTGTTGACCTGCCCGGCAAAGGCGACGAGTTGAACCACCACTGGACCAAGAGTCTGCTCGCCAGTACCGATGGTACCCGCCTGTATGTGGGCGTCGGAGCCAACAGCAACATCGCCGAGAACGGCATGCATGTCGAGCACATGCGCGCCGCAATACTAGAGGTCGATGTTGACACCGGCGCTACGCGGGTCTTCGCATCAGGCCTGCGCAACCCGGTGGGCCTGGACTGGGAGCCGCACACGGGGACGCTGTGGGCTGTTGTCAACGAACGCGACGAACTCGGCAGCGATCTGGTACCCGATTACCTGACCTCGGTCCGCCGGGACGCTTTCTACGGCTGGCCCTACAGCTACTACGGCCAGCACATCGATGAGCGGGTAAGCCCCCAACAACCAGAGCTGGTGGCTCTCGCAGTCTCACCTGATTTCGCACTCGGCGCGCATGTGGCGCCGTTGGGACTGGCTTTCAACCACAGTGACGTGGGCGACTTTGGTGAGGGCGCGTTTGTCGGCCTGCATGGTTCCTGGAATCGACGACCACTGAATGGCTATGAAGTCGTCTTTGTACCATTTACCGACGGACGCCCGACCGGCCCAATGCAGGTCGTGCTGTCGGGCTTCGTGGACGCGAACGGCAACGCCCGCGGACGGCCAGTGGGAGTGACATTGGATGGGCGTGGTGGTCTGCTGGTAGCCGATGACGTTGGCAACTCAGTATGGCGCGTAACGGCAGCGCAAGACCTGTCTGATGGTGACCCCACCAGGGCTTCCACTGTCGAGCCTCATTAAGAAAACTCTTATAACCAGGAATTTGAAAGGAACTAGTAGCCGTTTGTAGAGTCTGGCACTACAAACCCTGCTATGCAGGAACAATGCACTCAGAGGAGTCATTGCTCGGGCTGTTCACGTCACAATTTGTTAGACACGGAGAAGACCAAAGCCTCATCCTCAGCACCGACTATGCTGAAACGGTTGGTACTACCCAGGAATACGCAAATTAAAACGTAAATACGAGTTTATCAAAAAGGTTGATGAGATGATCCAGTGTTCCCGCACCATACCAGACAGGCGTTTCACAGACCGCGTTCTCAATTAAATACGATTGAAAAGGCCTTTCATTAAGTACGTTCCATCATTACAGTTACGGCTGTGGCCATAGTAGTCGTCATCATGATGATTATAATCAATGACATTATTACACTTTTATTTCATTCGATCTCTGGCTCGTCTCATGCCATCGAAAATTGGTGCGGAGATGTCATCCGGGAAACCCTTGGGTAACTTGTTACCCACATTCTCAATCACTTGTTCCATCCCCCCGAGAATTTATGGCCTATTGGCTATATTTTTTACTTTATAGCTTAATAGCTATAAACCTAGGGAAGGAGCACCCCATGAGCACACAGACCACATCGCCAACAAGCCTTGGGATGATATTGCGGTCCGCGCGAAAAAGGAAAGGGCTCAGCCAAACAGAGGCAGGCAAATCAGTTGGAATTGAATTACAGCTTACAGTTCAACTGCTCGGTTCTATTCTCATCGGTGGAGTCCAGTGGGAGTTTAGGGGGGATAGGATATTATTCTGTTATAGCTTGCCGCATGATCTCAGCAATTCTGTTACATCACCAACAACATCTGCTTTTGTGTCGTTGGCTTCGTCACCACTTTGCCCGAGGAATTCAACAACTCTGACGGGACCCGTCGCATCTTCCTCAAGAAACCCGTCTTGGAGATAACCGAGTGCTTCCTGTCCGGGTTTGGTTTCAAGAAGGGGCAGTAGAAAGGCGGCCACCTCGTCAATTCCGTTTCCATAATATCTGATCATGAAATGAAGGTCATAGGCGTCTTTGGGTTCCCGTCGTAAATGAAGGGCCATGGCCTTCAGGATTATAAAAGAGCCAGGGTTGCAAGCGTAAACGGTGCGTGTAGCTTTCTCCCCCCAGATTGTGCTTCCTGTTATTGTTACCGGTATGCGGTTCTGAAAGGCAAGTTCGAGTCCGGGAGTAATGATCGCTGCAAAATCTGGTGTCAAGTTTTGCAGCTTACCTCCTTCTGCATCCTCATTGATTTTAGGAATTAAAAAATCGACTTTGAGTTTCGGATTCTTTGACTATACCCACCGTTGACGTACGGTATGGTCCCGGTCTGTTCTGTCAGGTTCGAATCCTGGCTTCAGCATTAGTTCCGAGACAGAAGCGTAGCGTTTTTCATTCAGGATGTACAAATCTAGGCCAAGGTCGAGGTCCATCGTTCCTATGTGCGGGAAATCCCCGGCAGGAATATTTTCTGACGGAATAATGAGCGAAGGGACAAGCCCTCCAACAATGACCAGATCATTCAGGTAGTCCCCTAGAACTGTCGCTACAGAGAGTAGGCTATAGATCGAATCCGTAGAACCTGTTTATGGCTGACTGTAGCGTTGAGGTAATGTTCGACCAGATTGATAATGCCTCTGGTCGAGATTCGACTCTTTTCTGGGGCATTGAGGTAGCATTTCAGGACGTAGCGTTCGACTCTGGTCAACTCCGGTTTCTGAATCAGATCCATACGTCGCGCATGGGAAAATTCTGCCAGAGCCATACGCAGAAACCATTCGGTGCGCCACATGGAACGGATGATCTCCAGAGCCCTGAGTTCATCCTCCCGAAGCGGGTTAGCAACGATTCCTGCTCGATGCATTTTCCACAATAGCTTTTCCGGTAAGCCAACTCTTTGTGCGGTAGTTTTATAGTCAGTCATAATGTCCTCCAGAAGTTGATTTATTAGCGGTGCACTCTTCCCACGCCAGTGCCTTCGCTGTTGCATTAATCGACACATCTGACAATTGAAGTGCCGGGTAGGCCGATGACACCATACTCATAAATTTGTTGCGCTCTTTTGCCGGCAGTAATTGCCAATAGCTATCAAGGCGGGCATCCTGTTGCTCAGCATCAACTTTCCTGCGTTTAAGATCTTCTTGTTCCGCAGTCTTTTTTTTCTCAATGGCACGCACTTTGGCTTGACGTTTTGCAACAGGTTCATACCAGCCAGGTACGACCAGGGCATTGCAGAGTGACTGGAGATAGCCGCCTGGATTGCGAATTTCTTCGCGGTCCCGGCGCCAGGTCTCAGCAGCGATATCAGCGGCCAGTTGCAGTTGCTCATGCCCGTGCCGTTGGGCCAGAGCTTGCAGCTCCCGTTCAGCGACAGAGTTCAGGACAGTTCCGTTCAATAAATGGCGAATGATCGCTGTTGTTGTCTCTTCATTTTTTGATTCTTTTGTTTGAATCTCTTTGGGTGTTCTTGCCGGCACCACATGGTGTCGTTTTGAACACCATGGGTGGAGTGACCAGCAGGAAAATGGAATATTTCATGCCAGAGGAAAACGTAGACATTTGAAGCCGGAGCTCCATCGTTGCGCCAACGGCTGACGGCTTTGATCAAACCGAAGTTTTCCAAATCACGTACGGCCTTGATCGCACATCTGCGTTCTACTCCGACTTCCCGCGCCAGGCTTCGATAGCTCGGGAAGGCTTCCCCATTTTCACCAGCATATTGACAGAGTCTGCCGAAAATCAGTTTGGCTCTGGCGGATAAATCACAGCACCTCAGTACCGCGTTGGGAATGAAGCAGCCATTGAACATCCTCCAGGGATTGTAGATATCACCTGGTGCTGGCATCTACCCCTCCGTCAGTGGTTCGTTCGACTTGTCGTTGGGTTGATAGGTGCCGTTAATCAAAGCCAGAATATCTTCGACACGCCAGCAGGTTGTCCGGGGGCCCAGCTTTTGGGGTTTTGGATAGCGCCCGCTGCGGCACCCTTCCCACCAACCGCTTTTGGAAATGGGGATGATGGGCGGGATCGGTGGATCAGCTTTGGGGTTTCCGATGATCTGACTCAGGCGCAGATATCCGGTTTCAGGGATTGGGTTGTTGGCCATGGTTTTCCTCCTTTTGGTTCAGCGTGGATAGGGAAATGTTTTTCGTCTTTGCTGATTGAATAGGGAGGAGGGGAAGCTGATTCCAGTCGAAGATGGACAGGATGAAGTGAATAAATTGCGGTCAGTCCATTACTGGCCAGGAAAGAATTGACGGTAAAGATGCCATCAGGAAGAGAATTTTTCTGCGACGCAATTCGGACTGAACAGGGACATTTCCCAGAGACAATAACAACCTTTATTAATTGCTGTTTTTCCATAAGAAACTTCACGGTATTCTTGATCCAGGTAGCGGTAGGGCCGTCGTGCTCGGAGAGCTTCTGTCCATCCAGCAATGGGTTAATCAACAATATTTTCTATTTGGGTAGTCCTGCTGCTTTCGAGAATGATACGGCCATTCTTGGTTCATGACAGGGTGCTCTAAGTCCCCTAGCTGTTATCCAAGAAGCAAACAAAAATTGACGCAGTCGTTATGCGAGTAATCCATGTGGAGGGAGGTCCATGCTGGCAGGAAAATTCTAAGGCTTGGATCTGATGGGCGGTCTGTGACCGCTGAGGCTTGGTAGCTAAAGGGACGTTTGCTGGCGGTTTGGTGACCTGGGCGGAAAAAGGCGCGGTGTTGAGAGGTGTCCGAAAAGACTGGTAGTTTCATCGTCTATTTTATATGATGAGCCGTCTTTAAGTCATTGTAATGTTATCCGTGATCCACGGAAAAATTTGTTGATACATCGAGGGCCGTTGGGTGATATCTCAGACAACACACCCGCCACGCCTCTCCACGATGCGCACCCCGGCGGGTATTTTTATGTCTGATCAGCTGAAACAGGCCGACAGTAAACCGAAATCTCGCTGCGGGTCCTGCGGCCCTGGTGGCTTGTGAATTGAATACACCCTCCCGAAGAAGCCTGGTAGCCGTCTCCAGAAATATCGGCTGACTGTTGCAGGGAACCAATTTCTGAAGTCTCTGCAGGAATAAGTTCATCGATCTCAACCAGCGCAGCGTGGCCGAACAGTGGCACGCTGTTACCACCTCCTTCGAGCAAGCCAATGCCACCGATCACCCCATACGTAATCGATTGGCACGCATCACCGATGACAGCCCCGAGCTGCTGGCCGTAATCAAGGCAGAAGGTCAGGTCTAAACGTAGAAGCACGGTATGCCGTACCCCTACATACAGAAAGGTCTCAGATGCAAAACAAGAACTCTGCCAGCGAGCTGATCGCTGTCCTGATGCCGGACGGCTCCCTGCAGCTTGAGTGGAAGGCTGTTGCTGGAAAACCAGATAAAAGCAGTCTGTTGCTCCAACAGGAAATCTTTTCTGCCTATGGTTCTGAGAGAGAAAAATGGCTGCTTTTCTTGGGTTTCTCCGACCCTGCCGTGGTGCTGTCAGCTTCTCTGGATTTCTGGCGGGGTTTCAGCGGGCTATTTGTAAACCACCTGCGCTTGACTCCCGATCTGGAAGAACTACGTCATCTGGCCCAGGTTCCTCTGGCTGAACAGGAACTTGCCGGGTTGTTGGAAATCGTCCCGGCAATGACTGGTGGGGAATATGTCAGCTCCGGGCTCCTCTCTGCGTTGTGGTCAGAGTTGAATGAGATCTTTGCCACGGCAATCAGAGTTTTCCCCGGCACTGTTGCTGATTTTATCCACCGTTTTTCACCGGATAGCCACCTGCTCGGCCGAATTTATTTTCATCTTGTCGAAAATAAAGGTGCCGACCAGCCCTTTGCTTTTCTGGCGACCTATTCAACACAAATGGGTGCGGAAGGAAAATCAAAACATCTGCCATTGAAATATGCTCTGCAAGAATACCGGGATGACAACGACAAGTTGCTAGAACTGCTGGTTACCGTCTACGAGGTTGCCAAGGAGAGTGAACTGATTGCCGGGTTGCTGGAAAGCAACCAACTTTTCTCCCCTTTAGCATGGGATAGCGCGGATGCCTATACTTTTTTACAAGAGGCCTCTCTCTATGAGAAGGCGGGTATTCTCTGCCGAATCCCTGATTGGTGGAAGGCCAAGGGCGTCAACCTTAGCCTCAAGATCAGTCTCGGCGAGAGGCCCCCTGCTATGGTAGGTATGGCCGCATTGCTCGATTTTACCCCCCAACTCATGCTGGGGGAGGAAGCAATCTCTGCTGATGAAGCCAGGCGTCTGCTTGCCGAAGTGGATGGCTTGGCCTTTATTAAAAATAAGTGGGTGGCTGTTGATCGGGAGCGGCTGGAACAAACGCTGGCAGCCTATGAAGAGGCGCAAAAGCTGGCAGGCAAGGAAGGGCTGACCTTGTCCGAGGCTATGCGCTTTCAGTTGCAACCTCAGGCAGGGCCAATGGAGATGGCCGACGTTGCTGTTCTGGAAGTGGAGAATGGGCAGTGGTTGCAATCGGTGTTCACCAGGATGGCAAATCCGCAGCTACTACCGCAAGTGAATACGGATGATCGTTTTAAGGCAAAACTACGTCCCTATCAACAGGAGGGTCTGCGTTGGCTCTGCGGACTCCACGGTCTCGGCTTTGGCAGTTGCTTAGCCGATGATATGGGCCTCGGCAAGACAGTTCAAGTGCTGGCTTTTTTAAATGTTCTGGCCGGAATGAGGGCTGCTGAGAAGAAATCTGCTGCGTCCCTGCTCATCATTCCAGCGTCGTTGCTCTCTAACTGGGATCAGGAGATCAAGAACTTCTGGCCAGAGATGAAAGTTTTGCTGGCTCATCCGGCGATGTACAAAGGTCAAAAGATGATGGTGCCGAGCGAGGCAACACTGGACGGCCTGGATCTGGTTATTACCACCTATACTCTGACTCAGCGCTATGATTGGCTGATGGATTATAAGTGGCAGTATGTCATCCTGGATGAGGCGCAGGCGATTAAGAACCCAGGCACCAAGCAGACCAGAGCGGTCAAAAAAATTCCAGCGGTCAATCGCATTGTCATGACCGGTACGCCGGTGGAAAATCACTTGAGTGATCTCTGGTCGCTGTTTGATTTTGTTAACCCCGGATTGCTTGGTTCAAGTAAGGAGTTTGCTTCTTTCAGTAAGGGACTGGCTGACCATCCGGATGGCTATGGCCGGCTGCGCAGGATGACCTCTCCCTTTATCCTGCGGCGTTTAAAGAGCGACAAGTCGATTATCACGGACCTGCCCGATAAGGTGGAGATGAAGTGCTGGGCTGCCCTCAGCCAAAAGCAGGTGGTTGTATATCAGCAGCTTGTTGATAATATCACCGCGATGCTGGAGACAACTGAGGGTATCCAGCGTAAGGGGATGATCCTGGCGGCGCTGACCAAATTCAAGCAGATCTGCAATCATCCTGATCAATATGCCGGGGTGGATGGCTACCATGAAACGGAGAGCGGCAAATTCGCCAGGTTGCGGGAAATCTGTACCACCATCTATGAAAAACGTGAACGAGTCCTGGTCTTCACCCAGTTCAAGGAGATGACGGAACCTCTGGCTCGGTTCCTGGAGGTGGTGTTTGAACATCCCGGTCTTATCATCCATGGCACTGTGCCGGTGGGGAAACGCAAGAAAATCATCGAACAATTTCAATCTAACGAGTATATTCCTTTCCTGGTGCTGTCACTGAAGGCTGGTGGGGTGGGGCTTAACCTCACTCGTGCTAATCACGTTATCCACTTTGACCGCTGGTGGAACCCGGCCGTGGAGAATCAGGCCACCGATCGTGCGTTCCGTATTGGTCAGCAGAAAAATGTCATGGTGCATAAATTTATCACCAAGGGAACCATTGAAGAGAAGATTGATGAAATGTTGACGATGAAGGCCAAACTTGCTGATTCTCTGGTGACAACTAGTGGCGAGGCCTGGCTTACAGAGATGAAGAACGAGGAACTTGCTGACCTGTTCCGACTGACAAAATAGAGAGAGTTAATGATGCGTTACTATGAAGGCTATCCTCCTTACGTCACCGTGGCCGAAAAAAGAGCCAAGGCGGAAAGAAAGATTAAGCAGCTCCGGAAAAAGAATTTAGACCTGCGACCGGTCGTTCTTCAAGGCCGGGCTCTGGCCAAAACCTGGTGGGGCAAGGCTTGGAATAAAAACCTTGAGAGTTACGCTGACTACAGCAACCGCATCGACCGGGGTCGCAGTTATGTCCGTCATCTCGCCGTTCTTGATCTGCAGATTGCTCCCGGCAAGGTAACGGCACTTGTTCAAGGCTCTAGCAGTCAACCCTACAAGGTGCTGATCAGTATTGCCGAAATGAAGCAGAAGAACTGGCAGGCTATCAAGAAAGCGTGTCAGTCCAGACTCTCCTCACTCCCTGATCTCCTGGCCGGGAAGTTTCCGAAGGATCTGCAGGAAATATTTATGATTCAGGGTCAAGGCCTTTTTCCCTCCCCATCGGAAATATCTTTTGACTGCAGTTGCCCGGACTGGGCCTCCATGTGTAAACATGTTGCCGCTACTCTCTACGGTGTTGGCGTACGTCTTGATGAAGAGCCTGCTTTGTTTTTCACCATCCGACAAGTGGCTATGGATGATTTGGTCAGCCAGGCGGTGCAGGACAAGACCTCCAGCATTTTGGCCGGAGACACGGCAAAAGGCAGCAAGGTTATTGCTGATGATCGGTTGGCCGAACTGTTCGGTATTGAGATGGACGATTTAAACTTTGCCGCGCCAGTTCGGAAGAAGGTGAAGAAAAGTAAGCTGGCAACTAAAAAATCGTTGAAAACTACGAAAATAGTTGCGCAAGACGGCTTGCAAGGCCATTCAACAGCAACAGCTCTGATTGTCCATTGTATAGCTGGCTGCAAGGGCGGAGTCAGTATCAAAGAGCTACAGCAAATAACAGGTCTTCCGGCCAGTAAGTTGTATGGCATCCTGGCCCGCCTAAAGCAAACGGGCCGGGTGAAGAACCCCTCACACGGTATTTATTGCCGATTCTGAAGTAGGGGAAGGGTCAGAGGGCTGACTCCTTTTTCTCCTTTTTCCGTAGCAAATATTGATACTTACTGCTCCAGTAGCTTTCTGGATAAACTGTGTAGTTCCGAGTTCGCCAATGCAACCACTTTCTTTTTGACGGTTCTGGAGTAGTATTCCTGCTCCGTCTTGGTCAGATGATCGCCTTCCAGCTTTTTCTTGAATAGCTCCTTCTGCTTTGGGGAGAAGACCTGAGAAAGGGCATGTTCCAGAGAGAACTCTTCGTAACGGTCCTTACGTCTCCGATCTTTCTCAACCTTCTGTTCATAATAAAGCTCAAACAGGCTCCTGACGCGCTCCGGGTCAAATTTGTCCTCTGCCCAATTGGGCGTTTGGTTCTGTGCCAGTGCCTTTCTCCAAGCTTTCACAAGGTTCGTGTCATTCTCGGAGAATCCTTTTTTTAGCTTGGTCAGCCACGAAAAGGACAAGTGGTAGTAAGTGTAGACTGACGCAGACAACAGCAGTAGTCGGTGGTACCGCTCTTTGAGATCATCAGTAGGAAGTTTCTGTTCAACCTGGTCCGAGGCAAACTGATAGCATTCTCCTGCGTTGGCCAGAAGGACGGGGAACCCCTCCCAGAGTCGAGTGTCGTTGCTCTTGACTACCTCGGCCAAAGTCTCGTTGACATCCAGTTCTTCGCTCGTTTCGAACATCGGGAAACCGAGCTTTGACAGGCTTTTGAGGAACTTGTCGTCAGTCATACTCTTCACCTTCTTGCAGTAGTCCCAGGAAGCAGTCTATGTTTGGCCTTAAGCGTTCTTCCGCGACATCGTGGCTGACCATCTCGTGGAATTGTGCGGTCAGCCTTTCAAGGCAACATCTTTGGTCGATGCCTTGACCCCGAGCAGGGTCATGGCCGTGCCGCCACAGGCAATCAGGCGAACATTTCGCCGTAAGACACTGTTCCATGCTCTCAGGATGCCGAGGAGTTCATCTTTGTCTAGCCTGTATTCTCCTCTTACCATTAAATACAATCCCTTGTACTTATTAATACAACAAATTGTACATATCTATACAAATGTGCTTTTCATTTGTCAAGTTATTAGTAGATGGTTGAACTGGTGAATTCCGGGGCCACCTCACATAATTGTCTTCTTCGTGAAGAATCCTGAGCGGCACGCCAACGCAAGTAGTTAAGTGAGGCGTCCCCAGAACTCCAAGAAAGAATTGACGGTAAAGATGCCATCAGGAAGAGAATTTTTCTGCGACGCAATTCGGACTGAACAGGAACCTTTCCCAGAGACAATAACAACCTTTATTAATTGCCGTTTTTCCAGAAGAAATTTCACGGTATTCTTGATCCAGTCAGTGGTCGTGCTTTGCGCGGTTGGAGTTGGACCTTGATGACGACCAGGCGTAATGCTGATGGGTTTTCGTTGATTTTGTTGCTGTCTTCACGTATTTTCTAAGGGCTTAATTTGTTTGATGTTTTTTTGGGGAGGGTGGCGTGGATTTTAGGACGGGGTCGTTTGATTTATTGATGTCGTGACTGACTGCGTGCGCGGTGTTACGGCCTTTTTGTCATTTGGTGCAAAGTAAAAAGTCAACCTCGGTCGAAAAACAGAAAAAATAATCTTCTGGGCAAAAATTGCCCTGTATGAACAAGGTATTTAATTCATGACACCCAACTTTACCCAAACCGCCGCTTTCCTCTGGTCGGTTGCCGACCTTTTGCGAGGCGATTTTAAACAGAGTCAGTACGGTCGGATTATCCTTCCGTTTACCCTTTTGCGTCGTCTTGAGTGCGTGCTCGAAAAAGACAAGGCAGCAGTGCTGAAGAAGCACACCGAAGTCAGTAAGATGAAGCTGCCGGAAGATGCGGCAGAGAAGCTGATATTGCGTTCGACGGAAGCGAAGTTTTTCAATACCTCGCCGATGGATCTTTCCAAACTCGGGGAGTCGGGCATTAAAGACAATCTGGAGACCTACATCCAGTCGTTCTCCAGGGATGCACGGGAGATCTTTGAATACTTCAAGTTTACCGAGTTCATCGCTCAGCTCAATGACGCTAACTTGCTCTATAAGGTGGTGCAGAAGTTCGCCAATACCGATCTGAGTCCGAAGCGTATCTCCAACTACGAGATGGGTCTGGTCTTCGAAGAGTTGATCAGGCGCTTTGCGGAGAGTTCCAACGAGACCGCCGGAGAACACTTCACCCCGCGCGATATCGTGCGTCTGACTACCTCGCTGGTCTTTATGGAGGACGACGAAGCTCTCACCCAGGAAGGGATCATTCGCACCATCTACGACCCCACGGCCGGGACCGGCGGGTTTCTCTCGGCGGGAATGGATTACGTCATTGAACTCAATCCCAACGCCGTGATGCGTGCTTTCGGCCAGGAAATCAACCCCGAGTCTTATGCCATCTGCAAGGCCGACATGTTGATCAAGGGGCAGGAGGTTGACCGCATCAAGCTCGGCAACACCCTCAGCAACGATCAGCTCTACGCCGACAAGTTCGACTACATGCTGTCCAATCCTCCCTTCGGGGTCGACTGGAAGAAGGTCGAAAAAGAGATCAAGGACGAGCACACCATCAAGGGCTTCGATGGCCGTTTCGGCCCGGGCCTGCCGCGTGTCTCGGACGGCTCGCTGTTGTTCTTGATGCACCTGATCAGCAAACTGCGCGATACCAAGGATGGCGGTGGGCGCATCGGTATCATCCTCAATGGCTCGCCGCTGTTTACCGGTGGCGTCGGGAGCGGTGAGAGCGAGATCCGGCGCTACATCCTCGAAGCCGACCTGCTCGAAGCGATCGTCGCCCTGCCAACCGACATGTTCTACAACACCGGCATCGCCACCTATGTCTGGGTGCTCTCCAACAAGAAAGGCCCTGAGCGCAAGGGGAAGGTGCAGCTCATCAACGGCGTCAACCTCTGCGGCAAGATGCGCAAGTCCCTCGGTTCCAAGCGCAATGTCATGGGGGACGATGATATCGCCACCATCACCCGCGCTTTCGGCCAGTTCGAGCAGATCGATACCGTTGAACTCGACAAGCCGGAAGAGGTTAAGAGCAACCGGGGGCGTCAAGCCGACACCCAAAAAGCACCGGAAGCCAAGACCTTTTCGAGCAAGATATTCGCCACCACTGATTTCGGTTACCGGCGCATCACTGTTGAGCGCCCCTTGCGGCTCTCGGTGCAGTTCTCGGGCGAACGGCTGGCAGAACTGCGCTTTGCCCCCAAACCGTTCAATGCGGTGATGAAATGGGCTTACGAGCAGTTTGGCCAAAACTGGACCGATGCCACTTACGGTGATCTGTCGGAGGTCGCGGTTGAAGTCCGTGCCTATGTTAAGGCGAATTTCAGTGACCTGAAAGAGAAACAAATCAAGGACCTGCTCGACAAGAAGCTGTGGCGCGACCAGCAGGCGCTGCTGAAAAGCGGCCAGAAGCTGCAAGCTGCCCTGGCAAAGCAGATGGGTGCGGCGGCGATTGTCGACGGCTCTTTTGATGACTTCAACCGCTTTGAAGAGGAGTTGAAAAAGGCGCAGAAGACCACCGGCGTCAAGCTGGATGCGCGGGAGAAGAAGAAGCTTCTTGATGCAGTGAGCTGGAAGAATCCCGAGGCCAAACGGGTGATCAAAAAAATTCACACCAGGAAGGCCGATCCGCTTTACGGCCTGTTTGCGGTGGATGGCAAGGTCATTGAGTTTCAGGCTGATGGCGACCTGCGCGATAACGAGAACATTCCGCTCGATCCGTCACGCAGTGTGACCGAAACCGTGGAGGCTTATTTTCGTAAGGAGGTTGCGCCACATGTGCCGGATGCCTGGATTGATGCGGGTAAGCGGGATGAAAAGGATGGGGAGTTGGGGATTGTTGGCTATGAGATTCCCTTCAATCGGCATTTCTATGTTTATGCGCCGCCACGTTCGCTGGAGGAGATTGATTTAGATCTGGATCTGGTGAGTAAGGAGATTATGGATCTGCTGCGGGAGGTTCATTCATGATGAGCAATAAAATGATGCGGCTCCCGATGTTTCCCGCTTTCTACGCCGCCGACCGGATAAAATATTGTATGAAAACTGTTATTTTCCGCTTGCATAGCATCAGAAAAGTAGGTGATACTGTGCATAACAACACCCGCCACGCCTCTGCAGATCTCGGTTTGCATGCGCAACCCGGCGGGTTACTTTTTATGGGGGCTTGGTGATGAAATTCGCTAAGCCCCCTCTTTCAGTTGAGGCACAGGTTAAGCTGTTGGTCTCTCGTGGCATGTCCATCCCCGACCCTGCCCGCGCCTGCCGTTACCTCGCCCACATCAACTACTACCGCTTGCGCGCTTATTGGCTGCCGTTCGAACAAGACGGAAAAAACGACGCGCATCAATTTCGCCCTGGCGCCTGCTTTGATGATGCCTTGGCGCTCTATCTATTTGACCGCAAATTCAGACTATTGATCATCGAGGCAATTGAGCGAATCGAGGTCTCCTTTCGCACCCAATTTGCTCATGTTCTGGCGATGCGCTACGGTAGTCATCCACACCTGAATTCTGATCTTTTCTTTCATCCGGAGCAATATCAAAGGTGCCTCAAGAGCTTGCGTGAGGAGATTTCCCGCAGCAGCGAAACCTTTGTCGATCACTATCGCACGCGCTATTCTGATCCTGAAATGCCACCGATCTGGGCCGCCTGCGAGGTCATGACCTTTGGTCAGCTCTCAAGATGGTTTAACAACCTTAAGCGTCGCTCCGACCGGAAGGCTATAGCTTCAACCTATGATTTCGACGAGAAAATTCTGGCTTCGGTAATGCATCATCTGACCCATGTCCGCAATCTTGCGGCACATCATAGCCGACTCTGGAACCGCCGCCTCACCTTCACCATGCGCCAACTACGGCGCCCGAAAAAACTCAGCCGCGACTTCAATCCTGCGGCTGATCGCAACATCCACAATACACTGGTTATGCTCGATTATCTGCTTAAAGTAGGTAGCCCAGGAACGTCATGGGGCCGGCGCCTGTATCAATTGTTGGATGAATATCCACAAGCTGATCCTCTCGCAATGGGATTTCCGCAGAACTGGAGGGAGCGGGAGCCTTGGGCAGGGGGGCATTCGTAATGACAGGGCGTTACTCAGCATATTCTGGTTACAAAGAGTCTGGTGAAAAGTGGATCGGAGAAGTTCCTGAACATTGGGACGTTCAACGCTTAGGTCAGTTTTTTGAAGAACGGCGTGAAAAGGTCAGCGATAAGGATTATTCGCCGCTTTCAGTGACCATGAACGGAATAGTCCCTCAGTTGGAAACAGCCGCCAAGACTGATGCTGGCGACAATCGAAAATTGGTGTTGGAAAACGACTTTGTCATAAATAGCCGCTCAGATCGGAAAGGTTCCTCTGGTGTCTCAAAGCTCAACGGTTCCGTCTCACTTATAAGCATAGTGATGAAACCTCGGAATATCGTTCCGAACTATGTGCATCACCTTTTGAGAAGCTATCCATTTCAAGAGGAATTCTATCGTTTCGGAAAAGGCATCGTTGCAGACCTGTGGAGCACAAATGCCTCAGAAATGCGGAACATAAAGCTCCCCATCCCTGGGCAGAACGAGCAAGAGCAAATCGCCAACTTCCTCGACCACGAAACCGCAAAAATCGACACCCTGATCGACAAACAGCAACAACTGATCAAGCTGCTGAAAGAAAAGCGTCAGGCGGTGATCAGTCATGCCGTCACCAAAGGGCTGAACCCCGATGCACCGATGAAAGATTCCGGTGTTGAGTGGTTGGGGAATGTGCCGGAACATTGGGTGGTAACGCGGGCTAAATATCTATTTAATTTCGTGACCAGCGGGTCACGTGGGTGGGCAGTATATTACTCTGACTCCGGTAGCCTATTCTTTAGAATTGCAAACCTCACGAGAGAAACTATTGAACCAAAGATGGCCTCGGTTCAATTTGTGATGCCGCCAGATGGGAGCGAGGGCGAGCGATCAAAAATCAAGATTGATGACCTTCTAATATCTATCACAGCAGATTTGGGTTCCGTATGTGTTGCCGATCAACGTGTTGCTGAAGGATATGTTAGCCAGCATGTTTCACTATGTAGGCCGAATGGTAAAGTGGCAAACTCAAGATGGCTTGGTTATGTGGTTTTGTCAGATGGCACTAAGGAGCAATTTGTCGGTGCAGGGTACGGTGGCACGAAAATTCAACTTAGCTTGGAAGATATCCGTGAGTTTTGGTTAGCTCAGCCACCTGCTGAAGAACAAATTGAGTTGGCTCAGTATATTGATGGAAAGTTAGATCAGTATGCTGTTCTTATTGGTAAGGCCGAACAGCAAATAACCCTACTTAATGAGCGCCGTACCGCTCTTATCTCAGCCGCTGTCACCGGCAAGATCGACGTCCGCAACTGGAAGCCTTGAGGATGAATGGCTTTAGAGTCACATAACCCCTCCCAACCTCCCCTTAACTTAAGGGGAGGGGCAAGGCAAGGCAAGGCAAAGCAAGGCAGGGCAAAGCAAAGCAAAGCAAAGCAAAGCAAAGCAAGGCAAGGCAGGGCAAAGCAAAGCAAAGCAAAGCAAAGCAAAGCAGGGCGGGGCAGAGCAGAGTTTTTCTCCCCCTCTTAGGATTAAGAGGGGGTCGGGGGGAGTTACGAGTTTGTGAGCCTGAGGGCGTTACGAGAAGTTACGAGGTTGCCCTATGAGCTTTGTAAAGAACAATCCAGCATTAAAAGATCGGCGCAGGGAATTGCGTCGCAACCAAACCGATGCTGAAAAAGCACTATGGGCACAAGTGCGCAACAAACAGTTTTTCGGCCTGAAATTTTTCCGGCAATACAGCCTGGGGGCTTATATCCTGGACTTCTACTGCCCGGAGAAAAAATTGGCGGTTGAACTGGATGGTGGCCAGCACAATCTGGCAGAGGGCAGAGAATATGACGCCGAGCGCACAGCTTATCTTAATTCTCATGGAGTAGAGGTGGTGCGTTTCTGGAATAATCAGGTGCTGTGCGAGATGGAAGGGGTTTTGGAGAGACTAACCCAAAGGCTAACCCCTCCCAACCTCCCCTTAACTTAAGGGGAGGAGCAAGGCAAAGCAGGTCAGAGCAGAGGGGGTCAGAGCAGAGTTTTTCTCCCCCTCTTAGGATTAAGAGGGGGCCGGGGGGAGTTACGAGTTTGTAGGGTCCGGGGGAGTTAGCAATCCTGGGGATTTAATGCCAATTTTTCAGGCAATCCCGAATCCAGCTATGACCGCTATGATCACAACAAAGCTTAATATCACAACCTATTTGAGAGTAATGGAATGACTTCATCCGGTCGCTATGATACCGCAGGGTATCCCGAAGATCAGTACGAGCCTGGTTCTGACGGAACGGTTTTAAAGAACCTGCTTGGGATCACCACCCGTGAAGACATGGCGATTGTCGAAACGGAACAGTTGTGGAGAGTCCAGGAACACCTGCTGGAAGTCATTGAGGAAGATCAGCAGTTGACCGTCCATGACATTTTCGACATGCACCGTATTTGGCTCGGCACTGTCTACGAATGGGCTGGAAAAGAACGCCGGGTGAATGTAAGCAAGGACGGTTTTCCTTTTGCTATGGCGCGTACGATCACTGGGTTGATGCTGGCGTTTGAGCGCAATCAGCTGACCCGCTACACCCCTTGCCGATTTGATGACTACGATGAAATCGCCCAGGCTTTGGCAGAAGTGCATGTCGAACTGATGTTGATCCATCCGTTTCGCGAAGGGAACGGCAGACTCGGCCGGTTGCTCGCCACGATCATGGCATTGCAGGCCGGTTTGCCATTGCTTGATTTCAGTGAAATGTCTGGTGAGAAGAAGGGTGAGTATTTTTCAGCGGTGCGGGCGGGATTGGATAGAGATTACGCGCCAATGAAGCAATTGTTCCTGGAGGTAATCAGGCGTTCTGAAGACGCAATTGCGGAGGATTAAGCTTTGTTGGGGATAAAGCGGCCTGTTTTGTGATCGCGCTGGGTTTCAGTTATGCGCGTTGCTTTTGAGGAGAGATTTTTGCAGTCTACAAAACACCCGGTGGCAGCATCTCGCTTAACCCAGACACCTTCTATGGCGGAAGATGATTCGATGTTGCGAGCCATACCGCGCTGGCGGGTCGTGCTGTTACGTAAATGAATATTGCTTTTCGCTAGTGTTTTACCCATAAAAGACTGCTCTCGATTAAGTGTTGGCCTGTTTGATCCAAAGAGGCGTTATATGTCGATTATAACCGGAACCGATTGATTTTAGAAGGCAATAGTTGAATGCCTGGAGGGGATAGTGGTGGCAAAAAAATCGAACGAGCAAAGCTTCCAAAGCGACATCATCAACCAGATGATCGAAAATGGCTGGCTGCTCGGCACACCCGAAGGTTACAACCGCAAACTGGCCCTGTACGCAGAAGACCTGCTCGGATTTGTGCAGGATACGCAAGACACCGAGTGGCAGAAATACTGCAAACTCTATCCGCAAAACCCTGAAAAGCATCTCCTCGAAAAAGTCGCCAGTCAGCTCAATAAGGCTGATCCCAACGCCGCCGACCGTGACCTGCGCACCTTCGGTACCCTCGGCGTCCTGCGTCACGAACTGCGCGATCGTGGTGCCCGTTTCAAACTCTGTCAGTTCAAGCCGGAACATGATCTCAACCCCGATACTTTGACGCGCTATGAAAAGAATCGCCTGCGCATCGTGCCGGAGCTGGTTTACAGCCCCTACGTTGCACCTGTGTCCACCGAAGAACATCTGGCCGGAAGCGAGGAACAGGCTGGCAAGCAGGCGAAAAAGTGGCGTATCGACCTGGTGCTGTTCGTTAACGGGTTACCGGTCGCCACGCTGGAACTGAAGTCGGAGTTTAAGCAGGCGGTCGAAAACGCCATAAAGCAATACAAGTACACACGTCTCCCGAAAGACCCGGTGACCAAAAAGGCGGAGCCACTGTTGACCTTCAAGCGCGGGGCGCTGGTTCACTTTGCCGTCAGTCAGTATGAGGTCTACATGGCTACCCGGCTCGAAGGAGGTGACACCTTTTTCCTGCCGTTCAATAAAGGGACCAAAGAAGGTTCGGCTGGCAATGATGTGCCGGATGATCCGAACGAATACGCCACCAGCTATCTTTGGAACGAGGTGCTGCTCCCTGACAACCTGCTCAAGATCCTCGCCCGCTATGTCCATCTTCAGATCGAAGAGAAGGAATACTGGCAGGGGAAGAAGTACAAGAAGGAGACGCTGATCTTTCCCCGCTACCACCAGTGGGATGTGGTCAACCGTCTGCTTGATGCCACCCGCCGGGAAGGGCCGGGGCAGAAATACCTGATTCAGCACAGCGCCGGGTCGGGCAAGTCGAACTCCATCGCCTGGACGGCGCATCAACTTTCATCCCTCTACACAGAGACTGGCGATAAGCAGTTCCATTCGGTGATCGTCGTCACCGACCGCACCGTGCTGGATGACCAGTTGCAGGACACCATCTACCAGTTTGAGCATGCCGACGGGGTAGTGGGGCGGATCAATCGCGAAGTCGGCGAAGGCTCGAAATCAGAAAAACTGGCCAAGGCGCTGGAGAGTTCGCAGCCGATCATTATTGTCACCATTCAGACCTTCCCCTTTGTGCTTCAGGCGATCGAGAACAGCGTCAGCCTCAAGGAACGGCGCTACGCGATCATTGCCGACGAGGCGCATTCGTCACAGACCGGATCGACTGCCCGGCAGTTGAAAGAGGTGTTGCTGGCCGAGAATACCAGCGAGGATGTTGAGTTCACTTCGGAAGACATCCTTGATGCGACCGTCGCTGCCCGTCGTGCCAGTGACAACCTCAGTTATTTTGCATTCACCGCGACCCCGAAGCCGAAAACCCTGGAGCTGTTCGGTCGTCTGCCCGACCCAACCCAGCAACCATCGAAAAAGAATCTGCCCGAGGCGTTTCACGTCTACTCGATGCGTCAGGCGATCGAAGAAGGTTTTATCCTCGATGTGCTGAAGAACTACACCAACTACAAGGTCGCCTACAATCTGGCGCAGGCCATTCAGGCCAAGGACGAAGAGGTCGACAGCAAGAAGGCGACGGTCAAGCTCAACCAGTGGGTGAGGCTGCACGATTACAACATTGCGCAGAAGGTGCAGGTGATCGTCGAGCACTTCAAGGACAACATCATGGGCCTGCTCGGCGGCCAGGCCAAGGCGATGGTGGTGACCAGCTCACGTAAAGAGGTGGTGCGTTACAAGAAGGAGTTCGACAAGTACATCGCCCGTAAGGGGTATAGCGGTATCAGTGCCCTGGTCGCTTTCTCGGGCGAGGTGGCGTTCAGTGATAACGACCCGAATGCTGCCGGGCTGGTGGGTGAGAAGTTCACCGAACACAGCATGAACCCCGGCCTTAAGGGGCGCGACATGCGCAAGGGCTTCGACACTGACGAGTTCCAGGTGATGCTGGTTGCCAACAAGTTCCAGACCGGCTTCGATCAGCCGAAGCTCTGCGCCATGTACGTCGACAAGAAGCTTTATGGCGTTGAGTGCGTGCAGACCCTGTCGCGTCTGAACCGGACTTATCCCGGCAAGGCCGAAAGCGGCACCTTCGTCCTCGACTTCTTCAACAACCCGCAGGACATTCTTGATTCCTTCCTGCCGTATTTCCAGACTGCCGAACTGGCGGATGTCTCCGATCCCGATCTGGTTTTTGATCTGTTTGATAAGCTGCGCGCCGAAGGCATCTTTACCTGGCAGGAAGTGGAACAGTTTGCCGTGGCCTTCTTCGCCAAGAACAAAAGCAGTGCAGCGATCAGCAATATCTGCAAACCGGCGGTCGAGCGCTGGCAGGGCCGTTACAAGCTGGCGATCGATGCCTACAAAACCGCCAAACAAATGTTCGAGCGCACCAGAAAGACCAATGATCCGGTTCTGATCGCCAATGCCGAAAAGAGCTTCAAAGAGTGCAAGAAGGAAAAAGACCGGCTGGAGATCTTCAAGAAGGACCTTGGCAGCTACACCCGTTTCTACGAGTTCATGTCGCAGATCGTCGATTACAACGATAAGGATCTGGAGAAGCTCGCTCTCTACGCCCGACACCTGCGGCCACTGCTGCGAGAGAAACTGGATGACGATGACGAGATTGATCTGAGCAATGTTGCCCTCAGTCACTACCGGCTCTCCAAGATTCGCGAGCAGGATATTGTGATGGAGACCGAGGGTGCCTATGGCCTGAAGCCAGGAAGCGACCTCGGCTCAGGCAAGGCGAAAGACAAGAAAGAAGAGTTCCTGTCGCAGGTCTTGGCGCGCCTCAACGAACTCTTTATGACCGACGGTCTGACCGAGAATGACCTGGTCAACTACGCCTACACCATTCGAGACAAGGTCCGTGAAAACAAGAGCGTCATGGACCAGATCCAGAACAATACCCCCGAGCAGGCGATGCTGGGTGATTTTCCCAAGGCGCTCGATGATGCGGTGATGGACAGTAGTGAGGCACATCAGAATCAGATGATGCAGATTCTGTCCAGCCCGGAGGTTGCGAAGGGCTTTGCGCGGATTGTGTTTGATTTGATTAAGCGGACGATGTGATTTAAAATCAGTATCTCTCGGGTTGTTTGCAAAGAAAAACCCGCCTATTAAGCGGGTCCATGTACTACATCGAAGTCTGTTGGATTGTTAATGGCGGGAGTAGATGAGAATCGAACTCACCAGAGACGGGATACGCCTCCCATCGGTTTTGAAGACCGAGCGCGCCACCAGGCTACGAACTACTCCCTTAGAATCTTAAAGTCTTATGATGTTGCCTGCTCCGGCCAGGGCATTGACCAATTCCAGCATATTTGAAATTCTGCCGACGGCCAGGGCTTCTTTGATATTGAAAAACTCCAGGCAGAGTCCACAAGAGGCGATGTCGACGCCGCGATTTGCCAATTCCTGCAGAGGTTCGATGACGTCTGATCCGCCCACGGTGAGTTTGACGCCGTTGTTGACGAAGTAGATGGCGTCGGGCGTGGTGTCGGATTCGATCAGGGTGAAGATAAAGTTCTTCATCAGGATCTGACCCAGCTTGGCGTCACCCCGGCCCATTTCGTCGGCGGTGATAAAGATAACAGCAGGACCGGAACTGGCCGCTGCGACAGCAGCTTTCTCAGGAACTTGACCAGGAGTCAGGCTGATCTCGATGGTTGTCTCTGCCTGATCGATACTCACTGTGTAGCCGAGGCTTTTGGCCAACCGGGCGACATTGTCCCTGGAGACATCATCATCGACCAGCACTTTGATGGGGCTGGACGGTTGTGCCAAGATCAGCTTGCGGGTCTGTACCACCGGTTGTGGACATTGCTGTCCGCGGCAATCAAGTGTTTCCATTGTGCCTCCTTGCAAAGCGGCATCATAATAGTTGGATTATGGAATATTGACAAGAGGATTCAGACTTTCCTCATGGTAATTGTTGCATTCTGCGCGTTACAGTCAAGTCCGCTTGACTCGCCGAGAGGCCGGCTTTAAACTCGCTGGCAACTTGTTGACGGGTGATTAATCTTATGAGACGTGCCACGCGTAAAATTCAGGTCGGTTCGGTGTCGATCGGCGGCGATGCGCCGATTTCGGTGCAATCGATGTGCAACACCGACACCCGGGATGTGGCGGCGACTTCTGCGCAGATTGAATCTCTGGCTGCAGCCGGGTGCGAAATCGTGCGTTGTGCTGTGCCTGACGAGGCTGCGGCAGAGGCGCTGGCAAGCATCTGCAAGCACAGTCCTATCGCCATGATCGCCGATATCCATTTCGATTATCGGCTGGCACTTATGTCTCTCGAAGCCGGGGTGGATGGCTTGCGGCTGAACCCGGGTAATATCGGCGAGCGCTGGAAGGTCGAAGAGGTTGTCAAAGCTTGTGTTGAGCGCTCCGTTCCAATCCGTATCGGGGTCAACGCCGGTTCTTTGGAAAAAGAGCTGCTCGCAAAACACGGTCATCCAACCGCCGAAGCCATGGTCGAGAGTGCCCTCGGTCACATCCGGATCCTCGAAGAGCTGAATTACCGGCAGATCAAGGTCAGCCTCAAGTCCTCCGATGTACGCCGTACGGTCGCTGCTTATCGGCTGCTCTCCGAACGGGTCGATTACCCGCTGCATATCGGTGTGACCGAAGCCGGTACCACCTGGAGCGGCACCATCAAGAGCGCGGTCGGTCTCGGTGCCCTGCTTTACGATGGCATCGGCGATACCTTGCGGGTATCTCTTACCGGGGATCCGGTTGAAGAGGTGAGGGTCGGCTGGGAGATTCTTAAGAGCCTTGAACTGCGTGAGCGCGGCCCGGTCTTTATCAGCTGTCCGACCTGCGGTCGCTGCCAGATTGATCTGATCCAGGTTGCCGAAGAGGTTGAGCAGCGGCTGCACAACCTGCCCTGCCGGATCAGCATCGCGGTGATGGGCTGCGTCGTAAATGGCCCCGGCGAAGCGCGGGAAGCGGATCTTGGCATTGCCGGCGGCAAAGGTCAGGGGCTGCTCTTCCGTAAGGGTGAGGTGATTCGCAAGGTGCCGCAGCAGGAACTTGCCGACGCTCTGGTAGCAGAGGCTTTGCTGCTGGCTGCGCAACAACCCCGGTAAGCCGTCAACACTCCTTGCAATCACCCGGGAAATAAGCTAATTTCATAGGCCCTTTTCAGTTCCTGAAGGGGGCCATTATCTTATTCAAGAGGATCTCAAATGCGTTATTCCCAGTATTTTTTGCCGACGTTGAAAGAAACCCCCGGCGACGCCGAAGTCGTCAGTCATCAGCTGATGTCCCGTGCGGGCATGATCCGCAAGGTTGCAGCAGGCATCTACGATTACCTGCCTTTGGGCCTGAAGGTCATCCGCAAGGTCGAGAATATCGTTCGTGAAGAGATGGATCGGGCCGGTGCGATCGAGATTCTGATGCCGGCCGTTTGCCCGGCCGATCTCTGGGAGCAGTCGGGACGTTGGCAACAGTACGGTAAAGAGCTGCTGCGATTGAAGGACCGCAAGGACACCGAATTCTGCATCGGACCCACCCACGAGGAGGTGGTCACCGAGATTGTGCGCGGGACGGTCAACTCCTACCGGCAGCTGCCCCTGAACATGTACCAGATCCAGACCAAGTTCCGTGATGAAATCCGGCCACGTTTCGGCCTGATGCGCGGTCGCGAATTCATCATGAAGGACGCCTACTCCTTTGATATCGATGATACCGGCGCCGATATCTCCTATGAGAAGATGTACCAGGCGTACCGGCGCATCTTTAAGCGTTGCGGCCTTGAGTTCCGTGCGGTAGAAGCGGATTCGGGGGCGATCGGCGGCAGCTTTTCCCATGAATTCATGGTGCTGGCCGAGACCGGCGAAGACGCGATCGTATCGTGTGACAGCTGTGAGTATGCGGCCAATGTCGAAAAAGCCGAGCTGCGGGCCGAGACCGGCAAGGCGCCTGCACCGACGCTGCCGCTGGAACCGGTTGAAACCCCCAACCTGAAAAGCATTGAGGAGGTCGCCGCCTTTCTGAAGGAAACGCCGGCCAAAATGATCAAAACCCTGGTTTTGCAGACCGATGAGGATGAGGTGGTGGCCGTGCTGATGCGTGGCGATCATACCCTGAACGAGATCAAGCTCTGCAATTTTCTTGGCTGTAATCATATTCAACTGGCCGAGGAGGAGATCATCAAGGAACTGACTGGTGCACCGCGCGGCTTTACCGGGCCGATCGGCTTGTCCTGTCGCGTTCTGGCTGATCAGGCGGTTGCCGTGATGAGCGATTTCGGTCTTGGTGCCAACCAGGCCAATTATCATCTTACCGGTGCCAACCATGGCCGTGACTTCGAAGTTGAGGCCTTTGTCGATCTGCGCCAGGCCGAGGCGGGTGATGGCTGTCCGCGCTGCGAGGGCAAACTGGAAGCCTGGCGCGGCATTGAAGTCGGTCACGTCTTCAAACTGGGCACCAAGTACTCCGAAGCCATGCACGCCACAGTTCTGGATGACCAGGGCAAGGACCGCACCTTGATCATGGGATGCTACGGCATCGGAATCGGCCGGACAGCGGCGGCTTCGATCGAGCAGAACCATGACGAAAATGGTATCGTCTGGCCCATGCCGCTGGCGCCCTTCCAGGTGATCGTCACCATGCTCAATCCCAACGACGACGAAGTGTTCGCTGCCGGCGAGAAACTGTACCAGGAACTTCTGGCCGAGGGCATCGAGGTCCTCCTCGATGACCGCGATGAGCGTCCCGGCAGCAAGTTCAAAGACGCCGATCTGCTCGGTATCCCTTTGCGGGTTAATGTCGGTGCGCGAGGTTTGAAGGAGCAATCTTTTGAACTGCAGGAGAGACGTAGCGGTGAACGGGTCATGCTGCCGATTGAAGGTGCTGCTGCAAAGGTTGCCGGGCAGGTTCGTACTGCGCTCGCTGCCGAGTAGGAGAGGACAGGCCCCTATGAATGAACTCCGCATTGAAAAAGGCGGCAAACTGACCCTGCCGCCAGCGGTCACGAAAGTATTGGACACACAACCCTTGCGGTTGTCCTCGTGTTCTGCCCATCATCTCCTGCTGGAAACAACGTCTGGCGATGACAAGGTGTTGATGACAGGGCTTCTGGGTGCAGGAGGGATCGTTGATCTGCTCTCCTTCTTCAATATGTTTCGCAAATCCGGGATGCTGCATTTCCTGCTTGCCGGCGGCAACAAGACCCTGTGCTTTAAAAATGGCGAGATCGTGAATGCGACAAGCTCTTTTCCGGAAGAAGAGATTGGTGAAATCCTCTACAGCCTCGGCAAGTTTGATCGCGAAACCTTACAGGGGGCGCGCCAGTTTGCCAACGGCGAGCTGCCACTCGGCAAGATTCTGGTCGACCAGAAGGTGATTGATCCCAAGGACCTCTGGGCGGCAATCAAAAACCAGGTTGAAACCATCGTTTACAACCTGTTCCTCTTTCAGGAGGGGTCTTTCGTTTTTGTTGATAAGCCGCTCGCCGAAGACCAGATCGTCAGTCTTTCCATGAACACCCAGAACCTGATCATGGAAGGTTTGCGCCGCGTTGATGAGCGCGCCGTCTATATGCAGAAGGTTAAGTCTCTCGATGCTGTCCCGGTCGCAACGGACAAGGTTCCCAATGATCTGGATAGCGTCTCCCAGAAGATGGTCGCCCTGATCCAGGCCGGCGTCGGCAGCACCAAGGAGTTGCTGCGTCGTTCCGGTTGCGGTGATTTCGATGCCCTGAAGCTCTTAAGCCAACTTGTCGAGCGCGGTATCGTCTCTATGGAAGAGGCTCCGACTGTGAAAGTGGAAGGTGTGCTTGGCGAAGTCGTCACCATCTTTAACGGTGTGCTGGTTGCCATGCACAAGGTGGTCTCCGCCAAAAATCCGCAATTTCGTGAAGAGGTCTCCTGCTTCATGCGCGATTTGCCGCAGCCCTTCTCGTATGTTTTCAGGCAAACGACTCTCAAGGACGACGGTTCCGTGGATGGTGGACGTGTCCTGGCCAACCTCGCCGGTCTTGAAGAAGGCGACAAACTGCGCCTGCTGGCCGACTCTTTAAGCGAACTGGTTTATATGGAGTGCATCACCGCCCGACGCGAACTCGGCGCGGCCGATTCTGCCGAACTGATCAAGCGGGTCCAGGAAGTTTCTCAACGTGTACAGGATTTGATAGGAAATCGCGATGACTGAAAATGCCAGACAGAAGTTGATCTTCGCTCTTGATGTCGATAACCTTGAAGAGGCCCGCAACTGGGTGGCACAGCTGCAAGGCCAGGTCGGCCTGTTTAAAATCGGCAAACAGCTCTTTACCAGATGTGGTCCCGAGGTGGTTCGCCTGGTGCAGCAAGCTGGCGCCGCTGTGTTCCTCGACCTGAAGTATCACGATATCCCGAATACCGTGGCGATGGCCGGCCTCGAGGCTTTGCGCCTCGGTGTAAAGATGTTTAACGTCCATGCTCTGGGTGGTTTTGAAATGATGGCGAAGCTGGTGGCCGAGGTGGACAAGGTCTGTCCACGCGGCAACCCCGATCGTCCGATTCTGCTCGCCGTAACCATATTGACGTCATCGAATCAAGAGACCTTGCGCGCTGTCGGCATTGATCGCCCTGTCGAAGTCATGGTGCCGAAGCTGGCGAAACTCGCCAAAGACGCCGGTATGGATGGTGTGGTTGCCTCGCCGCAAGAGGTCGGCTTGATCCGTGAGGCCTGCGGCGATGCTTTCCTGATCGTAACCCCTGGTGTGCGACCGACCTTTGCTTCACAGGATGACCAGAAGCGCGTTACAACACCTGGCGATGCCTTGCGCTCAGGTGCCGATTACCTGGTCATCGGTCGGCCGATCTCTGCAGCTGCGGACCCTGCGGCGGCGGCACAGTTGATTCTTGAGGAGATGCAGGAAGCCCTAAGCTGAAAGGCTTTTGCTGTTCTGTGGTTCAGGCAGAAACCAGGCAAAGATCATGGCGAAGCCTGTCAACACAGCGGAAGCCAGATAACTTCCGGTAAATGTCCCCGTCGACTCTGCAACCATTCCCGCCAGCGCCGGACCAATGGTCTGGCCAATCGCGAAGCAAAAGGTGACGATCGAAAAGGCCGCTGCCGCTCGTGCCTTGCCAAGATAGTCACCAACTGCGGCAGCCATGATTGCCGGAATAGCAAAAACCGCGACCCCATAGAGCACAACCGAACCGAACAGGGCGATGCTGCCCAGTTTGTACCCAGCAAGCAGGTAGGCCATGGTCTGTACGCCGAACACGGCCATCAAACCGGCTTTTCGGCTGAACTTGTCGGAGAGCAAACCAAACAGAGTCCCGGAGAATAGACTGAAAAAACCGACCCAGGACCAGAAGTGTCCCGCCACGGCTTCGACAAAGGCATATTCCTCGACCATGGTTGTGACGATAAAAGTGCCGTAGATCACATAAGTCGCACCGAAGGAAAAATACAGAAAACCCAGCTGAGACAAGATCCGCAGTGAGCTGAACGGGCCTTTATTCGCCGAGGGGTCGTATTCCAGATCCCTGATCTGGCCGACCGCTGAAAGGCCTTTTTCGGCGGGATCATTGCGGATGAATAACGCGGCTGTCGCAGCAACCAGCAGGACAATCACGGCCAACAACAGCCAGCTGATACGCCAGCCGTTCTCACCAAATCTTTCGTTCAGAACAGGGATGACGAATCCGGAGAAGATGATGGCAAATCCGCTGCCTGCAACGATCAGACCGGCAGCCCTTCCACGTTGATCTCTGCGAAACCAGTATGAGACCAGCACCATGATCGGGATATTGGCGATGCCGCTGCCGATACCGACACAGGAGTACAAAAGCAGGACCAGCAGATAGCTGCCACTCAAGGCAATGCCAAACATGCAAACGGCGATAAGCGCCAGGCCGGAAGCGATCAGTTGACGGGGGCTGAAGCGACGCAGCAGGAAGGGGACCATCGCCACGGCGGCCAGATAACCTGAAAAATTGGCCGTGCCGAGAAAGCCCATTTCATTATAAGACAGCTCCAGGGCCTCGCGCATAGCGGGCAGCAACATGCCAAAAGCAAAGCGGGCGAGGCCGAGACAGGCGAAGATTGTCAAGGTGCCGACAAGAACGACGATCCAACCGTAATGCAGTTGTGCTGTTTTGGTTTGCTGCTGTGGCTTGTTAGCGGGTTGCATGGTCTTGTTAATAAACCTGCCAGGTTGGTTGCACAAAGATAATGGCTCAAAAAAATCGATCTGCATGAATCACAGCTAACCAACGAAAGCCAGCCGAAACGATTTTGCTGTTTATAGCAGAAGACCTTGCCGACGCAAAGGTAAAGCTTGATGATTGAGCCTGAAATGTCCCAAGCTTCTGGTTGCCAAAGGCTAATATGGTTATTGTCTTTGCGCTTCCTTCCGTGATAAATTGCTCCCGTTTTCCCGGTAAATATAACTGTTTCCTCAATCTATTAGGGAGTGTGCAAATGCGAAGAATCATCTTTGGTTTTCTTATCCTTGCTCTGGCTGTGTTGCTGTCCGCCTGTCAATATCCCGTGCATCCCATGCATGGTCAGGCAAATTGCGGTTCCTGCCCGAAAATGCATGCTGCCAAAGATATGCAGATGGCTAAAGCCGGCTCATGCTGCAAGCTTGACAAAGACAGGCAGGGCATGGTTGCAGACGCGAGTCGAGCCGATGTCATCTACACCTGTGCTTGTGGTGACGGCTGCGACTGTAATTCCATGAGCACCGCACCAGGCAACTGTCGCTGCGGCAAACCCATGGCCTGGGGACATGTGGTGAAAGTTGAAGGCAATGAAGCGCTGGTATGTAACTGCGCCGAAGGCTGCACCTGCAAGCAGGGTGCGGCGGACCCGACCATGTGCGCCTGTGGCAAATCGCTGAAACGCGTCGATCTCTCCGGTAGCGGCCTTTTCTTCTGTAACTGCGGTGGCAGCTGTACCTGCAATACGCTTAATGCGGAGTCCGGCGATTGCAAGTGCGGGATGCCTCTTAAGCAGCGATAAACTGCGGCAAGCTCATGAACCTTTAGAACAGGCAGGAGCGAATCTCCTGCCTGTTTTTTCAATGAGCTGTCGTATTCATCCTGATTGACAACCCCTTTGCCTCCGTTAGAATTCAAAAACATGGATTCTGCCGCTAAAACGTCAGAGAGGGAGGTCTGTCATGTCCAAATCGATCCGCGATGTACTCAAGAACAAAGGTGACGCTGTCGTCAGCATCAGCCCTGAGGCAAGCGTATACAGCGCCCTGGAGATGATGGCAGCCGAAAACGTGGGCGCACTGCTTGTCATGAAGAGCGACCAGGTGGTTGGCATCCTCTCCGAGCGAGACTATGCACGGAAAGTTATTCTGGAAGGGCGCTCGTCGCTTAGTACCGCCGTCGAAAAAATCATGTCCAGCAAGGTTCTTTACGTCACCCCCAGTATGAGCGTGGACGAAGGGTTGGCCGTGATGTCCGACAAACGCTGCCGTCATCTACCCGTCATTCAGGATAACGCGTTAATCGGAATGGTTTCTATCGGTGACCTGGTCAAGGCACAGGTCGCAGACAAGAACTTCATGATCACCCAGTTGGAGCATTACATCCTTGGTAACTAAGTATCCTGTAACCCATAATCTTTCGCACCTTGCTTGTTCTTTGCCACGTCAGCTAGGTTCCGATTTCAGCTGCTTAGCTACGGCTAGGCAACAGAAATCGCGCCTTGCTGACACGCCAAAGCCCTGCGCAATCTTGCGAAATCTTAAAGGTTACAGGGTACTAGCAGGCTGTCGGACTATACGAGCCGAAGCGAAAATTTGGATGTTTGAGAACAGATTTTAGCTCATTTGCAGGTTCATAGCCGTAGCTATGGACCAAAAAGGAGCTGAAATATGGACCAAACAGCCGGATTTGCAGCCGTCTCATGGATAGTCCGACAGCCTGCTAGAGGTTTGTGGCGTCAACGTGGCCTGCTGATGTGCGCCCTCGGGTCGCGTTTTTCCGTCTCAGAAGGCGGATCTTTATTTTGCCTTGCACCCATCAGCAAAGCCCGGAAGTAAAGATTGAAACCATCCTTAAAAGACGTCCACTCGTAGACCTTCGCCAGTCGCAGCGGTGAAAAATGCTCATCTGCCTCTGAAATACACGCGGTTGCCCTGCACATAAGACCAGCATGGAGTATGATTAGGAGGATGGCGGATCGCGCAGATCGCATCCGCTTATGATCCCTATCTATGGAGTGGAGATGCTCTATTTTTCGATAACCAGGAAGGTTGCCATCGGTTACCTGGTTGTTATCGCTTTCAGTTTGCTGGCACTTGGTTATGCCCTTGTCAGCCTGCATGATCATAATCGGCGGACCGAACAGCTGGTCGGGAGTCAGTTTCAGACCTTCACCCTGCTGCGGGATATCCGGCAGAACCTGTTAGGTCAGGAAAACCTGGAAAAGCAGCTGGTTATTCTGCGCGACCCAAAACTGTTGGGATTACTCGTGCGGCGTGTTGCTGAACTCGACAGCATGGTTGTCGACTTAAGCAAAGCTGACCTCCCGGACTATATTACTGGTTTGCGCGGTGCCATGGATATCTATACGTCCCAGTCCCGTCAGCTTTTACAAGTTTTTGCAGCCGCTGACTGGGACAGGGCTGCCACGATAGCTTCCAACAAGACCACCGTGTTGCGCAGCCGGCTGCTTGAAAGCCTCACCGATCTCAGGGCTCAACACCAGTCCGCCCTTGACCAAGACCTGCAGGAGCTGTCTCTTCAAAGCAGTAAGGCTTATCGACTGACCTTGATCCTCAGTCTCATCGGTATCATTCTCTCGGCTCCTGTCGCTCTCACTGTGATCATGAGCATCCATCACTCTGTCAAAGCTCTACAAAAAGCCACGCGAGATATTGCGTCCGGAAGATTCGAGGGCTCAATCGAAATTCGCAGCAATGATGAGTTCGGACAACTGGCCCGGGATTTTGCCACGATGGCGCACAACCTTTCAGAGCTGGAGCAACTGCACCTGGACGCAAACCCTCTGACCCGACTGCCCGGCAATCTGGTTATTGACCGGGAGCTGGAGCAGCGCATCAAGCAGAATAGACCCTTCGCCCATCTCTATATCGATTTGGACAATTTCAAAGCTTACAGTGATCACTATGGCTATAAGGTTGGCAGCGATGCGATCAACCTGGTCGGCAAACTGCTTCGCAAAGTCGTTGAAGAAAAGGGCCGCGAAGACGACCTGGTTGGTCATATTGGCGGAGATGATTACGTGGTCATGACCGATGCAGATTGCGCCGAGGATCTCGCCAAAGCCATTATCAGCGACTTCGACGCTCAGGTCCCTGAACTCTACCAGGAAGACGACTTAAAGGCAGGTTTCGTGGTCGGTACAGACCGGCATGGTATCAAACGCACTTTTCCGCTTTTGACCATTTCCGTTGCTATTACCCTCTCTGAAAATATGGAATATCCCTCTCTTTTGAGCATCAGCGAAAACAGCGCAAGAATGAAAGAGCATCTAAAGAGACTCAAGAACAGCAACTATCTGATAGACCGCAGAAAGGAAATAATATGACAAGAACCATCAGCTGGTGTTGTTTATGGCTTCTGTGTTGCTCAGTAGTGAGCGGATGCAGCCGCTTGTCTGCACTGCTAAATATCCCTGCGGCAAAAGAAGCCGAGCTCTCCGCACAACAAGAACCCGAGCTCTCCGCACAACAAGAAACCGAGCTGTTCGCCCAGGGGCTCGACCAGTACCTCGAGTCAGGCGATTTGAAAACTCTCAGCCTGGTGCCGAAAAGATATCCGCAAGGAGACTGGCGATTCAGGGCTGAGGGGCTCATCGCAGTGGCCAAACAACAGCAACAGCACACGACACAGTTACAGAAAAAACAACAGCAATTCGCCAATTGCCAAACGGAGAAGGCCTTTCTCATCAAAGACAACCAGATGTTGGAAGTGACTCTGGAACGGCTGAAGCAGGTCCTCATCGATGTGGAGACGCGGGTGGAGTAGAAACGTCCGTGGAGATATAACTTGTTGTTGAACTGCGAGCCATGAGCCACAGGCCAAGCTGGTTAAGAGGTTTTTTTCTGGCAGGGTTATGGTTTGACAAGGTTTTCGGCTTGGGGTAGAAATGATGGCCTGACACTTTAAATTTAACAGGTTGAAATGCTGAGAATCGAAACGAAACATGAGCGTTGATTATCTTTACGGGATTCACCCGGTACGCGAGGGGTTGCGCGGGCGTCGCCAGCCCCTCGAACTCTTTGTGGATGAAAAGCAGGGCGGACAACGTCTTGAGGAGCTGTTAGAGCTTGCCCGGGAGCGTGGCATTCCGGTTCGGCAGCGTAAACGTCAGGATCTTGATCGCCTGGCGGGGCAGTCGCATCATCAGGGTGCGGTCCTCTCCATGGAGCCCTTCCCCTATACGGAACTGGAAGATCTGCTCGAAAGCTGGCAGGCGTCCGGCGATACCGGTCTCTTCCTTCTGCTCGATGGGATTACCGACCCTCACAATCTGGGTGCGATCTTGCGGAATGCCGACGCAGCGGGGTGCCAGGGCGTAATAATTACCAAAGACCGCAGCTGCGGTATCACCAACGTGGTTGATCGTGCCTCGGCCGGTGCGGTTGAACACCTGGCTGTCTGTCAGGTAACCAACCTTGCCCGCGCCATGCAACAACTGCAAAAATCGGGTTTCTGGATCTATGGGCTGGCGGCCGGAGAGGGTGCCCAGCCGCTCTTCAGCAGCAACCTTGCCGGGAACCTCGCCCTTGTCATCGGCAGTGAAGGGGATGGCCTGCGGCAACGCACCCGTGAGATCTGTGACGGGCTTCTGGAGATTCCGATGATCGGTGGCGTCTCTTCGCTGAATGCTTCTTCGGCGAGCGCGGTTGCTCTCTTCGAAATTGTGCGGCAGGGGCTGGCGTCGGCAAAGTGACGGGGGGCAGACAGGGGCGGGGGCTGGGAACGCGTGGCGCGTGGCGCGTGGCGCGTGGCGCGAAAAAGCCAACCCTGTGTTGCAATGATTCTGGATGTTTGGTTTAGTCACTTGCTTCAAGAAAGCTGTGTAGATAGGCCCCCCTGAATAGGGACGAATCCTGGAGTGAGCCTTTGCCCCATGCCCTCCGAAGACTCATCGTCATAAGTAATCAGGAACAAAATAGTACGCAGAGGCTGCTTGACTTCGGGGGCGATAATTCGGTAAGGTGCGGTCACAAAATTTCAGATGCCGCAAGGCTTAAAAGGAAACCCGGTGTGAATCCGGGACGGGCCCGCCGCTGTAACCGGGGACGAACGTCGCAAGTATGCCACTGACTCATAAAGGAGTTGGGAAGGCGCGATCAGTAGGACGAACCGGGAGTCAGAAGACCTGTCTGAAAGAGGTTGCGCTACTGTTCTCGTGGTCGAGGGACGGTTGCCGGACAATTCGTGGATATTACAGGGAATCCCCGGATCAATTTTTATTGACCGGGGATTTTTTTATTGTCTGCTCCCCGGTCCCTTGTGCGACAGGAGTTGGAGATGTACAGAAGTTTAGTGTTAGTGCTGTTGGGGGTCTGGGTTGCGGGGTCTGCTTTTGCTGCGGACGCTGAGCCATCCACTGTGGTGATGGATGAAGTGGTCGTTACGGCAGGACGGGTTGTCGAAAAAGTTCAGGATCAAACGATGAGTGTGACAGTAATCGACGCAGAGGATATAGCGGCTTCGCCATCCCGAGACCTGGGTGAACTGTTGGCCGAAAAAGGGATCGGTTACATTCAGAAATATCCCGGATCACTCACAACAGTGTCAATCCGTGGTTTTAAAACCAATGCCCAGGCGAGCGATCTGCTCGGAGATTCACTGGTGCTTCTCAACGGGCGTCGCGCAGGTACCGGCAACGTTGCCATGATTATGACCCGTGATATTGAGCGTGTCGAAATTGTCCGTGGTCCCGGTGCTGTGCAGTACGGTTCTGCTGCTATGGGTGGTGTTATCAACATCATTACTCGCCAGGGCGATGGGCCTGTTGGTGGTGAGGTCTTTGGCTCACTGGGAAGCTTCGACTTTATTGAAGGTGGAGCGCTGCTCTCTGGCGATGCTGGGCGGTTCGATTACTCGGTTGGTTTTGCACGGTCGACGATGAATGATTACAAAACCGCCAATGGCGACAGGTATCGTAATACTGGTTTCGACGCCAAGCAAAGTTATTCGCTGAACTTAGGCTACACTTTTCTGGACAGCCAACGTCTGGGCGTGATGCTGAACACGACCGAAATTGACAAGACGGGGACCCCGAACTATTTGAGTGCGAATGATCTGGATGATTATCGTGATTCGGACTATCAGGCTGTTGATGTCTCTTACACGGGTGAAACGGTTGATCATGCCCTTGCTTGGGAGCTGCGTTATTTTGAAACGGACAACGAAGACAAATCTTATAGCTTCGGAGGTTTCTTTGGTGACTCCGTTTATGAAACAAAGGTGGAGCAGAAGGGTGGCCAGGCGCAAATTTCAACTGATGTTGATTTCATGCATGTTGTCGCTGGGGCGGACTGGTCTGATTATGAAGTGAAGGGAACTTTCGAGCCCAATCGGTCTACCTATGAAAGTCTTGCCGGATTTGTCTTGACCAAAAGCCGGTTTCTTGACGATCGACTGATTGTTGATGCCGGTCTGCGTTATGAACGCTTCGAAGTTGAAGTGACCAGACCTTCTGGTAATCATGAAGATGATGATAATCTCATCAGCAGCTTCGGGTTGGCCTACCTGCTTAATGACAATCTGAAAGCGCGCGCACATTACGGCGAGGCTTTCAAGATGCCGGGGGCTGACCAGCTCGCCGCCAACTACGAAGTTGATGGCTTCTTTGGAACATCCAGGTACGTAGGAAATCCTGACCTTGATCCTGAGTCAAGCCGTACATACGAAGCAGGCATCGAGTATGTGGACCCGGTTTTCAGAGCAAGCCTTGGCTATTTCTATACCCGTTTCAAAGATAAAGTAACCACGGTCTTTGTTCCGGAAGGCATGTCTGGCTATACGACCTGGGAAAATACCGGTAAGGCCGAGATCAGCGGCATCGAGGCTGAAGTCTCGTCAGATTTTGCCCTGATGGGTCGGGAGGACCTGCGTTTGCAGCCCTACCTTAACCTGACTTATTTTGATCGTTACCGTGATCTTGATAAAGATGAAGACCTTAAATACATGAACGAGATGAACGCTTCTTACGGTTTTGGCCTTAAAATGCCTTACGATTTTTCTGCAAGGCTCAATTTTGCTTATCATGGCCGCAAGTGGGTCGACAATTGGGAAACTGGCATGGGCGAGGACGTAGAGAAAGGTGGTTTTACTGTTGCCGACCTGAGCTTGAACAAGGAGCTCTTTGACTCCAGTTGTTCAATCGGCGCGAGTGTTGGCAATCTGTTTGATAAAGATTACGCCTATGTCTTGGGTTATCCCATGCCCGGACGTAATTACCAGGTGAACGTGAGTTACAGGTTCTAAGGTGCTTGCCGGGCCATCGCCACGTTAACGTGTGGCGATGGCCCATGGTTTCTTTATGAAAAATGTTTTTCTCTTTCTGGTCTTCTCTTGTCTCCTGGTCGGCACCGCGCAGAGCCGTGAGCTGATCGACCAGCTCGGCCGCAAAGTTGAAGTTGCTGAGCCCCTGACCCGTGTGGTCTCTCTGATCCCCAGTCTTACCGAGACCAGCTACGAGGTGGGTGGCGGCGGCCTGCTGGTGGGCGCGACGCGTTTTGCAACCTTTCCGGATGCAGCCGCCAGATTGCCGAGGGTCGGTTCTTATATTGCTCTTGATATCGAAAGAATTGTCAAGCTTAAGCCGCAGCTCTGTCTGGCGACCAGGGACGGCAACCCGAAAGCTTCGGTTGAAAGGCTCGAGAGCCTGGGAATACCGGTCTACGTTTTCGACCCGAAAAGTCTCGAAGATGTCGTTGATACCGTCGTCCTGCTGGGTGATATCTACGGGCTGGAGGAACGGGCTGATGCTCTGGTCACCGGCTATCGGAAACGTCTGGAGAAAGTTGCACGTCAACTCGAAGAAGTGCAAGAACGTCCCCGGGTTTTTTTTCAAATCGACGCACAACCTATCTTCTCTGCTGGCTCCGACACCTTCCTGCATCAGTTGCTGATTCGCTCCGGAGCCATCAATCTCGCTGCCGACCGTACCGGTTATCCGCGTTATTCATGGGAAGAATTGTTGGTGCTCAAGCCGGATGTGGTTTTGCTTGCCTCGATGGGGGGCGGTTATTCGGATCGGGAACTTCTGGCACGCTGGGAGGCTTGGCCGCAAATCCCTGCAGTAAAAAACCAGCACTTGCATGTGGTCGATGCCGACCTGTTTGACCGCCCTTCGCCAAGGTTGATCGATGCCCTCGAGTATCTGGTCGTTCTGCTTCACCCGGAGCTTGCCGGGAATCAATAACCCAATAATTGACGTTTGTAAAAATGATTGGTTATATACCGGTTTATAAAAAACTGATCGTTGTTACGCTGGCCCTCAGCCTTTTACTGGCCTGTTCCGTACTGCTTGGCCTGGTTGTCGGTTCGTCCGGTGATACCGTCGCGGCCTGGAAACAGTTGCTTGGCAAGGGTAAAGCCGATCCGACTATGGAGGTCATCATCTGGCAATTGCGTTGGCCAAGAGTGGTCCTGGCTGCCACCGTCGGAGCCTCCCTTTCGCTCGGTGGTCTGGTGTTCCAGGCCCTGCTCCGTAACCCCCTGGCAGAACCTTATATCCTGGGTGTCTCCGGCGGTTCTGCGGTCGGCGCTATTCTTGGCATCCTGGCCGGCTTCAGCCTCTTCCCCGGGTTGACCCTGAGCTCTTTTGCCGGCTCGCTGGTCGTTCTCATGATGGTGCTGCTGCTGAATCATCGCAAGGAAACCAACAGCGACTCCCTGCTGCTCGGTGGTGTGATGGTGAATGCCTTCTGCGGCGCCGTCATCATGTTCCTGATCTCTGTCAGCAGAACATCGCAGATGCAGAAAATCATCTTCTGGCTGATGGGCGATCTCTCCTCTGCCGGCGCCGACACACTGCCTCTGCTGCTCGGGGTTCTCCCCTGTTTTCTGCTGATATTTCTGCTTGCCCAACCTCTTAACCTGCTCCTGACCGGCCGTGAAAGTGCTTCCTCCATGGGCGTCAATGTGGCAGCAATGATGCTGGTCCTGTTGCTGACTGCCTCCCTGATGGTGAGCTTGACGGTCTGTCATTCCGGTCTGATTGGTTTTGTCGGTTTAACGGTGCCTCATATCCTGAGGCTGGTTCTGGGCTCCGATCATCGTATCCTGATTCCGGCTTGTATCCTGTCGGGCGCATCTTACCTGGTGCTTTGTGATCTGCTGGCCAGAAGCCTGCCCAGCCAAGGTGAGATGTCGGTAGGGATTGTTACAGCCATGGTCGGCGCTCCGCTCTTTATCGGTTTGTTGTGGAGGGGACGACAATGAGCCTGATTGATATCAAGAATCTGTGTCTGCATTATGGCAGTCGACCGGTCGTCAAGAATGTTTCTGTTTGTGTTGAAGAGGGTGAGTTCTTTGTCATTATCGGGCCGAACGGGGCCGGCAAGACCTCCCTGTTGAAGGCGCTTTCGGGGTTGCATCCAATTTCTTCTGGAGATGTTGAACTTCGGCAGCAGTCAATTGGGGATTACTCAAAAAGGGAGCTGGCTCGAAATCTGGCTCTGGTTCCCCAGCAGGTTAATGCAGACTTTCCCTTTACCGTGGCTGAAACGGTTCTGATGGGGCGCTACCCTCATCTCGGACTGCTTTCTGTTGAGGGGCGAGAGGACCTGGCGTTGGCTGAACAGGCCATGGAGTTGACGGAAGTCAGTCATCTTGCCAGCCGTCGCCTCGGGCAACTCAGCGGCGGTGAGCGTCAGCGCGTGATTATTGCCAGGGCCATCTGTCAGCAATCCAAGATTCTCTTGCTCGATGAACCGACAGCGTCCCTTGATCCGGCTCATCAACTGCGGATTATGGATCTTATGGAGCGTCTGCGACAGCAAGAGCAGCTCACCATCGTGATGGTTTCCCACGATTTGAACCTTGCTTCGACCTATGCCGATCGTTTATTGCTGCTCAAAGCTGGTGAGGTGGAAAAAAATGGCACTCCACGACAGGTTCTGACCCAGGAGCAGTTGTCAAAAAGTTACGGTTGTACCTTGCTGGTCGATGAGAATCCCCTGTTGGGAGCGCCAAGGGTGAGCCTGGTCTCCGAGAAGATTGCTGCAACTATCAAAAGAGAAGAGGTTGAATTGTGAATCAGAATGAGAAGCCAAAGGTCGTCGTCTCCTGGAGCAGCGGTAAGGATTGCGCTTTTGCCCTGCATCAGGTCAGAAAGGAGGGCAAGTTCGAGGTCGTTGGTCTTTTAACCACCCTCAATGGTGAAAATGACAGGGTTGCCATGCACGGTGTGCGCAAGGAGTTGCTGCAAAAGCAGATGGTGGCACTCGACCTTCCGGCCGAGATGGTTATGTTGCCTATGCCTTGTGATAATAAGACTTACCGTCGTCTTGTCGGCTGCGCCATTGATGCCCTGCAGGAGAGGGGGGTTCGGTATGTTGTCTTTGGAGACCTCTTTCTTGAAGATATCCGCCGCTATCGCGAAGAACAAATGGAGGGAAGCGGCATGGAACTGTTATTCCCTCTCTGGTTGAAAGACACCGGCCAATTGTCCCGTGACATGGTCGCAAGCGGCATGCGCGCTGTGGTGACCAGTGTTGATCTAAGAGCTCTTTCTGCTGATTTTGTTGGCCGTCAGTATGACCAATCTTTCCTGGATGATTTGCCCGAAGGTGTTGATCCTTGCGGTGAGAACGGCGAATTCCACACCCTCGTGCTTGATGGGCCGATGTTCTCAGGCGCACTCAGTGTCGAGATGGGTGAGAAGGTCATTCATGGGGATTTTGTCTTCGCCGATGTTCTGCCGGCTGGAGGTTGAGTTTTGCCACTGGCTCTTTCCGGCATCACGTGGCTATTAAGCTATCGATGTAATTTGAGCTGCCGACACTGTTTTTTCGATGTTGATGGCCCATTGCAGCTTCTTGATCATGAGCTGGCGCGCAAGGCTCTTGCAAGTCTGAAGCAAGTTGAGCCTCTGGCCTGGCAGCATGTCAGTGGTGGCGAGCCTCTCCTCTTTGAAAGAGAACTGCATGGCTTGCTTGAAGTGCTCCAGGCCTCTGGCAGCAAGACGATCGGCGTCGCAACAAATGGTTTCTGGGCCGATTCGCCGCAACGCGCAAAGCTGACTGTGAGCCAGTTGAAAAAACGCGGCGTGAATGGTCTCTGTCTCTCTGCTGACGGCTATCACCAGCAATCTGTTCCCCTTGACCATGTACGTACTGCTGCCGGGCAGGTTTTTGCGCAGGGGTTGGGCAAACATTCCTTTGTTGTGCATTGTTACCCAACAGGGGAAGAGCCCACTGTCGTCAGTGACCACTTCGCAATTCCACTCGCACCTGTCCCGGTGAGAAAGATCGGAAAAGGAAGTTCACTTGCTGCGAAGTCCTTGGCCGGCAACGAACATGTCCTCCCGGATTCCCCTTGTCGCAACCTCTGTTGCTGCCTTGGAGAAACCAGCCCTTTCGAGCCGCAGATGGTCTGGATCGATCCCTATGGCAACGTCATGATTTGTTATGGCCTGATTATTGGCAACCTCCACTCGAACAGCCTGGCATCGATTCTGGAGAACTATTCGGTCTGTCAGTCACCTGTGTTGCAAGAGCTCGCAAAACAGGGGCCGAGCGGGCTCTATCGATTAGCTCTCGGTACAGGGTGGCAGCCTGAAGGGCCCTTTGCTGATGAGTGTGACCTCTGCTGGCAGGCACGTTACGCTTTGCGTGGTGAGTTCCCCTTTGAACTGGGGCCCGACGAGTGTTACCCGGAGATCGTAACTTCGGGGTTTGAGGAGGGCTTAAAGGAAAAGGGTGTGCTAAAAAAACATAAGCCATCCCGATAGACAGGGTTTCTTTAATAAATGCAAAAATAACCATGCAGGACATATTTGTCGAGCAGGAGATTTCACAGGAAGATGTTTTTCTCAGACAAGTATCTTTTTGTTGTTTGACATAACCAAAGCTTTTCGTTATAACTGCGCACTTGTGGTGGCGTTGTCAGATAAACAGCAAATTTACTCTTGCAATTTGTTGTACGTTGTTGTATATAACGCCCCTTGTGCTGGCGTAGCTCAATAGGCAGAGCACCTCACTTGTAATGAGGATGTTGGGGGTTCGATTCCTCTCGCCAGCTCCACTGAGTTGTCGGGGAGCCCGACTCCCTTAGATAAAACATAAAACTGAATATCAGGTGTCCCCTGGAGGGGTTCCCGAGTGGCCAAAGGGATCAGACTGTAAATCTGACGTCGTAGACTTCGGAGGTTCGAATCCTCCCCCCTCCACCATTAAAAGACTTGCCGGAGAAAAGCAGGGCTGTTTAACGCAGGAGGTTGTTGACCGTGGCGACTGCGGAAATGGAATTGCCGGCCTCCACAAAGAAGGCTTCGTAAGGTTTGGATATAAGCCCAGCAGACGATTTATGCGGGAGTAGCTCAGTTGGCTTAGAGCATCAGCCTTCCAAGCTGAGGGTCGCGGGTTCGAATCCCGTTTCCCGCTCCAATTACCAGGCTGTCTCAAAGGCAGCGACGATAGGATAAGCCCACATAGCTCAGTAGGTAGAGCACATCCTTGGTAAGGATGAGGTCATCGGTTCAAGTCCGATTGTGGGCTCCATTTCGTCCTGGCTGAAACGCGAGACTATCAAGGGTTTTTGGTTTCGTTTGTATTGGGGTCAGTATTAAAGGTGCTGGCGGAAACAGGAAATATTCTTTAAGAGTCAAAAGACAAAAGGGAGGATAACGCAATGGCAAAAGCCAAGTTTGAACGGACTAAGCCGCATGTCAATATCGGGACGATCGGTCACGTTGACCACGGCAAAACGACCCTGACCGCAGCAATCACCAACGTGCTTTCTTCCAAGGGTGGCGCTGAGTTCAAAGCGTTTGACCAGATCGACAACGCTCCCGAGGAGCGTGAGCGCGGTATCACGATCGCAACGGCGCACGTTGAGTACGAGACGGACAACCGTCACTATGCTCACGTCGACTGCCCGGGTCACGCTGACTACGTTAA
>JAGXHL010000091.1 GCA_024636215.1 Deltaproteobacteria bacterium
ATATCGTCGGCAGCGTCAGATGTGTATAAGAGACAGCTTGTCATTCCTCTCTCAGGTAAGACGCCGGTTTGTGTCCCAAGGCTCTCCAGGTCCCAAACAACCCCAACAGGACTGTTAACGCAATACCGGTCAAGATGGTTGTGATCACGGTTCCCGGATGTAAGGCAAAAGACATCTTCATCAGTCCTTTAAGGATCCCCATTGCGGCCAGGCTGCCTACAATCGAACTGATTATTCCTGCAATCAGACCAAGAAAGAGAAACTCTGCGGCAAATGCAGCGAGAATGTCGAAGCGGGTCGCACCACAAACCTTGAAGATGACTGCGTCGTGGATGCGCCGGTGTTGATCGGCCGAAACGGCTCCTGCCAGCACCAGAAAGCCAACCAGTACAGCGAGGGCTGCCATGCTGCGAAAGGCCGTGCCGATACGTTCGAGAGCTTGATTGACATTTTTGAGCAGCTCGCGGGTGCTGATTGCGGAGACGTTCGGGAATTGAGTCGTGAGTGCAGTAAACGCATGTTCTTCCTGATCGGCCGGAACATGGATGGAGGCGATGTTCGTCTGTGGGGCATTTTCCAGAACGCCGGGAGAAAAGAGCAGAGCGAAGTTCAGATCAAGTGTCGACCAGTCAACTTCTCTAAAGCTGCTTATCCTGGCCGTGACATCTCGACCCAGAATGTTGACTGTGAGGCTATCGCCTATGCCGACCCCGAAGCCTTTGGCGAGGTCCGCCGTGATTGAAACCAGCGGCTCTCCCGCATAGCTCTCGGGCCACCATTGACCTGCAACGATTTTTACATCGGAGGGCAGTTCTTGCGCATAACTCAAGAAACGGTCGCCACGCACGGCCCAGCGGACATCCTCGGCTATCCTGGCCATATCTACCGGTTTGCCGGCAATGGCTGTTATGCGTCCTCGCAGAGTCGGGTAGCGTTCGAACTTGGTGAGACCGGGCAACTGCCCGACGGTTGTTTCGAAGTCTTCAACCTGGTGAGTTTGAAGGTCGAGGAAAAAGAAAGAGGGGGCTTGGCTGGGGACGGTTTCGTTGAGCTTATCATTGAGGTTTGCTTGTACCAGCATCACCATCACCAGTGCGGTCAGGCCAAGTCCCAGGGAAAACAAAGCGCTTCCTGCCGGCGATCCGCGCCGATGAATGTTGCTCAATCCGAGACGCAAGGAAGGTTTTTTGGGTTGCGGCAGCAACTTGGTCATCCTGACGACGCTCGCTGCAGCAAAACGGAAGATCACAAAGCAGAGGGCCGCTCCAGAGATAAACCAGAAGGCGAGCCGCTGATCACTGCTGGTCAGGATAGCCAATGCGGCCAGGCAGATTGAGAAAACGGCAATTGCCAGGTTAATAGCGCGTCCCGGACTTTTGTTGGCGGTTTCGCTGTAGCCCCGAAACAGCACCGATGCTGAGACCTGTTTGGCCAAACCGAGAGAGTTGAGGGAGAAAATCAACGCAATCAGAAGGCCGAAGAGTGCAGCAGTGAACAGCACCGGCCAGTAAAGGGCGGGTGCCAGAGGGACCGGCAAGTGACTGCCGATCAGTTGCTGTAAAAGGTAGGGCAGAGCGGCGCCGGCAACAAGCCCCGCTGTTGAACCCAGAGTGCCGAGAAACAGGATCTGCAGCAGGTAAGCTGTAAATATCAATCGGCCAGGGGCGCCGAGACATTTCATGGTCGCAATGTTTGAGATTTTGCCATCCAGATAGCCACGGACCGCTCCGGAAACGCCGAGGCCTCCAACCAGAAGGGAGCAAAGCCCGATCAGTGTCATGTTAAGGTTCATCCGGTCCAGAAAGAAAGTGATCCGGGGGGTTGCTTCTCGCCAGCTCCGTACCCGCCACCCGGATTCCGGGAAGCGGGTCTGCAGTTCTGCTTTCAACGGGTCAACTGTTTCGCGGTCTGGCAGACGCAGGCGGTAGGAATGGTAAATCAGGCTGCCGGGTTGCAGCAGGCCTGTCGCCTTCAGGCCGGCCAGACTGGTCATAAAACGGGGACCCAGGTTGAAAGCGCGAACCGCCCGGTCCGGTTCTGTGGTAATAACCCCTTTGATGACAAAGTGTGTGTCACCGATTTTAACCCTGTCGCCAAGCTTGCCATTCAGGCGCGTCAACAGTGCTGCTTCCACCAGTGCACCAAACTCATCAGGACCATCGAGTTTTTCGCCGGCAGGCAGGGGAGGTTCAGTGCTGAGCTCGCCATAGAGAGGGTAATCGGAGTCAACGGCCTTTAGCTCCGCGAGAATCCGTTTGTCACCATCACTCTTGACGACCATGGTCCGCATTGTGGAGACCTGCGAAAGTTGGCCTTGTTCCATGAGAAAGCGGGTGGCTTCATCGGGTAGTTCGCGGTGAGCCAGGCGAATTTCCAGGTCGCCACCCAACAGGGCGCTGGCATCCGCAAGCAGTCCGGCTTTGGCGGCTTCTGTAAAGGACCCGATCGCGCTGATCGCAAAAACACCAAGGAAAAGGCAGGTCAAAAACACGCCGAAGCCGCGCAAACCGCCGCGTAGTTCCCGTCGGACCAGGCGGATAGCCTGAATTATGGTGCCGGTAAATTTCAATGTCCTGAACCGTTGCCTTCCTGAAGGCAGCCATCGACCATGACGACCGAACGTCCGCAGCGAGCCGCGAGCAGTTCATCGTGAGTGACCAGAACCAGGGTTGTTCCATGCTCCGCTTGCAGGTCGAAGAGCAGGTCCATGACCCTCTGCCCCGTCTCGCGGTCAAGGTTGCCGGTGGGTTCATCTGCCAGCAGCAGCGCAGGCCTGACGACAAAGGCCCGTGCCAGGGCGACACGCTGCTGTTCACCGCCGGAAAGTTCACCGGGGAAGTGCTCCATCCGGTCGCCGAGACCGACCTTGATCAGAGTTTCTTTGGCTTGTTCCGCAGGGTCTTTAGCGTTTGCGAACTCAAGGGGTAAAGCGACGTTTTCAAGAGCTGTCATCGTCGGAATGAGGTGGAAGGACTGGAAGACAATACCGACATGCTCGCGACGGAAGCGAGCCAGACCATCTTCGTTGATGGTTGTCAGGTCGACACCTGCGACTTGAACCTGCCCTGAAGTGGGTGTCTCCAGACCGGATAAGGCCATCAGCAAGGTTGTCTTGCCTGCTCCTGAAGGACCGAGGACGCTGACGGTCTCTCTCCTGGCTATGGAGAGGTTGATTCCGCGCAGGATGTTGACTGCGCCGGCACCGCCGACTAGACTGAGGTGTAGATCCACAATATCAACCAGAGGTTCTGCCATGCATTTATCCTTTGTGTTTAGATTGATCTTGATTGTTATTCTGACAGCAATGCCGGCATTTGCCAACTCCACTGTCACCGGTCAGTTGACGGTTCTGATTCTCGGTGACAGCTTGACTGCAGGGTATGGTCTTGAACAGGGCAACTCCTTTCCCGTGCAGCTTGAAAGGAGCCTGCGCTCTGCAGGTTATTCCTCTGTCAGGGTGATCAATGCCGGAGTCTCAGGTGACACCTCCGCCGGAGGCCTGTCTCGTCTCGAATGGGCGCTTGACGATCAGCCCCAAATCGTAGTGCTTGAACTTGGTGCCAACGACGCTTTACGGGGGCTCAATCCGGCACAGACATACGCTAACCTTGATCAAATCATCACTCGCCTCAAGAGTTCGGGATGCATTGTTGTTCTTGCCGGCATGCGGGCACCAAGAAATCTCGGACCAGAATATTATGATGAGTTCGATCAAATCTATCCCACTCTTGCCAAACGGCACAATCTGCTTTTTTACCCTTTCTTTCTCGACGGCGTCGCGACTGATCCCGACTTGAACCAGGCCGATGGCATTCATCCAAATGCTGCCGGTGTTGGTTTGATCGTCGAGGGTATACAACCACTAATCATCAAAGCTCTTGAGATTGTCAAGAGTTCGGGACATCCGTTGGAATGATAATTGCTTTTTCATATATATAGTTAATCGAATTACGGGAAAAGCGAGGGTGTCAATATGCAAGAGTGCCAGCATCTGAAGAAATGTGAATTTGTTCTGCGTTATGTCGCGCAGGTTAAGCCTCACTGGGATGACTTTGTAAGTCTCTATTGTTGCGGTGATTTTAAGGATGATTGCAAACGTCTGGAACAGTTCAATCAGCAGGGCTTTTGCCCGGATTCACGACTGATGCCTACGGGGCAGCTGGTCCCTCAAATTCTGGAGTGAGACCAGACTCAGTCTGTTGACCGATATGCCGGCGCGAAATGGCCGGTACGCTGAAGCTCCGTGCCCTTTGATGTCTCTCGCTGGACCCTCCAGTCTTTCATTCTTTGACTATGTTCGGTCAGGCAGTACTGTACTCCAGGAGAATGAGGTTAAGCGTTTAATCTGCTTGAGTAAAAACTTGCAAAATTATGCAATCTGTGAAGATAATTCACTTTTTAAGCTCTTGCGCTAAACGAATTTTTTCGGGGGAATGGCCGATCCATGTATGAATCCTTTTTTGCCTTAAAAGAGAAACCTTTTGCTCTCACCCCGAACCCGCGTTTTCTCTTCCTGAGTAAAACCCATAATGAAGTCTATGCGCACCTGATCTATGGCATAGAGACCCGGGCCGGTTTTGTCGAGGTGACGGGCGAAGTCGGTACTGGAAAAACGACCATCCTGCGTACTTTGCTTTCGCATCTCGACGAGAGTAAATATCGGGTTGCCTTTATTTTTAACCCGAAGCTGACGGCTTTTGAACTGCTGCGCAACATCAACCGCGAGTTCGGGGTTGACGACGACGGCACCAGTAACCCGGACCTGATCCACGCCCTGAATGCATTTCTCCTCGCCGAGAATGCAGCCGGACGGACTCCAATCCTGGTCATTGACGAAGCGCAAAATCTTTCCGGTGAAGTGCTTGAACAGATCCGGCTGTTGTCTAACCTTGAGACGGAAGAGGATAAGCTGATCCAGGTCATCCTTGTCGGGCAACCCGAACTGCGTCACCATTTGAGCGATCACAGTTTGCGGCAACTGAACCAACGCATCGCCGTGCGTTACCAGTTGCGGCCCCTCAACCGTGAAGAGACGGCATCATATATTTTGCATCGTCTCAATATCGCAGGTCGTCCTGACGGCAACCTGTTTTCCGCCACAGCCCTGAAAAGGGTTTTTGCGTGCTCGGGGGGGATCCCTCGTCGTGTGAATCTGATCTGTGACCGCTCTCTGCTGACCGCTTACTCCGAGGAGCGTGGTGTCATTTCTGCCCGTGATGTGAACCAGGCTGTTAAAGAACTGGCCGGGATGGGGGAGGGGGCTCAAAGTAACTTTGAGGTGCCGTGGAAAGTTCTGAGTTCTGTTGCCGTGGTGCTGTTGGTCCTCCTGCTTGGCTACTTTCTGATGACGTCTGCCAATAAAGTTCCAGAGCAAGCCCTGGTCCAGACTGAGCCGGCTCCGATTGTTGAGCAGGAAGCCGTCGCTGATGAGGTAAAGGATATTACGAAAAGCTCTGTCTCCGAAGAAACGCCCCAAGTTATCGAGCAGGAAACTATCGCTAAGCTAGAGGACCTTACAAAAAGCCCTGTCTCTGAAGATATGCCTCAAGGGGTCGAACCTGACAGTCTTATTGCTTCCTGTAACGCGCTGTTCGCTCTTTGGGGTGTCGATCCTCTCACCCAGGATGTTTCATCAGAGGGTTTTGATTTTGATCAGGTCTTCGCACAGCGTGGTTTCAAGCTTGCTCGTCTCGCTGGTGATTTTGATTCTTTGAGTGAATACAATATCCCTCTGCTTGTGCCATTGTCTGAAGAAAAAGGGGGCGGCTATCTTGCTGTCCTTGGCAAGGCCGCAGACGGATCCTGGTTGATCGCACCCGCGCATCAGGGTCGCACTACGCTGAGCAGCACAGAGTTAAACGACCTGGGCCTGCAGATGGCCCTGGTTCCCTGGATTGACTTCGCATCGATAGGTTATGTCGCTGTTCCCGGGACCCAGGGAGAAAATGTTCGCAGGCTGCAGTATCTGCTTGGACTTTCCGGCTGCGCTGAAGTCTCAACCAGCGGCCGCTTTGACCCTGTCAGCATCCGCTGCGTCAAAGACTTCCAACGTCAGCATGGTCTGGTTGTCGATGGTCTGGTTGGACCAAGAACCCTGATTTTCCTTTACCAGGAGGCTGGTGCCTATAACATGCCCCGCCTTTCATAAAGGCCGTAAGGACGACCTCTGATGAGTTCCATTCTAAAAGCACTGCGCAAAATAGAAGAAGAGAAACGGGTTGCCAGCCACTCTGCTCCGGACCTGCGGCTGGACCAGGGCAATTCCGCCAGGAAGGGAAGGCCTTTTCTGCCGTTGGTCGCCGGCATTGTGCTCGGCGCAGTCTGTGTTGGTCTTGTTTCTCTCTGGTCATCTTCAGAGACTCCTACTGTCGTAACGCTACCGATGCAACAACCCATAGCCGTTGGAGTTGAAAACAAGCAGGCTGACCCGCTGCCTTTAATGACAGAAGAAAATAAGGTCGCTGCTCCAGTCGTGTCTCCAGTCGCGTCTCTGGCTGTTCCTGTGCAAGAGCAAACCGCTGCTCCCGCTGTGGAAGTCGTTGAGATTCCTGAGGTGATCATGCCTGTGGAAACAGTGCCCGTGCTGTCCGAAATGACTGTGATTTCTGAACAGAGTGAACCGCCAAAACAGCAGCCAGGGATTGTTTCTGAACGAAAATCCTCGCCTGAAGTTATCGCACCCAAAATTGTGGCCACGACCGCGACCGAGGCTCCAAAAGCTGAGCTGACTGAGACCAGGGCACCGACGCTTGATGCCGTCGCAGTGATACCCGCAACCTTGCCCGAGGGTGTCCACCTTAAGGTCTCTGAAACCTTTTACCCTGAGGACCCTGCCAACAGCATGGCTGTCGTCAATGATCTACCGGTTATGATCGGCACCTTTGTCGATTCGGCTATGGTGCTGGAAATTCACCCGAATAAGGTGGTTTTTAGAATCGATGACGACAGCTACGACGTCCCTGTTACTGCGAACCAGCAACCATAAATTATGCAGCGTATAAACTGCTCATGACTCCCAAATACCTCGCTCTATGTGTTGCTCTGCTTTAACTTTCCTCGAACAACTGAATCGTTAGTTGAATAGTCCCCATCAAGCTGTGGGATATTCTCCTTTTTTCTCCTGAAAAACTTCCCTTCCCTAGTAAATGTATCGCTAAGTTGCATGCTTACCCATTTGGCATACAATATGAATCAATAGCTGTGAACATATTTTTTGAGGGTTATTTATGAAGTTTAAAGGCACATTTATGAACAGATTATGGGCTGGAGTACAATAACTAAAGTGAGCTGGTAGCTGATCACAACCCAAAAGGAGATTTAACTATGAAACATTTTACTTTCGCATTGATGGCTCTGATTATCGCTATGGGCATGCCCATGCTTGCCATAGCCATGAGCCACGGTTCCCACGACAAAGAAATGTCCAGAGATATGGATCATGACATGAACAAGGGTCATGACATGAAGATGGATGACGCCAAAGAAATGGATCATGACATGCACAAAGGCCATGATATGGCAGCAGGTGATGCCGGCTTTGTAGAGATTGGCAAAGACACTCAGGATGGCGTGGTGGCTACGGTCAAGGTGAAGGCCTACGACGAGAAAACCAGGCAAACCATGGCCAAAATGGGTATGAACGCGACGCATCACGTCATGGTCTTCTTTACGGATGAAAAGACCGGTGAAGCTGTCTCCTCCGGAAAAGCCGCTCTCAAGGTCAAAGGCGAAGACGCCACGCCAGCGATGCTGATGCAGATGGGGAGCGGATTTGGTAGCGATGTCTCCGTCGGTGACGGCATGTCCACCTTTGAGATAGGGACTAAATTTGAAGACGGTAAAAAACGTCAGTTTTCGGTGATGTTCCACAATATGTAACACGCAACGGGAGCCGTTTTACGGCTCCCGTTGTTTAAGATGAGGCTAATCCCCCTGCATGGTGTGAGTCTTAATTTTGTGAACAGCTTTGTTGTGCTGACTCGATATACTCTTTAGCGTTGTTGAGGTTAAACAGGATGTCCATCTTGTCGACCAGCTCAATCGTGAGATATTTACCGCTGGAAAGGCTTGTCAGTGTTTCTGCGCTAATCGCCGCACCGAATTCGATCCCATTGGTATAAACGAGATTTACAATCGGGCCATCAAAGACAAGTTGATTGTCAACATACAATTTTAAAGACCCGGCATCGATTGGTATCGTCTTTTCCAACTCTCCATAGACATAATCGTCCATAAAAGCAACTTTGAATACCGGTTTGCATTCGAGGTTCTTATCAAAATCAACGACAAATAAATTAATGACTTCCGTGCCATCATCAAACTTGGCTTTGCCTGAGATATAAGCCTTGTTCTCCTCGGCTTGCCAATGGTGCCTGACTTTTGAATAATCCCTGATGTAAGCGTGTCCTGTCGTTGCCAAAAACAAAACTAAAGATAAAACTGTCATGATAATTCTGGTCATTATGTCCTCCAGGAGAGTTTTGGTATATTCGAAGACTCACGTCATGTTGATAATCGTCAGACAAGAATATACATGGCGTCGAAGTTAAAGTCCAACAAGAGGAGAGCACTTGCAGTCTTCTTTTCCAATGGGAATTGAGGTACTCTGCCACATCATGACACCAGCAAGCAAAACAGAACATATTCTTCGTTTGTCTGCTCCCTGCATCTGGGCGCTGATCATCCTCTGGCTGTCGTTAACCTCTTCACCCCCGCAACTTCCAGGCGTGTTGGGTTGGGATAAACTCCTGCATGCCGGCGCCTACGGCCTCTTGTCACTTTTACTGGCGCAGGCCTTCCTCTGTCCACCATTTCTGCTGAGCAGGCCCTGGTGGCCGGCAGGGGGAGTCGCCATAGCTTGCGGTGCTCTGCTGGAAATCCTTCAATTCCTTGCACAGACCGGCAGGACTGCCGAATGGCTGGACCTCTTCGCTGATGCTCTTGGCATTTTTGTCTGCTGTGTCATATTCCGTCAAGTCATGAAGTCATCCTGCTTCCATGCTGACAAATCGGACACAAAAAATGGATGAGACCCTTTATCTTGCGCTAGCTGAGGGTTCTCTTGTCCTTACGGTCAATGATCGCCTGTCGAGGAGACTGTCTCAACAATATGATCAGGCCCAGCAGGAGAAGGGGCTGACAGTCTGGCGTCGGCCAGAGATACTCAGTCTTGCCGCATGGATGAAGCGCTGCCAAACTCAAATCCGAGATCTTCCCCACTTTCTGAACAAGGCTCAATTACAGAATATTTGGGAAGAGATAATTGCCGAGGATGTCGAAGCTTCCGGTAACTATCTGCTGCAAATTCCTCAAACCGCCAAACGCGCATGGCAGGCTCACCAGCTGCTGGTTCGTTACTCAGCGAACTTCAGCCAAGACGAAGCCTCCGAAGACCATAAGGCCTTTTTACGCTGGCGACGTGCCTGGCAGACCCAATCGGTGGCTCAAGGCTGGCACGATTCGATTGAGTTGCCCTGGTTGCTTGCAAAGGCTGTCGTTGAGCAGCGTTTTACTCCGCCAGATCGAATTCTGCTTGCCGGTTTTGACGAGATTTCTCCTGATATCGCATACCTTTGTCAGATCATGCAAGGGGCAGGCGCTGCTGTCGAGGAGTGGCATCCAGTGCCCTGTATGGAGGTAAAGTGTCAGCGTACAACAGCGGATGACCCTGCGGATGAAGTGAGTCGCTGCGCACGCTGGGCCAAAGCCCTTTTGGAGACAAATCCGACGCTGGCAATCGCCGTGGTAGCGCCGCAGCTCGAAGCTTATCAGCCACTTATCGAACAGATCTTTACCGCTGAGCTTGAACCTGAAAGCCTGCTTGCCGGGGCTGAGACGCCTGCAGCATTCAATATCTCTCTTGGCCACAGCCTGGACAAGGAAGGGGTCGCTCATGCCGGCTTGCGTCTGCTGCGCCACGGGGTTCAAATTGACCAGGACGAAATCAGTTGGCTCTTGCGTACGCCCTATCTGCGGGGTGGTCTGTCTGAAGGGGATGGCCGGGCAAAGCTTGATCGTGAACTTCGTCGGCTGAGACAATTCGACTGGTCACTGCCGCGGCTGACAAAGACTCTTAAAGGTCTTTCTGAAAAGCACTCTATCGCGATCCCCGAATTTATTTCACTGCTGGACACGTTTAATGATTACCAGCGACAAGCTTCCAGAAAAATGCCGGGCTCCTGGGCTGAAGCTTTTGCGAATATTCTGCATAAACTGGGTTGGCCCGGCGAGCGGGGGCTGTCCAGTCGAGAATATCAGGCGGTTCAACATTTCCGCAATGCGCTTGGTGAGCTGGCCAGCCTTGACAGCGTCTGCAAACCGGTGGGCCGCGCGCAAGCCGTCAAGTTGTTCCTGCGTTTAGCCTCATCGGTCGATTTCCAGCCGGAAGGAAGTTCCGCTGCCGTTCAGGTTCTTGGCGTGCTGGAGTCCAGTGGTATGACCTTCGATCACCTGTGGGTTCTCGGGCTTCATGACACGGCTTTGCCTCGCCCTCCCGGCCCTAACCCGTTTATCCCGTTACCCGTTCAGCGTCAATATCGTATGAAGCGCGCTGATGCGGAGCGGGAAAGTCAATTTGCAGGGCAGGTGGTATCACGCCTTTTTTCTGCTGCGCCCGATATTGTGCTGAGTTGGCCCCGCCGCGAAAAAGGTGTAGAGCTCAGACCTGGCCCCTACATAACCAATGTCGAGGAGGGCTCGTTGACGCTTGCCGCCAGCAGTGCTCCTGATACGGTCTACTGGCAGAATCGACCGCCCCTCGAAGTGTTGCATGATCACCATGGCCCGCCGATCTCCAGTCGTAAACCCTTTACCGGGGGCACCGCTATCATCAAAGATCAGGCCCTCTGTCCTTTTCGCGCTTATGCTCATCACCGGCTGCGCGCCGTAGAGTTGGATGAAGCGGATATTGGCATCGACAACCTGGCTCGCGGGACTCTCGTACATAGCTCCCTTGAGCTTTTCTGGGACGAAACAGTCGATCAGGGCACGCTTCTCTCCTTGACGGAGGAATCCCTGAGCCGGTCCCTTTGGTCAGCTGTGGATGGCGCTCTTGAGAGGCTGGAAAGAGAACGTCGCTGTGACCTCCCACCCAGACAAAAACAGATAGAGCGAAACCGCTTGTTTCAATTGACGAGACTCTGGCTCGAAGTGGAATCAGGTCGTGGAGGCTTTCGCGTGCTGTCTTCTGAAAAAAGTCACCAGGTAAAAATAGGTGATTTGCTTATACGCACCAGAATTGATCGAGTTGATGAACTTGACGATGGCACTTGCGCCATTATCGATTACAAAACGGGTCAGCCCGATCCGCTGCAGTGGCTCGATAACCGCGTCACGGAGCCCCAGTTACCTGCGTACTGCCTGGGACTGTCGCAGGAAAAGATCGGCGCTGTCATGTTTGCGATGGTTCGCAGCAAAGAGAAAGAATGCGGTTTTCGTGGTGTGGCCCGTGATCTCGAAAGCTGGCCCGGAGCTAAATCACGCAAACTGACCGCTCGTCTCGATGAAAAGGAGTGGTCTGGTTTCGACGATATCCTGACGCACTGGAGTCAGTGTTTGCCTGAGCTGGGGGATGCTTTTGCACAAGGTGAGGCTCTGGTTGACCCTGTTGACCCTGAACTGGCTTGCAAATACTGCGATTTAAAAGGGCTGTGCCGGATTCAGGAGAGGGTAGCCGGAACTCTGGAGAGCTTGATCGATGACTGATGCGCAATCAAAACAGCCTGCCGACTGGAGTCAGCGCCTGACGGCGGTCGATATCTCCCGCTCATGCATTGTTCAGGCCCCGGCTGGCTCCGGCAAGACGGAACTGCTGGTGCAACGACTTCTGGCCTTGTTAAGTATTGCGGAAACGCCGGAAGAGGTCCTCTCCATTACCTTCACCCGCAAGGCCGCCGGTGAAATGAAACTCCGCTTGCTGCAAGCTCTTGAACGGGCATGCAGCACTGAGCCTCCTGTTGAGCCTCATGCCCTGCAGACCTGGCAGCGAGCCCGTGCCGTTCTGGAGCAGGACCGACAGCAAGGTTGGGGACTCCTTGAAAACCCGGCTCGTTTGCAACTGACCACCATCGACAGTTTCTGCTCTTTGCTGACCCGCAGGATGCCCTGGTTGTCGCGTTTTGGAGACCAGCCAAGGGTGACTGATGACCCCAGGGAACTTTACCTGGAGGCTTCTGAGGCACTGCTCTCGAAACTGGAGAGGGGCGGTTCGGCGCAGGCCTCAATTGAACGGCTTCTGGCTCACCTGGATAATCGCCTGACTCTTTTACGTGAGCTTGTGGTTGCCATGCTTGGTCGACGTGATCAATGGTTGCGTCATCTCATCGCAGGCCATGAGCAGGACTCCCGGACTTTGCTCGAGTCCTCTTTGCAACGCTATGTCGAATCTTATTTGCAAGAGGTTCGTGATGCTTTCGGTTGCGCAGCTGTTGAAGAAATTTCTCAGTTGCTCCGATTTGCTGTCGTCAACCTCGGAGAATCTACCCCTGGTGAGCATGAGTCCGTCGATCCTGACAGCCTTGAGTTCTGGCTGGCCGTTGCTGACCTGTTGCTGACTGTGTCTGGTGATTTGCGCAAGAGCGTAACCCGGGCCAATGGTTTTCCGGCAGACAAAACACCTGCCGCTCAGAACATGAAGGGGCGTATGTTGACGCTTCTTGATAACCTGCGTGAATCCCCTGCTGTTGGATTGCTGCCTGCTGTCCGTTGTTTGCCGGCAACTCTTTACAAGTCTGAGCAGTGGCAGATCCTGCAAGCCTTGATCGAACTCCTGCCTATGGCCGTGGTCGAACTCAAAGAGGTTTTTCGTTCTCGGGGGCAGGTTGATTTTATTGAAATCGCCGGGGCTGCAAATGCCGCTCTAGGCTCGGTGAGCGCACCTGAAGAGCTTCTGCTTCAGCTCGACAGTCGTATCCGTCACATCCTGGTTGATGAGTTTCAGGACACCTCTTATGCACAATATGATCTGTTATGCCGGTTGACGGCGGGGTGGGAGCGCGGAGATGGTCGTACGCTCTTTCTTGTCGGCGATCCGATGCAGTCGATTTATCGTTTTCGCGAGGCGGAAGTTGGGCTGTACCTGCGCGTATGCAGAAACGGCTTCAACGCTCTGCCGATTGAACCTGTTGTTCTGAATACGAATTTTCGTTCACAAAAGAAGCTTGTTGACTGGGTTAACGACAAATTTGCAAGGCTCTTTCCATCGTCCGCAGACGAAGCTCGTGGAGCGGTTGGCTTTTCTCGAGCCAATGCATTTAACCCCTCTGACAACACGCCTTTGGTGACTACGCATGGCTTTGTCGAAAGGCAGGATTTTAACGAGGCCGAAAAAGTCGTAGAGCTGATCATGCAGGCGCAGCAGAAAGATCCGGAGGCCAAAGTCGCCGTTCTGGTTCGCTCCAGAAACCATCTTGAAACGATTGTTGAGCTGTTAAAAAAGCACCGTTTGGCGTATCAGGCCCAGGATATTGATCCGCTGATCGAAAGACCTGCTGTTCAGGACATTCTGTCTTTGATTCGTGCCCTCCAACATTTTGCTGATCGCGTCGCCTGGTTGTCTATACTCAGGGCTCCCTGGTGCGGGCTGTGTCTCGATGACCTGACCAGGCTCTGTGGTAATCATCCTCGCGCCACTGTCTGGCAGCTGCTGACTCGACCTGCTGGACAGATAGAGATGTTCGAAGAGCTCAGTCCTGATGGGCAAAAGCGGCTGACGCGCATTCTCCCTGTCCTTGAACGTGCCATACAAAACCGGGGGCGGCTCAGTTTGCGAAAGCTGGTCGAATCGACCTGGCTTTCACTGAATGGACCGGCCTGCGTCGAAGCTTCCGATCTGGTTGATGTCGGTCAGGTCTTTTGCCTGCTGGATGAGCTTGAGGTGGAGGGGTCGCTTGATATCCTCGAAAAGCGCTTGAGTCAGCTCTACGCAGCGCCGGATCCGCAAGCCGGGCCAAATCTTCAGCTGATGACAATCCATAAGGCCAAGGGTCTGGAATTCGACACCGTGATCCTGCCGGGTCTGGGCCGTGGGGTAAGATCTCGGGACAGGGCTTTGCTGCGCTGGCTGGAACATCCTGATCATGGCTTGCTGCTGGCCCCCATTCCGCCGCTGAACAGCGAGCTGCAAGAGCCAACCTATCAAGCGATAGGAACGATTTTGCAGGAGAAGGATGATTTTGAGAGCGTGCGTCTTCTCTATGTCGCTGTCACAAGGGCCAAGTCTCAGCTGCACCTGCTTGGACATGCGAAGCGAAGCCGGAATGGAGAGCTTTTGCCCCTTTCCCGATCGCTTCTGTCTGTACTCTGGCCGACCTGTTCGGAGGAGTTCTCTGAAAATGCCCGCACAGCAGAGGATACCTGCCTGGAAGAACGGCCGCCTTTTCCTCTCAAGCGCTTACCCTTGCAATGGCAACCCCCCATATTGCCAGAATCTTTTGTCGCAAACCGCGTGCTGACGCGGCGTGCTTCTGCTGTGGGTCATTATAGTGATGATGTGGTCAAGTCGCGCCTTACAGAAGAAGGTCGCGTAATCGGGGTGCTTGTCCACACCTGGTTGGAACGTATCGCCTGTGATGGGCTTGATTTGTGGCCAACCAAAGCCCTTGAGGCCAACCTTGGGCGGATAAAAGCTCAGTTGAACGTTGAAGGGGTTCCTTTGTCACGACTGGAGGCTTGCGCCGCAAGGGTATTGAATTGTCTGCTTAACAGCGTGGGGAGTTGCCGGGGGCGTTGGTTGCTCGGGCCACAACGCGATGCGGCGTGTGAACTCGCACTTAACGGCCTGGTCGATGGTCAACTGATTCGTGCCACAATAGATCGTACTTTCATCGACAAAGATGAAATCCGTTGGATTGTTGATTATAAAACCAGCCGTCCCGGTGGGAAGGAATCTCCTGAAATTTTCCTTGTCAATGAACTGGAGCGCTATCAGGAACAGCTGAAACTATATAAAGCGCTTGTCGAGCAGATGCATCCAGTCGCTCAGGTTCGCACAGCTCTTTACTTCCCTGTTTTTGATGGTTGGGTAGAGGCAGCGTTTTGAGTCGCAAGCTGAAATAAGAATGGCCCGGTCAGATTCTCAGTGCGAAGAGTCCCAATCCGGGCCATTCCGTAGCTTTGGCGACAGGTGTGAGGGGAGATCCCGCAAATTGCCGCTGACTGTTTTAAAGAGACGGGCCTGTGAAAAAAAGTCGGGTTTTAAGACAAACGTCTTTCCATACCGCGATAATTGCTGCGTCTCGAGCTGCGGATGGCATCTCTGCCTACGACTGCCCATCCCGTTTCACGCTTGAAACTGGTGACAACCTGACGGTCAAGGAGGTTGTCGAGCATGCCCGGCTTGACCATGTCAAATCTGCCGTCACTGTACATCACTCTTATCATCATGGTGCACCTCTCACGTTCAGTAGCCCCCATTATATCATAAAGGCTCCAACTTTCTGCAAGGGCGCTTTATCGTGAAAATTTCGACCATTCAATTGATAGTTGGTCGGTCAATGGACACGAGCTCAATCTGTAAAATCAGGGATCTGCCGGCAAGGGGGTGGTTGGCATCTAGGATCACTTTCTGTTCGTCAAGGCCGACAATGATGAGTCGATGGGCAGAGCCATCAGCGGCCGTCACTTCCAGTTGATCGCCGAGGTCAAGCTGAAGGTTCCCGGGAAGGGCTTCTATCTTAACCTCTTCGACCAGCTTGGACTGCCGAACGCCATAACCCTGCTCAGGAGGAATTGTGACGGTTTTACGATCCCCGACTTCCATACCCAGAACGGCTATCTCCATTCCCGGGAGGACCTGGTTGTCACCGAGGATAAAGCTGAGGGGAGCACTATCATCCGATTCATCGAAGATGATGCCGTCGTCAAGGACGCCTTGAAATGTCACAGTGACTTTATCACCTTCTTGCGCTTTATTCATTTCGCCCGCAGTCCTTTCACTTTTTTTGATAGCTTGTTCAAATATGATTGTCAAGTTGATTGCCATACCTTGTCGGTTTGGGTTACATTGTATAGATATAAATGAATCAATATGAGGTCGACCCTCAAATATATAAAAAAAGGTAGATAAAGATGTTGAATAACAAGAGATGGATTCGAGCGCTCCTGGTAAGCGTCATGTTTTTGCTTACAGGGTTGCTCTTTGCACCAGCACCAATCAACGCATCAGCCCCGGAGTCCAGTCCTGATGAACTGGACCAGAACCGTGCGCGACTTCTCACCTATGTCCTGAAGCGTCAGGTTGAAAATCATTTTAGCGGCAAAGAGATAGACGACGAGCTCTCTGAGGCGGCTTTTGAGCTTTATATCAAGCAACTGGATTATCAGAAACGCTTGTTGCTCGCCGAGGAAGTTGCTCAGCTGGACATTTTTAAGGATCGTATCGACGATGAGGTGCAGAGTGGTCGGGTGATCCTCGCACCCCTCGCTTTTCGCCTGCTTGGCAACAGCATCTCCCGGGCGGAGAAGATGGTGGAAAATGCCCTGGCGCAACCCTTCTCGTTTGACGTCGCTGAAGACTATGAAACGGACCCGGAAAAGCTCGAATTCTGTCAGACCAGAGAGCAACTGGCTGAACGTTGGCGCCTCGAACTCAAGTACCGCACCCTGAACCGATACCTGAATCTGTTGGAAGATGCAGATATTGAAGACCCTCTCAAGGCTTCGCCGGAGTTACAGAAGGAGAAAGAGCTTGAGGCGCGCGAAAAGGTGCGCAAGCAGTATCAGGACTATTTCGATCGCATGAAGAAGGAAACCCTACAGGATCATTATGATCGCTACCTCAACGCGTTTTCCCGGGCTTTTGACCCGCACACAACCTACATGCCTCCTCAATCAAAAGAGGATTTCGATATCAGTATGCGCGGCTCCCTGGAAGGGATCGGTGCGACCTTGCGCGAAGAGGATGGCTATATCAAGGTTGTAAAGGTGATCCCCGGAAGCGCGGCTGACAGACAAGGGCAACTGCACGCCGACGATGTTATCCTTGCTGTCGCTCAGGGCAAAGACGAACCTGTCGACGTTACGGACATGAGGCTTCGCGATGCTGTCGCTCTGATTCGTGGGGAAAAAGGCACCGAGGTGCGCCTGACCTTGCGTCGTCAGGGCCTGAAGCCGTTTGTTATTCCGATCGTTCGCGATGTTGTTGTCATTGAAGAGTCTTTTGTGAAGTCGGCGGTGGTCACAGAACCTGATTCCGGTCAACAGTTCGGATATGTCAAGATTCCCAGTTTTTACAGGGATTTTGAAACAACACGTAACGGCGGCAAAGGTCGAAATTCCACTGATGATGTCAAGGTGGCCCTGAAAGCTTTTGAAAAAGAGAAAATCTCAGGGTTGATCCTGGACCTTCGCAACAACGGTGGCGGTGCCCTGACTGATGCGGTCGGCGTGGCTGGCCTGTTCCTTGGCGAAGGGCCAGTTGTGCAGGTTCGTAATGGATCCGGTGACGCTAAAGTTCTGTATAGCTACAACAAGGATATCGCTTATGACGGCCCAATGGTCGTGCTGATCAATCGGTTCAGTGCTTCTGCCTCAGAAATTGTTGCAGGTGCCCTTCAGGATTATGATCGCGCCATTATCGTCGGTAGTGATCACACCCACGGCAAGGGAACTGTTCAGGTTATAATGGACCTGGATAAAAGTCTGACATTGAGAAATATGCGTCAATACATGCCTCTAGGTGCTTTGAAAATGACCACCCAGAAATTCTACCGGGTCACAGGAGATTCAACCCAGTATCGTGGGGTCGTTCCGGACATTATTCTGCCTGATCAAAGTCGTTACAACGAATACGGTGAACGTTATCTCGACAACAGCCTGCCTTGGGATCGTATTGACGAAGTTGCACATAAGGAATGGCCGACACTGGATCGTGCCAGCCTTGACAAGAGCAGTCAGGACAGGGTGGCGAAGAACGAAGACTTTGTTGAGATTGTTCGCATCTCCGAAGCCATGAGAGAACGGATCAAGCAGACCCGCCAGTCCCTGATGCTTGCAGATGTTGTCAAGGAGAGGCAAGATCTTCAGGGCATGGAGCTGGGTATGCACGGCAACACTGGTGAGCTTGAAGATGAAGAGGACAAGGAAGATCCTGGTGAGACTGAAGGAACAGACCGTGACCCCACCGAAAAACTGCTTGAGACGATTTTGAAAGATGCTTATGCAAGGGAGGCTATGGCCATCTTGCTTGATCTTGGCAACCAACAAAAAGAACTGGCCGCCAAGGGATCACAATAACCCATCGCTCTGTTGTTTCAGACTTAAAAGCGGAAGAGCATTGAAGCTCTTCCGCTTTTTTAAATCTCGACCATTTGAAATGAGGACAGGATGTGCCATGAGAGGCGCCGCATTGAAGCTAAAGCATGATGCCCAGGGCATTCAGCAGCCACTGATAAGCGGGCAGCTTTTCGATTGCATCAGAGAGGCTGTCGACCTTGTTCTGGTCTGAGCCGTGTACTTCGGGTAGAACACCAAGCAGGTCTGCGGAAGCCAATGAAGACAGCAGGTGGGGTGCGTGCTTTTCAGCGTCATCAGGTTCTATGGGCATCCGGTTGATCAGGTATCCGCTGATCTCGAGTTCCATCGCCCTGGCAACAAAAGTTGTCAGCAATGTGTGGTTGAGTGTACCGAGGCGAGGGTGGGTGATAATGAGCAGGGGCATGTTCAATTGCCTGGCGAGATCAGCCATGATGTAGCCGCCACGAATCGGCACCATCAACCCACCGGCACCTTCGACGAGCACCAGATCTTTGCCGACGCGCAAGGTTTCATGGGCAGCAATGATCTGATCGACATCGATAGGTTGGTTTGCCGAAGACGCCGCCTGGCATGGCGCCAGGGGCTTTTCGTAGCGATAAGGCGAGATGACCTCGTCAGAATCGGTCGCATTGCAGGACCAGCGCAGCAGCGCTGCGTCTGCACCCAGAGTTTGAGGGTTGGTAACGCCTGTTTCGACAGGCTTCATTACACCAACCTTGAGTCCCTTGGCTGTGAAGTGACGTGCCAGAGCCGCAGTAACCAGTGTTTTGCCGACACCGGTATCTGTGCCGGTTATAAAAATCCCTGGACATGATTTTTTAACAGCCACTTATTGTCACCTCGATGTCTGAAAGCATCTGCAAATCGACCTCACGGTCGCGTCCGGAGGTCGTCAGATAATTGCCGATCATTGTACCGCTGGCCCCTGCCATAAAGATCCATGATTGAAGCTCACGAAGATTTGTCTCGCGACCGCCGCAGATACTGATCGGTTTTCTCGGCAGAAAATAACGGAACATGGTGATTGTCCTCACACAGTCCATGGCGGAAATGGACTTATGCTCTTCAAGAGGCGTGCCGGCAATAGGGTTAAGAAAATTCAAGGGGACTGAGTCCACATCAAGGTTGCGCAGTGTCATCGCAAGCTCAATCCGTTGGTCTATAGTTTCTCCGAGGCCAAAAATGCCGCCACAGCAAACTTTCATCCCTGCAGCCTTGGCGACCCTGACCGTGTTGACATCTTCCTCATAATCGTGAGTGCTGCATACCTGCGGGAAGAAACTGCGCGCTGTTTCAAGGTTATGATGGTAGGTTACGCAGCCGGCATCGGCCAGAGCTTCAGCAAGTTCACGGGTCAATATGCCCAGTGATGCGGAAGGCTCGACATCGAAGCGGTCTCTTATCTCAGTGATCGACGAAAGAATCGTCTCAAACTCTTCCCCAAAGGTCGGTTGGGTTCCGCTTGTAACGATACCGAAACAATGGGAGCCTTGTTCCTGAGCAATACGCGCTCCTTCGATAATCTCTTCCCTGGGTTTAAGCGGGTAAACCGGAGGAGAAGACTGATGATGCGCAGATTGTGCGCAAAACGAGCAATTTTCCATGCATCGTCCAGACTTGGCGTTGATGATCGAACAGATTTGTGCCGAGGCGCCGAAGGCGAGCTCTTTCAGTCGATGTGCGCCAGCCATGTAGGCCGTATACTCCGCGCCGTCAGCATGAAGAATTTTGGCTCCTTCCTGCGCTGTTGGCGATTTTCCCTGCGAAACCCGTTCGACAAGCGCTTGTATGTTCTGCCAGTAATCCATATCTCTTAATCTCCACATTTAAAAATCAGGATTATCGACGATGAGCCCAGCATTGTCAACCTCGTCGTGCAGCGGGTTGACAAGCTTGTTTTTACTATACTTGATAATTATGGTACATATTTCGTTGACTTGTCGTGTTTTGGATGATAGAACGTTATTTCATTTCTGACTATATCGGGGCTCAGGTGACATGGTAAAAAAATTAATAGGTAAAAAACTAAAGGCGACAAGACTCCGTAATGACATGACAATACAGGAACTTGCGGAAAGATCAAACGTCTCATCAAATATGATTTCGCGAATAGAACGAGGTCTGACTACCCCTTCGGTCGAGATTATTGTCAGGCTGGCAAATTCTTTCGGTATGAGCATTAATTATTTCGTGGAAGAGGCGGAAAAGGGTTCTACGCTCGTGCATACCAAGAAGGGCCAGGGTGAACCGATCTTCTTCTTCGAAGACAAACATCAGATCATCAGTCTGACTCAAGGTTTGCGTGATCCGAACTTTACTGTCTTCTTCGACACAATAGAGCATAACTGCAGCAGCGGTGATGGTTGCATGATCCATTCCGGGGAAGAGTTTGCTCTGGTGACGGAAGGGATGCTGGAGTTTGTTGTTGACGATGAGAGATATGTTCTGGAAGAGGGGGATTCGATCGTTTTCAAGGCTTCTCTCCCTCATCGTTGGCGTAATTTACACCAGGGTAAAACCCATGTCCTGTGGGTTGTGTCTCCAGCACCGAGTCTGAACTGAATCCTGACCTGCCACTATCTGCAACCAAGAGAATTCTGCTATGAAATTGAAGAAAATCGTCGGCAAGAAGTTGAAGGCAATCCGCCTTAAAAACAACATGACTATTCAAGACCTTGCGGCACAGTCCAACGTCTCTTCGAATATGATTTCCAGGGTTGAACGTGGCTTGACGATCCCTTCAGTGGAAATTCTTATGAAACTTGCTACGGTTTTTGACAAGAGCATCAATTACTTTGTTGAGGAAGTTTCTACGTCCCATGAGATTGTCTTCTCCACTACGGGGAAGCGTGACACCACTGTCTATGATGATGAAAACAATATGCATACCGAGTCCTACACTTCGGGGCTTCGCGATCCACAGTTCATGTCTTTTCTGTGTACTGTGCCAAAAGGAGGAACCAGCGGTCAACAGAACATGTATCACCCAGGAGATGAGCTGATTGTGTTACTCGAAGGCCAACTCAAGGTGACGATCGCTGCCGAGGAATACACCCTTTCCGCCGGCGACAGCCTGTCTTTCAAATCTCATCTTCCGCACCGATGGGACAATGTCGGCGTGGATGACGCACGTATCATCTGGACCTTGTCTCCCTTCACAACTATTTGATTCCTGAGCAATATCACTCCAGCTAAAGGCCACAACCATTTGAAAATACAGGTTGATGGCTTGACAGCGCATAATGGCACAGTAATATAAGTATAATTTGCTCGGTTGCCAAGACATGTCAGGTTCTCTGGTGCCTGCAAACAAACTTAGTGCGTTGTTACTGGAGGTATACATGAATAAATCAGAACTGGTCGAAGCTTTGGCCGCTCGTAACGCTCTGACGTACAAAAAATCTGAAGAGATCGTCAATATTATCTTTGACTCTATGGCAGAGACTTTAACCTCGGGTGGTCGCATAGAAATCCGCGGTTTTGGCAGCTTTGTCGTCAAGGATTACCATGCGTATATGGGGCGCAATCCAAAAACCGGTGAAGTGATTCAGGTGAAACCCAAGAAACTACCTTTTTTCAAGGTTGGTAAGGAATTGCGCGACAAGGTCAACAGCAAAGACTGATCCAACCAATCTGTCTAATAACAGCATAAAGACCGGAAAACATTCAGCGTTTTCCCGGTCTTTTTTTTTACCCTGTTTTGTGAAGCGTTGCTTCGCTCATGGTGGCTTGTCTAAGATACTGTAATTAAAGGCTATTCGATTGTTCTGAGGATTCTTCCTGGATCTGTTTTAAATGGCACGATAATTGATAGTTGATTAGTTGGTTTAACTGGTGGAATCAAAAAGGATTTTCTTTTTTATGATACTCAAGCACAAAGGAGTTGCTCCGCAACTCGCGAAATCAGCTTTTCTGGCTCCTGGTGCTTGTGTTATCGGTGATGTTCATATCGGTCAAGAAAGCAGTCTCTGGTTTAATGTGATTGTCCGGGGGGACGTCAATTTTATCCGCATCGGTGATCGGACCAACATTCAGGATGGCACAGTTATTCATGTAACCCGTGAAACACACCCGACGTTTATCGGCAACGATGTTTCGGTAGGGCATAGTGTGACGCTTCACGGTTGCACCATCCATGACAAATGTCTGATCGGCATAGGGGCCATTGTTCTGGACGGGGCGGAGATTGGTCTGTCTTCTTTGGTTGCCGCCGGCACAGTCGTCGCGCCAGGAACAAGGATTCCGCCGCGGTCACTGGTTATGGGCAGTCCCGGTCGCGTTAAAAGAGAACTGACCGAGGAGGAATGTGCAAACATCCATTCCATAGCCGATCGCTACACCGCGTATCAGGAAGACTATCGCACCCAAGTGGAAAGGATAGCTTGATTTTGTCCTCACGCGATGGTAGAAAAGCAACGATTTTGAACCCCCGCAAAGGTACTCCACGGTCTATGTCCCGTTTTATATTTTACCTCGGTCTGTTTGCACTTTCCTTCCTGCTGTTCGCTGGATCAGCCTACGCGACTTCAAGTCAGAATGGCGAGACCGGTTTAATTTCCCAACCAACCGCCCAAACCCTTAATGAAGGTAATATTTGTGTCGGTATCTGGGCAAACTGCTCCGATGGCAAAGACATCCCTTCGGCCAAAGCCGGAGGCAGTGCGATGATTGTGCCTACGACACTCACCATGGGCCTTGGTACGTTCATGGAGGTCTACGGAAGCTATCCGAACCTGCTTTTTAACGGCGACGAGGATGTCAGCGGTCGCGGCTTTGCCAATGCAGGAGCCAAGTTTCGCGTCTACGGCAAACGTGCTGATAAGTTTCGACTTGCTTTTGATCTGCAGGGCCGACGCTCTATTTCTGACAACCCTGATCTTGACGGCCTCACCGATTATGTCACCCGTTTTATCGCCACGATCAAAACCGAGAACTTTGGATTTCACGCCAATGCCGGCTACGCAATCAACGATTCATCTGACCTGGCGGATTATGATGATCAAATTCTGCTTGGTGGTGGCGTCGAATATGCTCTGGCAACCCGCCTGCGCCTGATTTCCGAGGTCTCTTACGAAACTGAAAAGATCTCAGGTCAGGATTCTCCTGCTGATGTGACCGTCGGTCTGCAGTATTACGTCACTCCACACCTGACGATGAATCTTGCCGGGAGTGTCGCCTTGTCGGATGCCAGTCCCGATTGGCGCCTGTTGCTCGGTCTGACGACTTGTCAGGGCGTTGGCACTTTCAATAGACCGGTTGCCAAACTGGTTGACCCGGATGACCTGATCGAAGAACCCGATACCCCTCCTGTCAAGGTCAGCAAGATCAGAGCTTTGACGCCACTTCTCGGCAAGATTGCCATCTCCGAGTCACCGATCAGTCACCTGGAAGTTCCCATCCAGAACCCGAATCAAGTCCTTATGATCAACCCTTCGGATAGATTGCAGACACCGGGCCTCAGCCCTCTCGGCGCCTCGGCCATCAGTCCGATGGGCGGAATAGCCAAATCAGCTAAAACAAATCTTCCGGACAAGCCTTTCCCGGCCAAAGTCAGTCGTATGTTTCGTTTTCCTGAGATGACCTATGCTTTTAACCAGTGGGACCTCTCCGATGAAGGAAGAAAGTCCATATCTCTGGTTGTTGAAGAGTTGCGCAATGACAAGAAATTTTTCATCGTCAGTATAGAAGGTCACACCGACGATGTCGGTTCTGAAAGTTACAACCAGCTGCTCTCCTTCAGACGAGCTGTTGCAGCCGCGACCCACATGGTCCTGCGTGACGGCTTTGATCCTGCCCGGATTTTTGTTAAGGGTTACGGTGAGAGCCGTCCGCTGGGTGATAATGCAAATGATGAAGGACGTGCCCGTAACCGTCGAGTTGAACTGCTTATTCTTGTCCCTGAAGGCTATGAAGGCATAGAGGTGGACTCTAATAACTCTCAAGGCAGTGATAGCGCTATGCTGCAAAAGGGGCCTGCGATCGACCCGCTTGCAATCGAACAGGCCATCATGGAAAAAACCGGCGCAGAAACAGCCCGGCCCGCAGGAACCTTCAGTCAAATCGATGGAGCCAAGTAAAATAATGAGAGGAAACGGCAGCAAACAGGGGGTAACTGTGCGGACTTTAATATTATTATTGGCTTTGACAATTTTTGTTGGCGGTCCGGCTTTGGCCGGTGGATCGACCGATTTTGAGAACTTTATCAATACACGAGAAGTTCTTGCGACTCTCTATTTTGATGCCAATGCCGACGCATTGTCGGTGACCGAACGAAATCGTTTGGCCGATACGATTCAGCAGTTGCGCAAAATCCAAAAAAGTGGTCGCATGATTCGTGTTGAAGGTTTTTCCAGCAGGGAAGGCGACCAGGAAAAGAATTTTATCCTTTCTTTTTTCCGTGCCCGTTCTGTTGCCGATATCATCGAAGCTGAAGGGTTGGCCTCCGCAATTACTCTGACCGGATATGGTGATTTAAGGGCAGGTTCAACGGATCACGCCAAGGAGCGCAGGGTTGAAATCGCTTCGTATGTCCAACCGGTTGGTATGAAGCGAGTCAAGGTTGCCGACAATCAAGTTGATCCAGCGACTTTTTCCAATAATTCTGAACAGATCAGGCAGAAGACACTGACAATCGATCCCTATCGACTTGATCAGGCGATCAGAAGCAAGGTTGCTGATCAAGGTGGCTTTGCTGAACAACAGGCTGAGCCCGATGACAGCCAGCAGCCAAATCTCAGCAAAACACCAAATCTCAGCAAAACACAAGAACAGCTTCAGAAAGAAGATCTTGAGCGTGGCTACAGTATTTGGCGTCAGAAAGTTGCCCCTGACAAGCCGCAAAAGGTCGTCCAGACCCCCGGCAATGATCTGAATCATGGCTTCACTCAGTATATTAAGTCTGTTACGTCTGGCACTTCTCGTGGCCTGACTCAAGCGCAAAAGTCTGATGATGAACTGCAACGCGGCTACAGCCAGTCTGCGGAAACCACCAGCCAGGCAAGCTCTCCCGGTCTGACCCGGTCGAAAAAGTCTGATGATGAGCTGCAGCGTGGTTACAGCCAGTTGGAAAAAGCCACAATACCCGATTCTGCCCCCGGGGTGACCATGCTCATGCCGAATCAGTTCCCTGTTATCGATGCCCTGATGATAGAGCAGGCCATCATGGAAAAAATCGGTGTTGAGCCGACAGTCCCTTCCGGTGCCGTATCACAGATCGATCTGAATTATCAGCAATAGGTGTGACCATCCGGTGTGTATATGTTATGCTTTCAGCGTTGCAGTCATATTGTCAACTGCTGAGCTGAGACAAAGGGAAAACTGTCATTATGGTAACAGTGCAAGACTTCGCGGCAATCAAAAAGAGTGTCATGCTTCATGGCTTCACTGACGATGATTTAAGCAAGCTGGCGGTTTTTTGCGAAATGCGTGAGATGAGCGAAAGCACCACCGTCTTCATCGAGAACATGCCAGGTGAAGCTCTCTTCCTGATCAAATCGGGCACGGTCCGGATTTCCAAGATGTTTGCCGAGGGTGATGAGAAAACACTGGTTGTCATCGGACCTGAAGATATTTTCGGCGAGATGGCAGTCATTGACGGTTTGCCGCGTTCCGCAACCGCTCGTGTTGCGGAAGATGCCCAGCTGATCAGTCTCAAGAAGAATAATTTCGAACGACTTTGTGCAGAAGATGCCGCATTGGCCCTGAAACTGCTCAGCAATATAGTCAGGGTCTTCAGTCAACGTGTTCGCGAGTCCAGCGAGGAATATCGGGACATGTTGATCTATTCGATGCAAAAATCCTGAATACTGATGCGGAGTACAGCTATGCGGACGAAATTATTTCTGGTTACGTTCATTCTGCTTTTTTGTTCTGCCTGTTCTGTAAAGGTTTCTCCGATTGCAACACCGACCGGAACCATTAATCCCGAAGAGCATTCTCTAACAGAAATCCGCGACGGTGTGTCTTTTACCGTAAAGCTTGACCAACTGAGTGTCGCACCCTACCAACTGGTGGATAACATTGCCTCTTTTTGGGTCAAGATAGACAACCGAACAGACGAACCGGTATCTTTTCCATCCAGAGCGTTTCTCCTTAAAGATGGTGACGGTCAGCAATATCGCTCAGTTACACCGGAAAGAGTCAGGGAGATCGTCAGCAAGGATTCGGTTTACCTGATTCCTTATCCTTATGTCGGCTACTATTATCTTGAGGATCAGATGAGGGTAGCTTATGAGGATACCTACTCGAGTTCATTACCATTTTATGCGGAATATCACCCTCAGGATCTTTTCACCCGCGCACTGACCGAAGAGCCGATCCTTAATAATTCGACAGCATCCGGTGTCGTCTATTTTATTGCCGACATGGAAAAAACAAACTATGCCGAGCTGCTTGTTTTTCCGAATCAGAACGCCTCCGGTGAAGCGCTCGTCAAGTTCCCCTTTGCCATAGAAAGATAAATGACTCTACAAACTCATACGCCTCCGTTTACGGAGGCTTTTTTTGTTGGTCGTGCATTGTCTGTCCGGAGTCGATAATGCTTGAACTGTTATTAAACCAGAAGCTCATATTTGGACTGCTGGGTGGTCTGGGACTTTTCCTGTTTGGCATGAAGATCATGTCAGAGGGCCTGCAGAAGGTTGCGGGGAGTCGCATGAGGAAAATCCTCAGCGCTCTGACCTCAAACCGAATAGTCGGCGCTCTTGTGGGTATCGCAGTGACTGCGATGGTCCAGTCCTCAAGTGCGACGACTGTTATGGTGGTCGGCTTTGTCAACGCGGGACTGATGTCTCTGGTTCAGTCGATTGGCATCATCCTCGGTGCCAATATCGGCACCACGGTCACAGCACAGTTGATTGCCTTTAAAATCACCCACTATGCACTGCCTGCCATTGGTATCGGCGCAGGCTTCAAGCTTTTTGCAAAAAACCGGAAGTGGAGTTATTTCGGAGAAATCCTGCTTGGTTTCGGCCTGCTTTTTTTCGGCCTCTCTGTGATGAAGGGCGCGTTCGACCCACTGAAAACCAGCGAGGAGTTTCATCAGCTTTTCATGATCGTTGGTAACAATCATCTGCTTGGCGTACTTATCGGTGCCGGACTGACCATCCTCGTACAGAGCAGCAGCGCAACGATCGGCATTACCATAGCCCTCGCAAGTAGTGGTCTGCTGACTTTTGACGCGAGCGTCGCGTTGATCCTCGGTGAGAATATCGGTACCACAATAACTGCCAATCTGGCCGCTATAGGGACCAACCTGGCCGCTCGGCGCACTGCCTTTGCCCATTTTCTCTTTAATTCCCTGGGTGTCTGCTACATGCTGATCTTTTTCCCGTTCTTTTTGAACTTTATCTCTTCAATAACGCCTGGCGACGCCGATTTTGTCATCCAGACCCAGGATCAGATCGCACGTATGGGCGGTGAGATCGGCGACAAGCCCTTCATTGCCCGGCATATTGCCAACACCCACACCATGTTCAACATTGTAAACACGATTATTTTTCTGCCATTGGTCGGCCTGCTTGCCAAATTGAGCACAATGGTGATACGAGGCCGTGAAGAGGATGTCGAATTTCATCTCAAATATCTCGACAACAGGGTCTTGAGTACGCCCCCGATTGCTTTGGCTCAGGCGCGCTCAGAAACCCGGCGTATGGCTCAAATTGCCCGGGAGATGGTCGACGAAACGCTGCTCTTTTTACAGGATAATGATTTAAAGAAGATTGCGGGCCTCGAGAAAAAAGAAGATCTCACAGATATTCTGCAAAAAGAAATCACCGATTTCCTGGTTGCTCTTTCTCAAAAATCAATCACACAGGAATCCTCTAAAGAGGTTGCTTCGATGATGAATATGGTCAATGACCTGGAGCGAGTTGGCGACCACTGCGAGAACCTCTGGACCTTGAATCGCAAAAAACTCGATCAAAAAATCATTTTCTCTGAAGTGGCGATGGTTGAAATTGCAGAGATCTCCAAATTGACCAGTGAATTCCTTGCCACAATCGTTCAGGCGCATGAAGAGAAGAATACAGGTATTCTGGAAGAAGCTCTTCGACTTGAGGACAATATCGACGCTATCGAGGAACGCCTGCGGAACAATCACATCAGACGTCTCAACACGGGAGAGTGCACGGTTAACTCCGGCCTGATCTTCATTGATATGCTCCACAATTTTGAAAAGATCGGCGATCACACCTATAATTTCGCGAAAGCCGTTGTCGGTAAGAAATGATGCTTGTTGCTACGGATGCCGGGAGCAACACCCTGCGCTTGTTGATCGGCCTGATGCAGCGGCCGAGAATCTCCAGCTTGACGGCAAGAGATTCCGGTATTCTTGAAGGTCTTTTACTTTCTCTGCAAAGCGCAGAATAACAGCGCCATTTCGTTGACATTTCTGCACAGTCTCCGCTATTATCAAGACCCTTTTGGCCACAGCCAGCAGCCTGTTGGACTATCCACGAGCCTGCTGCTGGCCAGCTCATTTGTGGTTGCAATACATCAAATATTTTAGAGGTTCAGTCTATGCAAAAAACGATTTTGTCCGGCAACGAGGCTTTTGCCCGTGCCGCTTACGAGGCCGGTGTGACCGTCGCTTCTGCTTATCCGGGCACTCCTTCTACGGAAATTCTGGAAAACATCACTCAGTATAAGCGCATAGACGCCTCCTGGGCGCCAAACGAGAAGGTCGCTCTGGAAGTCGGTATCGGCGCCAGCATCGGTGGGGCCAGAACCATGGTGACGATGAAGCACGTAGGCGTCAACGTCGCAGCCGACCCGCTGTTCACCTTTTCCTACACGGGTGTTCGTGGCGGTATGGTTCTGGTGGTTGCTGATGATCCCGAGATGCATTCCTCACAAGACGAGCAAGACAGTCGCCAATACGCCCGTTTTGCCAAGGTGCCGATGTTTGAGCCTGCAGACAGCCAGGAAGCTCTTGATTTTACACGTCTAGCCTTTGAGGTCAGTGAACAATTTGATGCACCGGTTATGGTGCGCAGCACGACTCGCATCTCCCATTCCAAGTCGATCGTTGAGCTGGGCGAACCGCTGATGGAACTCCCTGAAACAGGACTGGTTCGAGATCCGAGCAAGTTCGTCATGTTGCCCGGCAATGCCCGGATCCGCCACCCGCTGGTTGAGAAACGTCTCGAAGACATGTCAGAATGGGCTTGCAGTCAAGCCTTTAATCGCATCGAAGTCGGTAACGGCACGCTTGGCATCATAACCTCCGGTGTGGCTTATCAATACGCCCGGGAGGTTTTTCCCGATGCAGACATCCTCAAACTTGGCCTGGTCTTTCCTCTGCCAAAGCAGATGATCCGCGATTTTGCCGAGCGCTTTGAAACCCTCTATGTGATTGAAGAGCTCGATCCCTTCATCGAAGAGCAGGTCAGGGCGATGGGGATCAAGGTCATTGGAAAAGAAAAGGTCTCTCTCTGCGGTGAACTGACTCCCGGCCGCCTGCGCCAGGCTTTCGATGTCAATCCTCCGAGTTTGCGACCAATCAAGGAAGAACTGCCGCCAAGACCGCCCAATATGTGTCCGGGCTGTCCTCATCGCGGCGTATTTCACGCCTTGAATCGTCTCAAGGCTTACGTAACCGGTGACATCGGCTGTTATACCCTGGGTTTCATGCCGCCGCTCTCGGCGATGGACACCTGTATTTGCATGGGCGCCAGTATCGGTAACGCCACCGGTTTGAGCAAGGTCCTCAACGAAGAGGACCGCAAGAAGGTCGTCGCTGTGATCGGTGACTCGACCTTCCTGCATACCGGCCTCAATGGCCTGATGGATATGGTCTACAACAAATCGACGGCCACGGTCCTGATTCTCGACAACAGCACCACCGGCATGACCGGGCGTCAGGACAACCCTTCAACCGGCTACACCCTGGACGGAGAATTTGCCAACCAGGTTGATCTGGAAGCGCTCTGTCGGGCTCTCGGCGTCAAGCATGTTGAGACAATCGATCCATTCCAGATGGACAATACCCGTAAGGTTATTAAGGAAGCGATGGAGCGCCCTGAAGTTTCGGTGATCATCACGCGGCGTCCTTGCGTTCTGATCAAACATGAAAACGTTGTAGAAGACAAACCGCCGCTCTATGTCAAATCGGACAAGTGCGTTGCCTGCAAGGCCTGCCTGACGATCGGTTGCCCGGCGATTGAATGGGAAACCGGCAAGGATGGCTCGAAGGGTCATTGCAAGATCGATCGACTGCTTTGTAATGGCTGCCAGGTTTGTATGCAATTATGTAAATTCGATGCTTTCGGAGTGTGTGATGATTGATAATACTGTAACCAATATCCTGATGGCCGGCGTCGGCGGGCAAGGCACGCTGCTGGCCAGCGAAATACTTTCCGAGGTTCTCATGCAGGCCGGCTACGATGTTAAAAAAGCCGAAGTCCACGGTATGGCCCAACGCGGAGGCAGTGTCGTCTCCCACGTCCGTTTCGGCAAGAAGGTCTACTCTTCGATCATTCCGGAAGGTGAGGTGGACGTTCTGTTCGGTTTTGAACTGCTTGAGACCTATCGTTATCTGCCGCTGGTCAAGGCTTCGGGAGCCGTTGTCGTCAACAACCTGAAGATTGCGCCTCCGTCGGTCGCCCTGGGCCAAAGAGAATACCCGAGCGATGTCGCTGCCAAACTTCAGGAGTTTGTTGCCAGGGTCCATGTGGTTGACGGTCTGCAACTTGCCGAACAGGCAGGAAACTCAAGAACCGTTAACACCGTGCTGCTGGGAGCTCTGTCCAATACCCTCGAACCGACCCACGAGCAGTGGATCACTGCCATCAAGAGCCTGGTGCCGGAACGCTTCCTTGAAGTCAACCTGAAAGCTTTTGAACTGGGACGTCAGATTCGCTGATCGATTTTATGCGTTTCTGCGTTCTTAGTATTTATGACTCCTTTCTCCTCAGCACAAGGACAGAACCATGATCTGGAACGACGAGTTTGAAACTTTGCCACGAGAAGCTCTCGAAGCCCTTCAGACCAGACGCTTGCAGCAGGTCGCTGAACGTGTTTATGCCACGGTTCCATTCTACAAACAGCAGTTCGACAAGGCCGGCGTCAAGCCGGAGAAGATAAAGTCGGTTGATGATCTGCGACGCCTGCCGTTTACGCTCAAGCAGGATATGCGGGACAACTATCCATACGGCCTGTTTGCCAGGCCGCTGGACCAGATCGTTCGAATCCATGCCTCCTCGGGGACCACTGGCAAACCGACCGTGGTTGGTTACACGCGCCGTGACATTGAAAACTGGACGGAGTTGATGGCGCGTTGCTTCGTTGCGGCCGGTGTCAATCGTGGCGACATCCTGCATAACGCTTATGGTTACGGCCTCTTCACCGGCGGCCTCGGTGCTCATTACGGTGCCGAAAAGGTAGGCGCCTCGGTCATCCCCATGTCGGGAGGCAATACCAAGAAGCAATTAATGATCATGCAGGATTTCGGTTCTACGGTGCTCACATGCACACCTTCCTACAGCCTCTACCTGGCCGAAGCAGCGGCTGAAGAGGGCATCGATATTCGCACCTTGAAACTGCGCATCGGCATCCTCGGCGCGGAGCCCTGGTCTGAAAAGTTGCGCAATGAAATTGAAGAGAATGTGGGCATCAAGGCGATCGACATCTATGGCCTCTCGGAGATCCTCGGGCCAGGCGTCGGCATCGAATGTATTGAGGCCCAGAGCGGTCTGCATATCTGGGAAGATCACTTTATTCCGGAAATTATCGATCCGGTGAGTGGCGAACCCCTCGCCGATGGTGAGCAGGGTGAGCTGGTGATTACGACGATCACGAAAGAGGGCATTCCGTTGATCCGTTATCGTACCCGAGATATTACCCGGATCATTGCTGAGCCTTGTATCTGCGGCCGGACTCACCGCCGCCTGGAGCGTATGTGCGGTCGTACTGACGACATGCTGATAATCCGCGGCGTTAATGTCTACCCGTCGCAGATAGAAAGCGTGCTTATGGACATCGAAGGCGTCGAGCCGCACTACCTGCTGATTGTCGACCGCGAAGGCACTCTGGACACCCTGGAAGTCCAGGTGGAAGTCAACGAGCAAACCTTTTCCGATGAGATCAAGGTGTTGCAGGGGTTATCCCGCAGGATCGAAAAAGAGATCAAGGATCTGCTCGGCATCAGCTGCCGGATTCGCCTGGTTGAACCTAAAACCATTGCCCGCAGCGAAGGGAAAGCGCAACGGGTTATCGATAACCGCCCGAAATAGCAGGAGGGATGGATCATTATGAAAGTTGAACAGATTTCCATTTTTATTGAAAACAAGTCCGGTCGTCTCGCTGAGGTTGCCCGGGTGCTCGGCGAAAAGGGCGTTAACATCCGCGCACTGTCGCTGGCGGATACGTCGGACTTCGGCATTCTGCGACTGCTTGTCGACAATACCGATATTGCCCAGGCAACCTTGAAAGAGAGCGGTTTCACGGTAAACAAAACGGAAGTCGTCGCGGTTGAAGTCCCGGATGATCCGGGCGGCCTTTATAATATCCTGCAGGTTCTCGATCAAGCAAAGATCAACGTCGAGTACATGTATGCTTTTGTCGAGCGCAATGCCGGCAATGCGGTCATCATCTTCCGTTTTGATGAAGTGGACAAGGCTATCGCTGCACTCGGCGAGAAGGGTGTCAGTATTCTTACCGGGGAACATCTTTATAGCCTGTAAACATGCATATAGACTGATGTATTAATATGATGGATAAACTTTTACGGTACCTATTGTGAATCATAATATTTGGGATCCTCTCCATGAATGCCTGGAACGCGGGGATTTGGAACGCCTGCAACTGGAACGTTTACGCTCGACTTTGGAGCGGGTTGCAAAGGTGCCCTGCTATAAACATAAATTTGCAGCAGCAGGCATCACAGTTGACGATATCCACTCCCTGAAGGATCTGGCCCGGTTGCCATTTACGGTCAAGGAAGATCTGCGCCAGAACTATCCCTATGGCATGTTTGCCGTGCCGATGCGCGATGTGGTCAGAATTCATTCGTCATCGGGAACCACCGGCAAACCGACCGTGGTTGGCTACTCCCGTAAAGACCTGAATGACTGGGCTGGACTGGTGGCCCGCTTCATGACCGCAGCGGGTGTCCTGCCGGATGATATTGTTCATATTGCCTTCGGTTATGGACTTTTCACCGGTGCCTTTGGTTTGCATTACGGCGCAGAATTGATCGGTTCGGCGGTTATCCCCATGTCTGGCGGCAACACCGAACGCCAGATCATGATCCTGAAAGATTACGAAGCCACAGCCCTGGTTTGCACGCCATCTTACGCACTGACCCTGGCGGATCGCATCGAAAGAATGGGCCACAACCCAAGAACCTACCTCAGCTTGAAGGTTGGCTTGTTCGGCGGAGAGCCCTGGAGCGAGGAGTTGCGACGCGAGATTGAAACGCGCCTGAACATCGTCGCCACCGACAATTACGGCCTTTCGGAAATTGTTGGCCCCGGAGTGGCCGGAGAATGCCTCTGCAAGAAGGGCATGCACATCTTCGAAGATCATTTTATCCCCGAGATCATAAATCCTGAAACCGGCGAAGTTCTGCCTCCCGGGCAGAAGGGTGAACTGGTTCTGACCAATATCGTTCAGGAAGCCATTCCACTGATTCGCTATCGCACACGGGATATTACCCGCCTCCACTATGAGAAATGTGATTGCGGCCGAACCCTGGTGCGGATGGAAAAGACCATGGGACGCAGTGATGACATGCTGATCATCAAGGGAGTCAACGTCTTCCCAACACAGATCGAGGAGGTCCTTTTTCAGGTTGAAGGCTGTGAACCACATTATCAACTGATCATCGAAAGAGCAGGGACGCTGGACACCCTGGAGGTCCAGGTGGAGGTCAACGAGAATATCTTCTTTGATGAGATGAGGAAGCAGCGTGCCTTTGTGGAAATGCTCGAGAAACGTCTGGCAACCAGCATTGGCCTGCATGCCAAGGTCAAGCTTGTAGAACCTTCGGTCATCCCGCGACACGAAGGCAAGGCCAACCGAATTATTGATAAAAGAAGCAGGTAGAAAGCAGGGAGACAGGGGCTTATCTGACTGATTTGTAAGTGTTTTTGTTAAATATAAAGCCTCGGCATTAGTGCTTGACAAAAGGGTGGTTATAAACAATAATTCGAATCCGTCGGGGCGTAGCGCAGCCTGGTAGCGCACGTGCATGGGGTGCACGGGGTCGGAGGTTCAAATCCTCTCGCCCCGACCATTTAAAAACAAGTACTTAGGCCACTTCTTTTGAAGTGGCCTTTTTACTATCGAAATTCCTTTCTTTCCACGTCTGGACAGAAACGCGACTATTCCCGACGGTTTCCAACCGCCAGATGCGCCTGTACAAGGCTATATTACCGATCGACAGCCCAGGCCGAAGCCTTCCCTTTCACCGCCGTCTTGAGCGGCAGGGTGAAGAAAAAGATGCTTCCGCCCCCGGGGCGATCTCTTAATCCGATCCGCAATCCACCCATCAGTTCGACCAGCCCGCTAGATATGGCCAGCCCCAGACCAGCGCCGCCATGCCTGCGCGTGAAGGAGTCATCGGCCTGGCTGAAGCGCTGGAATATCATCTCTCTTTTTTCTTCCGGTACGCCGATGCCGGTGTCGCTCACCGAAAACTCCACGTGATCGCCACAGGGACACACCGAAACACGCACCTCACCTTTCTCGGTAAATTTGATGGCGTTGTCGATCAGGTTGAGAAGGACCTGTCCCAGCCTTCGCTGGTCGCCTACGAACGCGGCAGGGGTCTCCGGGGAAATCTCCGCTTCCAGTTGCAGATTCTTCTTGCGCGCCTTGAGACCCATCTCCTGAACGGTGTTCTGCACGAAGACATGGAGGTCGAACGGTTTCTTTTCGATTTGCAGCCCTTGCGCCTCGATGCTGGAGAAATTGAGGATATCATCGAGGAGGGCGCGCAGGCGCTGTGCCGACTGCTCGGCCATCTCCAGGATTTTCAGACGTTCGGGGTCCTTGTCGAGTTGCAGGAGAAGTTCGATGCCCGCCAGAAAGACCGTCATGGGGGTGCGTATCTCGTGGCTCATGTTGGCCATGAAGAGACTCTTGGCTCGATTGCTTTCCTCTGCGACGGCATTGGCCGCCCGTAACGCCTCATTCTCCTTATGTTCAGTGACATCCTCCATCGCCAGCAGTATCAATTGCAGATGATCGATGCGCCGGGCACTGAGCAGCAGGGCGCGCCGGCCGATCTGTTCAAAAGTGTGCTCGATCTCGAAGTCCCTGAGAGACTCTTCTTTCGGCAACACCTCTTCCAGCAACTCGCGCAGGGAGGGGATGTCCCACTGGCCGTTTCCAAGGTCGTAAACCTTCCGGCCGACCGTTTCGTGCGGTTCCACCTTGAAGTGATAGTAGAAGGCGTCATTGGCCGATTGCACGCGTAAGTCATCCTCCAGGACCAGCAATGGCTCCCACAGGGTGTCGAGGATCTCCTCAGCAAGATTTTTGGAACCGAGATTGCCTGTGTTTGGTTTTTTAATAGAGGTGTCTTTCATAGTACATCCGGGTAGTGCATCGGAAAGGATTTCCTACACTATTATACTATGTTGTCAGAGATTTGGAAGGTCTCGATCGGGCTGACCAAAGGGGTTGTCCGCGATGTCGAAACCAAGCGCCGGTGGTGAAGTCTCTTCAGAAGGGCGTTTCTTTGATTAGAATTTTGTGGATACAAGTGTGGCTGTTACTATTCGGGCAGGCAGGCATCAATGGCCGAGAAAAGATCCTTTCTCTGGACTGGTTTGGTTAATACATGGTCCATTCCTGCCTGTAGGCATTCGTCCCTGGTCTCGCAGCGGGCATGCGCAGTCAGACCGATGATGCAGGTCCGTTTCTCTTTTCGGGCTTCCCGCTCGCGGATGGTCTGGGTCGCTTCGATGCCGCTCATCTCAGGCATCTGCAAATCCATGAGAATGAGGTCAAAATCTCCTGTTTCCCATTTCTCGACAGCCTCCCTTCCAGTCTTCGCCGTTTCCATCTGCCAGCCGTCCCGGGGCAGGATCATTTTCACCAATTCCAGGATCATGGGGTCGTCTTCGGCCAGCAGAATCCGGGCCGTGGGATTTTGCGTGGGCTTTACAGGTGCGGTATCGCTCGGAACGGCATCCGTCGATCCGGAAGAGCTCTTCAAGGGCAGGGTGAAGATAAAAACACTGCCACCTCCCTCGCGGCTATGAACGGCGATCTCTCCGCCCATCAGCTCGACCAACCCCTTGGAGATGGCCAGTCCCAGCCCGGTCCCCCCGTACTGACGGGTAAAGGAGGCGTCACCCTGGCTGAAGCTCTGGAAGAGCTGACGCTGCTTTGCCTCGGGGATGCCGATGCCGGTATCGGTGACGGCAAATTCCAGGTTGCCGTGGCGGGAGAGAACCGAAACGCGGACTTCCCCCTCCTCGGTAAACTTGAGGGCGTTGCCGATCAGGTTGATGAGGATCTGCCTCAGCCGGTCGGGATCTCCAACGACCATACGGGGAACCTCAGCCTCGATCTCCATTTCGAGTTGGAGGTCTTTCTCCCTGGCGAACAGCGTAAACATGTCCACAGCCTCGTGCACGCAGTTCCGCAGGTCAAAAACAACCTCCTCGATCTCCACCTTCCGTGCCTCAATTCGTGAGAAATCGAGGATATCGTCGATGAGGGCGCGCAGGCTCTGTGCCGATTGGTCGGCCAATTTCAGGAGAGTGCGGTGATCGGGGTCCTGAGCGCTCTCAAGAAGGTATTCGACGGCAACCATGAAGACGCTCATCGGGGTGCGGATCTCATGGCTCATGTTAGCCAGGAACTCGCTCTTGGCGCAGTTGGCCTCTTCGGCGGCAGCTTTCGCCTGCCGCAGGGCAGCCTCAGCCTGTTTGCGGCAAGTAATGTCGTGCGCCACCCCTAAAAGGCCAATGATCCGCCCGCTGCCATCACGGTAAGGGGTCTTCGTACAAAGGAATGTGCGCGAGCCACAGGAAGTCACCATCACCTCCTCGAAATTTTCACTCTCTCCCGACTCAATAACACGACGATCGTTCTCTATGATGGCCCGGCCAGTGGCCGGATCGTCAAAGATATCGGCGGCCGTTTTACCAATGATCTGGTCGGCCGGTTTTCCTATGGCTTTGCAGGTAGCACGGTTAACCAGAATGAACCGACCATTGTGGTCTTTCAGGAAGACAGGGTCGGGGGTGCTATCAATGATTACGCGCAGCAACTTGTCGCTCTCGCGCTGGGCGGTCTCGGCTTTCTTAAGTTTGGTGATGTCCTGAGAAAGCCCGATCAAGCGAATGGGTTGGCCGGCCGCGTCGCGTTCCACGCAACCGCGCTCATAGAGCCAAGCGACTTCGCCGCTTGAGCGCACCAAACGGAACTCGTTTTCGTACTCCCCGTCCTCATGTTCCAAGGCGGCCTCGACATTTTTCCTGAAGAGTTCGCGGTCGGCGGGGTGAACCACTTCCAACACGTCAGCGAACGTCCCGATCTTGTCATCCTCAGTCGTCTCCAGCGCAGACTCATGAGACATGAACCGACGCACTTCATTGCTTTGGATATTCCATTCAAACGAGATCACGTAGGCGGCATCCAGTGTCATGCGCAACCGTTGCTCGCTTTCCCGCAGCGCATCTTCCGCCAACTTTTGTTCGGTGACGTCGGAGCCGACCGCCAGAATTTCCGTAACTTCACCATCAGAAAACATCGGCTTGTTGGTCCAGGACATCCAGATCCGACGGCCGTCGCGGGTGATGTTCTCGTTGATGTTGTGCTGGTATTTCTCCGGGTGGTCAACGATAGCGCGAACCATGTCCGACAGGTCTTCTCCGGTCGACTCCTTTTCGGGTATCAGTATCTTGACCGACCGCCCGATGATGTCTTCGGCGGTATAGCCGAACAACTTTTGGGCGTATTCGTTGAAGTAGGTCAGGGTGCCGTCCGCCTTCCAGCGGATCATGGCGCTGTTGGAGTTTTCCACCAGTTCGCGGTAAAAGTTCTCCTGTTTCTGAAGCTTCTGCCTGGAAAGTATTATGTCGGTCAGATCCTCGGTGAAGATGATAATCCCGCCAATTTCACCGGTCTTGTTGTGCCAGGGACAGAGTTCCCATCGAACCCACTGTACAGAACCGTCGAGACGTTCGAAACGATCGGCCTCGGTGCGCAGAACTTCTCCCGCCAGGCCACGAAGGTGTGCTTCGCGCCATTTTTCGGGGATCTCCGGGAATATCTCATAGTGCGAGATCCCCTCCAAAAGACGGTCCCCCAGATCGTAATCATGGCGCCAGCAGTCGCTCGCAAAAACATAGCGCATATCGCGATCGAACATCGCCAGCGCCAGGGGTAGGTCCCTGACAAACACGTTCAGAAGCTGTTCGTTGTCTTTCAGGATTTTTTGCATCATGGACACCCTCCAGGTCACTGCTGGAAAATGCAGGGACACCCCTGGAATGCCTAGGAGGGCGGGTTGATTGCACGAGGGAATCTGCCTGCCCCTCAGACGATTGAAGGATTAAGCAATAGTACTTCTTAAAAATATCATACTTTTGGGGAAACGCAAAAATGGTGTTCTGACAAGATCGTGCCTCACTGAAAGCTATAAATGTGATCAAATAAGTGGCGTTGAGGACACGGGTTTCCGAAGGTTGGTTGCTTTCAATGAATTAATTGTGTGGGCAGCCATTTGGGGAATAATGTAATTTTAAAAAGTCGGTACTGATAGAAATCGTGGATTCAAGTCGTTCGTCCTCAATTCTTAGATTGCAGGATAAAATCACTAAAGCTTTCAGTTCACGGATCGAGGCTTTTAACATTGCAGGACTTATAAAAATCATCCATGTCTGGTTAAACCTTGAATAAGTGGGTGCTCAACCCAGATTCTAACCTGCACCCTGAGAGTTGCTAATCCTGTCAATTGCAAAGTTTTCGGTGATCGGCACAGGCCTTTTTTTTGAGTGCGCGACTTTTATAAGGGAAAAACTAAAAAGGTCTTTTTCCCCTGCTGGCGGCAGGAAAATTTAATAACCTCGCTTGCGCTAATGCTTCTTCTTGCTATAATTCAATTCCTTCGTTTCTGAATTAATACATTCCCCGTGGACAAAGTTATACCCAATGTCATTCAACGAAAACGCTTTTACTGAGGGCTTTGCGATGAAGTTGGAAAATGAGCAGAGACATGTTGGTAAAGAAGACCCGAGCGCATCCGAGGTGAGAAGACTGCTGAGGAAGAATTACGAGGAATTGAATGCTGTTATGGTAAGTGGGTATTTGCCTTATCTCAATCCGGCGATCATTACACGGATGAAGGCTATGCTCGGAAATAAATAAAACAGACACGTATTACACGATGCAAACAAAGTCGGACGGCATGAAAGCGGACTCGCTACGGCACAGAGCAGGTACTTTCTTCTGATTGGAGAACTGTCGTGACGCGCGGATCTGAAAAAACAACCATACCGCCGGAGCATTCCGGCACCGCCTTTGACGCGCAGCCTGAGGCCGGTAAGGCCGTCGATGATTTTCCCATCGTGGGAATCGGGGCTTCCGCCGGAGGGCTTACAGCCTTCGAGGCATTCTTTTCCGGCATGCCCGCAGACGTTGACCCAGGCATGGCCTTTGTGCTGGTGCAGCATCTGGCCCCGGATAAAAAGAGCCTCCTCGCCGACCTGATCCGGCGCTACACCCGCATGCCGGTCTTTGAGGTAGAGGACGACATGGTGGTTCATATCAATTGTGTCTACACCATTCCTCCCAATTGCGACATGGCTTTGTTGAATGGTACGCTCCGACTGTTCGAACCTACGGCCCCGCGCTATCAGCGTCTGCCCATCGACTTTTTCTTCCGATCCCTGGCCCAGAACCAGCGCGAGCGTGCCATTGGCGTGGTGCTCTCTGGCTGCGGCAGCGACGGCACCCTGGGAGTGTTGGCCATCAAAGGTTATGGCGGCATGGTAATGGCCCAAAAACCGGGGTCCTCTGAATTCGACGGCATGCCGCGTAGCGCCATCGCCACGGGACTTGTGGATTACGAACTGGAACCGGCCGCGATGCCCGTCAAACTCAAGGCCTACACGGCGGCCATACATTCGGTAAGTCGCCCCTGCCCGCCACACCACCTTCAAAAACCGAGAGCATAATTTTTGACGGGGGTGGATTGCGGAAGGAAGTCACGACATCTGAGTCAAACCATGACTTCTTGCTTAACGGCAAAATTAATTCTTGAAATACTTGTTTGAAGCAGTTAATGATAAATAGCCTGTTTTTTACATCAGGCCCTGCTGACGCGGCCTCTGGGGATTGTCCTCAGGGGTCGTTTCTTATTTGTGACGACTGCCGAGACGTTAACCCCCTGTGTCAGGATAGTTGTCGCCTCAAATTAAATCAACAGAGGAGACAACAAGGATGTATTCAAAAGCCTTCCGCACACTGATCATTAAAAAGATGACATCGCCTAATCGGCCTGATGTTGTTGCTCTGGCCGAG
>JAGXHL010000012.1 GCA_024636215.1 Deltaproteobacteria bacterium
CCCATGTAGGTTTTGGCAAAGAAGGTGTTGGAAAGTTTCTCGATGCGTACATTCTTGCCGGTGCGGGGGGCGTGGATGAAATCGCCGTTACCGACATACATGCCGACGTGGGTGACCCGCGTGCCGCCCTTGGTGGCGAAGAAGACCAGGTCTCCCGGTTGCAGGTTTTTCTTCGCGACCCACTTGCCTGCCTCGAACTGGCTACGGGAGACGCGTGGCAGGTTGAGGCCGTTCAACCGGTAGGAAACCATGGTCAGGCCGCTGCAGTCAAAACCGTTCGTGGCCGTGGTGCCGCCCCAGCGATAGGGGATGCCGATGAAGCGCTTGGCCGTATTGACCAGTTCGTCACGCAGGTTGCCTTGACCGCTCTGCTTGATGCGGGCGGCGGCATAATCTTCCGGGAAGACGATGAAAAAACTGTTGATCAAGCCTTGGGACTGTAAACGCTCCGCTTCGGAGCGGGCCGGCTGATAGGTATTGTGATTGCCGAAGCGAACCTTGTAAAGACCGGACTCATGACGGAAATAGTAAGCCTCTATGCCTCGCGACTCGAGCCGTTGCTCCAGGCGCACGGCGTTATCGAGATGAGCAAAAGCCCCGACCTGGATCGAGTAACCCATCTTTTCCAGAGTCTTGGTTTCTAGCGATGTTCCCGGAGAGGGCGGCGAATCCCTGAGTAACGAAGAGATAGGATCCGCATTGGGTGCAGGCTCAGGAGTCTGTGGTTGTTGTCTTTGCGGTGTCGCGCAGGCGCTCAGGACCAGCAACATCAAGAGCAGGGCGAAGAGGCTTCTGCAGAATTTAAGACGTGGGAAAATTGCGGTTGCCATGACAAAAATTGCCATCCTCTGAATGCAGAATTCAAAGAGGCCAGATTAGCACAATCCATTGAAAAAATTAATGGATCTAAAAGAAAAAGCTGACTCACGCCGAGACGCAGGGATCGCGCAGTAAGATCGCGGTGAAAAACCGACCTCTCCAGGTTTTGCCCCGCAACTTTGAGACCGGCGTCAGAAAAACATCTTCAGGGGAGACGGTAGAGGTGCAGGGTGACTCCGCATGCCAGGTTGGCTTCGGGGAAATCTTCGCCCGGGGTGAACAATCCCAGCTTTTCAGCAGCCGGCAGGGTCTCGGCAAACAGGCTGTCAAGATAGTCGGGGCCGAGGTGAGGAGCGTTGAGGCAAGCCAGTATGTCACCGCCGGGGCTGAGCAGCTTGGGTAGTGTGCGCACCAGCTTCGGCCAGTGTTGCTCTGCGGTAAAACTTTTCCCCTGGGCCGCCGGAGGATCGCAGATGATCAGGTCAAAAGGACCGATTTTTTTTAGCTTACTGAGACTGCGGAAGAATTCGAGAGCCAGGAAGCTGGCCCGGCGCAGGTCGATATGGTTAAGCCGATGGTTGAGTTTGCCGAGTTCCAGGGCACCGCGATTCATGTCGAGGTTAACGACCTGGGTTGCTCCTCCCTTCAAAGCCGCCACGGAAAAGCTGCAGGTGTAGGCAAAGAGGTTGAGAACGCGCTTGCCCGCAGCGAGCCTGTGGACCAGCTTTCGCCCCACGGCCATATCCGGAAAGAAACCGATGTTTTGGGCCTCGCCGAGACGCAGACGGAAAGAGAGACCCGCTTCCCTGGCATCAATAGTTTCAGGCAAGTCTCCATATAGCAGCCGGCTCGGGCCGTTGCTGAGAAAGCGTTCCTGCAAGAGAATTGCCCTGGGTCGCTCGGGCAGGCTTGCGAGCAGCATCCGGGTCAATTCCTCCAGCCAGGCCTGTGGCCGTTGCCGGTAGAGGGTAACCATGACTACGGGGGGAAAGGAGTCGACCAGCAAGTCTTCATAACCTGCAAAGCAGTGACCCCGGCCGTGAAAAAGACGTCTGGATTCTCCGGGAGACGGCAGATGTCGAATGATTTCGTCGTGAATGCTCTGCACGGACAATTGTGACTGGCCTTGTGCCCTTGTGGGCTGGATTGCTTAATATCTGACCTTGAGCCGGTCGAGGGTACGATGGATGTCTTCGAGGCTGAAACCCTGCTTTTCGCAGCACATTTCGGACCAGGTTTCGTAAGCTTCGACGCGCATCAGGAGCTCGGCGACCAAGGGCTCGCGGCCGGCAAATTCCGCCGGGTTCTCGGCGACCTTGAGCAGCAAGGGAACGATGAAGTCGGGCAGGTCGCCTTCACTGTTCTCCCTGAGCGTTGCCGCGGCCAGTTTGGCAAAAGTATCCATAAGATTTCTCCACCACTTGCAAACACTCGTTCTGGAAGCACTCTTCGTCGAGCATAACCTCCTCAGATAAAAGGTGCAATAGGGGTCGGGCCTTCGCATTCCGCATTTCTGTGCAAAAAGGATCTTTTGGGCAATGTGTAGACGTGACCCCTTGCCATTGGCATGTAAGGCAGAGCATACAAAAGGATTCAATTTGACTTCAACCTCTCGGGTAACGTATACAGAGGCGCTTTGGAAAGAGCTGCCAGACAGACAGAAAGAGAGATGACCAAGATGATGTTGAAACCTGAAGTTGTTGCCCAGCTGGAGCGTGTGCTCAGCTCTGTAGAACAATTGCTGCCCAAGGCCTGCAAGCCGGTTGACTGGTCAACCTGTTCCGCTGCCAACTGGCGGCGTCATTCCTTCTCCGGTTTTCTTGAACCGGTCAAAGTGACTGATACAACCACCCTCGATGAACTCCTTGGTGTGGAAGAGCAGAAACAGACCATGATCGATAATACCCGGCAGTTCCTGGCCGGTCTGCCTGCCAACAATTCCCTGCTCTGGGGCTCGCGCGGCACCGGCAAGTCTTCACTGGTCAAAGCCCTGCTCAATGAGTACGCTGCTAAAGGGCTGCGGGTGATTCAGGTGGAGAAGGAAGACCTGATCTATCTGTCAGAGATTTTTGCTGCGGTAGAGAATGAGCCTTATCGTTTTATCCTGCTCTGTGATGACCTGACCTTTGAGGTCGGTGAGTTGAGCTACAAGATGCTGAAGAGCGCTCTTGACGGCTCGGTCTATTCGGCTCCGGAGAACGTACTGATTTACGTGACCTCGAATCGTCGTCACCTGTTGCCCGAATACGAAAGCGATCATCTTGGCGGCAAGTACGTTAAGGGTGAATTGCAGCAGAGCGAGGCGATGGAAGAGAAGGTCTCGCTTTCCGATCGTTTCGGTCTGTGGATCCCCTTCCATGTCTTCAGCCAGGAGCGCTACCTCGATGCCGTTCGGCTCTGTGTGGAGCGCCAGGCCCGCGAGCGCCAGGTTGACATCCCCTGGTCGCAGGAGCTTGAGCAGGATGCGGTCAAATGGTCGCGCGACAAGAGCAAGCGCTGCGGACGAACCGCTTTCCAGTTTTCCAAGAACTGGGTCGGGCGCTACCTGTTGAAGAAACAGGCGGCCTGATCGGGTTCTGGCAGTTCGCCGCACGGGACACTCTTCCCGCACAATAAATTCAGAAAGGGCGGCCAGTTGGCCGCCATTTCTGCTGTCAGAACGAATCGACCCCTCAGTTCTCCACAAGCAATTTGCGATATTCGTGCAGCAGGGTTTTAATCTGGGCGGCATTCTCTGGACCGGAGCGCAGCAGGATCTTGCGGCCTGCCGAGAGAGCTTCCAGGTCGGGATCGGCATACAGGTAGAGGGCCTTGGGCTGGGTTAGATAGATTGGTCCTGTGCTTTGCGGGGTGACCAGCAGGTGATCGATCACTTCAACCAGGCGGTCGTTAAAGTAGGCATCCGGATAGCCAAGCTCCTGGTAGGCTTGCTGGAAAAGCGGGTAGAGGCGTTTGTAAACCGCGACGACCTGCGCGCTGTCGAGAGCAGCCAGCGTTTTGATCAGGGGCGTGTAGCGTTTATAGTTGGCCGGGGCGATCGTTAACTGCTCGCGTTGTCCTTCTGCCAGGAATTGTTCAGGGGTTTTCTTGATTGGCCGGTGGGTGGCCGGCAGCTGCGGTCGTGGCAGATTGTCGACCATGACCACGAAACGCTCGATAAAATGGTCGAGAACAAAGAAGCGGTCGAGTTTCTGGTCATTAAAGAGTTTGGCCAGGATCTCGGCCATCGAAGAATCACTTTGTTTAAGTTGCGGCAGGGGCTTTTCCGGTTCGATGAGAGGCTCTGTCCTCTTCAGCTCTTCCGGTGTTGCGGTAACCGGATGCTGGATGGCCGGTGTTTCTTGCAATTGTTCAACAGGCGGCGCTATGACCACCTGTGCCTGCTGCTCCTCAGGCAGGTAGAATTGCCAGTAGATGATCGCGACAATGACACCGATGACAATAGAACCAATCAGGAATGGGCCGTTTTTCATAAAAGTTCTCCAAGGCTGTTCGTCAGATATCCTAAAACAATAACCTCAATCGTCAAGCAGTCAACCTCCTCGGCAAAGGGCCAGCCACCAGGCCGTGGCCACCAGGCCTATGCCTGTGGTGGCCATCAAGGCGTTCAACTGCCAATGCGGGCGGCCATATTTTTCTATGGCCAGTTCAGCGCCGAAGCCGAGGGGCAGGCCGAACAGAAAGCCGAACAGGTGGGCACCGAGGTCGGTGTTTTCGCCGCCGGCGCCGAGCATGGCGAGCAGGCCGAGGGCTGCTGCGACCGGTAAGGCCCAGCGGCGGCGTGGCCGCAGGTTGTGCCGGTAGCGGACCATGCTGACGGCGGCCAGAATGGCCACGGCACCAAAGATCGCGGTAGACGCCCCGACCGCCCGATGTGCCGGATTTTGCAGCCAGGCATTAGCCAGGTTGCCGAAGCTGCCGGCAGCCAGCAGCAGCAGCCAGGCCGGACCGGAGCGCAGATCACGGCACAGGCGTGAGATGAAGAAGCCGCCGATCACCAGATTGCCAAGCAAGTGTTGCCAGTCGGCGTGCAGGGTGAGGGCTGTGACCAGGCGCCACCACTGACCGTCCATGATCTTGCCGGCGTGGGCGTTGCCAAGTTCATACCAGTTGACCGGGTCATGTCCGGCGAAGTTGATATCGCGCAGGGTGACATTATAAAAGATGCCGATGGCAATCAGAGCCCAGATTGTGGTCGCGCGATTGTCGACCAGGGGGGTGTCCTTTGGCGGTGGCGGCGGCCAGCCATGATTTTCACTCTCGTACTGGCGCAGCTCCCTGAGCGCTATCTCCAGCATGTTTGCCGGCACCAGCAGTTGCCAGCCAAAGCCCCGCCGCTCTGCATGGCAGGGAATGTGGCGTGCAGCCAGAACCAGCGACCAGCTATGCATCTGCCGTTTCGACAAGGTGATGGCTTCTGCAGTCTCAAGACGACTGGGCAAAGGCAGCCACTCTGCATGGTTGGGTTCGGGCGGAAGGATGTCGATGGGCGGTTCGGACATGAGGTCTATCATCGCAAATTGTTGCCTCTGCGTCACCTCTGATCTCTTGACGGTCCTTATTTAGTTGTGATAGTTACATTAAAGTAACTTATTCACCCCCTCCCTTCATCTAGAAACGAGTTTTTCATGGCAGTACTGACGAGACGACAGCAACAGGTTTACGATTTTCTGGTCGCATATCTTGCCGCCAAAGGTTACCCGCCAACGCTACAGGAAATCGCCGGCCATCTCCAGGTCTCCGGCAACCTCGGCGTATTGCGTCACCTCAAGGCTTTGGAGCGAGCAGGCCTGATCACGCGCAGTCCCGGCAGTTCCCGTTCGATCACCCTGATTAATCGTCCTGAGCAAGCCTCGATATTGCTGCCATTGCTGGGCAGCGTGCGGGCCGGCCTGCCGGAGTTGGCGATGGAGGAAATTGAGGCGCGTATCGCCGTGGACCCTGTGCTGGTCAAGTCCCGCGATGCGTTTCTGCTGCGCGTCAAGGGTGATTCGATGATCGAGGCGCATATCCTGGCCGGCGACCTGGCGGTGATCCGCCCGCAGGCAACTGCCGAGAATGGTGAAATCGTAGTGGCTCTGATCGATGGTGAGGCGACCTTGAAGAGGTTCTTCCATGAAGGGGATCGCATCCGTCTGCAGCCGGAAAACTCCAGCATGGAGCCGATCTTCGTTGCGGCCGACACCCTGGAGCTATCAATTATCGGCAAGGTGACCGGCCTTTGTCGTGTTCTGGAATAGCCTGGCTTTCCTTGACTGCAGAGCTTTTTTGTGGTACCTTAGTTCTTTAAATGGGAGAAATGACAATAATGTTTAAAATTGGTGACCGGGCTGTATACCCTGCACAAGGGGTCGGAGTTGTAGAAAATATTGAGTCTCGCGAGTTCTGCGGTCATACCCACGATTTTTATATCCTGCGCATTATTGATAACGACATGACCATCATGGTTCCGGTGGGCAATGCCCTTCAGGTCGGTTTGCGTACCTTGATCAGCAAAGATAAAGTCGAGACAATATACAACGTTCTCGAGGAAAAGCAAATTGGCTCCCTGGCGATCGCCTCCTGGAGCCGCCGACAGCGCGAATATAATGACAAGATCAAAACCGGTGACCCGGTTGATGTCGCCGAGGTCTTGCGTGAGCTTTACCTGATCAAGGAAGAGAAGGAACTCTCTTACGGCGAGAAGAAAGTTCTCGAGCTGGCCAGAAGGCTGCTGGTCAAGGAACTGGCCCTTGCCGAGGGGATCGAGGAAGATACGGTGACGGAACGCCTCGAAAATATGGTCAACTGATTTCGGAAGCAATAAAGCGCGAATTTCGGGTCGAGTGCAAAGCTGCACTCGGCCTTTATTATTTTTTGACAGTGAGAAGTTCTTTTAATTAATTATTTTCAAATGGCGGTAAATACGATAGAAATAGCAGATCGGGTCGTTCCGGAATGCTTCTGGATCCCGTAACGGGGCTGCTGGGCTCGCTGCCGGGCGGGAGACTGGCGACTGACGACAGGAAGAGGCTATGAACGTTCATGTTCTGATCCCCGCTGCGGGTAGCGGCAGCAGGATCGGCGGCGCTACCAGAAAGCAGTACCTGGAACTTGGTGGTCGACCGATTCTGGTGCAGACACTGTCGAGACTTGCCGATCAGCCACAGGTCTCGTCCATTCACCTGGTTGTCCCGGAGGAGGATGTCGCCAGCTGTCGGGCTGACCTGGTGGAAGGGTATCGTCTGGAAAAAATCGGTGTAGTGGTTGCCGGGGGAAACGAGCGTCAGGACTCTGTACGCAACGGACTGGAAGCCTGCGGCGCGGCGGATCAGGATGTGATTCTGATTCACGATGGCGTACGCCCGTTCTTCCCACAGGAACAGATCGGTCAGTTGGTGCAGTTGGCCGCTGCCGAAGGCGCTGCCATTCTGGCTGTCCCGGCACAGGATACGATCAAGGAAGTTTTTGACGGTCGGGTGCGTTCGACTCTTGATCGCAGTCTGCTATGGCAGGTGCAGACACCCCAGGCCTTTCGCTGCGACCGGATTCGTGAGGCCCATCGGCGGGCTTATGTCGGTGGTTACCTCGGTACCGATGATGCCTCTCTGGTTGAATGGTGTGGCTGGCCCGTCGCCGTTTTGCCAGGGCATCCACATAACATCAAGATAACGACGCCGGCAGACCTGGTCCTGGCAAGGGCCTTGATCGCGGCGGGAGAGGTGTCTCTGACATGATTCGCATTGGTCATGGTTTTGACGTGCATCGCCTGGTCCCTGACCGGCCCCTGGTCCTGGGTGGAGTGACCATCCCCTACGAGTCTGGTCTGCTCGGCCATTCCGATGCCGATGTCCTGCTGCATGCGGTTGCTGATGCCATCCTCGGCGCCCTGGGGCTCGGCGATATCGGTCGTTATTTCCCCGACACCGATGAGGCGTACAAGGGAATCAACAGCCTGCTGCTGCTGGAGCATGTGGTCGGTTTGGCAAGGGAGCGCGGCTTCCGGGTCAGCAACCTGGATACAACAGTGATTGCGCAGCGGCCCAAGCTGGCACCCCATGTTGCCCGGATGGTGATCAACCTGGCCAGGACCTGCCAGGTGCCGGGCGGCTGTGTGAATGTAAAGGCGACCACAACCGAGCAGCTGGGCTTTACCGGTCGGGGTGAAGGCATCTCGGCTCACGCGGTGGTGTTGATGGCGACAAGCGACAGTTGACTTGTTTAGAAGCTTGTCGTCCGGGGGCAAAGCTTTGCGTTGCGCTCCGGATTTTAGCGTAATACTGAAAAGAACCTTTGAGGAGTAACCGTCATATGAGTCATTCTCCCGTGCAGTTGAGCCCAAACTTTATCCGCAATATCGTTGATGAGGATCTGGCCAGCGGCAAGCATCAAAGCATTGTTACGCGTTTTCCTCCCGAGCCCAATGGTTATCTGCATATCGGTCATGCCAAATCGATCTGTCTGAATTTTGGTTTGGCCGCTCATTATCAGGGGCGCTGTCATCTGCGCTTTGATGACACCAACCCGGTCAAAGAAGAGCAGGAATATATCGATGCCATCAAAACCGATGTCAGCTGGCTCGGTTTTGACTGGGGCGAGCATGAATATCACGCGTCCGACTATTTCGAGGCTTTGTATGCTTTTGCGGAAAGGTTGGTTGAAAAAGACCTGGCTTTTGTTTGCGATTTGACCCCCGAGGAGATGCGTGAGTATCGAGGGACCTTGACCGAGCCAGGCAGGGAGAGCCCCTACCGCAGTCGCACCCTTGAGGAAAATCTCGACCTGCTGCGACGGATGCGAGCCGGCGAGTTCGACGATGGTTCAAGGGTATTACGTGCCAAGATTGATATGGCTGCGCCGAACATGAATCTCCGCGACCCGGTGCTCTACCGGATCCTGAGGGCGAGGCATCCACGCACCGCTGAGGCCTGGTGCATCTACCCGATGTACGATTTCGCCCACGGTCAGTCGGACTCCCTGGAACATGTCACCCACTCTCTCTGTACCCTCGAGTTCCAGGACCACCGGCCACTTTACGATTGGTTCTGTGAGGCGCTGGAGATTTATCATCCACGCCAGATTGAGTTTGCCCGTCTCAACCTGACCTATACGGTTATGAGCAAACGCCGTCTGCTGGAGCTGGTCAACGAAAAGCATGTCTCCGGATGGGATGATCCGCGCATGCCGACTCTCTCGGGGATGCGCCGTCGCGGCTTTACCGCTGCGGCTATTCGCACTTTCTGTGAACGGATCGGCATCGGCAAGAGCGACAGCGTTATTGATATGACCACCCTTGAGGATTGTGTCCGTGAAGATCTCGATCAGGTCGCACCCCGCGCCATGGGGGTTTTGAGGCCACTGAAGGTGACCATTACCAATTATCCGCAAGGGCAGAGCGAAGAGTTTACGGCTGCAAAGCATCCGAAGAACCCTGAGATGGGTTACCGAACGATTCCTTTTGCTCGTGAGCTTTACATTGATCGGGACGATTTCATGGAAGATCCGCCCAAGAAGTTTTTTCGATTGGGCCCGGATCGTGAAGTGCGGCTGCGTTACGGTTATATCATCCGCTGCGATGAGGTGATCAAGGATCCGCAGACTGGTGATGTCGTGGAATTGCTTTGCAGCTACGATGCCGAGACCGCTGGAGGCGTGCTGCCGGAAGGGCGACAAAAGGTCAAAGGGATCATTCACTGGGTTGCTGCGGCGCACGCTGTGCCGGTTGAGGTTCGTCTTTACGATCGTTTGCTCAGTGTTGCCGATCCTGCGGCGGACAAGGCTCGCGATTATCGCGAGTTTCTTAATCCGGCTTCTCTTGAGGTGCTCGCCGATGCTCTGGTGGAGCCGGGGCTTGCAGGGGCCGCCGCCGGAGAGACCTTCCAGTTCGAAAGACTCGGTTACTTTTCCGTTGACAACAAAGACTCGCAGCCGGACAAGCTGGTGTTCAACCGCAGTGTCACTCTGCGTGATACCTGGGCGAAGATTGTCAACGAGTAGCTTTTGAGAAATTGCAAAGAAGAGTTTTTGGCCACCGGAATGCTGCGCAAACTGAAAATATATGTCCTGGACGACGCATTTGAGCTTTGTCAGGGTCTGCGCGGTTGGTTGACCGAGGCTGGCCATGAGGTGGTCTGCAATTCTGCCGAACGAGCACTGCCCTCCACAGTTGCCCGCGATCATCCGGACCTGATCCTTCTCGGTCTGACCGGTTATACCGGAGCCGGGATGGAGCGCTTCAAAAAGATCGGCCTGAATCGGCATCTCAAGCAGGTGCCGATTATTGTTTTTAGCGATGACGCCAGCCTCGAGTACGAGATGCTGGATGTTTTTGATTTTCAGTGTCGGCCTTTCGACCTTGAGCGCATGGCCGTTTGCATAAAGCGCCTTTGCAACAGGCGCAGGTACCTGACCCAGGTCTCGTTTACCGCACCCGAATTGACCGCTTTCAAAGATTTTCTCCTCGACCACAGCGGTCTGCACTTCAATCAGCACAACCATCGTATCCTGGAGCGAGGCCTGATGCGCCGCCTTCAGGCTTTGCGCATGGAGTCCCTGTCGGCGTATTTTAAATATCTGGTCGATACTCAGGATAATTACGATGAAGTCAACAAGCTGCTCGGCCTGTTGACCGTTGGTGAGACCTCTTTCTTCCGCTATCGATCTCATCGTCAAGCGCTCATCCACTACGTGCTTCCCCGGCTTCGTGAAGCAAACAGGACCAGGCGTAAGCTGCGGATCTGGTCAGCAGGCTGCTCGACGGGAGAAGAGCCTTACTCTCTGGCAATCCTTCTGCTTGAAAACTTCCCTGAGTTGGCGGGGTGGGATGTCCAGATCCTGGCCACCGATATTAACAAGCGCTCCTTGCGCCTGGCACGTGAGGGAGTTTATAGCGAACGATCGTTGCGCATGGTGGACGCTTCACTGCGGCAGCGATATTTTGAGAAGGTGGACAATCATTATCTTCTGTCGGCACAGGTCAGGTGGATGGTAAGGTTCGATTACCTGAACCTGCAGACCGCTTTTCCCTCTGCCTCAGTATCCCATCAGGGCGGGGTTGATCTGCTGTTTTGCCGAAACGTGCTGATCTATTTCAAATTGGAAACAATTCGTCAGATCGTTGCCAAGTTCAGCCAGGCGCTCAGCCCGCAGGGCTACCTCTTTCTGGGGCACGCTGAGACCATGCAGAATATTTCCGACCGGTTCCAGCGCCATCACCAGAACAATGCCTTTTTTTACCAGCGTAAAAACCAGACGGGATGCGAAGCAAAGGCGGCAGCAGGCTCGCCAAATGTGAAACGGGCCGATAAGCCCGCTCTTGTCGTTCCGTCACAGGCAATGAGTCAACCGGGTTTGCTTGCGGCCAAAGCCGGCAGGCGGCAACCTGAAACCAGGACTTCCCCGTTTGATCCTGAGCAGCTCTATCGCGAGGCGTTTCTGGCCTTCGATCGCGAGAAGTTCGCCGAGTCAAGCCGGCTTTTTGATCAACTTCTGGAAATGGAACCGACGCACCCGAAAGCTTTGGTGGGTAAAGGCTTGTTGCTGGCCAATCAGGGTCAGTATGGTGACGCTCGTCTTTACTGCGCCCGGGCCATCAAAGAAGACGACCTGCTGCCGGAGGCCTATCTGCTGCGTGGCCTGATTCTCGATATGGAGGGTTTGCTTGAGCGTGCGCTGGTCGAATACCAGAAGGTTCTCTGGCTCGAACCCGCCTTCGTTATGGCACATTATCTCTCCGCCAAAGCCCATGATCGCCTGGCCCATAAAGACAAGACGCTGCGCTCTTTGCGCAATACTCAGCGAATTCTCGAACAAACTGCAGATCAGACTTTGATCCCTTTTTCCGGCGGTCTTTCCAGGGGAGTTTTCCTCGATATCGTTCGTAAGGAGCTGACTGAAGACCCCGGTTAACTTTTCCGGCCTTGTCCGTCAGCATGCGAAAGGGCTGGTTGCCTTACCGTCCCATCTTGACCTGTCGACTAAACAGTGTTTAATAGCTGTCCTTAACCTGTTCTAGTTCAATCTCCAGTTTGTCTCGGTAAAAGCTTAAATTTGGTTAACTTAGCTATGTTTGACAAAACTGAAACATCGTTATATTCTGCCCTTGCGGTTGATGTAACATGTCCACCTGATCTTTGCCTGGAGCGGGCCACACATGGATGAAAAGCACAATTACGAAATCGAGCAGATCCTGCAGGAAATGCGCGCCGATTACTGGCGTACGCTGGAAACCGCAGAAGAGAGCACTCAAGCGAGTGAGACCGAATACCTGATCGTTCGCTGTGGCAACCATCGTTATGGTCTGCCAGCGGCAAACTGTCGCGAGGTCCTCAAGTTGCCGCGTCTGGTGCGTGTGCCGCGATTACCGGGACACCTCTGCGGAATCTTCAACCTGCGCGGCGAGATTGTCGCGGTTACCGATATGTGTCCTCTGCTCGGCCTGGCTGCCCAGAAAGCGCGGGCCGATTTTCGTCTGGTGGTCGTTGAAGCAGGGCCCCTCAAAACGGCTCTGCTGGTAGAGTTTGTCGAGGGTCTGACCCGTATTGATGGTGAGCAGGTTGAGGCCATGGCGGAGGGTTCAGCAGCCGGAGCACGCGATCTGATTTCAGGAAAATTTGTGCAGGGTGAGGAAGTTCTGGTTCTGCTCAATCTGCAAGGGCTCATGATGCGCCCGGAATTAGTTATTGATCAGAAACAGCAAGATGAAAACAGCCGCTGACCAGACGGAAGCTGCGAACCTGTTTTAATTTAAGAGGGAAAGGCGAGATTGATGAATCGAATCAGCGTAAAAATTGTGTTGGCCCTGATCGCCGTATTGACCGTAATCATGGTGATATCGACCTACCTGATTGTTGAGCAGCGCTCGAAGGTCTTGCGTGAAGAGCTCCTGGTCAAGGCAAGCTCTCTGGCCAGAATTGGTGCCAAGGCGCTGGAAGGTGTTCTGGAGCAGTCCTTGTCAAGCGGCCAGTTCTCTGAGGAGCAGCTTTTTGATACGGATTACCAGGAGGTGAACGACGGGCCACTAGCGGGTTCGGCTATTCCGAAATATCACACTGCTTACGATCGTTACCTGGACACGACGATCAAGGATTTTCAGGATACCTTCGCGGCCTCCGATCCTATGGTGGTGTTTGCCGTCCTGGTTGACCGCAACGGCTATCTGCCGACCCACAACAGCCAATATGCAAAACCGCTGACCGGTGACCAGGAGGCCGACAAGCTCAGTAACCGCACCAAGCGGATTTTTAATGATCCCGTCGGACTGGCTGCGGCCCGATATAAAAATGAAGATGGTCAAGGTTACCTGCGGCAGGTCTACCAGCGCGATACGGGTGAGACGATGTGGGATGTTTCGGCACCGGTCTATGTGCGTGGCAAGCACTGGGGCGGTTTCAGGATCGGCTTCTCAATGCAGCAGACCGAGGCGGCCATAGCTGAACTGCGAGACACCGTAGCCATTTCCATGCTGTTGGTTCTGCTTTTCGCTTCGGCAACCTGTCTTCTGGTTGTCTCGAAGATGATGCGCCCTTTAAAGGATCTGACCCGGGCGGCAGAGCGTATCACGGATGGCAGCCTGGAAGAGCAGATCACTGTGGCTTCTAACGACGAAGTCGGTCAGTTGGCAGGAGCCTTCAATAATATGACCCAGGTGATCGTCAAAAACCTGCAGGGCGAAATCGATAAGAGCAACCGCATGGTTGTGAGTGTCAAGGAGGCGATCCAGCAGCTTTCGTCCAGCGCCAACGAGTTGATGGCGATTTCGTCACAGCAAGCGGCCGGGTCGACACAGCAGGCCACTGCAGTCCAGCAGGCGACCACGACTTCCGAAGAGATTGCCGCGACTGCGAAGCAGGTTTCCGACAATGCCGGCCGGGTGGAAGCCCTGGCTGATAATGCAACGGTTTCGAGTACGGACGGACAGGAGGCTGTCTCTACGGCCGTTGAAGGAATGACCCGCTTGAAGGGCCAGGTACAGTCTATTGCCGAGGCCATGCTCGAGCTTGGCGAAAATTCCCAGAAGATCGGCGGCATCATCGACATCATCGACGAGATCTCTGATCAGACCAACCTTTTGTCGCTCAACGCAGCCATTGAGGCTGCCGGGGCCGGAGAAGCAGGCAAGCGCTTTTCGATTGTGGCCAACGAGGTGCGCAGGCTGGCAGATCGCACCGCCGATGCCACCAATCAGGTTAAGGCTCTGATCGTGCAAATCCAGCAGGCGACCAACAGCACGATCATGTTGACTGAAGAGGGCTCGAAAGGTGTTGATGCGGCGAGCAGCCTGGTGGCGAATATCTCGGAGGCGTTGGAAAAGATCACCTCCGCTGTTGTCGAGACGACCAGTGCCGCAAGCGAGATCAAGCTGATGACCCAGCAGCAGACCACGGCCAGTGAGCAGATGACGGAAACCATCGTCGAGGTCCGGGATGTTGCCGTACAGGTGGCTACGAGTTCGCAGGAGACGACCCAGTCGATCGCCGAGCTGACGGCATTGGCGGCGCGTCTGCAGGACCTGGTGGATGAAAATCTGCAGTCTAAAGGTGAAGCCGCAGCAATTGCCGGTTCCAGGGAAATGGAGCGTGTGCTGACAGAGGCCGTGGAAAAAGGTCGCTTGACCATGGAGGAGCTCTTTGACGAGAATTATCAACCGATTGCCAATACCGATCCAAAGAAATATCATACCCGTTACGACAGTTACATGGATGAGACGATCAAGGCTTACCAGGACACTTTCCTGAACAATGAAATGGTGGCTTTTGCAGTGCTCGTGGATCGCAACGGCTACCTGCCGACTCACAACAGCAAATACACCCAGCCACTGACCGGAGATTACGCTGTCGACCTGGTGGGCAACCGGACCAAGCGGATTTTCGATCATGATGTCGGCATCAAGGCGGCCCGTAACCAGAAGGGCTTGCTGACCCAGCCATACGAGCGGGACACCGGCGAAAAGATGCTTGATATCAGCGCCCCGGTCTATGTCAAAGGCAAGCATTGGGGTGCCTTCCGGATTGGTTACCAGATGGATTGAGTCAAACAGGTTGGTATCGTGTGTTCCTCTGCGTGAGTTGAATGAAAAAAAACAAGTACGTCGACATATTCATCCGCGAAGCGGAAGAGCATCTTGAGTCGTTACGCAAGGGCATCCTGACTCTGGAAAAAGAGGGGGTGAGCGGAGAGCAGCTTAACGAACTCCTGCGCAGTGCGCATACCCTCAAAGGGTCGGCTAACATGGTTGACCTGGTTGAACTCGCCGGCGTCGCGCATCGTCTGGAGGACCTGCTTAAAAATTTGCAAAGCGGTGCTCAGGAGTTCAGCTCTGACCTGGTTGATGTGCTTCTGGTTGCCACGGATGCGATTGAGGCCCTGATGGCGCAGGCGCAGTCGGGTGGCGGCATCAGCGTCAATGTTGATACGGTGGTCAAAGCTCTCGAAACAGGAGCTTTGGCTGCCGCACAGGATGAACCCGGCACCCCGGATTATCAGGGAACAGAACGTCGGACTTCGGTGCGGGCGAGTGTCGAAAGGCTTGACCAGTTAGTCAATCGCATGGGTGAAATCCTCCTCAGCCAGAAAGCCATGACGGCCCGCCAGGAACAGATGAACGCACTTTTGCAGACGTTGGACGGAGCCATGGGTCGTCTGCAGGTAAATGATGACGGGGCGCTGCTGCAGACTCTGCGTGGGAACATGGTAGCCTTGATCAATGATTTCGAACGTGACCGGCTGCAGCTTGGTTACCAGGCAGAAGATGTTTACCAGCGCACCATGGAATTGCGCCTGTTGCCACTGGCGACGATAACAGATGAATTTGAACGCTCCTTGCGCAATCTTGCGCGCAATCTTAAAAAAGAAGTGAACTTAACGGTAAAGGGTCAGGAGGTTGAGCTTGACCGCAACATGCTTGATGCGGTCAAGCCGATTTTGCTGCATGTTCTCAATAACGCCGTCGATCATGGTATCGAAGACCCCGAGACAAGGGTCCGCATGGGCAAGCCCAAGGCTGGTCAGATCAGCCTTGAGGCACGCTATGAAGGCAGCTTTGTCCAGATTGCAATCCGTGACGACGGCCAGGGCTTGAATCCTGCAATCATTCGCGAAACCGCGATCAAACGTAGCGTCCTTTCTGCGGAGGACGCAGCCGCCATGGCCGATGACGCGGTCATTTACCTGGTTTTTGAAGCCGGCTTTTCTACCCGTGAATTTATTACCGATGTGTCAGGGCGTGGCGTCGGTCTCGATGTTGTTAAAGCAAACCTGGACCAGATCAAAGGCAACCTCAGCTTGCATTCAGAGGTTGGTTCAGGGACCGAGTTGATACTCAGGCTGCCTTTAAGTATGGCTATTTTTACCGGTTTATTGGTCGAGTGTAGTGGTGATATCTATGTCTTTCCTCAGCACTATGTTGCTGAAGTTTTACGTGTTTCGCCAGGTGATATTATTGAGGAGATGGGTCGTGAAGTGATCCGGCACAGAGAGACCTCCATCCCGTTGAGCAGTCTGTCGCGTCTTCTGGAGATGGAGGCCTCCACCAGGGTCAACAACCGCTTGACGGTTCTGGTCCTGAGTTTTCGGGAACAACGCATGGCTCTGCTGGTCGATTGTACGCTGGGCTTACAGGATGTTGTCGTCAAGGATCTCGGCTGTCAGTTGAAAACCCTTGATTTTTTCTCCGGTTCAACGATCCTTGGCGACGGCTATCCAGCGTTGATTGTTTCCGTTGCGGACCTCTTTTCTGTGAACCAGGGCCGGCAGAAACTACCGTTGCGACAGGCGTATGAAAAGGCCCGTAAAAATGCTTTGCGGGGTCGAATCCTGGTGGTGGATGATTCAATCACCACCCGGACCATGGAAAAGAATATCCTCGAGGCAAATCATTATGAGGTAGTGATCGCCGTCTCCGGCTTCGATGCCCTTGAAAAACTGGATACAGGTCATTTCGATCTCATGGTCAGCGATGTCGAGATGCCGGGAATGACCGGCTTTGAACTGACTAAAAAGATTCGTCAACGTGAAGACAGCGCGGATATGCCGGTGATCATCGTGTCTTCGCTGGCCTCAGACCAACATCGTCGCCAGGGTATGGAGGCCGGCGCCCAGGCCTACATTGTCAAGGGCAACTTCCAGCAGGGAATACTGCTTGAAACGGTTGAAACCCTGATCTCTTGAGAGCTTCATGATTCGAATTCTAATCGCTGATGATTCCGAACTGGTCCGGGTGGTCCTGAGAGACCTGCTGAGACAGGATCCTGATATCAAGGTCATAGCCGAGGTGTGTGACGGTCGAGCGGCAGTGGAAGAGACCATTAGACTCAAGCCTGACCTGGTCATCATGGATGTGACGATGCCGGTCATGAACGGACTGGAGGCCGTGGCGGAAATCATGGCAGCAGCACCAACGCCGATCCTGATGCTCTCTGCCAACACCGATCCCCTTGACAGCGGCAGTGCCTTTGCTGCGATCAAGCTCGGTGCGCTGGATATCATGGAGAAACCGACCGGTGTTGTAAGTGAGGCTTTCTCACAGATAGCCGGTCAGTTGATTGCCAAGGTGAAAAGCCTCAGTCGCATCAGGGTCATTCACCACTACCGTACCAGGCGACCGAAAATGGATGCGCCAAAGGTGGTTTCGTCCACGCGGCCGCGCCGCATTCTGGCCATAGGCGCTTCGACCGGTGGTCCGAAGGCGGTCCTGCAGCTGCTTCAGGAGCTACCTGAAAACTTCAATGCTTGCGTCCTGATCGTCCAGCATATTGCCGATGGCTTCGCACCCGGGTTTGCCGATTGGCTGGATCGTGAAACGGCTCTGCCGGTGCGCATCGCCGAAGCCGGAAGCGCTCTCACCGCCGGAACGGTTCTGGTGGCCCCGAATCAGCTGCATCTGACGGTTCGTTGCAACCGCATCCTGTTGCAGGATTCGCCACCTCTGAATAATTGCCGACCTGCTGTGGATGCCATGTTCCTTTCCCTGGCAGAACAGGGTCTGGCGGAAGAAACCGTGACGGTTTTATTGACGGGAATGGGCACCGATGGTGCGGAGGGGCTGGCCTCAATGTACAAGCAAGGCTCTTACACGATTGCCCAGGCTGAAGCCAGTTGTGCCGTTTTTGGTATGCCGAAGGCGGCGATTGCCCGTGGCGCAGTAACCCAGGTCTTGCCACTGGAACATATTGCGGACGTTGTCGCTGGTTTGTTCGCTGGTTAGCAGCTTCCTTGAGCAGAGCCCTTTTCCTGTCGCCGGTTCTGTGATATGAAATGCGGGCACTCTAAACAGCGAGAGTGACAAGATTCCGGAGAAGAGCTTATGCCTTTGCGTGTTTACAATACCTTGTCAGGTAAAAAGGAAGAATTTCAGCCACTTGTGCCAAACAAGGTGGGGATGTATGTCTGCGGAGTGACGGTGTATGATTACTGTCATATTGGTCACGCCCGGGCCAACATCGTCTTCGACATTGTTTACCGTTACCTGCAGTACAGCCATTACGACGTCACTTACGTCCGTAACTATACAGACGTTGATGACAAGATTATTGCCCGTGCCAATGAACGCGGTATTAGCAGCCAGGCGCTCGCCGAAGAGTTTATCGAGGCTTTCGATGCAGATATGGAGGCTTTGGGCTTACGGAGACCAACCCATGAGCCCAAAGCGACCGAGCATATAGCGCAGATCATCGCTTTGATCGAAGGCCTGATCACCAAGGGGATGGCCTATGAATCGGCCGGAGATGTTTACTACAGCGTCGCAGAGTTTCCCTCTTACCTGAAGCTCTCCAAGCGCAACCTGGAGGAGATGCAGGCCGGGGCACGCATTGCTCCCGGTGAGCTGAAGCGCAATCCGATGGACTTTGCACTCTGGAAGACGGCCAAGCCCGGTGAACCGAGTTGGGCGTCGCCCTGGGGGGCGGGTCGCCCGGGCTGGCATATCGAATGTTCAGCCATGAGTTCGGCCCTGCTCGGCGAGACGTTCGATATTCACGGTGGCGGTCGGGACCTGATCTTCCCACATCACGAGAATGAGATTGCCCAGTCGGAGGGAGCCTCCGGCAAGCCTTTTGTCAAATACTGGCTGCACAACGGTTTTGTCAACGTCAATCAGGAGAAGATGAGCAAGTCGCTCGGCAATTTCTTTACGATTCGGGATATCCTGAAGAGCTACGATGCTGAAGTAATCCGGTTCTTTATCCTGACGGCTCATTACCGCTCGCCGATCGACTTCTCAGACCAGAACCTTGAAGAAGCACGGCTCGGCCTGAGCCGCTTTTATGAAGCTCTGGCACAGCTCGACAAAGCTCTGGCCAGAGCGGATAAGGATGCGAAACAAGGCGAGCTGTCGGAATCTTTAGCCGATCCGGTGGCACGCTTGGCTCAACTAGAAGAGCGTTTTCGCACGGCTATGGATGATGATTTCAATACCGCTCTTGCGATTGGCCATATGTTCGATGCCGTGCGGGCAATCAATCGGATTCTGGCGGAAGAAAGTAATCTGCAAGGTCAGCTGCAGGACATCCTCGGCAAGGGTCGTGACGACCTCTTGCGTCTCGGTGAAGTGCTTGGCCTGTTTGTCTCTGAGCCTTCTGCCTGGCTGGCACGCAGCGCCCGGGAAGGTTTGTCGGCGTCCGGTTTGAGCGCTGATGAGATCGAAAATCTGATCCGGGAACGACGAGAAGCCCGGATAAATAAGGATTTTGCCAGGTCGGACCAGATTCGTGATGAATTGGCTGCCAAAGGCGTGCAGTTGCTCGATGGTCCGGAGGGCACGACCTGGAAAATGAAATAATGGTAAAATCTATGTATTGGAGAGTCCTATGGCAAAGAAGATTATGATCGTCGATGATTCGCCCTCAGTTCTGGCGATTCTTGATGATATGCTGGTTGATCTTGGTTACGAGGTGACTGCGGCTGATAACGGCAAGCAGGCCTGTGGGTTGCTGGAAACCACCCGTTTCGATCTGATTATTACTGATTTGACCATGCCGGTCATGGACGGAATCGCCTTTGTGCAAGCCGCAAAGCAAATGCCGAACTGTAAATTCGTACCGATCGTCATGCTTTCCTCGGAAGAGGATGAGGCGAAGATCGCAGCAGCCAAGAAGGTCGGTATCTCTACGTTTTTGCGCAAACCGGTTAAAGAGGTGCAGCTGAAGACCATCCTCCAGGTCGTTCTCGGCTCCTGATTAATCCCGGCAAAGCGCTTTCGGTCTTATAAGTATGGCCAAATTTGTTTTAGAGACCGATTACCAGCCGCAGGGTGATCAGCCGCAGGCGATTGCGGAGCTGGTTGCCGGCCTGCAACGCGGAGACCGGCACCAGGTGTTGCTCGGTGTGACTGGCTCAGGCAAAACCTTCACCATGGCCAATGTCGTCATGGCCGTGCAGCGACCAACGCTGGTGCTGGCGCCGAACAAGACCCTGGCTGCCCAGCTCTATGGCGAGTTCAAGGAGCTCTTCCCCGACAACGCCATCGAGTATTTCGTCTCCTACTACGATTACTATCAGCCCGAAGCTTACGTTCCCACCACGGATACTTTTATTGAAAAAGATTCCTCGATCAACGAGGAGATCGACAAACTGCGTCATAGCGCAACCCGCAGTCTGTTGACCCGCCGCGATGTCCTGATTGTCGCTTCAGTCTCCTGTATCTACGGTCTGGGTTCACCGGAAGCTTATCACGGTCTGCTGATTCGCCTTGAACAGGGGATGGCGCTGGATCGCAACCAGTTGCTGCGGAGGCTGATCGATATCCAGTACACGCGCAATGATGTTGATTTTCACCGCGGCACCTTCCGTGTTCGGGGCGATACGGTGGAGGTCTTTCCCGCTTATGAAGAAGACCGTGCCCTGAGGATAGAGTTTTTTGGTGACGAGGTCGAAACAATCAGCGAAATTGACCCCTTGCGGGGCAAGGTGATTGATCGACTAGCGGCGACGGCAATTTTTCCTGCCAGCCATTACGTTGCCACCAAGCCGACCCTGGATCAGGCTATTCGTGAAATCCAGGAGGAACTGCGCGAGCGGATTCAGTTTTTGCGTGGAGAAAACCGCCTGGTCGAAGCTCAGCGCATAGAGCAGCGGACCCTTTTTGATATCGAGATGATGGAAGAGATGGGCTTCTGCCAGGGGATCGAAAACTATTCACGCTATCTGGATCGTCGCCAAAAGGGTTCGCCTCCGGCAACCCTGTTTGATTATTTCCCTGAAGATGCCTTACTTTTTATCGATGAAAGTCATGTCACCGTTTCACAGATCGGCGGCATGTATCGCGGCGACCGCAGTCGCAAGAGCACCCTGGTGGAGTATGGCTTCAGATTGCCTTCGGCACTGGACAACCGGCCTCTGACCTTTGATGAGTTCAGCGCCAAGGCGATTCCGACCGTCTATGCTTCAGCGACTCCCGGGGATTATGAGCTGACCCAGTCTGCCGGCGTTGTCGTCGAACAGATTGTACGTCCGACCGGTCTGGTTGACCCTCCGATTGAGGTCCGGCCAGCCATTAGCCAGGTGGACGATTTACTGGATGAGCTGCGCCGGGTTGTTGCAGAACAGGGCCGGGTTCTCGTCACCACCTTGACCAAGCGTATGGCAGAGGATTTAACCGGCTACCTCGATGAGGTCGGTATTCGCTGCCGCTACCTGCATTCCGATATCGACACCGTTGAACGGATTCGCATCATTCGCGACCTGCGTCAGGGCATTTTCGATGTTCTGGTCGGCATCAACCTTCTGCGGGAAGGGTTGGATATCCCGGAGGTTGCTCTGGTCGCCATTCTCGATGCCGACAAGGAGGGGTTCTTACGCAGCACCCGTTCTCTGATCCAGACCTGCGGGCGGGCTGCGCGCAATGTCGATGGCCGGGTGATCATGTACGCGGACAAGACCACCCGCTCCATGCAGGCTTGTCTCGATGAGACCGAGCGTCGCCGCGCCACCCAGTTAAGTTACAATCAAAAGCACGGGATCACCCCGGAGACGGTGCGCAAATCATTTCGTTCGATCCTCGATGTCCTCTCTTCGGAGAGGGCGCCGGAGAGTCTGGCCGCCGAAGCACTTGCTGAATATGGTTCTCAGGCAGAGCTGAGTGCAGAGATAAAACGCTTGCGGGCAGAGATGCTGCAGGCGGCCGCCGCACTCGAGTTTGAAAAGGCCGCAGACTTACGCGACCGGGTGCTGCTGCTTGAGAAGCATGAGCTGTTACTGCGAGGCTAGGGTTGAGTTGCTAAAGGGCGCTCAGCAGGGCATGGGCCGGTTTTCGCTCAGGTAGAGCCAGCCTTTGACTATGCGATAGATCATCCAGATTGAGACCGCCAGAAGAATGGCCCAACCGACCAGAAAAATCACGGTAATGCCGCCGATCACCATCCAGACCAGAGAATACCAGAAGGTTTTTGTCTGCCAGCGGAAGTGGCTTTCAATCCAGCTCCCCTTGACATCGTCCATGCGAACATAGTTGATGATGACTCCGGCAAACAGAGTCAGACTGCCGGTGAACAGGCTGGTCGCTTGCAGGGCGTAAACGATTAAGGCCAGCCTGCGCAGGCTTTCTTCTGTCGGCGAAGAGGTAATCGTTTGCCAGTTCTCCTCCATGGTGGCCTCTAGTTTCTGCCCATCTGTTCAGCCAGGTGCTGAACAGCGCTCGGGACCACATCCTGGAACATGTCCTGGACGGAGATCTCAATCACGGTTGTCTGGCCATTGGCCAGGTTGAGGAACTCCAGCCGGTAGCTGGCGGTCATGATAACCCCATTGGCCGGGGCGGCGGTCATCTCGCGGGACAGGATGGTTCCGCTCATAACAAAGTCAGGGGCTTTTTGCAGGCCGAGGGTTTGCTGCACCTCAGACGCTGTACGCCCGTTAAATTGAGACGCTTCCGGCAGCTTTTCAGGGAACCTGGTGTCAACCTTAAGTTCAGCCGAGAAAAGGCCGAACTGATTGAAGTCGCTGGCAAAGGCGGCCGCTTCTTCTCCGCGACAGATGTAAAACGCCTGATCCGTCTTGTCAAAGGGGCCCAGCACTGCGACCTGACTGCCCATGGCTAACGTGGAAAGGTCTCCCTGAATAACTCTGAAGTCCTTGATGCCGTTGCTGGCCACCATCACGCCGCCGATTATGGGGCCACAGGCACTTAGGAAAAACAGGCAAAGTCCGGCCCAGAAAGCTTTTGTTTTCATGTTAGTCTCCTTGTACAATGCGATGGCATCTTACACAGTTGTCGCTCACTTTATGCTCTTTGCCAATCTCCGCGACGGCATGGCAACTGTTACAATCCTGATTGGTCTGGGCCTTCTGGTGAGCCTCGGTATTGGTCCTGTGTGGAGAGAATGGAGCCATGCGTGTTACACAGGCGGTTAGCCATACCGCCATGCCAAGCACCGTGCAGGTGAAGAGAATCCTTTTCATGAGCACCTCTGTAATAATCGAATGGATTTTTTGAGATGACTTTTTACCCATACAAACTAACAACATATCAGGCTTTTCACAAGAGGGAAGACCTGAAAAGGTTTTTCTGTGCAACCCGGTGTCTGCTGTCCCGGTTGCTTTTATGCTCTGGCTTTTTTCTCCTTGCCGGTTGCGCTGAAAAAACTGAGTCGGTATTTCCGCAGGAAACCGGAACTTTATCTGTTGAGATCAAGGGGTTTCGTTCTGACAAGGGAGAAGCACTGGTTTTCTTATTCTCCAGTAAAGACGGTTTCCCTGAGAATGTGGAAAAAGCCTGGCAGGGGCTTCATGTAAAGATTAAGGAAGGTCGTGCTCGGGCAGACTTCTTGGCACTCCCTTATGGGACCTATGCTCTGGCTGTCCTTCACGATGAAGATATGGACGGGCAGATGGCGAGCTCCTGGCTCGGACTGCCGCGGGAAGGCTTTGGCTTTTCCGGTCGACCCGAGTATAATTTCGGGCCTCCTGGCTTTGAAGAGACGAGCTTCCTGATGTTTGCAAAAGCCAGGCAGATGGTTGTCTGGATGAGGTACGAAACAGACCGCCAGCATAAGCAAAATAAACGGCGCACTGATCAAAACGGCAAGCCATGAAGGGGCTTTGAGTATGGGTTATCGAAATCTGCAGGAGACCGTTGCCGCGCTGGAAAGAACGGCACAGCTTAAACGCATCGACGTAGAAGTTGACCCGTATCTTGAAGTTGGCGCTATCCAGCGCCGGGTTTACGCCTCTGGCGGTCCCGCCCTGCTCTTTACCCGTGTCAAGGGTTGTACCTTCCCGATGTTGGGCAATCTGTTCGGGACCCTTGAACGAGCACGTTACCTGTTTCGGGACACCTTGCCGGCAATCGAGCGGCTGGTCGCTATCAAGGTCGATCCCGGCGTGGCTTTGCGTCAGCTGGGTGGCTCTTTTGGCCTTGCTCGTCACGCCTGGCATCTCCTGCCCAAAGCGAAGGCCGGTGCCCCCGTGCTGCAGCATGTTACCTCTCTGACCCGGTTGCCGCAACTGGTCTCCTGGCCTGAAGATGGCGGCGCTTTTATTACCCTGCCTCAGGTTTACAGCGAGTCCCCCGGCAAGCGCGGCTGGCGTAATTCCAATCTGGGTATGTATCGCGTGCAGATCTCCGGGGGCGACTATGCTGCAGATGAGGTGGGCCTGCATTACCAGATACATCGCGGTATCGGAGTCCACCACGCTGAAGCTCTGAAGCAAGACCAGGCGCTGCCGGTCAATGTCTTTGTCGGTGGTCCGCCGAGCCTGAGCCTGGCTGCGGTAATGCCTTTGCCGGAAGGGATGCCGGAGCTGGCTTTTGCCGGTTTGCTCGGTGGCCATCGCCTGCCGGTGGTGAAGACTCCCAATGGTCTGCTTGCTCCTGCGGAAGCAGACTTCTGCCTGTCAGGGTATATCCTCTCTGGTGAGATCCGTCCGGAAGGTCCTTTTGGTGATCATCTTGGTTATTACAGCCTGACCCACGATTTCCCGGTGATGAAAGTGACCCGGGTCTTCCATCGACCAGGAGCAATCTGGCCTTTTACCACCGTCGGTCGACCGCCCCAGGAAGATACCACTTTCGGCGCCTTGATCCACGACATGACCGGAGCGGCCATTCCTGACCTGGTGCCAGGTGTGCGTGCCGTTCATGCTGTCGATGTCGCCGGAGTGCATCCTCTCCTGCTTGCCATCGGCAGTGAGCGCTACCTGCCCTACCTGGATGATGCCGAACCTCAGGAACTTCTTACTCAGGCCAATGCCTTGCTTGGCCAGGGACAGCTGTCGCTGGCCAAGTATCTGATGATCGTTAACGAAGCTGATCAACCTCAGCTGGATATTCACGATATCGGGGCGTTTCTAAATACCCTTCTCGAGCGGATCGACTGGCGGCGGGATCTGCACTTCCAGACGCGTACGACGATCGATACGCTCGATTATTCGGGTGAGGGTCTGAATGCTGGTTCGAAAGTGGTGATGGCAGCTTGCGGACCCATTTGTCGCACCCTGGCAACGGAGATCCCTTGCGACCTGCGCTTACCTGCCGGATTTTCCCGAGCGAAAGTCGCAGCGCCGGGGATTCTGGTCGTGCAGGGCGAGGCCTGGCAAGGAGAACGTGGCGCCCCGGCTGCGGATCTGTCGGCCTTCTGCCGCTCTTATACCCAGGATGATGAGATCAACGCTTTCCCCCTGGTGGTGATCGTCGATGATGCCGAATTTTCTGCCCGGAATCTGCATAACCTGCTCTGGGTAGCCTTCACCCGATCAGCGCCGGCCAGTGACATTGAAGGCATTGCGGCCTTCACCCGGGTGAAGCACTGGGGTTGCCATGGCAGCCTGGTGATCGATGCCCGAAGCAAGAGTTTCCATGCCCCGGCACTCGAAGAGGATCCTGCCGTTGCAAGACGCGTCGATGAGCTTGCTGTGGTCGGCGGAGCCTTGCACGGATTGTTTTAGGAGGCTCGCGATTGCCTGGGCTGTGGGGGGTTGGTCTCTGGGGTGGGTAATCAATTGGTAAAAGGCAACGGGGACAGGCTCACTATTGAGCCTGTCCCCGTTGTTTGTTTTGAATGCAGTTTTACAACTCTTCTCCCTGCAGGGTTTTCAGGATCTTCGGGTCCTGCTCTTCAATGGCCAGCAAGGTGTGGCAGGTGTTGCAATCCGCCGAAATCGTTTGACCGTCAGGGCTCTCATGCATGTCATCGTGGCAGCGGAAACAACCGATTTCAAAGTCAGGTCCGTGGCCGATGTGGTTGACGTAAGTCCCCCAGTTGACTTTCATTTCTGGAAAGACATTCTCTGAGTAGGCTTCGACGACACCCATGATCGCTTCTTCAAGCAAGCCGGGCTTGTCGCTCAGAAGTTGTGGGTAGTTTTCACTGTACCAGTTCTCAAGCCCCCCGGTTATTGCCTCATGTGCCGCCTCGGAGCTTTCATACTCTATTGTGATCAGCTCGAGAGCCTGTCTTTTGATGTACGGCAGTTCCTGAGGAATGTCGCCTTCGGCCAGCTTGCGATCGAGAGCTGCGTCCGGTTCTAAGTAAATGTGCGATGGCCGGTTGTGGCAGTCAATGCAGTCCATTTCGCGGGTTGCGTTCTCTGTAGCGGTCTCTGCAAGAAGCTCATCGGCATCCGGGGTGCGGAAGACCGTTTGCGAGCCATCAGCTTTGGTCAGCGTGACCTCGGGGATAACCATGCGGTTGTGTTCGGTTGCCCGGTAGGTGATTTTGTTCTCAGGAGCTACGTGCCAGTGGATGCCGTGAGAACTCTGTGCCCGGTCACCTGCGCTGCCGATTTTCATGAGCAAAACGTCGTGCACTGTGGTGTTCTGCTCATCAGGTAAAAAACGCTTGGTGACGTTAAGTTTGTCGCCATGGAAGAGTTCAGGCCGATGGCATTCTTCACAGGTGTCACGAGCCGGGCGCAGACCATGCACCGGTGTCTGAATAGGGGTCGGGTAGGTTGCCGTAGACACGGCCAAAAGTTGGCGAGCGCCCGAAATCTTGGATTTAACAAACCAGTCAGCGCCCGAACCGATGTGACACTCGACACAGGCCACCCGTGAATGGGGTGAGTTTTTGTAGGCCGTGTACTCCGGCTCCATAACGGTATGGCAAAACTGGCCGCAGAACTGGGTTGACTCCATGTAATGGTAAGCCCGGTACAGAAACATGCTGAATACGGCAAAGTTCACCGAGGTCAGCAGAACAATCAGAAAGACGTTTCTGCGCAGACGTCCGAACATATCGGGTTCCGTGAAATATCTGCGCAGGTACTGCAATGTGAAGAGGTGCACGTCTCTTTCGCCGCGAAAAAAGAATGCGCCAATAAAAATCATAGCCAGCCCACCGAGAAAAACCGGTCCCAGAGCCAGGTATACGGCGGCGCCGAAGTAGGGGTTTTGAATATGCCAGACGCTGTCGGCCAGCATGTATGCCAGCAGAAAGGGTGTGGTGACGGTGACAATCATTCCGCCAAGGAGAGAGATGCGACTGCGACTGATACCAAGGAAGAAGTCCTTGACCATGTCAAATTGACCCATGGAAAGCTCCTGTTTTTTTCTGAGTAGCGGCAAGTCCAGCCCTAAAAAGGCCGCCTGAAAGGCTAATAATCGAGGGTGTCAACAAACAGTAAAAAAGATTAATTGGAGAGTTATTATCAAATGGCGTTAAAAAAAACAAGAAAAAAGGCGGAGTTAGCTGATTATTAACAGAGAATGAATTTTTTTTAATTTTTATTGTTGACATGAAATTTATTTAATGTTAAAAGTTTAATCAAGATTTATTAAAAACAATTAACCGGGAGGTCGTTATGAAAACTCAAAACAACTTTATGGATAGCGTTAAAAGCAGTTATATGGTCCTGATCATTGCCATGCTGGGTGTCTTCGCTTTTCTCTCCGCGGTCCTGATTGCCTGGCCTGCCCTCGCTTATATCGGTGCGAAACTGTTTAACTAGGATCTGATTTACACAACCAACACTCTCCAATAGAGAGTTTCCTGAGGAGGATATTATGAAAAGCGCAGCCAATCTCGTCAACACTGTCAAAGCCAGTTACACCGTCGCAATCATGGGCGTTCTAGGACTCTTCGCTTTTGTCTCAGCCGTTCTGATTGCCTGGCCGGCCCTCGCCTACCTCGGCGCCAAGATGTTTAACTAGGATCTGATTCACACAACCAACACTCTCCAATTAGAGAGTTTCCTGAGGAGGATATTATGAAAAGCGCAGCCAATCTCGTCAACACTGTCAAAGCCAGTTACACCGTCGCAATCATGGGCGTTCTCGGACTCTTTGCTTTTATCTCCGCCGTTCTGATTGCCTGGCCGGCCCTCGCTTACATCGGTGCGAAACTGTTCAACTAGGAAAGATGCAAACAATTGGCTGGATTTGTTCAGCTAAGGAAAACGCAAAAGGCCGCCCCCGACAGGGAGCGGCCTTTTGCGTTTTGTGTCGATACCAGGCTCAATGAACTTCGTCATCTGACATGAATGCAGGGAAAATCATGTTGAGGAAATAGAAGATAATAAAGGGTGTCACAATGACAGACAACATGCCTCCCAAGCCTTCTTTAAAGGTCTCAACGTTGTGGGGAATAATCGGCAGATGATATTCCATGAAGCCAGCAAAGGTTAGCGAGAAAGCCTGCCCGCCAATGACCACATTCCAACGCATCATGAAGACACCGAAGAGCACCAGGATGCTGGCTATGACCGCGCGCCTGGTCGACAGGCCCGGCACCAGCAGCATCAAAAACGGCAGGAAGTTACCGATTCCGTACTGATAGACAAAAATTTTCATGAAGTCGTGCTCGTAGATGACCATGCGCAGGGCATCCCAGGACTTGACCGCCGTATAACCACGGAAAATCATGTCAAGGATTTCAAGGGTAATTGCCGCTGTCATGAAAATCAGCAGGTATTTTGAGGTCATTTTGACTTCATGCTCTTGAATGCTGCGCAACTGCTCGACTGGAATCGCTGTACCGCCTTGAGCCAGGGCATCTGGAAGCAGCCAGTTTTTACCGCGTTTGGCGGCCCATTTGCGCATCTCCATGAAGATGTAGTAGCTGACGATGCAGAGCGCGATCCCCGAAACAACGGCAGAGCAGATGAAAATAACCGGCATGAGCGGGGTCATCCAGAGCGCGTTGGCTTTGACTGAGCCGAAAATAAATCCGGCATAGCCATGCAGGAAGCAGGCAACCGGAATGCCGAGTGCAGCCAGGAACTTAACGGCCTTATGATCAGAATGAAGGGCCGCGTCGGAAATGTCCATCGCGCCGAGTGAAATGACTTTGTAGATCGGCAACAGGAGTCTTTCCAGTCCGCTACGATCCCGCTTACTGTTGAGACGGTGAATTGATTCGACAATGAACTTGCGATAGACGAACCAGATTTCGGCGGCGACAATGCAGGCATAGGTCATGAAAACAATACCGAAGGCCGAAATTGCTGAAGTAAAATGTGGCGTCATCAGGACATGGATACCCCTTAAGGGCTGCATCAAGTGCAACATCAGAGGCATCATCGCTACCGGCAGTAATGCAAAAGAGAAGACCAGGGCGTAACGGGCGATTTCCTTAAGTCTTTCAACGCCAAAAACATGGTAGAGCGACGAGAGGACAAAGGCACCGGCAACCAGACCGGTCATGTAGGGGTACATGACAATCTGTATGGACCAGTACACATATTCGTTTGGAAGGACGAAGAGGTCTTTGATGGTCCAGGCTTCTCCATGCACGATCATTTGGGCAACTTGTTCTACCATGACTAGCGTACCTCCTTGTTCAGACCGATGTAGTAGACGTTCGGTTTGGTGCCGTACTCATCACGCAATACGCCGACACGCTGATTCATCAGCGCTTTGGCCACCGGATCATTCGGATCCTTCAGATTGCCGACCTGACGGGCGTCAAAGGGACAGGCCATGGCGCATGCAGTATCGCCACCCTTGCTGATGCGGTGATAACAGAAGGTGCACTTGTCAGCGACGTTTTCCACCGGATGGAAGAAACGCACGCCGTACGGGCAGCCCATGATGCAGTAGCCGCAGCCGATACACCATTTTCGATCGACCAGAACGACTCCATCTGCTGCCTGATAGGTCGCACCGACCGGGCAAACCTGCACGCAGGCGGGGGTTGTACATTGGTTGCAGAGCTTCGGTACGAAAAAGGCCTGGGCGATTTCGTCCTCGGGGACCAGCACCATGCCAGAAGCATTTTGGTCGAGTAATTTGGTTGTGTAGCCGTCACGCGCTCCCTGCGGGCAATCCATGACAACATTACCATCTGTTTTGATGACGTAGCGCTCAACCCATGTGCGGGTCACATTGGCTTCGTAGGGAATATCATTTTCAGTTTTACAGGCCTTAACGCAGAAGCCGCAGCCAACACACTTGTGTGTATCAACCAGGAAACCCCATTTTAATTGCGGATTGGCCGCCAGAAGTTCCCCGGGATTTATGAAGTCCAGTGCGGTCGCCGAAACCGATGCGCCGGCAACAAAAACCGCGGTACTTTTTAAAAAGTCACGTCTTTTCATAATCACATATCCTCCAGGCTCGGATTGTGCGGGTTGTGACAGTCACTGCACTCTTCACCTTGGTTGTGCTGAGCCGGATCGATGCCAGCAAGATTATTGCGGTCGCTGGACGGCATGGTGAGTTCGGTGTGACAGCGAATACAAAGCTCCCGGCTCCTGTCTATGGTCAATTTTTCAGGGTCATCAGGATGAGCAAATGCTGCGCCGTGACAATTCTCACAAAAGATTGCGGCGTGATGTGCACTCTCGACTTCCTCGATCTTGTCGTCGTGACATTCGTTGCAGTAGTCGTTGCCTTTGAACTTTGCGGGGTAGTCTTTCCACTCTTGCTCATTACTAAGCCGATGGTAGCCAAAGGTATAGCCTTGCTCCTGGGCACCAAAATCAGAGGGGACATAGAAAGCTCTGAACAACAAGATGCCGATGACTATGGCAATGACCACGAATAGCGGTCGCCAGACATGGTTTTTCACGGGCTTCTCCTTAGGAAGGGGTTGGTTTTCCCTGAATCAAACAAAAGTAAAACGTGGTTTTTTTAGTATCACGACTTTGTTTTTCTGTCAATCTTTACAAAGTCGGTAAAGTCAATAAATATAATTAGTTTTTTCAAAGACTGGTAACGTAAAGACTTATTATTGCAACATTAATTTTTGTTAGTGATCTTTTTTCTCTGTTTCAAGGTGAGGAAATCTTGACAGCCGCAAATTAATAAAATAGTGTTCTATTATATTCAATATATGAGTTGTGGTGTAACTGTTCCGGGTTTTTGACTGATTTGTGACCACTCGTACGGCACTTCACCTATTACTGGTAATGCGTAAGATTAGAACATTCTAAACGAGTCTGGTCTACTTTCAACTCCATGCGTAATAAGTTTATTGGCTGCGAGGTGTTGTGGTGGAAAATTCTGTCGATCTAGAAAAGCGTGTAGCGGATCTCGAGGCTCAGGTTGCCAGTCTGTCGGCAACCGTTTCCAACTTACAGGCAAGCCAGGGGCTGCAAGCTGAAAAATCGAGCGTAAAGCAGAGGACTGCCCGCAAGGTTCACGCTCAGGGTGAGACCTCGGAAGAGCTTCTTTCCTGGGTCGATAAATCCTATCTCCTCTCACGGGTCGCGACAACCAGTTTCATCGTTGCCGTTGCCCTGGCATTAAGAACTGCTTCAGACAGCGGCAGCATAGATTTGCAGATCGGTTCTTTCCTCGGCATGCTCTATGCCTTTGGTCTGATCGTGTATAGCTGGTTTGCTTATAAGGAGCGCAGCATCCAGGCTCCTGTGTATATTCTCTGGGGAACCATCATCATGTGCAGTGTGGTGGTGGAGGCTCACCGTGTTTTCGACACTGTCCCCTCGGAGATGGCTTACGTGGTTATGGCTGTAACCGGATTGGTGGCCACCGTTATCAGCCGCCTGCACCATGTGGCTTTACCGGTCTTTATCGGCACCCTTGGCATGAGTTTCGGCAGTTTCGCCATCGATTACCCAAGTCCGGTTTTCCCCTACCTGGTTATAATCATGGGGTTGGCAAACCTTTTTGCCACCTATGCCACGCGTCTGCTTCGCGCTTCATGGCTGCGCTGGCTGTTGTTTGTTTTGACTCTCTTCATGATTCAGATCTGGGACCTGAAGCTGTCCATCTACCTCAGCAAGTTGAGTCCCGAGAACCTTGAATTTTCCGTGCGGCACCTGATGCCGTCGATCGGGTTTCTGGCGGTAGTTTTTGCGGGTATTGCGCTGCTTGGCGTATTGGGCAAGGTTCAGGACAAAATCTCCAAATTCGACATTGTCTTACCGATTCTTAACGTTTGCTGGGTTTACCTTGCGGCCAAATATGCTATAGGCCAGGGGCTGACCAGTCCCCAGCTTTTCGGTTGGGTCGCAGTGTGTGCTGCTCTGCTGCATCTGCTGATCGCTTGGTGGCTGCTCGGTCGCGCTGAGGGGGGGGCTTTGGGAACAACCTCCTTTGCCTTTGCCGGAGGCTTGCTTCTGGCTTTTGCGGCGCCAATGGCGATCGGGCATGCCGTGATTGCAAGCGCAGTGGTTGCCCTGCTAGCTGTAGCAATGATCTGGCTTTCCGTCCGGCGCAACAACCTGGGCTTGCGTTTGATTTCGTACGTCCTGCAACTCTACGCCTGCTCGGCGCTGGTCTATCTGCTGTGGGCGACTGGCGGCACCAGACCTTCGCTGGTCGGCGCGCTATCCTCGGGGCTCTTGGCAAGTATCGCCTTTTGTCATTATTTCTGGGCCCGCCGTCATCCGGAAGTACCGGGTGAGACTTTAATGCATAAGCTCAACAAGAATGACCGCGGTGCCGGTGTCCTGCTTGTGGCGGCATTGTTCAGTGGCTTCTTTACCCTGCGGGTTGGTCTTTATCAGGCGCTTGATTTTATGCACATGGCTTCGCACAGTGCTTTTGGTGGCGGCCAGTCTGTCCTGATAAATGTGACAGCCGCCGTGCTTCTCTGGCTCAGCCTGATGAAACGCAACAAGGAACTCCGTAACGTTGCGGTTGTGATAACCGTGATTGCTGCCGGCAAAGTTTTTCTGATGGACATGGTGCAGCTGAAAGGAATGCCATTGATGATCAGCGTTTTTACCTTCGGACTTGTGGCAGCATTGGCCTCTTTTGTGTTAGGCCGCTGGAACAAGAAAGAGCAGGCGGATACGATGGAGAAGTCGTGACAGGGGGGATGCAAAGCAAGAGTCTGATCGATATGTATTTAAACAATTAACCAAAAAAGGCCTCCGCAAAGAGGGAGGCCCTTATGACTTGTTATGCCGCTCGATTTACCAGACGGAGTCAAGCTGGGTAAAGGCCTTCTTGAAGTCGGCTTCAACAGTTTTAAGGATGGCCATTGCATACTCATTGTTGTGAATGCCGTTGGTTCCGTCGTTGCGTACAAACTTAAGGTTGCGCAAAGCCTGGCTGTAGGTCTTCCAGACTTCAGTCGTATCACGTTTAGCCGCATCGGCATCGGCAAGTTCAGCCTCGAGTTCGACGCGCATCTCCTTGAGGGATTCAATGCGAGCCTCTGTTTCTGCTGCCCACTCTTCAAATATTTCCAGATAGGCTTCATCCTCGTGGCAGTTGGTGCAGGTTGAAGAGGAGGGACGATAGACCCCCTTGGTGACACCGGTATGACAATCGACGCAGGTCATGTCGGCCGCTTCGCCGTACATCATACTGGGAATATTCATATCGCCAAAGCCGGTACCAACGTTCATGGTTTCCTGGGCTTCATGACAGACAGCGCAATCTGCAATCTGTGGTGCATCGTCAGGTGCATCGGCGTGGCAAGTCAGGCAGAAGTTCATGCGGTCTGTCGCTGTCGACGGGTTGTGAACTACACCGAAGTGACAATCGCGGCAGGTCAGGTCAAATTCTTCGATGTGCATGGTATGGTCAAAATGAGTACCGCCGACGAAATCCTCGGTCATGATATCGGCCAGACCCTTGCGCTCGCGGAAGCCGGGATTGACGACATCGTCAAGCATGCGCATATTGATGAGCTTCATCGGCCCCTTGGTTGTTTCGCGAACAGTCTTGTTGCCCTCGTCAGAATGACAGTAGAGGCAGTGCCAGGAGGGCACGAGATGCTCGCCCGGGTTGGAGAGAATCTCAAGTTTCTCTTCCTTGGAAATGGTGAGCTGCATGTAGGTGTCGCGCAGTCCACCAATCTTGGCTTTTACATAACCGAATACGCCTGGGCGACCATGACAGTCGAGACATGAGACGCCGGCGTCACCATGCGCAGAGTGTTCCCAGGAGTCAACTTCGGCCAGGGGACCAAAGCCCTGTGCCGGGTGGCAGAGATGGCAGAACTCAGGTTCTGAGGTCATGTGGAGAATCTGGACATTAATAAAGCCGAAAAACACCACGAAAACGACTGAAATGATGGTGAAAATAACAATGTGTTGTTTGCACCAGTCAAATACGTTCTTAAGCATGTTCCACACCTCAATATTTACAGCTTCAGGTTAAAAAATGATAAAAAAGGATTAAAATCGCAAGAGCCACCGTATATTACACATTTTGCAAATGAATGCAACACAAAGATTGTATACAGTATGCATTAGCGGAAGGCTTTAAGCTCCTTGTAGTGGCTGTTTAATTGAAAGAATATTGTTTTTTCATAACAATCTTGATGACTTTTACTGTGTCTCGTGGAGTTGTTTGGTTAAGGCTCTGACCCTTCTGCGCTTGTTCGTGAATTGTCGGATCGGAGCTGTGATTGAACAGTATAAAACCTGAAAGGGGTTGCCAACTGGCAACCCCTTTCAGGTTTCTCACTCTATGGTTGATGCAGGCTAATGCCCGCTGCCCCCCATGAAGGCAAAGATCATCAGGAAGAGGCAAGCGATTCCTGTGAAAAGGGCGATGTAACCGAAGGACTTGAGGCAGAAGTCGTAGACCGGGCCGCTGACCTTCTGGCAGACATACTCTTCCGTTGTCCCTTCCTCTTCGTAGCGGCGCCATTGGTCGCCACGTTCTTCGATGAACTCTTCCTTGGCCATCTGGCCGTTGAAGATGACGAAGTCCATCGGGAATTTCTCCGGTCGTCCATGGGTGTTGTAGAAGTGGACGGTGAAGATAAACCCGGTCGCCAGCAAGGCCTCATCAGAATGTATGATCGTTGCGACATTGAACATCCAGCCTGGCAGGAAGTAGCCGAAGAACTCGGGGAACCAGAGCATCAGGCCTGAGCCGCCGATGGCAAACATACCCCAGAAGACGGCGAGGAAGTCGAATTTCTCCCAGTAGGTCCAACGCTCGAAGGTCGGCTTGGGACCCAGGAAGAGGAACCAGCGAACCATGCCGATGACATCGCGAATATCCCGCAGGTTCGGGCAGAGAGAGTCCGGTCCGAACAGGCGCGTCAGCCACATGTCGCCCGAATGCTTCTTTTTGGACAGGAAAAGAAAGTCGAAGCTCAAAATAAGGGCCGAAACGAAGTAATAGAAGGTTAAAATCGCACAGCCGCGGTGGATCAGACCCGCATAGTAGGTGCCGCCAAAGAAGTCCATCATACCCACGGCCCAGCGCTGATCGGCAAACTTGAGTGGCAGACCGGTTAGGGTGAGACCGAGGAAACTGATTATCACGGTCAGGTGCAGGAAGATATGACGAGCCTTGAAACGCACATACTGTTTGTGTGGTTCAGTGATGTGGTGCCCCTCTTGGCCGACGTGCTGTGCGGCAAGTTTCTGGCGATTCTCAACAAAGCCACGTACCATCCAGAGCAGGGTATGAATCCAGAATACTGCGAAGGTGCCAACCAGAAGGCCGGTCATGCTGACAAAAGTCCAGTAGAGGATCGGATAGTTCTCACGATCCAGCATATCGCCATGCGAGTTAAACTTGGCAAAAAGGGCTGTTGCGTTGGGGTGGCACTGAGCGCAGGTGCCCGTCAGGTTGGCGGTATTCACACTGGAGTTCGGGTCGTCTTTGGGCAGTACATTGTGTGCCGTATGACAGTCGGAGCAACCGGCAACTTTATCAGGTGATCCGAGTTTGAAGTTTTTGCCATGGTAGCTGCTCATGTAGGTGCTGACGGCGACGCTGAAGACACCATTTCTCTCCATCATCTCCTTGTCGCTATGGCATTTCAGGCAAACCTTGGTATGGAATTCACGGTTGATATGACTGTTCGGATCGCCGAGTTGCTCAATCTTATGCAAACCGTGGCAATCGTGGCAGGCTGCCGAGTCGCTATTGCCAGCCATAACGGCCTTGCCATGACTTGAATCGATGTAATCTTCATGGTCGTCGTGGCAACCGGTACACTTGGCAATAACTTTTGTTTTGTCACCCTTCCAATAGGTGTGGGTGTGGATGTCGTCATGACAATCGGCGCAGGATACTTCGTTGAGCTTGTGAACGCTTGAGTAATGCTCACTGGTTTCCTTTTTGTGACAGCGCACACATTTTGGCTCCTCAGGCATTACGTCTCCGGACATATGCTGGTCCAGTGAGGTGACTGCCGTGTGACAACTGGTACAGGCATTTTTGCCGTGCACAGAGGCTCCATAGGCGACAGGAGTGACCACATCGTCATGGCATTCAAGACAGACTTCCGGAGCGATGGCCATGCCACTTTCGGCTTGTGCCGAGAGATTTGGGTAGAGCGTGGCAAAAGCCAGCAGGAAAAGAGCAAGGATTCTGCAATTCATGGGTGTGACCTCCTGAGGTTGTTCTTTCGATTCAGATCAGATCTTTTGAGAATGATCTGAATCGCGCTGTTTCATATTGTATGAAAATTAGGAAAAACAGTGTAAAAAAGCAAGTTTGGGATTATATTAGATTGCATACAGTATAAGATTAAAAAGGGTTTATCATAGCCAAAATTAAAAGTCAATCGTGAAAACCCTCTAAGGAAAAATTAATAGAAGGTTGGGTGTATATTTTTTATATGCAGGGATAAAAATCTTGCCTGGTAGAATTAAAGGGCGCTAGTATGCAGTAATTTTTAACAGCGCGGGGGTCGTGGCAATGGCACCAAAATGGAGTGGTTGGGTTCTGGCGGGTTGTGCTCTAACATGCTACGTTGTCGGCGGGCTGCTGATCATGGCAGGGTTGGTGATGATCGGTATCATGGGCAGTCAGGATCTATGGGGGTGGGGTGAGGCTCGCGGTCTGGGTTACATGGCCTTTGGCATCGGCATTGTGCTCTCCGTACTGGGTGTGCTGGTGATGCGGATCATGCGTAACCGCGGCATTGCTTGACCGTCGGGTTAAAAATTCAAACAAAAAACTAAAAAAGGGAACAGCCAGGCTGCTCCCTTTTCTTTTCGATCAATACCAACTTACTTGCTGAGCATCTGCACAACGGTGTCGGTGAAGGGGTTAGCAAAGAGGATAATCATGGCAACAACGAAAACGTAGATTGCCAGAGACTCGATCATCGCCAGACCGATCAGCATGATGGTCATGATTTTGCCACTTGCGCCGGGGTTGCGGGCAACGCCTTCAACAGCGCTTTTGATAGCGAGACCCTGACCGAGGCCAGTACCGAAAGAACCGATTGCCATGCCGAAACCGGCAGCGATCATACACCAAGCGAAAAATTCCATGTTAGTTTCTCCTTTTTTCTAAGTTGCGTTTTTCCTATACGGTATAGGACGTCAAGCCTGATATAGGCTTAGTGAGCTTCCTCAAGCGAACCGGCAATGTAGATCATCGCCAGCAGCATAAAAACAAAAGTCTGGATGAATGCGACCATGACGCCCATCAGCATCATCGGCAGAGGCAACAAAAAAGGCACCAAGGTGAAGAAAATCATCAGGACGATTTCGTGACCGTACATGTTGCCGAAGAGACGCAGTGTCAAGGATAGCGGGCGAGCCAGATGGCCGATCATCTCGATTGGAACCATAACGGGAGCCAGCCACATAACCGGGCCGCAGAAGTGCTTGAAGTAGCCAATGCCGTGCTCTTTAACGCCGATGATATGGGTCATGGCGAACACGGTCAGAGCAATCGCAGCGTTGGTATTCAGGTTTGCCGTAGGCGGGAAGAAGCCGGGGATCAGGGCAATCAGGTTCGAAGTCAGGATAAAGAAGGCAATGGTTGCGATCAAAGGGAAGTAGGCCTTGCCTTTGTGGCCCATGGTTTCTTCGATCATGTTCTCAATTCCGTCAATGACGGGCTCGAAGAAATTTTGCAGTCCGCTAGGAACTGTCTTGATACTACGCTTGACCAGAACCGCGACCAGGATCAGCAGTATCATGACCAGCCATGTATAGGTGACATGGTGGCCAACGTGTGTTCCAATGAGATTTTCGAACCAGTCGAGAATAATAAATGGATGTATCATGGAACTTATAGCCTCCTCTTACTTAAAGGCGCGTTGTGCCGTTATCCAGAATAAATTGATAACCACCACCGAAAGGCCGATAACCAGACCAAAGGCGTGGATTTTTATGACTGCAATCAGGACGGCCAGTATGATTGCCAATGCCGCCAACCTGATAACATAACCAAATTGGTAGCGGAAACGTGCTCCGCCCGTTGGTTGTTCAAGCAGTTGCGTCAAGGATCGGCGCAACCAGAAAAAACCGCCGATGGCGACCAGGCCGCCAATCAGAATGCCTGTGCTCAGACTCAGGTCACCGAAAGGCAGACTGACGAGCAAAAGCAGAGCCAGAATGATCCAGTTGCGCCGAGCCATTTGCGCGGGCAGCTGCTCAATCTGATCCATGGTCCTGCTTGTCCTCGTCTTCATCTTCCTGATCGCGCAGTGCGCGGCGGGTCAGAATAAAGATGTTGCGAAAACCGGAAGCAATGCCGAGGCCGAGCCAGAGCAGGGTCATCCAGGGCGACGTCCCCAACCATTTATCCAGCTGGTAGCCGATGAACAAACCAATGAAGGAAGCGGCCACCATAGAGATCCCGAGACTCGATAAAAAGCTCAGGGATTTCATGAGTTGGCGTTTGTCGTCGGCCATAATTAATTGTATACAGAATACACCTGGATTTTAAGCCCACCTTAGATAGCACAGGGGTATGGGGCTGTCAACCGGTTTTCTGCTCACCTTTCGTGTTAGTTTACCCGCTCTTCTAGCAGCCTGTCGGACTATACGGGCCGAAGCGAAAATTTGGATGTTTGAGAACAGATTTCAGCTCCTGTTGTAGGTTCATAGCCGTAGCTATGGACCAAAAAGGAGCTGAAATATGGGCCAAACAGCCGGATTTGCAGCCGGCTCATGGATAGTCCGACAGACTGCCAGGCAGAGCAGGATCAGTATTGCAAAGCCTGTTATGCCTGCCATTGAGCCTTGCTGAGCATCGTGAGATCAGGCGATTTTGTCTTGCCACGAATCTGGATCGTTAAGGTCAACTGACGGTAATCTGCTCACCATGCAGTGCCACGGTCTGGCCTCCACGAATCTTGCAGCGTTTACGTACTTCCACAAAGCCGTCGACCTTAACCAGGCCATCACCGATCAACAGCTTGGCGACGCCACCACTCTCGCAGAGGCCGGTGACTTTCAGCAGGCTGTGCAGTTCTATATACTCATGGCCGGCGAGGTCGAATTCTATCATGGCTTTTTGGGCCGTCCCGGTCGACTCCCGGGGGATTTTTTCCCGCCCGGTTTGAAAAATTTGCCTTCGCCGGTTCTGGTCCCAGCTTTGCGTTTCCCCTTGTCCTCGAATGCAGGCGTCTGCTCGTCTGCAAGGGTAATCTGCAGTTGCTGCCCACAGACCCAGACCTTCTGTAACTTGCGGAAGGTCGCCGAGGGCATGTCAGAGGGAAGGTCGACCAGGCAGTGATCGTTATGGAGCTTGATCTGGCCGATATCCCGACTCCTGATATTGGCTTCGTTGGCGATGGCGCCGACGATATGTTTTGGTTCCACACCGTGGTTGCGGCCGACTTCGATTCGATAGCGGATCAGGTTGCTGTCAGAGGTGTCGTCGCGGCGCTTCTGACGTTGGCTGCTGTCGTCGTGGTCAACGGCTTCTTCGACCACGCCATCGTCAACTTGCAGGGGGCGGTCTTTCTGGACGAGGTAGGCAAGGGTTGCTGCGATTCGTCTCAAGCCGACATCATACTGGTGCTGGTAGCTGTCGATCAGCTCTTCAAAAAATTCCAGGTCCTGTGATTCCATGGCTTCTGCAATCTGTTCTTTGAAGAGGTCGCTGCGGCGGTTGGAGATGTCTTTGCGGCTCGGTAAACTCATCGCCGTGATCGGTTGGCGGGTTGCTCGCTCAATGGCCGCCAGCATGCGTCGTTCTCTTGGCGCGACGAAAAGAATCGCCTGTCCCGTACGCCCGGCACGTCCCGTGCGGCCAATGCGATGGACATAGGCTTCTGTATCGTAAGGAATGTCGTAATTGACGACATGACTGATACGTTTCACATCCAGCCCGCGGGCGGCGACATCAGTGGCGACAACAATATCGAGGTTGCCGGCTTTCAAGCGCTCCACGGTCTTCTCACGCAGGGACTGGGTCATGTCACCGTTGAGCGGCGCACAGGAGAAGCCTCTCGACTCCAGTTTCTCGGAAAGTTCCACCGTTGCGATCTTGGTCCGCACAAAGACAATCATGCCTTCGATTTCTTCCGCCTCGAGGATGCGGGTCAGGGCATCGAGTTTATGCAGCCCTTTGACCTGCCAGAAGCGCTGGACAATGGTGTCGACAGTCGAGGTCTTGGTCTTGATCTGAATTTCGACCGGGTCCTTCATGTGCTGGCGGGCAATTCTCAAAACTTCTTTGGGCATGGTTGCCGAGAAGAGAGCTGTCTGCCGTTGCGCCGGGGTCTCTTTCAGGATCTGGTCAACATCATCGACAAAGCCCATACGCAGCATTTCATCGGCCTCGTCGAGAACCACGCATGCAAGGTCGTTCAAATTCAAGGTGCCGCGGCGCAGGTGGTCCAGAATGCGTCCCGGAGTGCCGACTACGACATGCACGCCGCGATGCAGCTGGCGCAGTTGCTGACTCATACTCTGGCCGCCATAAACGGGCAGGACCTGAAAGCCCTTCATGTGGCGGGCATAGGTGCGAATCGCTTCAGAGACCTGCAAGGCCAGTTCACGGGTCGGCGTGAGGACCAGGATTTGCGGAGTCTTCTTCTTCAGGTCGAGGCGGCTCAGCAGGGGCAGGGCAAAAGCGGCTGTTTTCCCGGTCCCGGTCTGGGCCTGACCAAGCAAATCGCGGCCTTCCAGAAGTGGGGGAATGCTGCGGGCCTGAATCGGTGATGGTGTCTCGTAGCCGACTTGCTTGATGACCTTGTGAATGGCCGGGGCAAGTCCCAGTTCGGCAAAGCTTGTCAAAGTTTCTTCTGTCATGGTTTTCCTAATGTCTTGGCGGGACAACAAATATGGCTGATCCCGCTGCATGGATGCCGGATGTTGACAAGATAGGTTGTCTTCTGCCGCACCGTGGCCATCCGGAGTTTCCGGAAGGACACTAGTTAAAGGTGTAAAGAATCGGCAAATCTAACCTATCGGACCGTCTCGTGCAACTTTTTTGCGATCGGCTATGAAAAACTCAGCGCGAACCGAGCTTTGTGAGTAAAATGCCGGCACTTCGATTGAGAAAATGTTCGCGGGGCAGGGAGCTGAAATAAGGCTCTTTGCGAAAGCCGAGGCGGTTGAGTTCATCGATGCTCAGCTGGTGCCGTTTGAATTTGAGTCCTTTGCGGAGAGCTTTTATGGCTGCGGTTTTATTTCCGGCAAGCTGGTGAATGCGACTGAGCTGATAATAGTGGTCGGGATTGCTGGGCTCGGCATGGAGAGCTTGCAGGCAGAGGGCGAGGGCCTGTTTGTACTGATGCCGTTCCCTGGCGATGCAGTAAGCCAGTTTTGATTTAATGCCGGGACGCTGCTCCATGGCATGGGCGGCTTCCAGTTGCAGGAGTGCGACGACGGTCTGATCGTCTTGTAATGCGCGCTCCGCTTTCTGGAGCAGGGTGTCGATAGTTTCTGACATACAATCATCTCCTGTGTCGATGGACTTGATGGCGCGCCCGTCTATAAGAGTAACCCAAGCTGAGAAATTCGGCAATAAAAGCCGATAAATTACGATCAAGGTCGTTTCATGTGCTTCGACCGCGCCAGTTGACATGGCGATCCCCCTGGTCTTCTGTGGTTTGAACGGACTCCCTGGATAGACCGTATAAAGAGTTGCCTGAGGTGCCTTGCTAGGGTATTATACGATGTTAATTTCCAAGTTTGATGGGCTGTTACGGCCCTTAAATTGACGGCTTTTACTCGTGCAATAAAAATGAGGTGCTCTATGAGTAGTTTCCTGCGTCAGTTTGTGATTATCTCGGTTGTCGTGCTGTTTACGGTTGGCAACGCCTGGGCTGAAGGCAGCCTCCGTTATGCCGGGGCGACCACTCTGCAACGTTATTTCATGCCTGAGGTGGCTCGAATATTTATGGCCGATACCGCGATCAAGGTCAACATCGAGGGCGGAAACACCGGTCCAGGAATCAAGGCTCTTCTTAATGGTGACGTCGATATGGCTGGTGCCGGAAGGTTCTTGACCGCGGCTGAAAAGCAGCAGGGTCTGGCCGAACATCTCCTCGGCTGGGATGTCCTGGCGATTGTCATACACGAGGATAACCCTGTAGAGAATTTAAGCCATGATCAGCTGCAGGGAATTTTTTCCGGTGAACTGACGAATTGGCAGGAGGTCGGCGGTTTGGACAAGCCGATTGTTGTGGTGACCAGCCCAAAAGGCTCGGGCATGCGCAGTGCCGTGCAAACATTGATTCTGCATGAAAAGGATTACCTGCACAGAGAGATTGTCTCGGCAATCGTTGCCGCCTCTGACCAGCAGGTCGCTATGTTCCCGTCTGCCATAACCGCCTTGAGTCAAAGTATGTTCGACGCAGACCGTGTCAAGATGATCAAGGTCGATGGCGTCGCAGCAACAAAGACAAATATCAGTACAGAAAAATATCCGTTGGCCAAGCCTCTGACCCTGGTGACCATGGGCGAGCCTAAAGGGGATCTGGACCGTTTCATCGCCCTGGCCAGGAGTCCGAAAGGCAAAGACGTGCTGCAAAAAAACTTTGTCCCTGCAGAATAATTTGCTGGTTAATGAGAGGCTGGACGACATGACTCGTCGAAGGATAGTGAATTTATGAAGTTGCGTTCAAAAATACTCCTGGCACTGGTTTCAGTCAGTGTTGTGCCCCTCGTAATTTCCTTTCTGATGATCGGTGGCATGGTTTCTGATCAGCTCGAAGTTCAGATGCAGGAGCGTGCTCAGGATTCGGCCAATTTTATTGAACAGACAACCACCGGGGCATCGACTGACAACCTGAAGCTGGTCCGGCTGCTGGCCAGCAACCCTTTCATGGTCAACGCGGTTTATTCTGCAGCTTTGAATGGCGATAATGCTCAGCTGGTCAGTGTCTTTGGCAGCCTCGAAGACCTGCCTTTTGACCAGATTCAGGTCCTCGACAAGGAGGGTCAGCGACTCTTCCGCAGCTTTGCCAATGCAGGGGAGGAGATTCCTGCTACCTCGGGTGTTGAGCAGCCGGTTATCGAGGCGAGTCTGGAAGGCGATGTCTATGCCGAAAGCGGCATGTTCGATGGCCGGATGGCGATTACCGCTGCGGCACCGATCAGCATGTATGGTGACGCCATCGGTCATCTGGTCGGCGTCACCTATTTCGATAAAACGCTGGCGGACCGTTTAAAAGCGCTCAGCCGCATGGAGATTGCTTTTTTTGATGAAACCGGTGTGTATACCTCAACCTCTCCGGATCTCGCAAAACTTGATTTGAATGCGATTCTTCAGGCGAGCAGTTTCGAAGCGCAGGTCAATGGGGTTCATCACCATATTTTCTATAACTCGATTGCCGGTAAAAACCGTGGTGTGCTGATGGCCCTCGACGTGACCACGCTGGATGGAGCCAAGCACAGTCTGCAACAAGCCCTGTTGGTCACAACTTTGATTGTTGCGGCGCTTTCTGTTGTTATCGGGCTGCTCATAGCCGCCGGCATTATCAGGCCTCTGCGCGAAGTGGTGGCCCATCTGCGGGAAATCTCTGCCGGTGGCGGCGATCTGAGCCGGGAACTGGTTGTGCGGACCTCCGATGAAGTCGGTGAACTCTCCGAGTGTTTCAATGCGTTTCTGGCCCGCCAGCGTGAGATGGTCGGGCGCATTCGTGATGTAACCAAAGACCTGACCACGGCCAACGAACAGATCCGCAACTCTTCTCATGAAGTCATGGAGGGCGCTGTGCGTCAATCACAGGCTCTGGAGGAGTCCACCAAGGCGATTGAGGGGATCGACGAAGCGGCTGGTGGCATTGCCGAAAGTACCGGCAACCTGGTTAGCGCTGCGGAAGAGAGTTCTTCGGCGACTCTGCAGCTGGGTGCCACGATCGAGGAAATTGCCTCCCAGATGGAGAAGCTGTTCAGTACGGTTGATGAAATCTCCAGCTCGATCAACGAGATGTCGGTCGCCAGTCAGGAAGTCGCTGAGAATGTCGGCATCCTCTCTTCCTCAACCGAGGTGACGGTCTCGTCGATGCTGGAGATGGACGCGTCGATCAAAGAGATTGAGGGCAACGCCGTAGAGACCAGTAAACTGGCCAATGAGGCGGCAGAAGATGCCCAGCGTGGCATGCAGACGGTCGAAGAGACGATCCGCGGCATTGAATCGATTCGTCTGACGGTGGATCGGGCCAGCGAGGCGATCATGGATCTGGGCAACCAGTCGAGCGCGATCGGCAAGATCCTGACTGTTATCGATGAAGTCGCTGATCAGACCAGCCTGTTGGCTCTGAATGCGGCGATTATTGCGGCCCAGGCGGGAGAACACGGTAAAGGTTTTGCCGTCGTCGCAGATGAGATTCGCGAGTTGGCCGAACGCACGGCGGTCTCGACCCGCGAGATAGGCACCATCATCGCCAATCTCCAGGAGGGCACCCAGGAGGCCGTTGTCGCCATGAAGGCCGGCAGCGAACAGGTTCACCAGGAGGTGAAACGCTCCAAAGCCTCCAGTGTCGCACTGGATAAAATCCGTAGCAGTACACTGAAGGCAATGGACCAGGTGAATGGTATTGTTCGTGCTACAGAAGAACAGGCTCGTGGCAGTCGTCAGGTCACAGATTCCATGAACCAGGTGGCCGCCATGCTGGAGCAGATTGCTTCAGCGATCAACCAGCAGACATCAGGTGCCCGTCAGCTCGCCGAAGGTGCCGAGGCGATGCGTGACATTGCCGCCCATGGTAAACAGAGCACCAGTGAGCAGACCAAGGGCAGTCGCCAGATCAACGAGAGCATGGAGCAGATTCGTTGCATGATCGCGCTGATTGATGATTCGACCCGTTCCCTGACTCAGCGCAGCCGTGACGTTGTTGACGCCGTGGGCAGTGTCCACAAGGTCGCCGAAAGCAATGCCAGCCGTACTGCGGAACTGGACCACGTGGTCGAGACACTGACGCGCCTGACGGCGGCCCTCGAGGAGGAGGTCGAAGTCTTTAAAATATGACCGGGCCTTCTCTCAAACTGACAGTGCTGGGATCGGGGACCAGCACCGGTGTCCCCGTTCTCGGTTGCCACTGTGCCGTTTGTTCTTCGAGTGATCCACGCAACAACCGAACCCGTTGCAGCGTGTTGCTCGAATGGTCGGATCGCAAAATCCTCATCGATACGTCGACCGATTTTCGTCAGCAGGCTTTGCGTGAGGGCATCGAACAGATCGACGGCGTTCTCTTTACCCATGCCCACGCTGACCACGTGCACGGCATTGACGATTTGCGCACCTTCACACTGCGGACCGGCAGCGCGATCCCCGTTTATGCAGAGCGCGGGGTTCTCGATCGCATCAGGGGGTTGTTCAGTTATATTTTCAGTGAGGCGGATACGCCGGGTTACCGGCCGCGGTTACAGGTGAACGAGGTTGACGGCCCTTTTGAGCTGTTTGGTCAAGTATTGGTGCCGATTCCTCTGCTGCATGGCCCGGGCGAATCCCTGGGCTACCGGGTGGGCAATCTGGCTTACCTGGTCGATTGCAGCGCCCTTCCCGAAGCCTCCTGGCAGCTCCTCGAGGGGGTGGAGGTGTTGATTATTGATGCCTTGAGATTCCGCGAGCATGAGTCGCATTTCAGTGTCAGCCAGGCGATCGAGGTGTCCAGAAAATTGCGGGTTCAGAGAACTCTTCTGACCCACCTGACTCATGATATCGATTATCCGCGGCATGCTGTGGGCTTGCCCGATGGTGTTGAGTTTGCTTATGACGGGCAGACCCTGAGCCTGCCACTTTCGGGAACATAACAGAACGATAGAGAACCTATGCCGAAACATCAGGAAATACGCCTCCACGGCCATCTTAGCGACACCATCGAGTACTTTGCCATGGCGGCCTCGCGCGATGCCTACAGTCGGTACTTCTTCGAGGTCGACAGTGACAACCTGCGTTTTTTCTCGCCGGGCAACGAATTTATCCTTGGACCGGGGCAGATCAGTCATCGTGGCAACGGCGGCTCTTTCTGTGAATATATGTTCGGTGTTGACCAGCCTCTTTCCGACCTGGCCAAAACCGATGTGCGTAATCGACTGGTACTGTACGGAACCTTCTACAAGGCAACCGATGGCAGTCTTCTCGACTTTACGCCGAAGACCGATGGCCAAAGCAGCTATGAACAGGTTTTCTTTGAAGGCAATGCTACGGTCAATTATTTCTTCTTTATGACCGGTTCGGTGTCGGGAAAATTACAGGAGCAGCAGGAGAACATTGCCCGTTTGCTCGGTAAGACCCTGAAACGCTCCGCCCATGTCGGTCTTGGTGACGACTCCGATCTGATTGATGAAATCTACTCCATGCTTGGTCACCGCAGTTCCCTCTACCTGATCAAGTTAATCAATAAAAAGCACAAGCAGTATCATGACGTATTCAAGGATCTTTACGAAGAATACAAAACCATCCCGGATCACGAATTTGAGAAACTGCAAGAGCTTGCCAATGCACTTGAGATCGACCGCTATCAGCAGGAACGGATTCGTATCGATGTCATGTACAAGCATCCGGACAATCAGAGGATTGTCGACGAGTACAAGAACATTCTGATTGAGTGCAATCTGAAAGGCAGCATCAACCAGCTGGAAAACGCTCGTCTGACCCGCCTGAAAACCCTTTCGGTGCGCAACAAGATTCCGGCGGCGCTCTTCTATACCCTCGACAAGATGCTCAAACATGACAAGCTGGTTGATCTCGATGAACAGGATTATCTGGCGGAAACCCGGCAGGTTCTGGAAGGGATCTTTTTTACCGAAGCTCAGATCGATGCCAGCATCAACTCCGAGGATATGTCATTGCTGCTGCACGCCAAGCGCCAGGCGAGCGAGAATCGCGATCATACCTTTGAGCACATCCTGCTGGAAACCGGCAAGGCGTGTGACGAAAAGATTCACGAAGGGGCTGATCTAAGCCTGCTTGAGCATTTCTCCTTCATCATCACTTACTTCGATCGTTACGACAATACCTCCGCAGTGATCAACCAGCTCGCCTTTATGGAGAATGTCCATTTCGGTGAGGAGCAGATTCGCAGTCTGCTCGGCAACAAGAAGGCGTTTGACGAACTCGACGACAAACTCTGGAAGGATCTTTTTTTTCAACAGGTTTTTGAGAACAAGTATTTGGGTCAGTTTGGCCGCAAGAAGATTCTCTGCCTGCAAAAAGGGCTGGAGTTGATCGAAGACAGCCGTTTAACGATTGCCGCACTGGTGGATCAGTTGCTCGTGCTGGAGAAGCAGGAGCGTCTCTATGTGGTCCTGCTCGACCATGTCAAGGAGCGCATTCGTAACTTCTACTCCAAGTACAATACCCGCGCGGAGCAGGAGGCCCTGCTGGTCGAAGTGGCTGACGAGCTTTACAACAAGGGGCTTTACACCGGCGACATCCCGCTTGCCCAGTTCCACAACGTAGTTGTGAACATCAAGAAGGAGGCGATCTACCTGCATAACCTCCTGCCCAAAATCATCGCAGAGCGTGACACCGGCCTGCGTGAAGATTTCCTCGATAACAGCGGTCTTGACCGTTTCTACGTCGAAGAACTTGAGCGGGAATATTTCGAACTGAATGATCTCGACATGGAGAACCTCTATTTGATCCGCAAAGGCTACGCGGACTGATTTTCCCTCTTTCCGATTGCGAGCTTCGTCATGAGCCAACCCGCACTCAAGCAGATCCGCAATATCGGCATTATCTCGCACATTGACGCCGGCAAGACGACCGTCTCCGAGCGCATCCTCTACTACTGTGGTGAAATCCATAAGCTGGGCGAAGTTCATGATGGCCTGGCAACCATGGACTGGATGGCTCAGGAACAAGACCGCGGCATCACGATCACGGCGACCAGCACCAGCTGTCGTTGGCGGGACATCTGGATCAACCTGATCGATACGCCGGGGCATATCGATTTCACGATTGAAGTGGAGCGGTCCCTGCGCGTACTCGATGGCGCCGTGGCCATCTTCAGTGCCGTTGAAGGTGTTCAGCCGCAAAGTGAATCGGTCTGGCACCAGGCCGACCGCTACACTGTGCCGCGAATCTGTCTGATCAACAAGATGGATCGTATCGGCGCCGATTATCAGGCCGTTCTGGAACAGCTCCGGGAACGTCTCGGTGCGCGGCCGGTGCTGATGCAACTGCCGCTTGGCGAAGAAGGCGGCTTCCTGGGAGTCGTGAGTCTGGTCGATGAGGTCGTGCAAAGCTTTGCCGAAGACGACCTGGGTATGAAAATTACCTCTTCTGCCGTTGCCGAAGAGCTCCGGGAAACAGTCACCGCAGCCAGAGAGGCCATCATTGAAGCGGCTGCAGACTGGGACGACGAGTTGCTGGCAGATTTTTTGGAAGGTCGAGAGATTGCCGCAGAGCGCATCCTTGCTGCCTTACGCAAGGGCGTGATTGCCGGAGAGCTTTTTCCCGTCTTTCTCGGCTCGGCCTTACGCAACAAGGGCGTGCAGCCGATCCTCGATGCAGTGGCCGATCTCTTGCCTTCACCGCTCGACCTGCCACCCGTTTCAGTCAGAGATCCGGGTGATGGAACAGACCTGCTGCTGCCCTGTGATACCGCCGGTCCCTTGTGCGCCCTTGCTTTTAAAGTCCTCTCCGATGAAGGCCGCAAGCTGACCTACCTGAGGATTTATTCCGGAGAGTTGCAGGCGGGCGCTACCCTTTTGAATGCGACGCGCAAGGTTCAGGAGCGGGCGGCGCGGCTGTTTCGCATGCATGCCCACAAGCGCGAACGCATTGATGCAGCGCGTGCCGGGGATATCGTCGCCGTCGCAGGTCTTAAGGAAGCCTTAACCGGAGACACCCTCTGCGGCATTGAACAGCCCCTTATGCTCGCGGGTCTTTCCATCCCGGAACCGGTCGTCTCTCTGGCGGTCGAGCCACGCCAGGTTCAGGACCGTGATAAGCTGCTTTTGTCACTGGAAAAGCTGCAGTGGGAAGATCCGACCTTCCGTGTGAGGGAGGATCAGGACACCGGGCAGACGGTTTTGACCGGAATGGGCGAATTACATCTGGAAGTAATTATACGCCGCCTGGCCGATGATTTTGGCGTCGAGGTCAATGCCGGTCAACCGCAGGTCGTTTATCGCGAAAGTATTTCTGCTGAGGCCAGCCACACCGAAGTCTTTGAGCGTGAGATCGATGGCAAACTGCAGAGAGGTGAAGTCAACCTGAGGGTCGTACCGTCTGAACGTGGCTCCGGGACCGAGATTGTTCTGCCATCACCTGACACGGAAGGCTTAACCGAAGAATTGCTCGGCGCACTGCGGGAAACCTTGCAGATGGCCCTTGGCTCCGGAGTGCAGATCGGTTACCCGATGGTTGATTTGCGTGTCGTCGTCGATGCCGTTCCGGTCACCCCGGGAGTGACCTCCGTGCTCGGCCTTCGTGCCGCCGCTCAGCGAGGCCTGACCCTGGCCATCCGGTCAGCAAAGCCTGTTTTGCTGGAACCGGTCATGGCCCTGGAAATTACCTCTCCAGGAGAATTCTCCGGCAAGGTTTACAGCGGCCTGCAGCAGAAGGGTGGACGCGTTGAAAGCATGGAGTCGCGAGAGGTTGTCGATCTTGTCCGCGCCCACATCCCTCTCTCGGCAATGTTCGGTTACATGACTGAACTCCGTAGTGCCACCCAGGGCCGCGGATCCTTTACCATGGAATTCAGCCATTATGATAAAGTCTCCGCTGCCGTCATGGAGCGGCTTGGGCTGAAATAACTTCGAGCCAGATCGGGGCATGAAGACCTTTCAGAAGAGACACCGGCCTGTTTGTCTCAAGCTGTTTTGTTCGACCTCTTAAATCGACCATAAATATTAAAATCCATATAAATAATTCTTGACACCTGCTTGCCTCTGCGGCATATTGCCGCAAATTTTACCGGTATTTGTATCAGAAGATTCTTTAAAACTTAGGAGCCTTGTTGCTATGAAGACGTCAAAACTGAATAATTCTTTGCTTACTGTTGCTCGTGCACTGTATGTTTTTGTTACCATCGCCGCAGTCTGTGGTGCTCTGGCCCTGTTGAATGTCGGTGGCCACTGACGCACTCAAAACAACTCAACAATTCTCCAGGGGCGATCTGAACAGATCGCCCTTTGCTTTTTGGGGCGAACGGGCTCTGAGGAGAGGGCAGAAAACCAGATTCTGCGCTTTGCCGTTGCGTAAGAGGCCTGAATATCTATAATGCTCTCATTGATCTGGTTCTTGGTAACGCATATCGAATGGAGATGTTATGGAAATCGAACGGGGTGCGGGTAAGATCGCCAAGTGTTTGAAATTGATGCTCAATGATAAGCCGGGGCATCTGGCGAGCGTGATGGCTGCCATTGCAGCGCAGAATGCCAGCGTTGGTGATATCCATCTGGTCAGGGTCGGACGCACGCACAACACGCGCGAGATCGTGGTTTACGTTGATTCCGAGCAGCAGTTTGAAGAGGTGGTTGAAGCGATCGCTAACCTGGAAGGGATCATCATCGAGGATGAGATCGACCTGGTTCACCAGGTCCATGAGGGCGGCAAGATTGCCACCAAAAGCCAGGTCAGGATTGAGACGATTACCGATGTCCGCCAGATTTACACGCCAGGTGTCGCTGCCATCTGCACTGATATCCAGCGCCATCCCGAACACGCATACAAGTACACGTCGATTCCCAATCAGGTGGCCATTGTCACCAACGGCACGGCAATCCTCGGTCTTGGTGACATTGGTGCCGTGGCCGGAATGCCGGTCATGGAAGGCAAGGCCGTGCTCTTTGATCACCTGGTCGGAGTCAGCGGCGTACCGATCCTGATCCAGAATCATGATCCCAAAGTGATTATTGACACGGTCCGAAATATTGCGCCGACCTTCGGCGCGATCAAGCTGGAAGATATCAAGGCACCGGAGTGCTTCGAGATAGAAGATGTGCTCGATGCCGAACTGGATATCCCGGTGATGCATGACGATCAGCACGGTACAGCCGTCGTGGTCCTTGCCGCTTTGCTCAATGCCACCCGTTTCTCCGGACTGATGCTGAAGAAATCGGTGGTGGGTGTAATCGGTTTAGGCGCTGCCGGCATGGGCATCAGCAAGCTGCTCCTGTCCTACGGCGTCAAGACGGTGATCGGAACCGACCTTGATGAGGCGGCTTGTGAGCGACTGGTGGCTGTCGGGGGAATAGTCGGTTCTCTGGATGAGGTGATGAAGAAGTCTCACGTTGTGATCGCCACAACCGGTTGTCCCGGCCTCATCAAGCCGGAGATGATACGTAAAGGCTCAGTGGTTCTGGCTCTGTCCAATCCCAATCCGGAGATCCAGCCGGATCTGGCCGTACAGGCAGGGGCCTCCTTCGCGGCCGACGGCAAGAGCGTCAACAACGCTCTGGCCTTCCCTGGATTATTCAGGGGGGCACTCAATGTCAGAGCGACCCGCATCAACAACAAGATGAAGATCGCCGCCGCCAAGGCCATCGCCAAGCATGCCGAAGAGAATGAGCTGGTCCCTTCCCTGCTGCATGCCAGCGTCCATAAGGAAGTCACCGCTGCGGTCGAGCGTGCCGCTCTCGAATCGGGGGTTATCAAGCACTGGGATTGATCGGATAATAAGCAGGCTTTTTCAGGTCTTTTGGAAGAGTTGTTTTGATGTAAAAAGAAGGGGCTGGCAATCGATTTGCCAACCCCTTCTTTGTGTTACAGTGACTACTCGGAGACTACAGTTCAGGAGCGCTTGATGTTTTGAAACGCCTGCTTGGTCGTCTGACCGTCCCTGAGCTTTTGTGCCAAAATGAAGCTTCACCAGCCGCTGAGGTCTTTGTCTGCAACGGTAAAAGATTGACCGTTTGTTATGAATTGGCTATCTTAAGAATGTTTGAATTTGCATGTTTTTTCAGGGGGATAAAGTGACCAAGAGCTACGCATCGTAGACTTTTAGGACCGCACTGGCCGGCATTGCTCGGCTGTGCGGTCTTGTTGCTTTTGGAGCTTGATATGTCAATGAAGAATCTTTCCGAACGCGATATCTGTACCAAGTACATCACGCCGGCGATCCAGTCGGCCGGGTGGGATATCCATGCCCAGATTCGTGAGGAAGTCACTTTCACTGCTGGTCGTATCATCGTTAAAGGCAAGCTGCACACTCGCGGCAAAGCCAAACGAGCCGACTACGTCCTTTATCACAAACTCAATCAACCCATAGCTGTCATCGAGGCCAAAGACAATAACCACACCGTCGGGCACGGTATGCAACAGGCTCTCGACTATGCCGAGATTCTCGACGTACCGTTTGCATTCAGCTCCAATGGTGAGGGTTTCCTTTTTCACGACCGCACGGGACTCTCGAACCCGGTCGAGCGGGAATTGACCCTCGAAGGATTCCCTACTCCGGCTGATCTCTGGCTGAGATACAAACAATGGCGTGGTATTGACCCACCCGCTGAAGATGTCGTCGAGCAACCCTATTACACTGACGGCAGCGGACGCGAACCACGCTACTATCAACGCGTCGCCATCAACCGGGCAGTAGAGGCGATTGCCAAAGGGCAGGACCGTATCCTGCTGGTCATGGCCACCGGTACCGGCAAGACCTACACGGCGTTCCAGATTATCTGGCGACTGTGGAAGTCACGCGCCAAGAAACGCATCCTCTTCCTTGCCGATCGCAACATCCTGATTGACCAGACCAAGACCAATGACTTCAAGCCGTTCGGTACAGCAATGACCAAGATCGTGAATCGTCAGGCGAACAAAGCGTTTGAAATTTACCTTTCTCTTTATCAGGCCGTGACCGGGAACGAGGAAGAGCAGAACATCTATAAACAGTTCTCTCCTGATTTCTTTGACTTGGTGGTTATAGACGAATGTCATCGTGGCAGCGCCGCCGAGGATTCTGCCTGGCGTGAGATTCTTGCTTACTTCTCCAGCGCAACACATATCGGCCTGACGGCGACTCCGAAAGAGACCAAGGAAGTTTCCAATATCACTTATTTCGGCGACCCGGTTTACACCTATTCTCTACGCCAGGGAATTGATGATGGTTTCCTCGCACCCTACAAAGTTGTGCGCATCGACATCGATAAGGATTTACAGGGCTGGCGGCCTTCATCTGGTCAGGTGGACAAGCATGGAGAACTTATTGAGGATCGTATCTACAACCAGAAGGATTTTGATCGTAATCTGGTTCTGAATAAGCGTACCCAGTTGGTGGCTGGCAAAGTCACTGAGTTTCTTAAGGCCAATAACCGTTTCGACAAGACCATCGTCTTCTGTGAGGATATCGATCACGCCGAGCGTATGCGTCGAGAGTTGGTCAACTGCAATGCTGACCTGGCCGCTGAAAACAGCAAGTACGTGATGAAGATCACCGGTGACGATACCCTCGGCAAGATGGAACTCGATAATTTCATCGACCCGGAGAGCCGCTATCCGGTTATCGCGACCACTTCTAAATTGATGAATACCGGCGTCGACGCCCAAACCTGCAAGCTCATCGTCCTCGACCAGACTATCCAGTCGATGACCACCTTTAAACAGATTATCGGCCGCGGTACGCGTATCAACGAGGATTTCGGCAAGTTTTATTTCACCATCATGGATTTCAAGAAAGCCACCGAGCTATTTGCGGACTCTGATTTTGATGGTGACCCAGTCGTGGTTTACGAACCGGGTTCTGATGAACCGGTTACGCCACCGGATGAAGTTGATGGCGAGGAGAGTGGGGACGCAATTGTCGACGAGTTCCCGATACCGGATGACAGTGAAGGCAATGGCTCACGTGTCAAATATGTGGTTGACGATGTGCCGGTCTGGGTGGTGGCTGAGCGTATCCAATATTACGGTGCGGATGGCAAGCTGATTACTGAATCGCTCAAAGATTACACCCGCAAGACGGTGAGAAAGCAATATGCGTCGCTAAACGACTTTATCTGTCGCTGGAGTGAGGCAGATAAGAAGCAGGCGATGATTGCGGAGTTGGAAGAGCAGGGTGTGCTTCTGGAAGCATTGGCCGACGATGTTGGCAAGGATTTTGGTCCCTTCGACCTGATTTGTCACGTCGCCTTCGGTCAACCACCCCTGACGCGGCGTGAGAGGGCGGATAACGTCCGAAAACGGAATTACTTCACCAAGTATGGGGAGCAGGCGCGGGTGGTTATGGATGCATTGCTCGATAAGTATGCCGACGAGGGTGTCGAGAATATTGAGGATCCGAAGGTACTGCGTATCAACCCGTTTGATAAGTTCGGCACGCCGACTGAAATCATCCGCGCCTTTGGTGGGCTGGATCATTATCAGCAGGCTGTGCATGAGTTGGAGGAGGAGATATATCTTCCCGACCGTCATTCCCGCGTAGGCGGGAATCCAGGTTTTGTCTGATGATGGCAGGACAGAATTTAAACGTCATTCCCGCGTAGGCGGGAATCCAGGAAGGTGAAATGAAGCAACCCTGTGTTTACATTCTCGCAAGTCAAAGAAACGGCACCCTTTACACCGGGGTGACAAGTGACCTGATCAAGCGAGTGTGGGAACACAAAAACCTTCAGACTGAAGGTTTTACCCAAAAATACGCGGTGCACCTTCTGGTATATTTCGAACAGCATGAAGACATGAACGCAGCAATCACCCGCGAAAAGCAGATCAAGAGATGGAACCGTGCCTGGAAACTGCGCCTGATAGAAGAGCAGAATCCGGATTGGGATGATTTGTACGAGACATTGATTTGAATTTTCTGGATTCCCGCCTGCGCGGGAATGACAAAAATAAGGTGCTACGTGACGGGTCAAGAGTGCTGAATTTCCGTCACCCGCCACAATCGTTCGAGTACAGGCAGCGCGGGAATGGCAGAACGTAACCACAGAGAATCATCAA
>JAGXHL010000092.1 GCA_024636215.1 Deltaproteobacteria bacterium
ATTGTAGCCAAGCCGGCCGCCGAACACCGGGGCGTCGTCCAGGTTCTGGTCATTTTCAAACAAGCTGTAGCCGACGAACGGGCTCACTTCAAATGAGCCGGCCTTGATCTCGGCCTGCCCGGAAACAGGTAGAAGTAACACAATGGCAGCGACCGTCAACACTGCGCGATACATAGTTTGCATAATCTGATCCTCCTCAAAAATTGTTGCGCTCTGTGATTGCCGTTAGCTTCTGCACAACATCGCGGCGCGGCAGGTTCCTGTGCCCTGGAAATCAGGGTTGTAGCCAGGCAAAAAGGAGACCGGCGGGATCATGTTGCTTTGCCTGTCTGCCTTTTTGCCTGTTCTCATTCGTCTTTTTCCATGACCTAAGGGGCAGGAATAATAATCGTATTCTGATCGAGAGAGACCCCCGTCTGAGCCAACAGCCTGCCGTTGATCGATGCGCCAGTATTCATGGCAATGTTGGTTTGCGCCAAAATATTCCCCTCGAAGTGGGAACCGGTACCCAGGGTCACAGAATCGCTGACCTGCCAGAAAATGTTCTTGGCCAGGGCGCCGCCTGACAACAGAACCTGCATGTTGGGACTCAGATCGAGTGTCCCGGTGATCTGGAACAACCAGGTGTCGTTCGGCCCGCCGTTGAGGGTTAGATCTGTGGTAATGGTCACATTGCTACCCCAGGTGTAGGTCCCCGGGACTAGTGTTTGACCGGCGACGGTCCCGGCGCCAAGATTCAGGTTCGGGCCTACTCCGGCGGGACGTCCGGCGGCATCGGTATAGGCGGTCTCCAGATTACTGACCGCCGTGGTCAGCATGACCGGATCGATCACTGAACAGGGCGCGGGGCCGGCCGCATCGACAGCGTAAATAGTCCCGGTCACTTCGGCGCAGGTAACACCAATTGCAGCACCGCTGATGGGACTGGCGCCAATGTTACCGATGATGTCGGATGAAGGAACATCTGTGATTCCAGCTTTTGACAGTCCGGCGAAATTTGCGGCCAAACCGAGGATAACTGGCTGCGGCCCCTGTACCGGTTCAGCAGTCACGATCAGCTCTGCGCTTCCTTCCAGAAGCGGGAGCGTGTCGGCAACAGTTGCCGTAATCATCGCGGTCCCGGTTAACAGGCCGGTGGCAACGCCAGGTGAGACAACGGTGGCGACCTGCGTATTGTCTGAACTCCAGTCCACGCTAGCGCTGAGATCCTGACTGCTGCCGTCAGAGTAATTCCCCATGGCAACAAATATTTGAGACCCGTCAACTGCAATCGTGGCCTGCGCAGGCAAGACCTCAATCGACTCCAGGGTAGCATCAGTCACGGTAAGGGTTGCCGAGCCCGACATGTCGGCTAAGGTTGCGGTGATCAAAGCGCTGCCGACTGACACGCCGGTGGCAACGCCAGGTGAGACAACGGTGGCGATCAGCGTAGCGTCTGAACTCCAGATCACGCTATCGCTGATGTCGATCGGTGTGATGCTGTCAGAGTAAGTCCCCATGGCAACAAACGTTTGAGACCCGTCAACTGCTATCGTGGCCTGCGCAGGCAAGACCTCAATCGACTCCAGGGTAGCATCAGTCACGGTCAGGGTTGCCGAGCCCGACATGTCGGCTAAGGTTGCGGTGATCAAAGCGCTGCCGGTTGACAGGCCGGTGGCAACGCCAGGAGAAACAACGGTGGCGATCAGCGTAGCGTCTGAACTCCAGATCACGATAGCGCTGAGATTCTGACTGGTGCCGTCAGAGTAAGCACCGGTTGCAACAAATGTTTGAGACCCGTCAACGGCGATCGTGGCCTGCGCAGGCAAGACCTCAATCGACTCCAGGGTGGCATCAGTCACGGTCAGGGTTGCCGAGCCCGACTTGCCGTCGAAGGTTGCGGTGATCAAAGCGCTGCCGGCTGACAGGCCGGTGGCATCGCCAGGTGAGACAACGGTGGCGATCAGCACATCGTCTGAACTCCAGATCACGCGATCGCTGAGATTCTGACTGGTGCCGTCAGAGTAAGCACCGGTTGCAACAAATGCTTGTGTGAGACCGCTCGGGATCGTGGCTGTTGCCGGTGTCACCGCGATCGTGTTCAAGGTTGCGGCGGTCACGGTCAAGGTTGTCGAGCCCGACTTGCCGTCGAAGGTTGCGGTGATCATAGCGCTGCCGGCTGACACGCCGGTGGCAACGCCAGGTGAGGCAACGGTGGCGATCGACGTATTGTTTGAACTCCAGACCACGCGATCGCTGAGATTTTGACTGGTGCCATCAGAGTAAGCACCGGTTGCCACAAATGCTTGTGTGAGACCGCTCGGGATCGTGCCTGTTGCCGGTGTCACCGCGATCGAGTTCAAGGTTACGGCGCTCACGGTCAAGGTTGCCGAGCCCGACTTGCCGTCGAATGTTGCGGTGATCAAAGCGCTGCCGGCTGACAGGCCGGTGGCAACGCCAGGTGAGGCAACGGTGGCGATCGACGTATTGTTTGAACTCCAGATCACGCGATCGCTGAGATTCTGACTGCTGCCGTCAGAGTAAGCACCGGTTGCAACAAATGTTTGTGTGAGACCACTCGGGATCGTAGCGGTTGCCGGCGTCACCGCGATCGAGTTCAAGGTTACGGCGGTCACGGTCAAGGTTGCCGAACCCGACTTGCCATCGAAGGTTGCAGTGATCAAAGCACTGCCGGCTGACACGCCGGTAGCGAGACCGGAAGCGCTATTGACTGTCGCAATACCAGGAGTGCCTGAAGCCCAGCTGGCCTCTTCTGTCACGACCCGGGATGTGCCATCGGCGAATGTCGCAGTCGCAACAAATTGCCTGGCTGCACCCACGGGCACAGAGCTCGTTGCAGGCGTTACCGCGATCGACAATGACTCTGCAGAGTCCCAATGCCCAGTATTGCCGTCTCCTCCACACCCCGAAACAAAAAACCCGGTAAACATCAAAACTAATAGAACATAAATGTATCTGACTGCTGATCTCTTCATGGTCCCATTTCTCCTTGTCTGCTGCAGACTTTAAATGCTTTTCTTTTTGTATCCAGGCGGCTGTCTGGATACACCTCGCAAAATTTCTTATTTTCACAGTTTCAGCACATGTTGAACCTGGGAATCTTTCGAACTATCCAATGAACCGGATGCAAATTCGGCTGCAGTAGTTTATATCGCAACTATCGTGCATTACATCGCAACTAGTATGCCGAAATTGTTTTGACTAATCCTTTAACAAAAAGGCTTGATTCTACGAAGGAAATAATAAAAAAGCGCGGGGCCGGCAAGAACCGCCCGCAAGCGGGGCCTGCCATATTTGGCGTTACCGCCACATATGACGGGCAGGTAGCCGCTTTCCGTTTGATCAACATCGTCTTTTATGGCGTCTTTTATGGGCGTCGAATGCCTGATTTGCGGATACGGGCGCGCAGGGTGCTGGGGTTGAGGCCCAGAAGGATCGCCGCCCCCTTGTTTCCTTCGATGCGCCAGGCGGTTTTCACGAGGACTTCGAGGATATGATCCCGTTCCAGATCGGCGAGGGTTTTCACCTCCGGTGTGCATTGCTCCACGTCGGGGCGGAAGGTTTCGAACCGCTCCAGGATCTGGAGTTTGTCTTCCCGGCTGGTGATAACGGCTCGTTCGATGACGCTTTCCAGTTCCCGAACGTTGCCGGGCCAGTGGTAGCCCTGCAGAGCGTTAAGGGTTTCATCGGCCACAGCCGAGATCTTCTTGCCGGTTCTCTTGTTGAATTTGGCGATAAAATAATTAACCAGCAGCGGGATGTCTTCCTTGCGCTCGCGCAACGGCGGGAGGGTGATGGGGAACACGTTGAGCCGGGAGTACAGGTCTTTGCGGAACCTGCCCGCATGAATCTCTTCATCCAGGTTGCGTTTGCTGGCCGCGATGACCCGGACATCGACCTTGATGGTACTCGGACGTCCGGGGCGCTCGAATCCGCCGTCCTGGATGACCCTGAGCAGCTTCCACTGCAGCTCCAGAGGCATAGTGCCGATTTCGTCAAGAAAGAGGGTGCAGCCGTCGGCCTGTTCCAAAAGCCCGATCTGTCGGTGATCCGCCTCGCTGATGGCATCTTCGCCTGGCCCGAAGAGCTCGCGCTCGATACGGTTCGCGGGCAGGGCTGCACAGTTGACCGTAATCATAGACATGTCTTTGCGCGCACTGCATCGATGGATAATGCGGGCGAGAACACCTTTACCGGTGCCGGACTCACCCAGGAGTAGAACGGTCACATTCATGGGAGCGACCTGCTCGACCTGGGAGAAGACAAGCGAGAGCGGCTCGCTGCGACCAATCATCTCACCGAAGTTGTTTTGCAGAGCGACCTCCTTCTTCAAGCAAGAGCTTTCTTTCTGGTGCAGGTTTTTCAAGTGTCGGTCTCCACACTCAACTCATCATTGACTCCACAGTTTTCCTGGATTCATCTGTCTGCTGGCGAACCAGCCATTCGTTCTGCTGACGCGCCGGGGACTGAAGATAAATGGCGTTCGTGACGTATCCGGTCAATGCAATTTGCAACTAGCGTACCAGATGCGAGGGCGTGGATGTTGCGCGGACAACTACTTGATTATACAGGAGAGATGGGCAGGGGCAGAGGCAGGGTTACGGGAAGACCGTGAGAGAATCCGTCATAGATAACGTTACTGTTAGATATGACGGACGTCTTTGTGGCGAAGACGTGCAAGCTTTTTCTACTGTCTGATGATGCCGATTTTTCTCATACGGGCGCGCAGCGTACTGGGATTGATGCCAAGGAGGATTGCAGCTCCACCTTTCCCCTCGACGCGCCAAGCGGTTTTCAGCAGCACCTCGTGGATATGATCCCGCTCCATGTCGGCGAGTGTTTTGACTGCCCCTCCTGCCGTCTCGCCTGCCGCCCCAGCTGTCAGCTCCTCTGTTTTCTGGAACGTCTCGAAGTGTTCCAAAACCTGGAGCGAGCTCCCCGGACTGATGATGACCGCCCGCTCGATGACACTTTCCAGCTCGCGCACATTGCCGGGCCAGTAGTAATCCTGAAGGAGGTTCAAGGTGTTGGTAGAGACGGTCTCTATTTTCTTGCCGATTTTGTTGTTGAATTTGGAAACGAAATGATTGACGAGCAAAGGGATGTCTTCCTTGCGCTGCCTGAGTGGCGGCAAGGTAACTGGAAAAACATTGAGACGATAATACAGATCTTCGCGGAACTTGCCGTTACGAATCTCATCTTTGAGATTCCGGTTGGTGGCAGCGATGATCCGTACGTCGGTTCTGATAGTGCGGGGGCTGCCCAGTCGTTCAAATTCACCGTCCTGGATAACCCGGAGCAGTTTGCTTTGCAGTTCCAGTGGCAGCTCACCGATTTCGTCCAGGAAGATGGTGCCGCCATCCGCCAGTTCGAAGCGGCCGATCTGCCGGGTATTCGAGCCGGTGAACGCGCCCTTTTCTCTGCCGAAGAGCTCGCTCTCCACCAGAGCAGCCGGTAGCGTTGCGCAGTTGACCGTTATTAACGGCCGGTCCTTGCGCGTGCTGCTGCGGTGGATGGCCCGTGCTACCACACCCTTGCCGGTACCGGTCTCGCCAAGCAGAAGAACGGTCGCATTCATGGGCGCAACCTGTTCGACCTGGGAAAAGATAACCGCCAGGGCATCACTTTCCCCAATAATTTCACCGAAGTTGTACTGCAGGGCGACCTCCTGCCGCAGGTAGGTGTTTTCAGCCTGGAGCCGGTCCTTCAACTGTTTTATTTCCGTATACGTGTCCTGGAGCGATCCTTCTGCCTTCTTGCGTTCAGCTATCTCCTCGGTGAGCTGCAGGTTCGCCCTGGTCAGCTCTTTTGTCCGTTTTTTCACGTCGAATTCCAGCTTGTCATGTGCTTTTTGCAGCTCATCGACCAACTGCTTGCGGTCGGTAATGTCCTCCATGGCCAGGAGGATAATGCGTGAGCCAACTTCTTTGCGGAAAATCTGACGGGCGGTGAACAGGATCGTCTTGTGGCCAATACCGGGGAAATCATGCTCAACTTCATAGTCAGTGATTGCGGTGTTTCGGGTAAGGGTTTCCTCAATGAGAATTCGTAATTGAGGGATATCCCATTGCCGGTTGCCGACGTCGTAGATGAATTGGCCGACGGTTTCCTCCGGGGTGACTTTGAACGTACTGTAAAAACAATGGTTGGCAGTGAGTATCTGCAGCGTTGAAGCCAGCACCACCAATGGCTCGCGAATGGTTTCTACTATGTTCTCGGCATATTCCCGAGCATACTGGATGTCAGTCTCCAGCTGCTTGGCAACCGTGATATCAACGATTGAGGAAAGAATAGTGCTCTTATTCTCATTTGTGTCCAGTGCAGAGCTCTGAAACTGAACGTAAATCACTTTGCCTTTATTTTGCGAAAGCTTGATTTCACATTGGTGTATCCCATGTGACTGCACAACCCGTTCGAGATGCTCCGAAAAGATCGACCGCCCCTGTGCATCGGCAATTAACATGCTAATGGGTTTATTAATCAGCGACGTTCGTCCGACTCCCAGAAGTTGCGCACAAGCCAGATTGGTCTCGCAAATCACCCCACAATTATCCAGCGTGAGAAAACCGACTGGGGCAAAGTCATAAAGCTCTGTATACTTGTTGCGCGTGGCCTCAACCTCATCCGCAGCCTGCTGCAGTTCTGCATTCTGCATTTCCAGTTCGATCTTGTGGACCTGCAGTGTGTGAAGAAGTCGCTGCGTATCCAACTCGGTCGGCAGCGGCAATTCCGCCTCGCCCTGCCGCGAACGTTTGCCCGCCTTGCTACGAAGCTCAGCAGTTGGAATCACGCGCTTCTGGTCATTGTCGATACTCATAACGAACCTTCGGACTTGAATCGTCCCTTAATAGCCATCCCACATCAACCGGGACCTGTTTGAAGAATGCTTTTGCCTAGCAGGCTGTCGGACTATTCATGAGCCGGCTGCAAATCCGGCTGTTTGGCCCATATTTCAGCTCCTTTTTGGTCCATAGCTACGGCTATGAACCTGCAAATGAGCTAAAATCTGTTCTCAAACATCCAAATTTTCGCTTCGGCCCGTATAGTTCGACAGGCTGCTAGTTAAAAAGTTTAGCGCCGATGTAAGAAAGAGCTGGCCAAGCAATTAAGACGGCAGAGATGAAAGCGAAGATGCCGAGCATGGCAATAATCAGGACCATGTAACTACTTTTTACGGTATCCATAAATTTGCTTTGGGTTTTCATAACGACCTCCTGTCGATTGGGTTTTGAGTTTGTTTCTTAGTCTTGATTAAACTTTTAACATTAAATTATCTTCATGTCAACAAATAAATTAAAATAATTTTATGTTAATTTGTTTTACCCTGTCTGCCTGTCGGGTTTAAATTTGACAGGGGACTTTGAACAAGCTCAAAGTTCCTGTGCAAACATGCGATAACGACGACCCTGAGGAGTGCCATCGTTGTCAGCGCTCGAAGCACAGCCACAAAAAAACATCTGCAGCAAATGTTGCGATGACTGGCGATTGTGACAACAACTGATAGGCTGTAGAAAAACAACAGAAAGGATTCGATTATGAAGACGCTTTTTTTTCTGGTTCTGATGCTTGCCTTCTCCTTTTCATTGACTTCCTCAGTTATCGCTGAGGATATTAAGGGGCAAGGGGTCTACATGAACTTCTGCGCGACCTGCCATGACAGCGGCATTGCCGGGGCACCCAAGGTTGGTGACAAAGCAGCCTGGCAGGAGCGGATGGAAAAAGGTCCCGAGGCGATGGCGGCACTGGCGATCAAAGGTTTTCAAGGCAAGACCGGCTTTATGCCAGCCAAAGGTGGCAACAGTGCTTTAACGGATGAAGAAGTGACCTCTGCCACCCTGTACATGATCGAGCAGAGCAAATAACACGAAACGTCTCTGGCTTGTTATTACCCGGAGGGACACTGCAGAGAGATTAAAGGCCCGGAGTCGCAGACTGCCGGGCTTTTATCATCCCTTTTCAACGAAAAGGCTAAGCCTTCAAGACAACGATTAATTGATCGTTTACCATCGGCCGAATTTCTTGCTCGAAAAAAAATTTACGTGTTACTTTGATGGTTCGCATTTTTTATAACCTGGCTGTCTTCAAACAAAACAGCATGATTCGGATTCCCATGACACAAGAGACATCTTTCTACCAATTAAAACGCCCTGCACGCTATCTCGGTGGCGAACGGGGCAGCATCCGGAAAGACTGGGACCAGGTCGAAGTGACCTTTGCCCTGGCGTTTCCCGATGTCTACGAAGTCGGCATGAGTCATATCGGCTCTGCCATCCTTTACCGGACTCTCAACGATCAGGACTGGATCGCTGCGGAGCGAGCCTACACCCCCTGGCCAGATCGCGAACAACAGTTACGCGAGGCGCAGCGCCCCCTCGCCTCCCTGGAAAATGACCGCAGCCTCGCAGAATTCGATATTATCGGTTTTTCCCTGCAATACGAACTCTGTTACTCGAATGTTTTGTCAATGCTCGACCTGGCCGGTCTGCCGATGAGAGCCACGCAGCGAGACGAGCAATCCCCCCTGATTGTCGTCGGCGGGCCCTGCGCATTCAACCCGGAGCCTCTGGCTGATTTTTTCGACTGCGCCGTGATCGGCGACGGTGAAGAAGTCGTCCTCGAGCTTTGCTCTGCTGTGCGGGCCAGCAAATCCTGCGGAGAAAACCGTGCCACGCTACTGAAGCGACTCGCTGCCATTGAAGGGGTTTATGTCCCTGCTCACTTTACGGTCAACTACAAAGCCGACGGGCGCATCGAAACCATTACCCCGAAAGACCCTCAACAACCGAAAGTTCGCCGCCGTGTTCTTGCCGATCTCGACTCCGCAACCTATCCCGAGCAGCCGATCGTCCCCTTTTTAGAGACGATCCACGACCGGGTCGCCATAGAAGTCGCCCGCGGCTGTACTCGCGGCTGTCGCTTTTGCCAGGCCGGCTACATCTACAGACCGGTGCGCGAACGTCAACCGGACACCATCCGTAACTTAATCGATCAACTGCTCGGCAACTCCGGTTACGATGAGGTCTCGCTGTTGTCTCTGTCGACCGGTGACTACAGTGCCATTGAAACTTTGATGCAGAACCTTATGGGCTGCTACGCTGACCAGAGTATTGCGGTGTCCTTACCCAGTCTGCGCGTCGGTTCCCTGACACCGGAATTGATGGCCGAAATCAAAAAGGTGCGCAAAACCGGTTTCACCCTTGCCCCGGAAGCAGGCAGTGAACGCCTGCGTCAAGTGATCAACAAAGGCATCAACGCTGAAGACCTGGTTGAGAGCGCCACCACGGCTTTTGAGCTCGGCTGGAGGATCATCAAGCTGTACTTCATGATCGGTCTGCCGACAGAAACTGACGAGGACCTGAACGCACTGGTTGAGCTCGCCGCCCGAGTCAAAAAAGCCGGCAAGGGCACACAGGGGGGAGCTGACGTCAATGTCTCGGTGTCAACCTTTGTCCCCAAGGCGCATACGCCTTTTCAGTGGGAAGCGCAGATCGGCTACGAAGAAACCATTGCCCGCCAGGAAATGCTGCGCGGGGCTCTGAAGAAGAAACGCTTACGCCTCAAATGGCACGACGCCGAACTCTCCTTTCTCGAAGGGGTCTTCGCCCGTGGTGACCGGCGCCTCGGCGCGGTCCTTGAAGAAGCTGTCAAACAAGGCTGTCGTTTTGATGGCTGGCGCGAACATTTTCGCTACGACCTCTGGTTGCATGCCTTTGCCAAGGCAGGCCTCGAACCGGCCTGGTACCTCCGTCAACGTTTGCCCGAAGAGACCTTTCCCTGGGAGCATATCGATGCCGGAGTCAGCAGAGACTTCCTCGAACGGGAACGCCAGGCGGCCCTGCTCGGCCAAGCCACCCCGGACTGCCGCAACGGCCAGTGCAGCAACTGTGGCCTCTGCGACTTTGAAACCGTCAAACCGAGACTCGCCGACAAAAACCGGCTCGAGCCCCCCGGCACGACAATTCCAGAAGAACCGGCGGAACCAGTCCTTTTGCCCAAACTGCGGCTGACCCTGACCAAAACCGGACGCACAGCCAGCCTGAGCCATCTTGAGTACATGACCCTGATCCACCGTGCGATTCGACGAGCGAACCTGCCGGTCAAATACTCAGCGGGCTTCCATCCGGCGCCGCGCATCAGCTTCGGGGATGCCTTGCCCCTGGGAGTGTCAAGTGAAGCGGAGCTGATCGACCTGGAATTGAGCGAGTCCTGCAATGCACAAGAGGCTCGGGCACGGCTTAACCGCGAGCTTCCGGAAGGCGTCATGGTGGTGGATGCCATAAGTTGGCCGCGCAAGGGAGAATCGCCGGCAAACAGCATCTTTACGGCGACCTTTAAAGTCCCCCTGCCCGACGATACAGACCCACGACTTGATCAGCAGCTGAGTGCATTTCTCAACCAGGACGCGGTAATCGTCACAAGGATGAAAAAGAATCGGCCCATCGAGATCGACCTGCGGCCCTGGGTATACGACCTGAAACGCCGGGACAGCCTGTTGTGGATGGAGATGCATTGTGGCAGTCCTCTTTTTCTCGCGGCGTTCCTGTTAAATAAAGACGTCGAGGACGTCCGTTCAATCGGCATATGTAAAACCAGCGTCGAGTTGAAAGAACAGGATAGACTCATTAATTAGTGCCCATTCGGAAACTCCGGGTGGATACATTGCACAAGCAAGCCCGCCAGCAGACCAAGCCTTTAAGTTCTTATTAGACCTTAAAGAGCTCCTGCTGCCTTGCTCGACCGTATTGACTGAATTTATAACTTTGACATATTGAACTTTTAACTTTGAAGGAGACATCCCATGACCAAAGAACTGGTCATCAATACCACGTCCCATGAGACGCGAGTTGCACTTCTGGAGAGTGGCCACATTGCCGAGCTCTACATTGAACGCAACCGTGAACTGGGCATCGTCGGCAACATCTACCGCGGCAGGGTCATCCGTGTCCTTCCCGGCATGCAAGCGGCTTTCGTCGATATCGGCCTTGAAAAAGCAGCCTTTCTCTATGTTGCCGATGTTCTCGATGAGATGGAAGCCGTAGAGCATTATGTCGAGGTTGGCCATCGTCACGACCCGCACGCCGAGGAAACGAGTGAAGAGCGCCCCCCCTTACCCCCGATCGAAGAACTTTTGCAGCAAGGCCAGGAGCTTCTGGTCCAGGTCGCCAAAGAGCCGATCGGCACCAAGGGTGCACGCATCACCTCACACATCTCACTTCCCGGGCGCAACCTGGTCTACATGCCGACAGTCGATCATGTCGGCATCTCCCGCCGGATCGAAAACGAGGAGGAGCGTGACCGGCTGAAACATCTGGTCGACATTATGCGTCCGGCCGCAACCGGGTTCATCGTCCGTACCGTGGCAGAAAGCCGCGACGGCGAGGAACTCAAGGCCGACATGGACTATCTGGTCAACCTCTGGGAAAAGATCAGCGAGAGCTGCGAGGACAAAGGAGCTCCTTGCCTGATCCATTCAGACCTCGATGTCACCAGCAAGGTATTGCGCGACATTCTCACCGAGGATGTCTCACGGATCATCGTCGACAGTCCCGAGGAGTACAACAAGATCGGCAGTTTCCTGAACACCTTTATGCCCGGTCACAGTTTCCAGGTTGATCAATACACAGACAGTGAACCTATCTTCGACAGCTTTGGTCTCGAGGTGGAGATCGCCCGCGCGCTTGGCCGGAAAGTCTGGCTGAAGAGCGGCGGATACATCATTATAGAACAGACCGAAGCTCTGACGGCGGTCGATGTCAATACCGGGCGTTTTGTCGGCAAGCACAACCTTGAAGACACGATTCTCAAAACCAACCTGGAGGCGGTCAAAGAAGTTGCCTTCCAGTTGCGCCTGCGCAATATCGGCGGTCTGATCATTATCGATTTTATCGATATGGAAAAAGAGGCCCATCGCGAAAAGGTCCATGGTTCGCTGGAAGAAGCCCTCAAAAACGACAAGGCAAAAACCAACATCCTGAAGATTTCCGAACTCGGTCTGGTCGAAATGACCCGCAAGCGGGTGCGTGAAAGCCTCGGCCGGACACTATGTGAAGCGTGTCCCTATTGCGATGGCAGAGGTTATGTAAAAAGCCGCACAACAACCGTCTATGAGATTTTTCGCGAGCTTCAGCGTGAGATGGGCCCGGCGCCGGGTTATCGAATGACTCTTCTGGTCCATCCGGATATCGCTTCACTCCTGTATGACGATGAACGCCACGGTATCGAAGAGTTGGAGAAGACGTTCGAAAAACAGATTACGATTACAGCACGCCAGGGCTTTCACCTGGAGCAGTTCGAGATTATTGTCGGCTAAGGTTTTTTCTTGACATGCTTATACCTAGAGACGTATAAGTACCAGTTCCTAAGCGGACCAGCTCCGCAATTTCAGGTGCGAAAGCGAGGTGAACAGGCTATGTACGCGGTCATTAAAACCGGAGGAAAACAATATAAAGTTTCCGCAGGCGATCTTTTAAAGGTCGAAAAACTTGATGGTGCGGTGGGTGAAACCATCGAACTGAACGAAGTCCTCATGGTTGGCGGAGCAGAGGTTAAAATCGGAACACCTCTCTTACCTAATGCGAAAGTCAGTGCGCAGATCGTTGAGCAGGGTAAAGACAAAAAAATCCTGGTCTTCAAGTCGAAGCGGCGTAAGAACACTCGCAAGAAGTACGGCCACCGTCAGCCCCTCACCCGTCTCAAGATAACGAATATTGAAGCTTAAGGAGTTAAGTCATGGCTCATAAAAAAGGTGTCGGCAGTTCCAGGAACGGCCGTGATAGCGCAGGCAAACGCCTCGGAGTCAAACGTTTCGATGGCCAGGAAGTTACCGCCGGCTCGATTCTGGTTCGCCAGCGCGGCACGACCATTCATCCGGGCAACAACGTTGGTTGCGGCAAAGACTACACGCTCTTCGCCCTGATCGAAGGCAAGGTCAAGTTCGAGCGTCTCGGCAAGGATCGCAAGAAAGTCAGCGTCTACGTTTAAAGAAAGACTCCTGTAAAAATTGAAAAACCCGAGGTTCTTTACGTGAGCTTCGGGTTTTTCTATTAAAAAGAAGGATGAAAGTGACGAGTAGCGAGTCGCGCGAAAAGAATCATCGCGCCACCCGCCGCCCGCCGCCCGCCACGAAAAATGAAATTTATTGATGAGGTCAATATACACGTCAAGGCCGGTGACGGCGGTCGCGGCTGCCTCTCCTTCCGCCGTGAGAAATTCATCCCCCTCGGTGGTCCGGACGGCGGTGATGGCGGTCGCGGCGGCGATGTGCTGCTGGAAGTGGACATGGCCCTGACCACCCTCCTCGACCTGCGCTACAAACATCATCTCAAAGCCAAGAACGGCATGCCGGGCATGGGCAAGAACATGCACGGCAAAAGTGGCAGCGATCTGGTCATCAAGGTTCCGCCTGGCACCCTCGTCTACGATGATGAAACCGGAGAACTGCTTGCCGACCTGACCAAATCCGATCAAGGGTTTCTCCTCCTCAAAGGTGGTCAGGGCGGTCGCGGCAATGCGCGGTTTCTGTCCTCCACCAACCGGGCTCCCCGCCACACTCAGCCGGGCATGCCGGGAGAGGAACGCGTTCTGCGCTTGCAGCTCAAGCTGCTCGCCGATGTCGGTCTGGTGGGCTTACCCAATGCGGGCAAATCGACCTTGATTTCATCGATCTCGGCAGCCCGCCCAAAGATTGCCGACTACCCTTTCACGACCCTGGTGCCAAACCTTGGCGTGGTCAAGCATGGCGACTTTCGTTCTTTTGTCATGGCCGACATTCCCGGGCTGATTGAAGGTGCCAGCGACGGCCAGGGCCTGGGCTCTCGCTTTTTACGACACATCGAACGCACCGATCTCTTTCTGCACCTCGTCGATCTCTCCAGCCTGCAGGAAGGCGACCCGATCGAAAACTTCGAAAAAATCAACCAGGAGCTGGAGCGCTTCAATCAGGAACTGAGAGAACGTCCCATGCTGGTGATCTTCACCAAACAGGACATTACCGAGGTTCGCGAAGCGACAGATGAAATTCGCACCGAGTTCGAACGGCGCGGCTTCAAGACTCTTGCCATCTCGGCCGTCACCCGAGAAGGGCTGGCTGAACTGGTCACGATTATCGCTCGCGAGCTTGATCGCATGCGTCAGGCCGATCCGCTTGACAGTCCTTTCTACGAGAGGTAGAATTTTCGAGTTTTTTCAACAACTTCTACAAGAAGACCACAATGCGTACAATTCTTCTGGCACATGTCAAACGAGTCGTCATCAAGATCGGCAGCGGCGTCATCTCCAACGCTGCGGGCCTTGATCTGGATCGGATTGCAACCATCTGCGAAGACGTCCACAAGCTGCGCCAGCGTGGCTATGAAGTCATTCTGGTTTCCTCTGCAGCGGTCGCTGCAGGCAAGGCTGATCTGGGCATCGTCGGCAAACCGAAAACGATACCCCTTAAGCAGGCCGCTGCGGCCATCGGCCAAAGCCGTCTTATGCGCGCCTACAAGGATGCGTTACACTGCTACGACCTGAAAGTGGGCCAGATCCTCCTGACACGTGACGACCTCGCCAACCGCCGGCGTTATCTCAACGCACGCAACACCTTGATGACTTTGCTTGAATACGGTGTGGTACCGATCATTAACGAGAATGATTCCGTCGTCGTTGATGAAATTCGTTTCGGCGACAACGACAACCTCTCCGCCATGACCACCAACCTGGTGGAAGCCCAACTCCTGGTCATCCTTTCCGACGTCGACGGTCTCTACGACAGTGACCCGCGCAAAAACCCTGAGGCCCGTCTGATTTCCGAAGTCGAGCGGCTCACCCCCGAGATCGAAGCCATGGCCGGCAGAGAAGACACGGATCTCGGTACCGGCGGCATGATCACCAAGCTCAAGGCAGCCAAGCGGGCCACGCTTTTTGGTGCCGGCACGGCCATTATCAACGGTCGCACACCACACAACCTGCTTTATCTTTTCGATGGCCACGAGCTCGGCACCTACTTCCTGCCGGCACGCGACCCCATGGCCGCACGCAAGCACTGGATCGCCTTCACCAAGAAGCCCAAAGGCAAGTTGCTCCTCGATCCAGGCGCACAGGCAGCTGTAACCGAGCGTGGCAAAAGCCTTTTACCATCAGGAATTCATCGCCTTGAAGGCACTTTTGAACGTGGCGATGCCGTACGCATCTGCAACCTGGAAGGAACGGAATTCGCCAAGGGTGTCACCAATTACAACTCATCCGAGCTGGTCAGAATTCTCGGCAAAAACACCAGAGACATTGCAGGAATTCTCGGCTACCAGTACGGCGACGAGGTCGTTCACCGCGACAACATGGTCATCAACACATGAAGGAGCAGCCAAGATGAACGTAGCTGAACAGATGCTGAAAACTGCACAGGAGGCCAAAGCCGCGTCACGGATGCTGGCCAGCCTTTCTTCCGCAGTCAAGAACGAGCTGCTGCAGAAAATGGCAGAAGCTCTGATAAACCATACCGAGGCATTGATCGAGGCCAACGAGAAAGACCTGATGGCAGCCCGCGAAGCAGGATTGGCGCCGGCCATGATTGATCGTCTGACTCTTGATTCGCAACGCATCCGCGGCATGGCAGACGGTTTACATGAGGTCGCCGACCTTCCTGACCCGGTCGGTGAAATCACCGGCATGTGGCGGCGTCCCAACGACTTGCAGATCGGTCGCATGCGCATCCCGCTCGGCGTGATCGGCATCGTCTACGAATCACGACCCAACGTAACCGCCGACGCGGCCGGTCTTTGCCTGAAGAGCGGCAACGCTGTGATCTTGCGTGGCGGCAAGGAGGCCATTCACTCCAACCTGGCAATCGGCAAAATTCTGAAAAGCGAACTGGAACGCATGCGACTGCCTGCCGCAGCCCTGCAAGTGATCGAAACAACGGACCGGGATGCCATTCTCGAACTGCTCAAACTGGAGGAGGAGATCGACTTGATCATTCCGCGCGGCGGTGAAGGCCTGATTCGTTTCGTCAGTGAAAATTCGCGCATTCCAGTAATCAAACACTACAAAGGCGTCTGCCACACCTTTGTTGATGCCAGCGCCGACTATGCCAAGGCAGAGAGCATCTGCATCAACGCCAAAGTGCAACGTCCAGGTGTCTGCAACGCCATGGAAACACTGCTCATCCATCAGGACATCGCGGAGACTTTCGTGCCCTACATCGCTTCTGCCATGCGCGCCCAGGGCGTCGAACTGCGCGGTTGCGAAACCACCAGGGAGTTTGCTCCGGAAGCGCTCCCGGCAACCGAAGAAGATTGGCACGCCGAATATCTCGACCTGACCCTGGCGGTGCGCGTGGTCGAGAGCCTCGATGAAGCGATCAAACACATTCAAACTTATGGCTCGCTGCACACGGAAGTCATCATCACCCGCGACTATGAAAATTCACAACGCTTTCTGCGCGAGATTAACTCGAGTGTCGTCATGGTCAACGCTTCATCGCGTTTCTCTGATGGCAATCAATTCGGACTGGGCGCCGAGATTGGCATATCAACAAGCAAGCTTCACTCCTTCGGGCCCATGGGCCTCGAAGATCTGACCACACGTAAATTTATCGTGCTTGGAAACGGCCAGGTAAGGCCGTGAACGAACCGCGGTGAATGAAGATCCAGCGGATCTCTCAAATCAACGCCATCATATCAACTATGAAAACCGGAATTCTCGGCGGTACATTTAATCCAATCCATCTGGCGCACCTGCGCATCGCAGAAGAGGTACACCGTGCGTGCTTGCTTGACAGGACGCTGTTTATTCCGGCTGCCGAACCACCGCACAAAGAGGTTGCCGGCGAAGTCACTTTCGCCCAGCGCTTCGCCATGGTCGAGGCAGCGATCAAGGATCATCCAGGGTTCCAGGCCTGCGACCTCGAACTGCAGCGAAGCGGCAAAAGCTTCTCTGTCGACACCCTGGAGATTCTACGCCAGAAGGATCCGCAGGGAGAACGCTACTTCATCATTGGCCTCGATTCTTATCGTGACATCGCCTCATGGAAAGATTTCTCCCGGCTTTTCAACCTCAGCCACCTGGTCGTGACGACCCGTCCAGGCGTCGTAATCAAGGACTCTCTGGAGCCCCTTCCCGTTGCGATGCACAAGGACTTCTGTTACGATGAAGGGGCAAAAAAATTACGTCACAAATCAGGCAATTATCTGATTTTTCTGGAAGAGACCAGGCTCGATATCTCATCGACACAGATTCGCCACCTGAAAAGGAAAGGCCAATCGATCGAACACCTGGTTCCGGCTGCCGTCGCTGCTTATATTGAAGAGAATGGCCTCTACAAAGAGCGCCGGCGTTCATGACAGCACAACACTCTACCTCAGGGAAAACCTGCTTACAGGGAGTCATTAATTTGTTATCGCAAGACCGGGCGCAAAAGTGCGCCGCTTTAGCCCTCGATAAAAAAGCCTTTAACGTCCGGATACTCGACGTTCGTAAAATTTCGTCACTGACCGATTTTCTTGTGCTTGCCTCCGGCAGCTCCGACCGCCAGGTCAAAGCGGCCGCAGAATCGGTACAGCTCGGCCTGAAAAAAGACCACGCAACCATGCCGATCGGTACAGAAGGACTCAATGAAGGTCGTTGGGTCCTGATCGACTACGGTGATGTCATGGTGCATGTTTTCCACGAACCGGTTCGACTCTTTTACGACCTGGACGGTCTCTGGTGTGATGCCGAAGAAGTCCAGATCCAGGAAGAAGCCCTGGCGGGCCAGAACAGCCAGTGAAATTAAGCCTGCTCTGTGTCGGCCGCCTGAATCTGCCCTTTGCGAATGCAGGCTGCGCTGAATTCGCCGCGAGGCTGAAACGTTACATGCCGCTTGTTATTCATGAGATCAAGGAGCACAAGACGGGACGCAAACAGGACCTGCCGCGCATCATTTCGACAGAAGGTGAGGCCCTCGAACAGAAAATCCCGCCAGGCGCTTTTGTCATCGCGCTTGACCAGAGGGGCAAGAAGATGAGCTCTGAGGGACTTGCCGACCTCATGGAAAACCACAGGCTGCGCAACATTCCGGAATGGGCTCTTTTGATCGGCGGGCCATACGGCTTGAGTGACTCATTGAGACAGCGGGCTGATCTGGTCCTCTCCCTGTCACCCATGACCCTGACACATCAGATGGCCCGGCTGCTGTTGCTTGAGCAACTCTATCGATGCTGCACGATTATTCGCAACGAGCCCTATCATCACTAACAGCAGAAAGGTTGTCCCGGCAGCCCTTTTCACGTGATTTTTTTCTTCGCCAGAAAGCCCACTTTTGTGGTTAACTGACAAACCACGCGGTTTTTAGGATATTTAAGGAGAGCGGTATGAGCAAAAGTTTCACCCAGGTCAAGGAACAGCTACTGAAAGAGCGCCAGAGCCTGCTTGTGGAAATCAGCAATTCTTATGAAGCGAGTCGTGAGATCGGACAGGATGGTGTTCCTGACATCGGTGATATGTCCTCAGCCGCCTACAGTCGCGACGTCCTCTTCAATGTCAGCGAAACCCAGCGTCAGCGAATCAACGATATCGACGTCGCCCTGGAACAGATAGAAAAAGGAGAATATGGGGTCTGCATGAGTTGCGGTGAAAATATTTCACCCCGGCGGATGGAAGTCAGGCCCTTTTCCCGTTACTGTATAGAATGTAAAACCGACATCGAGAAATTTGGCGAGTAATCCGCTTCTGTAATTTGGGTTCCGGCCCGTAGGAGAATCATTATGACATTCATGGCCTTCATGCTGATCATCATCTTCTTTTTGTCCTTCTTTATCTACTGCACCTGGTTGAATCCGGAAGACATCACGCTCTTTTACTGGACGGATCAGAGCATTACCTTTTCACCGGCTATTCTGATCCTCGGCTTCATCCTGATCGGCCTGATCATCGGTTACGGTGCTCACATCTACAGTGTCATCACCTACGGGCTCAAAAACTGGAAGCATGATCGAGAAGAGAAGAAATCTCGTGAAATCGGGGCTATCTATCGTGAAGGTGTTGGCCGTCTGCTTTCCGGGGATCTGAAAAAAGCCCGTGTATTGCTCAACAAAGCCCTTGATCGTGACCCGAAACGGGTCGATATACTGATTGCGCTGGCCAGCCTGGCCAGCCAGGAAGGTAACCCGAGCGAAGCTCTCGATATGCTCCGCAAAGCCGGCGACCTGGATCCAAAAAGCCTTGAAGTGCTTTTCAAGACCGCGGCCATCCAGGAAGAAACGGGTCGAGATGAAGAAGCAATGGCCTCTTACCAGGAAATCATCACTCGAGAAAAAGATAACCGTAAAGCGCTGCGCTCGTTGCGCGACCTCTACGTCAAACACAGCCGCTGGCAGGACGCTCTTGAAACCCAGCGACAGGTACTCAAGACCGGACCCGGCGCTAACCGCGTTGCCGACGAGAAAGCCCTGCTGCTTTACCTTCGCTACGAAGTGGCCAAGCAGTCAATAGCTAAGGGTTCTGCAGATGAGGCCAAATCGGAACTGAAGGATATCCTGCGCCAGGAGGCCGATTTTGCCCCGGCACAAGTCTCCCTTGGCGATGCCCTGGTGGCGTTAAATCGTGGCGACGACGCGGTCAAAATTTGGCAGGAAGGCTACAAGAAGCTTGGTAAAGGCGTGTTTCTCGAACGTCTCGAAGACTACTTCATGAAGCGTGAGGATCCCTCTTCACTGCTGAATTTTTTCCGGTCCCAGGTTCTCGAGCAAGGCGAGGATCTGGTATTCCGCCTCTTCTACGGCAAGCTCTGCTTGCGTTTGGAAATGGTCGACGAAGCCAAGGAGCAGCTGCAGGCAGTTGAGAGCTCCGGTGTCGAATCCTCTCAAGTGCATCTCCTGCTTGCGGAAACCTACCGTCGCTGCCGTGAACCGGAGCAGGCCATCAACGAATATCAGAAAGCTCTTGGTATCTCCAAACGCCTGCACCTGAACTTCGTCTGTGAAAAGTGTCAGCACGTTTCTACAGAATGGAACAGTCGTTGTCCATCCTGTGGCGAATGGAATACCAGCAGCCTGGTCGACCGCAAGCTCATCCAGGACGCACGACCTCTGGCCGTCGACAAGATGGTTATCCATCACGGTGAGCGTAAAGAGTGGTCCGGGGCATGAAAAAACCGCTAGCACTGATCATCCTTGATGGCTGGGGCATCAATGAGAGTTGTGAAAACAACGCCGTCTGCATGGCGGATACCCCGCATCTGGATGACCTGTTTCAGAACTACCCATCAACCTGGCTGGAGGCCTCAGGGCTCAATGTAGGTTTGCCCGCAGGGCAGATGGGCAACTCTGAGGTCGGCCATCTCAATATCGGTGCCGGCCGCATCGTCTACCAGGATTTAACCCGCATCAGCCTAAGCATTGCTGAAGGAAAGTTCTTTACCAACCCGGTTCTGCTCGAAGCCCTGGACAAAATTCGCAGTGCAGGCGGCACACTTCACCTGATGGGACTGCTCTCAGATGGCGGCGTCCATTCACATAACAGCCACCTCTATGCTTTAGTCGAACTGGCTAAACGCCAGGACGTCAAGACCTGTATCCACGCCTTTATGGATGGTCGAGATACGCCGCCGCAAAGTGGCGCAAAATACCTCATGCAACTTGAGGCAGAACTGGATCGCTTGCAGCATGGCCAGATCGCAACCGTCATCGGACGCTACTATGCCATGGATCGCGATAACCGCTGGGACCGCGTATCACGTGCATGGCAGGCGATGACGCTCGGTCAGGGACACGCGGTCAATTCGAGCAGCGAGGCCATCGAAGCCGCCTACGCGGCAGGCCAGAACGATGAGTTCGTCGAACCACAGGTCATTCATCAGGGGGGTACACCGGTCGGTCGGATCAGCGATCAGGACGGCATCCTCTTTTTTAACTTCCGAGCAGACCGGGCCAGAGAGATCACCCGCCCTTTTACCCAACCGGATTTCAACAAATTCGAGCGTACACATGTGCCTCGGCTTTCAACCTTCGTCTGCTTGACCGAGTACGATGAGACCTTTGACCTGCCGTTTGCTTTCAGCACCGAAAGTTATCTGAAAATCCTCGGTGAAGTCATCGCCGATGCCGGCCTGAAGCAGCTGCGGATTGCTGAAACAGAAAAATACGCTCATGTCACCTTCTTTTTCAACGGCGGCGTCGAGACTCCGTTTACCAACGAAGACCGCGCAATGATTCCATCACCTCAAGAGGTTTCCACCTATGATCTGAAACCGGAAATGAGCGCCCCGCAAGTGACCGATGAGGTTATCCGTCGCATTCAGTCCGGCAACTACGATCTGATTATTCTGAATTTTGCCAACCCTGACATGGTTGGCCATACAGGAGTTCTGCAAGCGGCGATTGCTGCCATGGAAACCGTCGACCACTGCGTAGGCCGGGTCATCGATGCGCTACTTGCTGCAGAGGGCTGCGCTCTGCTGACTGCCGACCACGGTAATTGCGAGATGATGCTTGACGAAAACGGCATCCCTCATACAGCACACACTGCCAACCCGGTGCCACTCATTCTGGTAAGCAAAGACAAACAGAATGCCAGGCTTCAGCCCGGGATTCTTGCTGATATCGCACCCACGCTGCTTAAGCTTCTGGGCCTCGCAATTCCGTCTGAGATGACAGGTAAGAATCTTATTTCATAAATTGTAATTGTTATCATACCTACTGGGGGGGGGACTCCATGTGGACCATCTTTTGTCGGGCGCTATCGGCGGGGGTCGATCTGTTTCTACCACCTGTCTGTCTGCTCTGTGGACAGCTACTGCCGGCTGCTGCCAACCCGCAGTCATTTTGTACGGCGTGCCGACTGGCCATGCCGCCGCTGGGAAAATCAAACTGCGGTCGCTGTGCCCAGCCTTTTCCTGCCTCGTCATCGCAGCACCTCTGTACGACCTGTCTGAAACGACCAACAACTTTCTCAAATGTCTATGCAGCCTGCCCCTACCAGGGTCGCGTCAAAGAGGCTATCCAACAGCTGAAATATCGCAATCAGGTCAATCTTGCTGAACCTCTCGGCCAAATCCTCAGCGAATCCATTGCAACGGCAGAAGTCGGTTTTGAACCCGATTGCATTGTTCCGGTTCCCTTGCACCCCACTCGGCTTCGACAACGTGGCTATAACCAGGCCCTTGAAATTTCCCGACCGCTTGCCAGGGACTTGCGTGTCCCTATTATCACCGGATTTCTAAAGCGCACGCTTAAAACACCACCGCAACAAGGGCTGACGGCCGTCGAGCGGAAAAACAATCTGCGTAACGCCTTCACGCTTAACAAAACAATTTCGGCAGACAAGATTTTGCTGGTCGATGATGTTATGACAACCGGTGAAACAGTCCGCGAATGCTGCAGGGTCCTTTTGCAGGGCAACGTTAAGGAGGTTCGGGTTGCGGTCGTTGGACGAGCCTGATGAATCTGTGATGATGAATCTATGATTGTGACAAATTGTCCGTTAATGTTACCATGAGCTTTCTGGGGCCTTATAAATTTTATGACAAAAACCGACTCCATCATAAAGAGTATCTCTCTTGAACACGCTCTGGCCACCATTCCCAGTGGCTTGTTCGTCGTCGATACAGAGATGAAAATCGTCTACTGGAATCCTGCGGCTGAGCAGATAACCGGATTCAGCGCCAAGGAGGCCATTGGCCAGCACTGCTCATTTCTGCAAGGTATCCCCTGTGCCGAGAGATGTGGCCTTTATGATTGCGCCATTCCAAAACCGATTATCGGCGGTCAATGCACCGTGGTCACTAAATCGGGCCAAACTATCCATCTGCTCAAAAACATCGAATTCCTGCGAAATGCTGAGGGAGAAATCGTTGGCGGCATCGAGTCATTCAACGATATCTCTCAACAGTACGCACTTGAAGAGTCCCTGCGGGAGCAGGCGGCAACGCTGGAAACCAGAGTCAAAGAGCGCACGGAGGAACTCAGGCAGAGCGAACAACGCTTTCGTCTTGTCCTCGACAATATGGATGATCTGGCCTATATCTCTAACGAAGACTTGAAACTGACTTTTATGAACCGGGCAATGATGGAAGTCTTCGGTGACAGCACAGGGAGGTTTTGCTACGAAGTCCTGCATAACGAGAGTAAAGTCTGTTCCTGGTGCCCCATGAAAAAGGTCTTCAAGCACCGTAGGTTACGCGACGAACGCAAGCTCGGCAGTCAAGAGAGAATATACGAAATCGTACACACCCCCTTGCCGGAAGAAAACGGCCTCAAACAGAAACTTGCCGTCTGCAGAGATATCACCCTACGCAAGAAAACTGAAGACGATCTTAAAGAAGCCAATCGTGAACTGGATGCTTTCGCTCATTCCATCTCCCACGACCTGCGTGGCATTCTTGCACCGGTCGTCACCTACATGGATTTCATCCGCACAACCTACAACGAAGTTTTAGACGATAAGATTCTGCAAATGCTGGCTGAAGTCGAATGTCAGAGTGAGCGTGCGATCGCTCTTCTCGACGATCTTTTGGATCTGGCCCGGGTCAGCCACGTCAAAGCCGCTGACCATCCGACTGACGTCAACGCAATTGTCGACGAAGTTGTTCATGAATTGAGCCTCAAAGAGGCTGAAATGCCAAAAATCATTGCCGAAGAACTCCCCCTGACGTGGCTTCCAGACGCCCTCGTCTATCAGGTCTTTATCAACCTGCTCAGCAACGCCACCTATTATGTCCCGAAAGAAACCGGCTCCGTCGAAGTCGGCAGTCGAGATGAAGACAAGGGTACGACGTATTTCGTCCGTGACCACGGTCCTGGCATCCCTGCCAGGGAACGCGAAACCATCTTCGATATTTTCTCCCGCGGCAAAAATTCCAGTGGCCATCGGGGCACCGGCGTCGGACTCGCTATTGTTCGAAAAATAGCCTTGCGCTGTCATGGTCAGGCCTGGGTTGAACAGACCCCGGGCGGAGGCGCAACTTTCTGCATCTCCCTGCCGAAGGCGCCGGCCTTTGGTCAGGAGACAGGTCAGCCTCATGTCAAATAAGGGCAACGTCCAGGCAATCGAAGGCAACCCGCAAAAATTTTAGGCCTCCCCCATTGAATCAATCCTTGCTGCTCCTTTACCAGAAGTTATTTGACCATTTCGGACCTCTTGACTGGTGGCCAGCCGATAGTCCTTTCGAAGTCGTTGTCGGTGCAATCCTCACCCAGAATACGGCCTGGACCAATGTCGAACAGGCGATAGACAACCTCAAACAAGCAGGGGTTGTTTCTGCACGGAGCATAGCGGAGATCCCGACTCATCAACTCGAAGGGCTGATCCGGCCCTCCGGTTATTTCCGTCAGAAAGCCATTCGACTGCAAGATTTTTCCAGACACCTGGTTACGGAATGGCAAAGCGACCTGAACGCTTTCTGCAGCGGCCCCCTTGACGAAACCCGCAGCAGGTTGCTGGCAAGACCCGGGATTGGCCCGGAGACGGCAGACTCCATCCTGCTCTACGCGGCCAACCGCCCCTCCTTCGTGATCGATGCGTATACCAGGCGCATTTTCGTGCGCATCGGGATCTTGCAAGGCAACGAAAAATACCATGAGATGCGCGACATTTTTATGCGGGACCTCCCTGAAGACGTTGAACTCTACAAGGAGTATCACGCACAAATCGTCCAACTGGCCAAGACCTGTTGCAAAAAACAACAACCTCTTTGTGAGCAGTGTCCACTACGAAAACACTGCTGCTATGCAAATCGAGGCGGCCTTGCCAAGGAAAACCAGGTATCCCCGGGGAAAAACCAGTAAGGATAGATGCTCAGCCGATTCTGTATCGTTATGGCCAACCACAGCCACAACAACGCAATGATTCTATAACTCCTTGACTTATTCAGCCATTTTGATAAGTTGCGGTGTTCAAATCTGCATTAACAAGGGGGCCTGCGAGGCTGAATATGGACTATAAAGAGACTCTTAACCTTCCGGCTACCGATTTTCCGATGCGCGGCAACCTGCCACAGCGCGAACCGGAGATCATACAGCGCTGGACCGAACTGGACCTCGACCGCAAACTCAGCGAGCCGAACCAGGAAAAGCCCAACTTCACCCTGCACGACGGCCCTCCCTATGCCAATGGTAACATTCACATTGGTCATGCGCTGAACAAGATTCTTAAAGACATCGTCATCAAAAGCAAGCGGATGCAGGGTTTCTATGCGCCTTACGTGCCTGGCTGGGATTGTCATGGTCTGCCGATCGAACTGAAAGTCGATCAGAAGCTGGGCAAAAAAAAGCGGCAGATGGGCAAGGCCGAAGTTCGCAAAGAATGCCGTACCTACGCTAAAGAATGGGTCGAGATCCAGAGCGATGAATTCCGCCGCCTCGGCATTTTCGGTGACTGGCAACATCCGTACCTGACCATGACCAGCGACTACGAGGCCGCCACCGCGCGTGAACTTGCCCGCTTCGCAGAACGAAAAGGACTTTACAAAGGGCGTAAACCGATCCATTGGTGCTCCTCCTGCGTAACAGCCCTGGCGGAAGCCGAAGTCGAGTACGAGGACCACACCTCGCCATCGATCTTCGTCAAGTTCCCCTATCGGGATGAACTGCCTGCTGGATTTGACGAACTCGCCGGCAAGCCCTTGTCTTTTGTGATCTGGACGACAACCCCCTGGACGATTCCGGCCAACCTGGCCGTGTGCCTGCACCCCGAGCTCGCCTACGTCGCCGTCGATACCGGTGCAGAACTGCTGGTCACGGCCGAAGGCCTGCATGCCCAGGTTCTGGCCGAACTCAACATCACCGAGTTCAAAATCGTAAAAACCTTTCAAGCCGATGTCTTCGAGAAGAAAGAGTGCCGTCACCCTCTTTACGATCGGGCTTCACTACTGGTCCTCGGCGACTACGTCACCCTTGAAGCAGGGACCGGCTGTGTTCACACCGCACCCGGCCATGGCCATGACGATTACCTGACCGGTCTGCGCTACGGTCTTGAGATCTACAACCCGGTTGACGACTACGGCTGCTACCGTGAGGAGCTGGAATTTTTCGGTAAAGAGAAAGTTCCTGACGTCAACCCGCAGGTCAGCGCCAAACTGGCAGAAGTTGGCGCACTGCTCGGAGAAGCCAAAATCTCACACAGCTACCCCCACTGCTGGCGCTGCAAGAAACCGATCATATTTCGGGCTACCGAGCAGTGGTTCATCTCCATGGAAGCCAATCAACTCCGCCAGAAAGCCCTCGACCACATCAACGAGGTGCAATGGATCCCGCACTGGGGCCGCGACCGCATTTACAACATGATCGAAAACCGTCCCGACTGGTGCATCAGCCGCCAGCGCAGCTGGGGTGTGCCGATCACGGTCTTCTATTGCAGCAAGTGCGATGCAGCCCTGGCCGACGGCAAAATCATGCACCACGTCGCCGACCTCTTTGAAGAGACCGGCAGCGACATCTGGTATGAAAAAGAGGCCAAAGAACTCCTGCCTGAGGGCACTCTCTGCCCGGATTGCGGGCATGACGAGTTCCGCAAGGAAATGGACATTCTTGATGTCTGGTTCGATTCCGGTGTGTCACATGCCGCCGTGGTAGAGCAGAGAGAGCAGCTCAAGACACCGGCCGACCTCTACCTTGAAGGCAGCGATCAGCATCGCGGCTGGTTCCACTCCAGCCTGCTGGCCTCGGTCGGCACCCGTGACGCCGCACCTTACAAAGCCGTCTTGACCCACGGTTTTGTGCTCGATGAAAAAGGCCGACCGATGTCGAAATCGGTCGGCAACGTTGTCGCACCGGAGAAAGTCATCAATCAATATGGCGCCGAGATCCTGCGCCTTTGGGTTGCTACCCAGGATTATCGCAACGACACCCGTGTCGGCGACGCTATTCTCAAGCAGGTCTCGGAAGCCTACCGGCGCATCCGCAACACGGCCCGCTATATTCTTGGCAACATCCATGATTTCGATCCGGCCAGCCACACTGTTGCCGACAAGGACCTGCTCGAAATTGATCGCTGGGCACTCTCCCGCCTGGAAGAGCTGGTCAAGCGCGTCCTGAAATCCTACGACGCCTACGAGTTCCACGTCCTTTATCACGCCGTGCACAACTTCTGTGCCGTTGACATGAGCGCCTTCTACCTCGATGTGCTCAAAGACCGGCTCTACACCTCGCCGACCGATAGCCTGCAACGCCGCAGCGCCCAGACCGCCATGTACCGCATTCTCGAAGCCTTGACCCGTATGATGGCTCCGGTCCTCTCCTTCACGGCCGAAGAGATCTGGGGATGCATGCCGGGAGCACGCGAAGAAAGCGTCCATCTGGCTGAATTTCCGGCCTTGCAAGCAAGTCTGATTGATCAGACTCTGGAAGAAAAATATGCGCGCCTGCGGGCTGTCCGCAGTGACGTTGCCAAGGTTCTCGAGCTGGCCCGGGCAGAAAAGGTCATCGGCCATTCTCTGGATGCGCGGGTTGAACTTGCTGCAGAGGGTGATTTGGCCCTCCTGCTCAAAGAGGAGGAGGCTCAACTGGCAGCCCTGCTGATCGTCTCGCAGGTTGACGTGACCGACAACCTTGAGCAGGCCCGCACAGGGGAGCATCTGCCGACCCTGAAGATTCGAGTCAGAAAAGCTGAAGGGGAGAAATGCTCACGTTGCTGGAACTACGCGACAACGGTCGGCACCGATCAGGACCATCCCGAAATCTGTCATCGCTGCCTTCAGGCCCTGGCCTGAAAGACCGGAGCAGGAGCCGCGGAACGAGAGACATGACTTGCAGACTCACCCCTGCCAATCTCGTCAACCGGGCAGTATAACAGCATGAGCTTATGGTAAGACTTTACGCGTCACAGCTGCCGCGTACCGAGAACTTATGAAAAGGTACTACAATTTATCGGTGATCAGCCTGATCCTTGTCATTCTGGACCAGGCAACTAAACTGTACGTGGACGCCAACTTCCGCCTCCATGAAACGGTTCCTGTCATCCGTGGCTTCTTTCACCTGACCTACGTACGCAACAAGGGTGCAGCCTTCGGCATTCTCTCCGACAGTGCCGTGCGCATCCCCTTCTTTATCAGCGTATCAATCATTGCCATGCTCGGCATCCTCTGGTACATCAGACGTCTCAGAAAAGACCAGAAACTGACTTTCTTTGCCCTGTCTCTGATTTTTTCCGGCGCCTTCGGCAACCTGATCGACCGCATCCGCCTCGGCGAAGTCATAGATTTTCTCGACGTTTTCTGGCAGCGCTATCACTGGCCGGCGTTCAATGTTGCTGATTCGGCAATCACGATAGGTGTCACACTTCTGTTTATTGAAATGTGGCGAGAAGATAGAAACAAATCGAAACTGGAAAAGAAGGAGACGAAGTCATGAAAAAAATCTGGCTGGTTCTGGCGGTAGGCATAATGGTATTCAGCCTGTCGGCCTGTGAAACCATGAAGGGCCTCGGCAAAGACGTGGAAGGCGCCGGTGAATGGGTTCAGAAAAAAGCAAATTAACGAAAAGGCTGCCCTTCCAGGCAGCCTTTTCTGTCATTCAGCAGTAACTACTTTGCTGAAAGAGACTCATCTCAGGCCACCCTCTGCAAACGAGGGTGATGCAGCTTGATGTTACTCAAACTCTGCAAAAAACCGATCAGGGTCTTGTTGACTGCTTCAGGAGCCTCCAGATTAATCAGGTGCCCGGCGTCATTGATGATCTGACGAACAGCGTTGGCCGGGACAGACGACTTGTGTGCCGGCATGACCCTGTCACGGGCACCGCTCATGATCAAGGTCGGGACAGGGTAAAGCTGGCCTTCATCGCGATAACCGAGACGCCTCGGCCGGCAAGCCAGGGCTGCCGCCAGGGTTATGTCGGAAGGCTTCTCCATCCAGCTGCGGAGTTGACCGATCAGATGCAACTTGGATTCTGAAGGCGGTCCGGAAAGGAGGCGCTCACAGAGGTTATCGATAACTGTGGGACGATGGCCTTCTCGAACCAGCTCGGCCAGATCATAACGGCGAATCTGCTCGGCGGCGTCACTCGGCTGCATCGCAGGCGACAAAAAACAGGTCGCGGCAACCCGGTGGGGGTAACGCTCCAGCAGGTCGAGCAAAAGCCCGCCGGCCATAGAGATCCCAACCATCACAGCCCGACCGATACCGAGATAGCTCATCAAGACATGGATATCATCAACCAGACTTGCGAGGCTGAAGCCTTCATCGGCACAAGCACTTTCACCGAAGCCACGCAGATCAGGTGTCACAACCCGCATACCCTGCGCCGACAGAGCCTCGAGCTGCGACTGCCACATCTGCCGACAGAGTGGAAAACTGTGGATCAGGACAACAGCCGGACCGCAGCCAACATCATCATAAGCCAACCAATTGCCATTGATACATGCCTTCATAAGAGACCTCCAGTCAGTATGGATTGCAATAACGGACATCTCTAATGGCAATTTTCATACCATTGTTTTAAAAAACATTATCAAATACATTCTTCAACAATAACGGTTGCTTGTCGATCAGTTAAAAAACTTAATAAGGAGTTTTCATCTGCCAGGTTTGCAGATTTGCAAACCTGGATATATTTTTGTTTGCATTTATGCAAAAACTTCAAGGCAAAACCACCAGAGCAGCAAAAACCGAAACAGAAGCGGCAACAAGCAGAGAAAGCTTAACTTACCCGCTCCTCATGCTTTAAACTCAAGCCTTGTCAAACAGGCGGTCAACCTCTAGAATCACCTTTCCCAGGGAGCTTTCAATGAAGATATGTCTGCTTGAACCTTTCCATTCCGGCTCTCACGCCGCCTGGGCAGAAGAGTATGCCCGCCATAGCCGGCATGACGTTGCCTTGCTGACACTGAGTGGAAGACGTTGGAAATGGCGCATGCACGGTGGAGCGGTCACCCTGGCCCGCCGCTTTATGGAGAGCGACCTCCAACCCGACCTGCTCCTCGCCAGCGACATGCTCGACCTGACGACTTTTCTTGCCCTGACCCGTGCGAAGACCTCAAGAATTCCGACGGCAGTCTACTTCCACGAAAACCAGTTGACCTATCCATGGTCTCCGAACGGAACCAATCCGGCACAGCAACGCGCCCACTATGCCTTCATCAACTACACCAGCGCCCTGGCCGCCGACCTTGTCCTGTTCAACTCGCACTACCACCTCGAGGCTTTCACCTCTCAACTGCCGGAGTTCCTGAGAAACTTTCCTGACCAGCATGAACTGGCAAGCGTTGACCAAATCAAGGACAAGAGCGAGGTTCTCCACCTGGGGCTCGACCTGCAACGCTTTGACAAATATCGGCAAGAGCAGAATAAAGAGACAACCAAACCACCACTGATCCTATGGAACCACCGCTGGGAATACGATAAGAACCCGGAAGAATTTTTCGCGGCCCTCTATCGCCTGCAAGAAGAACATTTCTCTTTCGAAGTGGCTGTTCTGGGTGAATCCTACCGCAACTGCCCGCCTGTTTTCAGCGAGGCGCGGCAACGTCTTGGCGAGCGGATCATTCAGTTTGGCTATGCCGAAAATTTTGCCGATTATGCTCACTGGCTCTGGAGGGCTGACATACTGCCCGTTCACTCCAATCACGACTTTTTCGGAGCCAGCGTCGTTCAGGCCATCTACTGCGGTTGCACGCCTCTTTTGCCGCGTCGTTTGGCTTACCCTGAACATATCCCTGCGGCAGTGCAAGACAGCTTTCTCTACGATGACTTTGCAAGCCTGCTGGAGAAGTTACGTAAGCTTTTGAAAACCCCTGTGCAAGACAACCATACCTTACGCTCCCACGTCGCCCGCTACGACTGGCATCAGCAGATCGCCCGCTACGATGAACGGTTCAGCAAAATGGTTGTCGAGAAGCAAGCCTGACAACTTTTTCTTGCAACACTCAGCAGAATTGCTAGAGTGCACTGCGACCTCTCATCAGAAACAGGAAGCTCCTGTTTCATTTAAGGAAGAACCATGAAAAAGCTTGTTTTGCTCGCCCTGCTCCTGCTGTTCAGTCTGTTGGTTACAACAGGGTGCATTCCGGACCTGCCGGGGCCCATCGGCATTCCGGGGATTTAAAAACGCTAAGAGCTGCAACCTGGAGCAAACGTCTTCACTCGACCAGGAGTCAAGGATCTTGCAAACTGCCGTCAAAGGACATGTCGCCCGGCGCGCCGCCGAAATCACGCCGTTTCTCGCTATGGAAATCATGGAGCGCGCCAAAACTCTCGAGGCAGAGGGGCGCGAGATTATCTATCTCTGCCTTGGCGAACCTGATTTTCCGACCCCCGAACCGATCGTTAAGGCCGCACAAGAGGCGATGCTCGCGGGAGAGACACGCTACACCCATTCTCTCGGCCGTATCGAGTTACGCCAAGCGATCGCAGAACATTACCATAAACGCTATAAAGTCGGCGTCGACCCGGCACAGATCATTGTCTCCTCGGGCACCAGTCCCTTGATGCTGCTGCTCTTTGCTGCGCTGTGCAACCCGGACGACGAAGTCATCCTCAGCGATCCAGGTTACGCCTGCTATGCCAACTTCATCCGCTTTGTCGGTGCCAAACCGCGCTTTTTAAGAACCCGCCCCGAGCAGGGCTTTCAACCACAGCCAAAGGATGTGCGCACTCTGATCAACGCCAGGACAAAGGCCCTGTTGATCAACTCGCCGGCCAATCCGGCCGGCTCGGTTCTCACTCAAGCAGAACTCGCCGCACTCGCAGAACTGCCAATCCCGATGGTCTCGGATGAAATTTATCACGGCCTGACTTACGAAGGGGAAGAGCACAGCATTCTGGAATTTACCGATGAGGCTTTTGTTCTCGGTGGTTTTTCTAAAGCTTACGCTATGACCGGCTGGCGACTTGGCTACCTGATCGCACCGCAAGCTTCGATCCGAACCCTGCAGACACTGCACCAGAATGTATTGATCAGCGCCAACAGTTTTGTCCAGTTGGCCGGCGTCGCCGCTCTGAAGGAGTGCGATACCTACGTCGCAGAGATGCGCAGGGAGTATAATCGAAGGCGACACCAGCTGATTCCACGTCTTGAGGAAATCGGTCTGAAAGTGCACACGCATCCGGTTGGAGCCTTCTACGTACTTGCTGATGCCCGTCACATCAGTAACGATTCTCTGGCCCTGGCCTAGGAGATCCTTGAGGCAACCGGTGTCGCCCTCACACCCGGCATCGATTTTGGACAGGGCGCAGAAGGCTTTCTGCGTTTCTCTTATGCCAACTCGATGGCAAACCTCAATGCCGCGGTCGATCGGCTCGCTGATTATTTCCGTCAACGGGGATGGCTATGACCAGGGCAAACCGACAGCAGAACACCGATCGATAAGGAATTCTTATCAGAACAGGTATTTCTCCTCTTCGCAAACTGTCGTAGCCAGCAAGCGCTTGGCCTCTAGCAGTCCGGTTGCGTCATACTTGGCAAAGCGTCGCACTCCGGAGAGGACCATCAACAGCTGATCGCCTTCCTCGACGTAAAAAGCAGCTTTCTTTGCCGCACTCCCGGCGATCTCCGTAGCACCGAAAGCAAACACCTTGACGACTGCCGCAAGCAGAGCCTTGTTCTTTGCATTGGCCGTGCGTCCGGCTTTCTCAGCACGCAACACGGCACTTTCAATGGCAAAGATCTGAATCGCAATATCGGCTGCGGCGATAAGGATTTCCTGCTCATCGGCGAGCTTTGTCATATACTTCTGCACCGCCGTACCGGCGAGAATCAAAAACAGCGTCTTGAGGTTTTTCAACAGGGCTTTTTCGGCGGCAAAGGCAATCGCCGTGTCCAACTCTTCAAAACTCGGCGTCATCAGGGCTTCAAAAGCCTTCATCGCCTCGGCCTGCAGCGGCAGTTCTCCCTTCAAAGACTTCTTCAGGATCATGCCTGGGATCAACAAGCGGTTGATTTCATTGGTACCTTCCCAAATCCGGTTAATCCGCTCATCTCGATAGAAGCGTTCCGCCGGATATTCACTGACAAAACCGTAACCGCCGTGGATTTGCACCACCTCATCAACCGTCCGGGCCAGGACTTCACTGCAGAACACCTTGGAGATGGCACACTCGGTGGCATATTCCTCAATAGCCTTTTGATACTCTACATAATAATTGTCGATAGCCCTGTCGATCGTCGCCAGTTTGGTATCCAGCAATCCAGCCAGACGGTAAACCAGTGATTCAGCCGCAAAGATGTCCGCGGCCATATCAGCGATCTTTTCCTTAATCGCACCGAAAGCACCAATCGGTTGGTTAAACTGTTTCCGCTCGTTGGCATACTTGACGCCGACCAGGGCAACCTGCTTGGCCGCACCTGTGACACAGGCAGCAAGTTTGAAGCGGCCGACATTCAGGACATTAAAGGCGATCTTATGGCCCTTGCCGACGTCACCGAGCAGGTTCTCCACCGGGACCTTACAGTTATCGAGAATGACTTGAGTCGTCGACGACCCCTTGATGCCCATCTTTTTCTCTTCGGTGCCAATGACGAGACCTTCAAAGTCCTTCTCGACCAGGAATGCGCTAAAAAGTTGCTTGTCGATCTTGGCAAACACAGTGAAGAGGCTGGCAAAGCTGCCATTGGTAATGAACTGTTTGGTACCGTTAAGGAGGTAGTGGCTACCGTCCTCACTTAATGTCGCGGTCGCTCTTGCGCCGAGGGCGTCGCTGCCTGAGCCCGGTTCAGTCAGACAGTAGGCCGCCACCCATTCACCACTAACCAGTTTCGGCAGGTACTTCTCTTTCTGTGCCTCGGTCCCATAGTAAACCAGCGGCAAGGTGCCGATTCCGGTATGTGCGGCGTAGGCAACGGAAAGAGCCCCGGCCGGAGCGATCTTTTCGGCAACCAGCATACTGGTCACCTTGTCGAGTTCCAGACCGCCATACGCCTCAGGGGTATCGATCATCAACAAGCCGAGATCGCCACATTTCTGAAACGCTTCAATGAGCACATCGAAGTTCTGGGCCTCAATTTCATCAAGCTGCGGCACGACCTCATTGTTGACGAACTGCTCGGTGGTTTCACCAATCTGCCTCTGCTCGTCAGTGAACTCTTCGGGTGTGAAGATTTCGTCACAGGCAACCTCGGTGATCAGAAATTCACCGCCCTTGAAAATTCGCTCTGTCATGCCCCACCTCTCGGATCTTTGTGTTGACTGGTTTAGATGCGTTCAAAAATACCGGCAGCGCCCATGCCGCCGCCGATACACATGGAGACCATACCGTAGCGCGATTGCCGTCGTACCATTTCGTGCAGCAGGGTCGCCGTCAACTTGGCACCGGTGCAGCCAAGAGGGTGGCCGAGGGCAATCGCGCCACCATTGACGTTGATGATTTCAGGGTTCAGATGCAACGCCTTGATAACCGCAAGGGCCTGGGCGGCAAAAGCTTCATTGAGCTCAAACAGGTCGAGATCTTTTTGCTCCAGACCGGCCATTTTGAGGGCCACAGGAACAGCCTCCACCGGACCGATGCCCATGATTTCCGGCGGCACTCCCCTGACCGCAAAACTGACAAAGCGTGCCAGGGGGTCCCTGCCCAGCCGCTTGAGAAACGCCTCGGAGACCACCAGCGTCACCGCAGCACCGTCGGTCATCTGTGAGGTGTTGCCGGCCGTCACCGTGCCGTTGACCTTAAATGCCGGTTTGAGCCGGGCCAGACCAGCCGCCGTGGTGTCGGCGCGTACACCATCGTCAGTACTGACCACAAGCTGGGTCTTCTGCAGCTTGCCCTTGTTAATCACCGTCTCCTCAACCTGTACGGGAATGATTTCATCTACGAAACGGCCAGCGGCAATGGCCGCTGCCGCCTTGGTGTGGCTGCCGGCGGCAAACAGATCCTGAGCCTCACGATCGATAGTATACTGCTCGGCGACCAACTCTGCCGTGATCCCCATCGCCGCAAAAGTTTGCGGCCATTCTGCGACCAGGGTCGGGTTGGCGCTGAACTTGTTGCCTCCCATCGGCACCATGGTCATCGATTCGACGCCACCCGCCACAATACAATCGGCGCCACCGGCCATGATTCTTTCTGCCGCCAGAGCTATCGACTGCAAACCCGAAGAACAGAACCGGTTAATGGTCTGGGCTGGAACCTGGTAAGGGATTCCAGCTTTCAGGGCAGCAATCCTGGCGACATTCATCCCCTGCTCCCCCTCCGGAAAGGCACAACCGAGGATGACGTCATCGATTTCCTGCGCATCAACATCGGTGCGTTCAATCAGCCCGGCAATAGCCGTTGCAGCCAGATCATCGGGACGTATATCTTTAAATTTGCCTTTTTTGGCACGGCAGCCAGCGGTTCGGTAGGAGGCCAGGATGTAAGCAGTTTTCATTTCGTTTCTCCCTGAGCAAGGAGTTGATCGGCCGTGTCCGTCCGGAGCTTTCGGATGGACACTAGTTACGCAGCGGTTTGCCGGTCTTCAACATATTTTGAATGCGTGCTGCGGTCTTCTTGTTGCCACAAAGCTTCAGGAAGCCTTCCCGCTCCAGCTGCAGCAGGTAATCTTCCGAGATCAGCGTACCGGCTGGCACGTCACCGCCGCAGAGGATCGAGGCGATTACGCCACCCATTTCCGCTTCGTACTCGGTGGCAAAGCCACCCATCTGCAGATTCCACAGCTGGCTCTTGATGCTGGCCGCCACACTGCGCCCCGGCGCCGCGATCTCATTGAGCTTGCGCGGAGGCGTGTAGTTGCCTGTCATACCGAGGACCTTCTGCTTGGCGTCGGCAATCAGCCGATCGGCGTTCATGGTGATGCTGTCCCCTGCGCGCATATAGCTCATGCCCTGCAGCTCTGCCGCCCCCATCGAGACGTTGGCCATACCGATTTGTTTGAAGTGCTTGAAGATGAACGGGGACACATCGGTCTCATAACGATTGGCCAGCTCAACCGCGCGCAGGCACATCTCCTTGGTGCCTCCGCCGGCCGGCAAGAGCCCGACACCGATCTCCACCAACCCCATGTAAGTCTCCGCATGGGCATTGATCGCAGCAGCGTGCAAGCAGTATTCACAGCCACCACCGAGCACCATATTAAACGGAGCGGCCACGACCGGCACCCTGGCGTACTTGATCGCCATGGTGGCTTTTTGAAAAGCCCGCACCATCATGTCGATATCTTCATAAGCGCCTTCTGCCATGGCCACTGCCAGCAGCATCAGGTTGGCACCGACCGAGAAATTGACGCCCTGGTTACCGATCACCAGGCCAGTCCCTTCGTTCTCGGCGCGCTTGATCGCCTTGTGCGTCATGGCCAGAATATCGCCACCGAGGGTGTTCATCTTGGAATGGAATTCCAGGCAGAACACGCCGTCGCCAAGATCGATCACCGAGCTCCCGGGGCTTTTCTCAACCACGCCTCGGCTTCTCTTGAGGATTTGCAGGTCGATCTGCCCGGTGTGGAGTGGCCAGGCTTGATATTCACCGCTCTGCAGATCAAAATACTGCTTGTGTCCAGAGGCGTCGAACCGGTAGAAGGTTTCGATTGTCCTTAAAACCTCGGGGACGGCGACACCGTCGGCATCTGCGCGCTTGACAAAATTGGCCACGCCAATAGCATCGAACATTTCGAAAGGGCCGATCTCCCAATTGAAGCCCCACTTCATGGCGTTATCGATATTGACCACATCGTCGGCAATTTCCGGGATACGCTTTACTGTATAGATCAGGGTGTCGCGTAAATTTTTCCAGGCGTATTCTGCAGCTTTGTCTCGGCCTTCAACAACCATTTTGACTTTCTGAGCCGGATCATCAACCAGTTTGACCGCCTCGATGGAAGCGAACTTCGGTTTCTCCACCGGTCTGTATTCACCGCTCGAATAATCGTAATAGAAGATTTTGCGTTTGCCATCGTCCTGCTCCTTGCGATAAAAACCGGCCTTGCTCTTATTGCCCAGCAAGCCCTGTTCAACCATCCTGGCCATGAATGCGGGGACTTTAAAGACTTCTCGCTCTTCATCGTTTTCCAGCAGGTCGAAGGAGTTGTTGCCGACATGCATCAGAGTGTCGATGCCGACCAGATCAGCCGTGCGAAAAGCCGCCGACTTCGGCCGCGCTGTGGCGGGACCGGCGATGACATCGACCTCTTCGATCGTCATGTCCATAGCGAGCATATGTTCAATGCCCTTGTAGATGGCATAAACGCCGATACGGTTGGCGATGAAGTTCGGAGTGTCCTTGGCATAAACGATGCCCTTGCCGAGCCGATGACGGATAAAGCCGGCTAACGCCTCCATCACAGCCGGATCAGTTTCTTTGCAGGGGACAATTTCCAGCAGTCGCATATAGCGCGGCGGGTTAAAAAAGTGCGTGACCAGGAACCTGCTGCGCAGCTTGGCAGGGAGGCTCTCTGCCATCTCGTTGACCGAAAGACCGCTGGTGTTGGTCGACAAAACCGCGTCAGCATGCAGATGCGGCACGACCTTTTCAAACAGGCTCTTCTTGATCGGCAGATGCTCAATGACGACCTCGATAACCCAGTCGCACGCCTTAAGCTTTGGCAAGTCGTCTTCAAAATTACCGATCTCGATCTGGCTGGCGTACTCCTTCAGATAGAGAGGGGCCGGTTTCATTTTCAGTAGTTCTGCCAAGCCGTTTGCCGCAATCCGGTTGCGTACCCTTTGGCTCTCAAGACTAAGGCCTGCCTCTTTTTCCTCGGTCGTCAAGTCTTTCGGCAGCATATCCAGCAGCAACACCTCAAGGCCTGCATTCGCCAGGTGAGCGGCGATTGTCGCCCCCATGACTCCCGCACCAAGGACTCCAACACGATTGATTTGCCTCATGAATCTCCTCCCTGAGCAGACCGCGGAGGCCGCTCGTCGAAGTCTGCGCCATTCTTAAGATAAAGCCCTTCAATGCGTTCCCGGTATTTCTGATAAATCATCTTGCGCTTAAGCTTGAGAGTCGGTGTCAGCTCGCCCCCGTCCACAGAAAAATCACGCGGCAGGAGAATGAATTTTTTAATCGTCTGATAGGAAGGCAGTTGTTTGTTGAGAGCCTCGACCCGCTTGGCATATAGCTGGGTGACTCTCTTGTTCGCAACCAGTTCTTCAACATCAAGATACTCAACACCATGCTGCCTGCCCAGCTTGATCAAACGCTCCAGGTTCGGTGTCAAAAGAGCCACCAGGTAGGGCTTGCGATCACCAAAGACATAGGCCTGAGAGATATATTTATCCATGCGCAGAAGGTTCTCGATCGGCTGTGGCGCTATGTTCTTACCGCCGGAGGTAATGATGATTTCTTTTTTGCGGTCAACGATAAAGACATAGCCGTCTTCATCGATTTTGGCGATGTCGCCACTGTGAAACCAGCCATCTTTCAACACTTCGGCGGTTTTCGCCTCATCTTTGTAATAGCCGCGCATGACCTGCGGCCCCCGGATCAGGAGTTCGTTTTCATCACCGAGTTTGACCTCGGTTCCCGGCAGGGGCGTTCCCACCGAACCGAAGCGAACATGCCAGGGGCTGTTCAAGGTCACCGCAGGGCTGGTTTCGGTCAAGCCGTAACCTTCGAAGGTCGGAATACCGATGGCCCACATGAACTGGTTGATTGATTTATCCAGAGGCGCTCCACCGGAGATAAAGTACTTGAGCTGACCACCGAAACGTTTGCGGATCTTGCGAAACACCAGCCAGTCGTAGAAGCGATATTTGATTCCCAGCAGACCCAGAGGTTGAGGCTCAATGTAGCGCTTCATGACAAACGCCCGTCCTGTCTCAACCGCCAGGTGGAAGACCTTGCTCCGCAATGGGTGCATCTGGTGAACGTCCTCATAAATCCGTGCATAAATCTTTTCAAAAAGCCTTGGCACGCTGACCATGACAGTCGGCCTGACCTCCCGCATGTTCTCGACAACTTTTTCGACACTTTCGCTGAAAGCCACCTTACAGCCCGTCATAAGCGGAGCATAGTATCCGGCCGTGCGTTCGAGGATATGGCTGAGCGGCAAGAAACTCAAAAAGACCTCGTCCAGTCCGAGGGCTTCGAGCTTCTGCAAACCGTAATAGGTATCAAAAATCACGTTGGCCTGAGTCAGCATAACCCCTTTCGGCACGCCCGTCGTCCCCGAGGTGTAGATAATCGTCAGGAGGTCCGTCGAAGCAACCGAATCAATCAGAGCCTCTATTTCTGTACGCTCTGTATCGGTGACAGGCTCGGAAATTTCCAGCAGCTGGTAAAAGGTGTAAACAGGCAGATCATGACTGCCGAGGAAGCGTTCAAAAGAGATGATTTGTTCAAGCCCGGGGAGCTGATCCCGCACCGAGAGGAGCTTTTCATATTGCAGCCGATTGGAGACGAAAACGATCTTTGCTTCACAATGCTGCAGGACATAAGCAGCCTGTTCGGCGGTATTTGTGGCATAGATGGGGACGGTGACACCTTTTGCGCACTGGATGGAGAAATCTGCGATCGCCCAGCCGCCACGGTTCTCGGAAAAGATCGCGACCTTGTCTCCGGGGGCCATGCCGGCTTTGCGCAGGCCCCTGGCAGCCATAAGAACCCGCTCGTAGAAGTCCGCATAACTCAGATCCTGGTAGACGTCATTCTTCTTGTAGCTGATGGCGATGCGCTCGGCATACTTCTGCGCATTCGACTTGAGCATCTCCGGGATAGATTGATAGGGCAATTCGTACATGACAACAAGGCTCCTGGCTTTGCTGCGTGGGTGTCACTTAGGACAGTTACCTGAGTCTTGCAGAAATGATTTTGAACTGAGCGTTTAGACTTTAGTATAACAAGTTGACGAGAGTGAGCAAGAAAGATGTTCGAAAAAACCTTAAGATTACAAAAACTTGTGACGATCTGGCCAGGCGTTCCAGCGTTGCACGACAGAGCATCGACGCGACAAGGCCAGGGCCGCAACGGCGCCCCGGGCAAGCGGCACATTTCTCAGCCACCAGCCGCCATCACAAGTACAGCCGACAGCAAGATGAGTGGCGCCGAGATCCTGGGCAGGGTCTGAAAACCCACCGCCCTTGCCTTTCAACCAGGCTTCCTTGCGTGTCCAGACTCGAAAGAAACACCTGCGCCTGCGCGACTCGGGGCAATTACGCAGCCACTGCTTCTCGGCTTCCGAAAAGAAGCGCCGGGCAAGGCTGGTATAATCCAGGTCGAGATTAATCGTCTCAACATCAACCCCCACCTCACCTCGGCCAGCAACGGCGCACAGGCCCCAGTGGCCGGAGTGAGCAAGGTTGAAGGCAGGCGAATCGGCGAGACCGGAGAGTTCCGGCTTACCTGCCGGACCATAAGCAAAGGTCAATTTTTCAGGGGCCAGGGACAGGTAGCCGGCGAGAATCTGGCGCAGACGGGCCCGGGCGACCACGAAAGCGCGGGCTTTATCAGGGTCGAGCAGACGTCTGGCACGTTGCAGTTCGTGTTCATCAAGGAGATGCTCCAACGGTTGCGGAGAGACCAGCGGAAAACGCCAGAGGTGGACCTCCTCTGAGTTCAGACCAGTGGGAGGCGGTGGATCCTGCCATGGAGTCATGACGAGCGGCATAATGAATCCTCAACTGTCGATGATGGCTTGCAAAAACTATTGCGTTAACAACCATCCACGCAACCGTTCAATCCCCTCATCAAAAGAGACTTCAGGTTGATAGCCGAAGTCGTTTCTTGCCGCGCTGAGATCAAACCAGTGCGAGGTGGACAACTCCCTGGCCAAAAAGCGTGTCATGCGAGGTTCGCCCTTGAGTTTGAGCAGAGTATAGGCTTTTTCGAGGATAGCACCAAGGGTATAAGCCAGGCCAGGAGACATGCTCCGTGTCACCGGAGACAAGCCACCGGCCTCGAGGATGCGGTTGACAACCTCCCAGAGCGGCAAGGGTTCACCTTGCGAGAGGAAATAGACCTTGCCGGCGACGACGGAACCAATATCGAGGTGGTCGCCGGCCTGCAGATGGGCGAGCGCAGCATTATCGATATAAATGGTGTCGGCCAGGCATTCACGGCTGCCGAGCTTACGCAAAGCGCCCTTGGCGCCACGCTCGAGGATGCGTGGCACCAGGTGGTTATCCTCAGGGCCCCAGATCAGGTGAGGACGTAAGGCAACGGTGGCCAGCGACTGGTCATTGGCCTGCAGGACCAACTGCTCCGCCTCGGCCTTGGTTTGCGGATAAAAGGCTTCGAAATTTTCCGGGTAAGGCACGGTCTCGTCAACGCCCTCCATATCGGTGCCGTCAAAAACCACACTCGGTGAGCTGGTGTAGACCAGACGTTTGATGCCATGCCGTCGACACGCATCGATGACATGTTGCGTACCCAGCACATTCGTTTGGTAGAATTCCTCGTAAGGACCCCAGACACCGGCTTTGGCGGCGACGTGAAAAACCATCTCGCAACCCTCTGCCGCGCGTTCAACCGCCACGGCATCAGCCAGCTCTCCCCGGCAATGCTCAACACCCATGCCGGTCAGAGCCGGATGCGCATGACGTGAAAAAGAGCGGACCATATCACCACGTTCTCGCAGTCGCTTGATGATTGCCTTGCCAAGGAACCCTCCGCCGCCGGTTACCAGCGCTTTCATGACAACTGGCCCTCGGCCCAGATCGCCAGCTTTTCACGGAAGATCTTGGCGTTGTGGCGAATGTCGACCGGAAACTCGGGATGAAAGAGAAAGGTCTTGATGCTCTGGGTTACCTCGTTGTCGGCACCTATGGCCAACAACTCCTGGTGAATTTTTGCCAGTTGTGAGGTGTCGGTACCTTTTTCCAGTTCGACGCAAAGCACCGGCCTCTGGCGTCCCGACTCACCGACTCCGACCAGGGCAGTGCGGAACACCTCCGGATGGGTATTGAAGACCGCCTCGCAGGGGATGGTGAAGTGCGTTGCTTCGGAACTTAAGACCCTGTGTGCCTTGCGGCCACAAAACCAGATCCGCCCCTGCTCATCACGATAGCCGAGATCGCCCATCCGATGGTAATAGCCGGTGTTTTTTGGATCAGCAATTTTACCAAGCGCAGTTGACTCTTCGCGGTTGAAATAACTCTGCGTCACCTGCGGGCCCTTGACGACAAGCTCACCGATTTCACCAGCTCCTTGTTTCAAACCATCGTCCCAGATTCTGATCGGCCCGTCGCACACAGTGATGATCTCAAGCTCTGTACCCGGCACCGGTTTGCCGACACAGACGCCCTTGCCCTGGTCCGTAGCATAACGGGTTTCACTCAAAATCTCAGCGCTGCCGATCGAACAGACAGGCAAGGCCTCGGTGCCCCCATAAGGGGTAAAGACCTGGACACCATCGTCGAGCAGATTGGCAAAGCGTTCCAGCACCGCAGCAGGCACCGGGGCCCCGGCGGAGATCACCCGCTTCAGGCTCGGCAGCTTGATCTTGTGTGCTTCACCATAACGACCGACCCGGTTGATTAAAGCCGGTGAACCGAACATGGTGGTAATCTGAAATTTTTCAATGGCAGCAATGATCTTGACCGGATCAACATCGGCCGGTCGGGTGAAGTCCATCTCCGGGACAACAGAGGTCATTCCCAGGGCCGGGGCAAAGAGCGCAAAGAGCGGGAAGGTCGGCAGGTCAATTTCACCGGGCCGGATAGCGTAAAGCTGCCTCAGCATCTCCACCTGGGCGGTGAAGTTGCCATGGCTGTAGACCGCCCCTTTCGGTACTCCGGTACTGCCGCTGGTGAAAAGGATGGCAGCGGTTTCATGGTCCGCAGTCTGCGCTGCCTGGTACTGCGGGTCTCGCGGCGTTTTGCTGAGGATTTTTTTGAGGGTCGTGCCACCCCAGAAGTATTTTTTCCCAATAGTCAGCAGCGTCCTGATCGTCGGCTTGCCCCAGCCAAGAAACATGCGTGCCAGATGGGCTTTGGGGATACCGATAAAGGCCTCGGGTTGAGCTTCGGCGAGACAGGTTTTGAGATTTTTGACCCCCATGCCGGGATCGACCAGAACCGGCACGGCACCGATTTTAAAGAGCGCAAAAGTCAGGGCGAAGAATTCGAACCCGGGGGGAACCATGAGGACGGTCCGGACACCGCGCTTGATACCGATCGACTCCAGTCCCCTCGCCATGCGATCGCTTTCCCGATCGAGCTCGGCAAAGGTATATTTCACGTAAACCGTCTGCTGTTGGGCGTCAACACCTTGGGGGATAAAGATCGCCGGAGCATCCGGCTGCAGACGTGCCATCTCGGGAAGATGTGCAGCAATATTGGCTGGGAACGCCTGGCTCATGACACTTTTTCGCCCGGAGACGACGCCACCGGTTGATCAGAAGCTTCAGCGAGGGGGTGCGCCGCCAGGAATTGCTCGATAATCGGGATGACTTCAGCGCTGGCATCTTCAAGGATGTAATGACCGCAATCATCGAAAGTGTGAACTTCGGCTTTAGGAAAACGATGCTGCCATTCCTTGAGGAAGTGCTTATCGAAAACAAAATCCTTCATCCCCCAGCAGATCGTCATCGGCAGACCGGCGAAACGCTCCAGTCCCTCTTCGACTTCACTGATCAACTCATAACCCGGGTCTTGCGGTTGCAGTGGGATATCCTGAACAAAACGCAGCGTCGCGATCCGGTTGGACGAGGTGTCATATGGAGCACAATAGGCTCCGCGCAGCGCTTCGGACATGGGGTTGCGTTTGCAGCCAACCCGGGCCGCCATCAGGGCAAACAGGTTCAGTTTCTGTACCAGGAAAGCTCCGATCGCCGTGTCACGGCAGATTCTTAAAGCCAGGGGAAATTTTTTGCCTTCGGGCAGGTGGAAAGCTGCCGTATTAAGGATGACCAGGCGCGCAATCCGCTCAGGGTGACGGCAGGCGTAAGCCATGCCGATCATGCCGCCCCAGTCGTGGACAACCAGGGTGATGCGTTCACACACCCCGAGGTGTTCAAGCAGAGCCTCGAGATCATCGACCCGTTGCTTGAGCGTGTAGGCATAGTCCCCGTCAGCGGGCTTGTCAGACAGCCCGCAGCCGATATGGTCGGGAGCGATGACCCGGTAGCGATCGCGCAGCGTTTTTGCCAGGTTGCGGTAATAGAAAGACCAGCTCGGATTACCGTGCACCATGACCACGGGATCGCCCTGGCCTTCGTCAAGGTAGTGGTAGCGCAACTGGTTCAGTTCCAGGAAGTGATTTTCAAAGGGGTAAAGATCGCTCATTGTTTACTCTTGGAAACAAGCCTGTAGCCGAACGCAGATAGAACCTGATAACAGCTGATAAAAGACAAAACCCTGGCAACTTTTTGTAAAACTATAATCTTAAGCTTCCAGTTCTGGTCCTTATCCGCGTTTATCAGTTTTTATCTGCGGCCAGTTTCATTTGCTTTTGTTTGGAGTTAAACCCTGTACTACCATTGGATTGCTAACATGAGGCAGTTTAAACCGCTGCCGATACCGAGAAAGCCGACGATATCACCGGGCAACAAAAAATCACGTTCCTTGGCAATTGCAGCGGTCACCGGTAGAGATACCGTGCCCATATTGCCGAGGAACTCGTAAGTGCTGAAGTCTTTTTTCTGGTCGATCCCGATTTTTTGCAGGATCAGCTTCTGATGAGCCTCACCGACCTGGTGGCAAATCACCTTGTCGATCCGGTCAGTGGTCAGTTCCAGTTCCTTGAGAAAGGCGTCCCAGGTTCTTTTACCCAACTCCACGCCGTACTTCATGACCGCAACCGCATCGGTCTGCATATAGGGAACATGATTTGCCGGGTCATCCGACTGGATTCCCCAACGGCAGAGGGTGTGGTGCTGAGGCTCGGCCAGGTTAACCCCACCCAGCAGACGTGGCCGCCGCGAAGGCGTGAAGGAGCCGTCGGTGAGCAGCACGGCGGCAGCACCGGAGCCACCGGTCAGGGTCGCCAGTGACTTGGTGAAGTTTTCCATGGTCGGTTTGTCGAGCATCTGCTGAATCATGGTCTCGTTGATTTCGCGGGAGCTTTCACAAGCGACCACGATTCCGGCACGAATCTGACCCAGCTCGATGCGGTTGGCGATATCGAGCACACCATTGAGCACGCCAAGGCAGGCATTGGAGGTATCATAAATCGCAGCATCCCCCTGCACACCAAGCGCCGAGGCGACCTGACAGGCCGTGGCCGGCTCGAAATGTTCACGACAGACACCGGCATAAACAACTGCACCGATATCGACCGGGGATATCTTGCGTTCGCGCAGCGCTTTTTTTGCCGCAGCGATCGCCCCCTCCGAAATGCTGGTGTTCGGCTTCCACCAGCGGCGCTCCCTGATCCCGGTCAAAGCTTCCAGCTGGCCAAGAGGAATATGCAGCGCTTCGTACATCGGCTTCAAGCGGTTTTCCAGCTCTGTCGATGTAACAACAATCGGCGCCAACTCATAGCCGACCGATTCAACGTATACTCGTGAGTACTTCATTCACACCACCATAATCGTATTAATGCCAAGCTTGCACATAGTACAAGCTAGCTATAGGGCTGTAAAGCTATAAGGCTGCAAGGCTATAACCTTACAACCCATACCGCTTTACCCCTTGATCGTTATCAGGTTATTTGTCTGGTTAAATAAGGACAGCAACTTGCAGGAGATCATGGAACTCGTTGCAGTGACTCCGGATGGTGGAACCGGGCCCCGATCGAACTCGGGGCCGGTCTGGGCCTTCCTGAAAAGACCGTTGCTAACGCGGTACACAGCGATAGGTCAGGGTCCGGGTTCCGACGGCATTGGTGCTGACGTTGAAAGAGGCCACCTGCCCGGAGCGTGCGCAATAGGCCTCTGCTGAGTTCATTGTTTGCAAGAGGTCGTTATCGGTGCGGTAAGTCTCGGTCTCGAGCGGCGGTGCCGGTGTTTCTGGGGCTGCCAGGAGGCACTGGAAGGTCACGGTTTTACTGCCGTCCTGGCTGGTGGTGATTGTGCCTTGCATGGACGGGGTCGACGCGTACTGTTTACAATACGCCCGAGCCCGGTTGTTGGCCTCAATGAGTTCTTCATCGTTGTAGAACTTGTAGCTGACCTCGGGGGCCCCGGCTTCCACTTGCACCGGTTCCGGCGGGGTCACAACCGGCATGCAGGCGACAACCGTTACCGCAGCGAAAATCGCCAGGCTGAGGGCCAAGCCGCGGCCCAAAAACTTTACCGGGGTAGAGTCTGCGGAGATGTTCCGACTGCTTTCGACAGGGATTTCATTTTTCATGGTCTTCTCCATTTCTCTTCAGGTGAAAAAGAGCAAACTACTCATCCTGGCTCTACGCACTGCAGAATCACAGAAAAAAATAGGCCTTAAATCCCTTATACAATCTTCGCGGGAATTGTCAAACCTGTCCAGGTGAGTGACCATGCCAACTTTTCAGCTTTGTTATCGAGAGCGGTTTTGCTGTGAATTCCTAACCATAAAGTTTATGACAACGACCCTTTGACCCTGATCGTAAAATCCTTCATCTGATAAATGATTTTACCATCCACCGCCAGGGTGCCATCCGCCTTAAGCAGTTTCTTTTCATCATCAATCGAGGTGATCATCGCCTCGACCAGGACCTGATTGTTGCTCGGGATAATCTGACCTCGATAATTCCAGCGGTGCTGCTCGCCCTGGGCAATGGTTTCAAGGACCGTGTTGGCATCCCCTCCCCAGCGCTTGACCGCGGCAACCTTGAGCAGCTGCAGGAAGGATTCGAGTCCCAGTGAGCCGGGACAAACGGGATCCTGGTAGAAGTGCGCTTCAAAGAACCATTCGTCAGGATCAACACGCTTGCTGCCGCGCAGAAAGCCCAGCCCCGCAGGACCGCCATCGGCAACCAACAGCTCGATGCGGTCGATCATCCGCAGCTGCCGCTCCGGGAAGGGAGCCTCTGCCGGGTAGTCGAACTGTTCGGCTCGGGCAAGCTCATCGCCACTCGGCTGATAAGGCTGGGCATCGCGCACGCCGACCTGCTGGGCCAGCGACTCCGCAGAGAAGAAGCCGAAGACCGTATCGCCGCTATAGACAGGGCCCTGTCGATCACTGATTTCAAAATCATAATTCTGGATAATCATACCGCCGCTGCTGGCGATGCGGGTGATCTTGACCTTGGTGGTCAAAGTTCCGCAAGCGGGCGTGACCGGACGATGCTGGATGGCGTTGCCGTCAAGGTTGCGAAACTTGAGGTCGGTGGCACTGGTCAATGCAGAACCGAGGTAGGCCGCCAGCCAACCGCAAGGCTGCAGGCCGGTCTCCAGCAGGACACTGAAGGGCATTTCCGGCTGGCGTGCCGCCTTGAAGTACCAGGCGTCTGCCGGCACATCGTACTCGGCTTCACAGCTTGCCCCTTCGACCAGCTTGAAGGCTTCACCGCTGACAGCAACGATGCGGTCGAGGAACTGGAACGGCGGCCTTGGCAGACGCGCAATCCTGCGTTCCTCATCGAAGATCCGGTACGGCTCGCCGAAGGCCTCGGAAGGGTTACCGGCCGAGAAGGCCAGGATTTTGTCGTAGTCATACAAAATCCGGGGGCTGGCAGTTGGGGGCTGGGGGCTGGATGAACGACTCTTCTCCAGTCCCCAGTCCCCAGTCCCCAGCCACAGCCCCTCAACCTTTTGGCGGGTCAACCCGGCCAGGCGGATCGACATGTTCGGGATCTCGACGATCGGCTTGCCATCGGCAAACATCAGCGCATCGACGATCGCGAAAGGCTCTGGTCCGTAGCCGAGCTCCTTGATGCTGACCTGGTAGGTCACGGTCCTGGTCGTCTCGGTCACCTGGCCGCGACACTTCAGGCCGCTGCTGACGCCGGGCAGCGGTTCGCACCAGGTGCTGCCTTCTTCGCCGATCCAGCCCATGCGCAGCAGGTAGATGCGCAGGCTATGCATGCAGCACTCGTACATCAGGGTGCCGGGCATGACATTATCGTCGCAGAAATGACAGGTCAGAAACCAGTCTTCAGGACGGATATCCATTTCGGCACGAATCTGGCCGAGACCGTAGCGCCCGCCCTGCGGGTTGAGTTCGATGACCCGGTCGACCAGCTTCAGAAAGCCGCCGGGCAAGGTGTAGGGCTTGGCCAGTGTCAAGTCCGCGAAGAGCTCACCGAAGGCCGTGGCGAGATCGCCGGCATAGATGGCAGCAACCTGGCGTTCATCATAAGACTCCACCGCCATAGGCGCCAGCTCAAGCCAGTCGTCAGGTTTGATGCCGGGCTGCGGCAGCAGATCGAGTCGGGTGTGGACGATGCCTTTCCCGGCAGCCAGCTCCTGTTCGGTAAAGAAGCCGGCGCAGCCATTCTGCATCGACAGCAGGGGCTCGCCGTTGACGGTGCCTTCGAAGTTGAAACGGAACAGGTAGGTCTGATCCTGGCGGAAGAAATGATCGATCCTGATGTCGTAACGGATCACATCGCCGGGCACAGGCAGACCGCGATGGAAAGTCACCACGGCATCGAGAAGACGATAAACCGCTTTACCCTTGCTGATGAAATCGATGCCCAGGTAACCGGAAAGAAAGAGGTCAGCCTGGCCGGCTTCAACAGCCACGCAGGTCGGGATGCGTCCGCCGTCGAGGTACCAGCGATCGGCGGTGACATCATGTTCCGTCACCACCCGGCCACTGGTCATGGAGCGCGGCTCGCCTTCGAGGGTCATGATGCGGTCCACCAGCATCAGGGGTTCATCGGGCAAGCGCACACGGGTCGGGTAGGTATCGACTTCAGCGAACTCCGGTCCGAGCATCTTTGCAATCGAACCGACGGCAAACTCCATGCACATCTCGCGGTTGAAGAGCGGGGACTGGGGGTTGGGGGCTGGGGGCTGGTTCGGGACTGTCCCCATTTGGGGGCTGTCCCAGGGGCTGGGGGTTAGTGGTTGGGGGCTGGAAGGCCTAGATTCAGAAACATATTGAGAGGCTAAAGTCATTTCTCCAGACCCTAGCCCCCGGTCACCAGCCTCCGCCCCACACGCCAGCTTCTGCAGCAACGACATCTGCAGGTTGATATTCTCGCTCAGCGTCTGCTCCATGGTGCGGGCGAACTGCAGGTAGGCTTCATGGGTGCTGGCATTCAAAGCCGCCGTCTCGGCCATCTGCGCCACCAAGGGATCTCTGGCGAGAGCCGGGGGCTGGGGGCTGGGGGCTGGGGGCTGCTGGACGGCAACTGTCTCCTGAAAGGGGCTGTGCCCATGCTGTTGACCTTCTCGTTCCGCGTCCCGCGTGCTGCGTCCCGGAGATGCTTCAAATTTCTCCGGAGGTTGCGGTGGTTCAAAAGAACGTCCACCGATAACCGTTTCAATCCACGGCCCGGCAGCTTTTTCCACAACCGCCATGCTCGCCGGGTAAAGCGCCTCAAGATTGACCGGCACCCGTTCCGCCAGGCAGTTGGCGAGCAGGCGCAGGATCAGAGAGGTGGCTTTCTGACCGGCATAGCAGGCCGAGCGGGCCAGGTGCGGTTTACCTGCCAGGAGGTTGCCGATCATCCGGCTGCAGGAATTGCCCGGCCCCATCTCGAGGAAAATCCGCACGCCGTCAGCATAGGCCTGCTCAATCACCCTGGTGTAATCGACGGTCTGCAAAGCCTGGCCGAGAATCACATCGGCAGCGCTGGCAGTGGTGACCTGGTAGCTCTGACCCAGGTTGCAGCTGTAAAAAGTGACAGGTTCGGGCGCGCTCACCGGGAAAAGATGCAGCTCCCGGTAAGCTTTGGCCACCGGCTCGACAACTTCGCAATGCACGGTCGTCACACCCCGCAGGGGGAAGAAGTGAGCGTTGACTTCGCGGGCCAGAGCCTCGACCTGGGCACGTTCGCCGCCAATCACACACTCCTTGTGGGTATTGATGATCAACAGATAGGCCTTGTCTTTGCCGATCAGCGCCTCTTTCACCCTTGCTGCCGGGGCATCAACCAAACCGAGGATCCAGTCAACCTGTTCGTTCCTGGACAAATTCCAGACTTTGCGGGCGGCCTTGCATTCACCGGCGAGCTGCTCGGTAAAGAGGGTCGAAGCCTTTAGCCTTTGCGCCATGCCGTCACGATCCTGCCAGGCGCCGAGAGAGAAAAGACCGGCCGATTCACCGAGGCTGTAACCGCTGACCGCGCTCGGTTCCACAGCAAAACTGCGCACCAGATCGCTTACTGCAGTGCCCAGAGCAACCTGACCGATGACCAGGGCGTTATGGTCATCGTGCAAGGTCTCGGCAAGTTCAGCTTTCCAGAACTGCTCAGGCAGAAACTGCCGCGCCAGGAACTTGTTTTTGGCGTCCTGGTGACTGTAGATCGCAGGCCAGCGGGCAGAGAGATCTCGGCCCATGCCGGCAAAATGATTGCCGGAGCCCGGGAAGATAAACGCGATCTTGCCTTGATCTGCGAGGGGCTGCGGGGAGAAAAAGATGCGATCCCGAAGGCTGGCTGCAAGCAGCGTCCCGTTCGTGCCAGTGCCACTCAAGCCCTTATCCGGGCTGTCGTGCAGGGCGAGGGAAGCATGCTCGAGCTGATCAAGAAGTTCGGCGCGATGCGAGGCGACCATAGCCAAGCAGAGGTGGCTTTTCGGGCTGAGCCCCGTCTCGCCATACCACTGCTGGGCGAGCTGTTCGATCCCGCCATCAGGGGCCATAGCGACAAACTCCTGCAGTTGGGTGATCTGCTTCAACAGACCGGCGACAGAATCCGCTTCGACAACGAACAGCCCTTCATCAAGGGCACCCAGCGGCCGGGCAAGCGTCGTGGGCCTGGCCTTGCCGGTCTTGTCCTCAAAACCTTCCAGAATCACGTGGGAGCAGGTACCGTCATGACCGAGACCGCTGACCAGGGCCCTGCGCGGCCCCTCGGCCCGATTGCGCAGCCAGAACTGCGGCGCAACCGGAGCAATGAAGTTGCGCTTGCCGCGCACCCAGTCATAGCGTAGCGTTTGCAGGTTGCGCAATGGCGGTAAAACCTGTGCGTCCAGGCAGAGAGCCGCCTTGATCAGTGATGCCAACCCGGCCACCGCGCCAACGTGGCCGACGTCAGCCTTGGCACTGCCGATGTAGCAGGGGTTTTGCGTCTGGCTGGCGCCGAAAAAGTCCCCGAGAGTTTTCGCCTCAAGGGCATCTTCAGAGGCCAGGCCACTGCCATGAGTTTCCAGATAACTGACCGATTCCGGAGTCGCCCCGGCTTCCAGGCCGGCCCGTTCAACAGAGAGAGAGTAAGCAGCAGCGTCGGCCACCTCATCCTCAACCCGGCCTCCGGTTGCCGTACCCAGACCCTTGATGACAGCGTAGATGTGGTCGCCATCCTGTTTGGCGTCATCGAGTCGTTTGAGGATAACCGCGGCAGCGCCCTCGCCGATGACTGTGCCATCGGCGTTCTTGTCAAAGGGACGAGCCATGCCGCTGGGTGAGAAAGGCTGCCGTTGATGTTGACCGAGGACCGCACGCAGATCACCGGCCATATCGGCAGCGCCGACTATCGCGCGGTTGATGGCGCCTTCCTGCAAAGCACGGACACCGACCTCGAGGGCACGCAAACCGGAGTTCTCCTCACTCGACAGGGTGAAGCTGGGTCCGCCGACCTTGAACTCTTTAGCCACCCGGCTGGCAACAATGCTGCCAAGCGCCCCCATGACCCGGTTGGCGCTTAAGGCCGGACCGGCCGATGCGCGCAGGGCGACAACCCAGTCATTGAGTTGTTCTGCGGAGAGATCACAACCAAGCTGTTTGGCCCAGTCGCGAGCCAGTTTTTCAAGTCCCCAACGAAAGCTGAAGTTGGTCGCGTTAAGATCCAGCCCCGTACCGATAAAGACCCCGGTAAAGAGCAGGTCTTCTTTCGTGATGCCGGCATCCCGCAAGGCCTCGTCGGCGACTTTGAGCATCAGGAGCTGCCGGGGCAGCATCTCCTCAATCTCTTTCGGCGGGATCCGGAAAGTTCCGGGAGCGGTCTGCACTTCAGAGACATAAAACCCCCTGAAGTCCGATTTTTTATAACCTTGCTGCTTGAACCAGCGGCTCTCTTGCGCACCCCACCAACGAGCAGGGAGTTGAGGCTCGACGCTGCTTTCGTCACCTAAAAAACGGCTGCGCAGTGAGGCAAGAGAATCCCAGGGGCCAAGATGTGCAGCCATACCAACAATCGCAACCGACGGGCTCTTCTTGTTGAATGAGGGGTGATAGGTCACCGAACTTTTTACCGGCTGTTTGGGGACCCATTCTTCGACCAGGAGGTGGGCGTTGATGCCGCCGAAGCCGAAAGCGCTCACGGCCGCCCGGCGCGGCTGACCCTGCTTGCGTTGTTTCCAGGGCTTCACCTGCTGCAGAACGCGAAACGGGCTATTCTCCAGTTCGACCCCTTTTGCCGGCCGGGCAAAATTTGCAGTCGGCGGCAGAGTCCGCTCCTTCATCGCCAGCAAGGTCTTCATCAGCGCGGCAGAGCCGGCAGCCGTCAGCAGGTGGCCGATATTCGATTTCACCGAACCGATCACGCACTGCCCAGGCGTCCAGCCCTCTTTACCCCAGAGACTTTTCAGGCTGGAGAACTCGACCACGTCGCCCACCGGGGTGCCGGTGGCGTGACATTCGATCATGTCGACATCAAAGGGCGACCAACCGGCTTGTTGATAAGCTGAACGCATCGCCCGCAGCTGCCCCTCTGATGCCGGTGCGAGCAAGCTGCCGCCGATATCGTTGGACAGACCAATGCCGCGAATCACGGCATAGATATGGTCTCCGGCGCGGACGGCATCTTCAGTGCGCTTGAGCAGGAACATGCCGCTGCCCTCGCCGACCACCAGGCCATCGCCCTGGGCATCGAAAGGAGAACAGGTTCCGGAGGGAGATAAGGCGTGCAGCTGGGAGAAACCCATCTGGGTGTAGAGAGAATCAGGTCGCGCCAGACCACCGCTAAGCATGGCATCAGCACGCCCGGCCAGAAGTTCATCCACCGCCAGTTTGATGGCGTAGAGCGATGAGGCGCAAGCCGCATCGAGGGTATAGCAGGTGCCGCCCAGACCGAGGGCTTTCGCTAGAAGACCTGCGGGAAGACCGGCAACGTAACGGTTGAGGGGATCAACCTCTGGCAACTCCGAGTGGCTGTCGGCGTCGAGGATCTTTTCGGCGAAGGTGCGGCCGAGGTAAGCACGGGCCATGCTTGAGGAGTGTTCGCTCGGCAGGGCCAGGTTGCCGATAATGACACCGATTTTCTGTCGATCCAGCTGGTCGATTCGAGCATCGCTGAAGGCCTGATGACCGGTGCGCAGCAGCAGGCGGTACATCGGATCGAGACTTTTCAGAAAATCCGCATCGATATCGAGACCGGCGATTGAAGCGGTCTCGACATCGTCATCAATAAAGCAGGCTTTCTTCGAATAAATTTTATCCGCAGCCCCGATTGCGGGGTCAAAAGCTTCCTCAGGTTCAAGCAGCCAGCGCCCGGGCGGCGGCTGCCGGGAGGTGTCGACATTGCCGATAATCGTTTCCCAGAAACGGTCCAGGGTCGGCGACATTGGAAAAATGCCACCGACCCCGACGATTGCAACCGATTGACCGTGCTTCATCCTTAAGCAACTCCCTGCAGTTTGTTGCGTTGGAAGCTTGCATTCAGCGACGTGTCAATCACGCATTGGTAATCTTCGATCCTGGCAATCAGTGCGCCACTGCCCGGGTCGACAAAGTCGATCTCTGCCGTCGCCTTGCTGGCGCTCTGACTGGTCACGCGAATCCTGATCTCGGCACCGCTTTCCGGGAAACGGTCCAGATACTGACGATAGCGTCCGGCGAAAACCGGCAGAGACGCTGCCTGGTAACGCTCGAAGCTCCAGAGAATCATGAGTTGAAAGCTGCTGTCGAGCGCCAGGGGATCAGAGAGCCACGAGTTACGTAGCGGCTGCTTGATCCACTCGCTCGGCAGCGGTGCCGGACGAACCACCGAAGCAATGCCGTCAGCAGAGCAGCCGATAACCTCGCGGATACCGTGGAAGTCCGGCCCGTGGAAAAGCCGGTCAGGCCGATAGATCTCCTCGATCGGTCGACTGTATGCCTGCAATTCGACCCGCTCCATGGCCAATTTGCCTTCCGGCAGCCTGGCGGCCAGAACAACCCTGGCACGTGAGTGAACGAACTGTTTGCCGTTGGCTGCGATTCCGGAGAGTTCCACGGGCACCACGTGCATACCACCGCTCTTGAAAGCTTTGCCGGTCATGACCTGCAAGGTATGGGTTTGGCCCTGGTCCAGGGTGACGCCCTTCAATACGCGCAGGTCATTGAAGCCATGGAAACGCAAGCCCGGATTGTTGTGGATCGCGCCATGGGCCATCCATTCAATCATCACCGCCATGGGTAAAACCGCCTTGCCGTCAATGACGTGGGACTTGAGGAAAGGGAACTGGTCGATGGAGACCTCCAGGTCGAAAGCCTTGGAGACATAGATATTATCATGAGACTGGGAGGAGCCTTCGCTGGCCGCCTCTGCTCGACCACCGAGAATAACCAGCTCAACCGGCCCTCCCGAAGCGGTGGCGATTTCCTCAACCAGGTAGTCGGCACCAGCCTTGAGGTCGATGACTGCCACCCCTTCGGCTGCAAAAACTTTTTTCAGGGCCGGAGTCACCATGCCGCCATCCCAGGGTCCCCAGTTCAGGGAAACCACGCGACAATCGGGGCGCTGCACAGCTTCCTGCTGAGCCATCTTGTTGAGGATCTCGTTGGCCACAGCATAATCAACCTGACCGGTACGACCGAAACGGCCGGTTGATGAAGAGAACATCACCATAAAGCGTAAAGAATCGTCTTCAACGGCAGCCAGCAGGTTGCGCAGACCCGAAATCTTGGTGCCGTAGACCTGTTCAAACTGCTCTGCCGTCTTGTCCTTGATCAGGCGGTCGGCCAGTACTCCGGCACCGTGGATCAAGCCTTTGATCGGGCCGAATTCATCACGGATATCCTTGATGACGGTTGCAACAGCATCACCATCCCGCAAATCCACAGAGCGATAGAGACCCTGGCCGCCGGCCTCTTTGATGCGGCTCAAACTCTCGCGAATTTCACGCTTGGCGAGAATCTCCCGGCATCTGCGACCGACGTCTTTCGGCTTGAGGGGGCCTTCAGCATGAGCGAGCACGGCTTTCTTGATTTCGGCTTCACCCTGCAGACCTTCCAGCCAGACAGGTTCGATCTGCGGAGCCTCAGTGCGGCCAAGCAGCAGCAGGGTCGCGCGGCTTGATTCCGCCAGAGCGATGGCTACCTCGGCAGTCACGCCACGTGCACCACCGCTTACCACCACCACATCACCGTAGCCTACCGGCGAAGCAAGGCGATCACCGCAGAGCGATTCTTCGACCAGGCTGAGGGTCTGCAGACCTGCCTTCGAAAAGCCAACCTCCTGGGCCCCATCAAGTAACAGCTCGGCAACCAGCATCTCAGCCGCTTGATGCACATCCGTCAAATCTGCCGACAGGTCAAAAGCCTTGCAGGCAACTTCCGGCCACTCATGTCCTGCGGTCTTGGCCAGACCGGCCAGGCCTCCCGACAGGGCGTCATTCACGGCACCGCCTGCAGCCAGACCGAAATAACCGTTCAAGCGTGAGACCGTTGCCAGAACAGCGCCGCTCTTGTCGGCCGCAGCCTTAAGCGCCGATTCCGCCAACTGCACCAGGCGGAAGGCCTTCTGCATGAACCGATCGTCACTGCCGGCATGCGGAGCGACCAGAAGCAGTCCGGCTAGATTTTCAGCCGGCACAAGTTCATCAAGTTGTGCAAGGTCGACTGTCTCGGCATTCAGGTTGCGGGCCTGCAACTGCTCACAGAGAGCCTTGCTCAAGGCCGAGCCGTCATCACTTACCCAGACCAGGGCACCCTTTGCCAGGTTCAGTGACTCCCGCGCCCCGGTGTTTTGCAGAGGGACGGCATTGAGCACCTTGCGTTCGACACCGCTGCCGACCGATGGCAACTCAAGGGGTTCAACAACTTTTGCCTCGGGTTCAGAGACAGCAGAGACACTGGCGAGGAAGTCGACGATATGGCCCACGGTCTGGAGCGTGCCGAGATGCTCCGGCTTGATCGCCGGGGCGCCCGGCAACTTGTCCTGCAGAGCGGAAAGGATTTCCACGCGCTTGATCGAATCGATGCCGAGGTCGGTATCGAGGGCCATCTCCATCTCGAGCATTTCGACCGGATAACCGGTCTTCCCGGCAATGACATCCAGCAATGTGGCTGCTACGTCCTCACGATCAAAGGCGCTGCTGGCTGGCGAGGGGGTTGCCGGTGCCGTATTCTGACTGCCGGCCGCTCCGAGATGGTCCACGATCTGGCCGAGGGTCTGCAGCACGCCGAGGTCTTCCGGTCTAACCGCCGGGGCATCAGGAAGCTTCTCCTGCAAGGCGGAGAGGATTTCCACGCGCTTGATCGAATCGATGCCAAGATCGGTATCAAGTGCCATCTCCATGTCAAGCATCTCGACCGGATAGCCGGTCTTCTCGGCAATCACTTCGAGGAGGACCTCTGAGACACGAGGACCATCCACGTCAGGAGCAGCCACCGCAGGCGTCGCTTGAGTGGCCGGTGCGGAGATCATCCCGGCACTTAAATGGTCGATGATCTGACCGAGGGTCTGCAAGGTGCCGAGATCTTCCGGTTTGACCGCCGGGGCATCGGGGAGCTGTTCCTGCAGTGCGGAGAGAATCTCGACGCGCTTGATCGAATCGATGCCGAGGTCGGCATCAAGGGTCATCTCCAACTCCAGCATCTCCTGCGGATAACCGGTCTTTTCAGCGATGACCGCGAGCAAAGTTGTTGCAACAGCGCTGCTGTCTGCAACGACGTCTGCTGCCGGCGAAGCCGCGTCGGCAGCAACGGCGGGCGCTATCATACCGGCGCACAAATGCTCGATAATCTGGCCGAGAGTCTGCAGGCTGCCGAGATCTTCCGGCTTGACCGCCGGGGCGTCCGGAAGCTGTTCCTGCAGTGCGGAGAGAATCTCGACGCGCTTGATCGAGTCGATGCCGAGGTCGGCATCAAGGGTCATCTCCAACTCCAGCATCTCTTGCGGATAACCGGTCTTTTCGGCGATCACTGCAAGCAGGGTCGACGAAACCTTATTGCTGTCAACGCCAGGGGTTGCCAGCGCAGCCGGAGCTGCGGCGCCCGGGGTCGAAGTGCCCGGGGTCGAAGTGCCCGGGGTCGAAGTGCCCGGGGTCGAAACAATCGGGGTCGAATCAATCGGGGCTGAAGCAGGCTCTGGGACAGGCGCTACGGGCGATGCCGCCGGCTGAAACGGTGCGGCGGCTGACACGGGAGCCGAAACAGGGGCTGAGGGTACGGCGGCAGCCGCAACAGGATGCAAAGGCTGCCCCTGCATCAGGCGATTCTGCTGCTCAACCAGGCTGAGGAAAGAGCGGGTCGCAGCTTCCTGGCCGGCAAGAAACTGTTGATGCAGACGCGAGGTCTGCTCCTGCAGGTTCTGTAGAGCCTGCATACTCTGCCGGGTCAACTGCAAGGCTTCCTGCAGGGACGCGGCATCGGCAATCGCCGGGGGCTGGGGACTGGAGGCTGGGGGCTGGACGGGGACTGTCCCCGCAGGGGGGCTGTTCCCCTGCTTCTGGAGGCCGGGGGCTGGGGACTGGCCATCGCGTCCCGCGTCCCGCGTCCCGTGTCCCGGGGTGTCTTGCTGCTTCGGCAAAGGCGGACGCTTCTCAGGACGCTTGAAATAATTGGCGCCGGTGAGCTGAACCGTCATGCCCTTCTTCTTGCTCTGTTTCGCCTTGAAGCTTTCGGCGAACCCGGCATCCCAGCGTCCCAGATCAACCGAATAGCCAAGTGCCGTCAACTGCGCCAGGGCACGGGCCAGATCGTTGATGCCCGAGCGTTTACCGTTGGAGGCATCGACAGAGAGCGCCTGGTAATCACGCTCACCGAGAATCGCCTTGACCATGCCGGTAAGACGGGCACCGGGGCCAACCTCGACGAAGGTGCGCAGACCGGCGGCATACATGGCCTCAATCTCAGCGACAAAATCGACCGGGCAAGCCAATTGCGCGGCGAGAAGTTCGCGGGCTGCTTCAGCTGTCTCCGGATAGGCCTGCCCCGTGGTGTTGGCATAAACACTGGCGGTCGGGATGCTGAATTTGGTCGCTTGCAGGCGCTCGCCAAAGGGTCCGCTGGCAGCAGAGACCAGGTCGCTGTGGAAGGCTGCAGCGACCGAGAGCTGCTTATAGCGCAGGCCTTGCTCATCGAGGAGCCGGGCTGCTTTTTCAATTTCGGCGGTCGTTCCCGAGAGGACGCCCTGTTCGGGCGTATTGCGATTCGCCAACACCAACTGCAGCCCTGAAGCTTCGAGAAAGGCTGCAACCCTATCGAGGGGTGCAGACACCGCCAGCATCGAACCGCGGTCACCTTCACCGGCGGCCATCAGTTCGCCGCGCAAACGCGAGAGCTGATGCAAGGCCTCAGCATCAAAATACCCCCCTGTGCAGAGGGCGGTCAGCTCACCGTAGCTGTGACCGGCAAAAGCGTCCGCAACAACCCCAAAGGAGGCCAGTACGGCGAGGGCACCGAGACTGACAGCGCCAAGAGCCGGCTGGGCAACTTCGGTGGCCTGCAGTTTTGCGCTGTTCTGATCTCTGCTCGCCTGGTCAAAAGCGGGTCGCGGGTAGACAAGTTCGACCAAACGGCCCTGTCTGCCGCCGCTATTTGACCAAAAGGCCCGGTCCGCCGCAGAAAAGGTGTCGAGGAACTCCGGGAACCGGGTCGCCAGATCCTTGAGCATGCCCGGATACTGGGCTCCCTGGCCGGGGAAAAGCATCGCCAGCTTGCCGTCAAGATCACCCTTGTCGTCAAGATCAACCTTGGCAAAAAAGCTGCCGTCGGGAGTGTTCCAAAAATTCTGGTCGCTGCTCTTGAGCATGGCCAGCGCGCTTTTGACCTGGGCGGCAGGTTTGGAGGTGTCTTTCTCCATAACCATGAGCAGACGACAGGCCTGTTTTACATCAAAGCTGTCACGGCTTTCGGCAGCAGCCAGACGCAGGGTGTTCCAGGCCGCATCACCCGGGAAGTCGTTCAGGGCGGCTTCCAGACCACCTTTATCGGCGGCGCTGAAGGCAGCGATCTGCACATCGCCCTGCCAGTCGGCCGCAGTCTTGAGCGGCTGGTATTCTTCGAGCAGACAGTGAAAATTGCTGCCGCCGAAACCGAGGGCGCTGATACCGGCGCGGCGGGGATGATCACCACGCGGCAGCCAGGGACGGGTTTCGGTGTTGACGTAAAAGGGAGAGTCTTTTGCAGCCACCGTTTCCTGAGGCTTGTCAACCTTGATGGTCGGTGGCAGAGTTTTGTTATAGAGCGCCAGCGCCGCCTTGATCAGTCCGGCAGAGCCGGCGGCAGCCTTGGTGTGGCCGATCTGGGATTTGATCGAGCCGATCGCGCACCAGGGCGAATCGGCCTGGCCAAAGACTTCTTTCAAGGCCGTCACTTCAACGGCATCGCCGACCCGGGTGCCGGTGCCATGAGCCTCGATCAGCTCGATCGTCTGCGGATCAACCCCGCTCTGTGCGTAGGCACGACGCAGGGCCTTCTGCTGACCGGCGGCACTCGGCTCATAAATCGCCGCACCGCGACCATCGCTGGAGGCACCAATGCCCTTGATGACCGCGTAGATCTTGTCACCATCCCGTTCGGCATCGGCCAGACGTTTGATGACGACAATCCCCAGCCCTTCGCCAAGGGTGGTGCCGTCGGCGTTATCAGCGAACGGCCTGGCGTGCCCGGAAGGCGACAGGGCCGGCGTCTTGCTGAAGCAGGTGTACATGAAGATATCGTTGAAGGTATCGATGCCGCCGGTGACCACCATGTCCGACTTGCCGGCGGCCAGTTCCAGCGCCGCCAGGTTGAGGGCACTTAAGGAGCTGCCGCAGGCTGCATCGACCACGCAGTTGGTGCCGCCGAAATCAAAATGCTTGCTGATCCGACCGGCAACCACGTTGCCGAGCAGGCCGGGGAAGGAGTTCTCCTGCCATGGCACGTACGAATCACTGATGCGCTGCATGACGTCTTCGGCGATCGCGTCAGCGATGCCGGCATCTTTCAGGGCTTCGCGCCAGCGCGGGTGACCGAGCCGGGCACCCAGCGGCACAACCAGCTCAAGGGTACCGGTGACTCCAAGGATGACGCTGACCCGCTCGCGGTCAAATTGCTTCTCGCTGGTGTAGCCGGCATCCTGCAACGCCTGATCGACAGCGACCAGACCGAGCAGTTGCGAGGTATCAATCGCTTCGAGGGCGTTGGGCAGCACGCCATATTGCATCGGGTTGAAATCAACCGGCGAGAGGAAACCGCCGTACTTGGCGTAGACCTTGTCAGCTGTCCTGGGGTCCGCATCAAAATAGTCGTCGGAGCGCCAATGGGTTTCTGGAACCTCGATGATGGCGTCGCGACCATTCTTGATGTTGCTCCAGAAGGTTCCCTTATCTTCAGCCTGAGGGAAAAGGCAGCCGATACCGACAATAGCCAGCGGCGTGGTGGCCGCGGTTTGTTGATTCTGTTCTCCGCTGTTTTTCTTCAACTGAGAAACTCCTTGATCTGTTCGATTTCCAGGGGTGCTGAAAGTGCTGCCTCGTCATCGAGACACACCCCTTGAAGTTTAAGTTGGCCGGCCCGCATCAACACGGCCGCACCAAAAAGAATATTCATAGCCACGGTCGCGATTTTTCTGTGTTCGGGAGGATCCAGCACAGAACCCTTGACCCATTCGTTAAAGGCCCCCATCGCCGGACCGCACCAGATCTGATAATCGAGCTTGCGGTCGGCAACCCCCTGATTGGCCCAGACCGGCGATTGACCGAGATACCAGCGAAACACCAGCGCCATTTTATATTTCGGGTCGCCCTCGGCCTTGGCCAGCTGACGCGGATCACGCTGGGTGAAAAAGCTGCGCGTCTCTTCCCAGACCTGATCGAGGTTCTTGCGAAATACCGTCTTTTCCAGTTTTTGCCGCTCTGCGACGGGCAGATCCTCAATACTGCTGTGAGCTCGATAAAGCTCATAGAGCTTGGCCGCGCGCATGGAAAACATGGTGCCGCGCTTGATCACCTGAACCTTGACGCCCATTTCGAACATATCGCCGGACGGGGCCATGGTGACATCGGCCTGTCGGGTCTCGGCAAGCATCTTGCGCACTTCGTCGCAGGTCCCGGACTCGACACAGGCCTGGTTGATGGTCCCGGTTACCAGGTAGTCGGCACCCAGGGCAAAAGCCGCCACGGCCGAAGCCGGTGTGGCGATGCCGCCACCCAGGCCAACACGCAGGGGCTGCTTGTAATTATACTCTATCTGACAAAGATTCTTCTGCGCCCGGATCGTCGGGAAGAGCGCCAGGGCCGGTCGGTTGTCGGTGTGCCCGCCGGAATCAGATTCTACGGTCACATCCTGAGCCATGGGAATTTCGGTGGCCATCTGCGCCTGCTCAACAGTCAGCTCACCCGCCTCGACCAGTTGCTGCAAGAAACGCTCCGGCGGTGGAGCAAAAAAGCGTGCCGCGACTTCCTCCCGGGAGATTTTAGCCATGATCCGATTCGGGGCGACCACACAGCCGTCGGCATCACGGAAGATACCGTGAGTCCGATAGCGCACCAGAGCAGGCGTCAGGGCGAGAAATGCCGAGGCCTCCACCAGCTTGATGCCGCGGCGCAAATAAAGATCGACCAGGGCACTTTCCAGCTCCGGCTCGTTGGGACTGTGAATCAGGTTAAAGCCGTAAGTCAGCCCCGCTGAAGAGTTTTCCAGCCGATCAATCGCCGCCTCGACCTCTTCGATCAACAGCCCGGCAGCACCAAAGAAACCAAGCAGACCGGCATGGGCCAGGGCCTCGACCATCGCTACGGAGCTGATCCCCTTGGCCATGGAGCCCCCCACGAACGGATAGCGAATTGCGTAATCCCGGCAGAAGCTGACATCGCCAAGGTTTTCCATCGGGCAGGGCAGAGCCATGCCGTTAAAAACCTGACCCTCGGCAAGATCCCGAAGCGGACGCGATGTGCCAGTCATCACCTGCGTGTCACACCCCTGCGTGTCACACCCCTGTGTCAACAGGTAAAGCGGTTGGTTGATGCGGCGCAAAGCATTGGTCAAGGCCGGTCCTGCCGCTACCTGCTCACCCTGGGCAAACATCCCTAGCGGCTTTGAAGCTTTGTATTGCGACTCTTGCAAAAGACACTCCCTGAAGTAATTGTCCAAGAATTCTCAAGCTGCCATGAAGCAAGACTCAACCCTGCCGTATTGCTAAAGACACTTTTTTTCTTTAAACAGAACTGATGATTATAGTTTTTTTTGCTCTGAGTCACAAGGGTTTATAGTCAGCCTATGGCCATTGCATGGGGTTTTACAAGACATTTACAAAGATTTCTTGCGACCAGGCTGTAATCTGCAGAGCAAACTCAAATAAAGGCTCAAGCTGTTTTGTCAGGATCGCAACAACAAGAATGACAAGAGACCTCTCAATTCGTTCAGAAACTGCGGGGGTAAACCTATTTGCATGCCGTGCGTCTTAACACACAACAGCATTCCGACAGCACACATCAGCATTCCGGTAGCACACATCTGTATCCCGGCAGCACAAGACAAGAAAGGACAAGACTATGAAAAAAATCATTCCAATCACATTGACCCTTCTACTGATGTTCTTCGCCACCACGGCATTAGCCGATCGCGGCAAGGACCGAAGCAATCATGACTATTACTCAACCCAGGGAAAACGTATCGATCGACACCTGGATCGCGTCGGCAATCGAATCGAGCACCGCTTCGAACACATCGAGCATCGCTTCGGACACAAGGCGTATCGCGCCGAGGCAAAAGGCAAGTATCGTCAGTCCGAGCACTTCCGTGCCAGAGGGAAACAGATCAACCGCCACTTTGACCGCAAAAGCAACGGGCCTCACAGCCGCTACAACCAGCACAGACATCAAAACAGCTGCGATCATCGCGTTGCCTATCGAAGCCCGTGGGTCACCTACCGCAACCACAACCTTTACAATGATCGCTTTGCAGTTGTCATCAGTCAACCGGGCCTCTGGTTCGGTGGCAGCTGGCACGATTAGCAAACCATCCGACACGTGAAAAGTTCGACAGTCCAAAAATCGGTGACAGTTACCTCATTACCCACCTCCCGACCTTAATTGAGAGTGACTGTCACCGAATTCAAACCAGCGCAGTGACAGTTTATTCATTTCCTGAGGCCGTTCATAAATGGCTACACTATCACCGTATTTTTGTTAGAATGAGCCTGTAAAAATGAGCCTTGGCTGAAAAACCGTTCAAGATTACAACATCCATCTAAACCCCAAAAGATTAAGAGGTCTTTAATGCTGCGCTGGATACTCCTGTTCTCACTCCTGATGATGCAAACGGCTTGCGACTCTCCTGCTAACAAAGATCGGCCTGCAGAGCCCTTATTAAACTCGACCAAGCAGAGCAAAGTTAAACAGACCCAGTTTAAAGAACAAACCACCGTTCAGGGCTTTGAACCCTTGGTCGAAACTGACTTACTCAACGAGCCGACCCCGGTTTATCGTTTTGAGACCACAGCAGAAGCGCTTTCGATTTGGCGCCGTGCGCCAGAACGGCCCACCCTGCTGCTGCTCTCGAACAATCCGCACTTAACGCCGGTTCCGGAAGAGTTTCGCCAAAAAACCACGATTCTGATTGGTAACGCCAACGCCAAAACCCTTGCACTGGCAACCACAGATCGCAACCCGGCGCCGCTGATTCTCCCCGGCATGGCCGTTGACGCTGCCCTGCGCAATGGGTGGTTTAAAGAATTGGCCTGGGCGTTACCCCTGCGTGACCCGTCTCTGGAAGTCAATCTGGAAAAATTCACTGAACAACTTTCGCAAACACAGCTTGCCAATGACAATGAGATCTCGTCTATCGCAGAAACCGATAGAACCTTCCACGGCACCTTGCGAAACACGGCTTTCAGAGCTGCGGCCTTACCCTTACTTCAAGGGCTGCAGCAGCCAGTTATCGTTCATATTGACCTGAGCTATTTCCAACCCCTCTACAAAAACGAAATCGCCACCCCACTGCTCGATGTTGTCTTCAACACTCTGACGACTCTCAAGAAGATGCATCTGCAAACACTGGCCGTCACCTTCTCCTATGGCCATCTCGACTCTCAGATCTCCCTCGATGTTCGTTTCCTCGGTGACCTCGTTGCCGACCTGATCGAAGATCCCGCGCGGCTTGATCAGGCCATTCCAAGCAACTGGCAACGCCAACGCGACGCCCTCTATCTCGCCAATTTCTTCCAGAAGGACAAGATTCGCGAGCTTTACGAAGCACAGGAAAAAGACGCACCGGAAGCCGCCTGGGTCAAGTTTAATCTCTACCGCTCTGCGGCAGAGCATAAAGAAGGCGCCAAAGCTCTCGAATATCTTGAGCAAGCTGTCAATCTGGACTCGATCTATGCTCTCGAATATTCTGAACTCAGCAACCTGGCTTACGAAAAACAAAGGCCGGACGAAGCCCTACGCATGCTGGGTTTGGCTGCCGAGGTGTTCCACGAAGACCCCTTCTTAAAACTTCAGATGGCGCAGCTAGCTAACCAGCTGGGGGAAAAAGAACAAGCACTGGAGTTACTTAACAAGATCCGCAATCTGCAGTGGTCCGACATCTACTATCCGCAGATACCGCAATATCTTGCGGACTTCACCGCGTCTGTGCAAAGTGGACACAATGAATCAGAGCCCCATAAAGATGTGAAGGAAAATAGTGATTTTGAAAAGATTGCCCCGGATTTTGACCCGGCAAAACAGAGGATTATGCACACCAGATAAGGTAACCGTCAAACGTTGGTAAAGACGTTACCGTGCCAACCGTGCCAACCGTAGAGACGTAGCATGCTACGTCTCTACAACCACATTCAACCATCGGTTCACCCGGAATCAATATCGAACGTTGTTCGTCAACACCTTACGGTAGACCATAAGTAAAGCCAGCCCTTGCCGTAACCGGTCTGCGCTGAATCACCGAAGCGGTGGCAGTTCTGCGCCGACTGGACGTTGGACCAGGTGCGTCCCCAGCTGTCCTTAATTTATGACTTAAATATCCATAGCGAGAAGGGCCGGGAATTTCTTCCCGGCCCTTCTCGATCTACGTTATTGCCCTGTCATTATTTTGCTTTCCACGCTTTGAACGACTCACGTTGCGTTTTCACCCTTACCAAGGCGTGACCTTGTTCCAACCGGCTCCCCAGGCGGTCCCTGAACCACCTTCACCAGCTGCTTCGGCTGGACCACGACGGTGACAGTTCTGCGCCGTGTTCCAGTTAGACGCGCGCTCGCCGGATGCGGCATCAACACTCGCACTGCCATGATCTTGCCAGGTGTTGTGATTTGTATCCAGGCAATTGGTGATCATCAGTTTTGGCAACCGTGAAGCATGCGGGTTGTGGCACTTGCCACAGTTGAAAGTATGGTAATTGGCTACAGGGGTGGCCGAGGTCGTGTCAAATGGCAGAGCCGTTGTACCGGCAGAGATGGTCGGAGCTGTGGCATTATCAGCATTGGCACCCCAGGCATAGTCCTGAAAGGCATAAGGCCGGGCACCGACCAATTGCGGCCAATAGCCGTAACCACCATCACCGTTGCCTCGATAGGTGTAGCCACGGTTCGTCTCGGCCGCGCGACCCATCTGGACATTACGCGTATTGGCTGAAGTATTTGTCGACGGGGTTCCGGTACCGCCGCGACCGGCGTATGTGAATATGTTGGCCGCAAACGAGCCGTTGCCGCCGATAACCGCCGCACCGTGGCCGTTAGTGCCCACCCAGAGTAACTCGCTGGCAGTGTAATCCATGTTATTGACGATATCCGCGTCAGTTGAGTACCCCTGACTGTGGCAGAGCTTGCACAAACCAGCTGTAGAATCGAGTGTTTCTCCGTTGTTCGGGTTGCCGCTGTTCTGGTCGATCCAGTATCCGCCTAGCCCAGCGTTATTGGTAGTCGAGGCACTGCCACGCGGCACAGGACCGTAAATTCCACCTTGCGAAGTATAGCTGCCAGCATGTGACAACCGCGGGGCACCGTCCTCTTTGTAAGGATTTCCCTTCCAGGTTCCCCTGATGAAAGGAGCACCTGCTGTCAAACCATTACCATTTGTCCCGTTGTGCACATCATGACAGTAACTGCAGCGGATATCTGCAACGGCATCGAGTTCTTCCGACATACCTCCAATGCTGTACGCCGTGCCGCTGACAGCTGCCGTACCGGACGTGTTGGCCGAGTGGGTGGACTTGATCGCCCCCTGCTTGTAGCTGAAATCCGCAACGGCACTGCCCCATGTCGCACCAGCCTCTGAACCGACATTTACGTTACTGTACCAGCCGCCGGAAGACGCCACATTGTTACTGAGCGAACCGTAATTATAGGAAAGGCCGAATGAGCCGTTATTCTGACCCCACTCGGAGACATTGTTGGCGGCACGACTATGGCATTCCCAACAGATCTCCGCTTCCGTGATCCCGACGGTATTGTCCCCGCCGAGGACGATGCCGTTGTCGCCGGAATAGCCATTGGTGCCGTTGATGTAACTGATCCCGACGCTGGTATTGTTGGGAATCAGAACCACGTTGGCATTGCCGTCCTTGGCATGCATCAGACCGACAGTGTTGCCGGGATGACAGGCTTCGCAGGCAACGGCGGCACTCGGACCGGTCGCGGCGTCTGCCTTGGTCAGGTAGACATGGCTGCTGTTGACGCTGACCCCGGCCGCAGGAGTTGCCCCACCGTGGCAGCTGGTACAGTCACCGCTTGCATCGAGAATTCCGTCGAGATGCGTGCCGCCCCGGCCGTTGTGCCCGTGACAACCGGAGCAGTCGCTGGCGATGGTCAGAGCGGAGTGATCATAACTCGACGTCCCTGGCGGCGCATCGTGACAGACGCCGCAGGTCGGCGCATCCTTGTCGGCGTTGTCCCAGCCACCGGTCCAACTCGGTGAAGTGGTAGTACCGGCGTTAGCGGCATTCAGCACCGTGCTCGCCGCCGGGTTATGGCAGTAGGTGTTCGAACAGGCACCAACGCTGTACGACGGGCTCATGCCGCCGGTCTGCGCCAGCGTGCTCCAGGTGAGCCCGGCTGTCCCGTTCATATGGCCAGCTGTGTTGACCTTGGCCATGTAGGAACCGGCAGTTGCGTTCGGGTCGATATGACAGTCATCGCAGCTGACAGTGCCGATGTCGTAGACCGCGTTGTTCAAATGGACCACGTGGGCACCGACCTGGGCGTCGGTCGCCGCCGTGTCGCCGTTGGTGTCGCGTCCGTCGGTCACATTCGCCGCCATCCCGTGACAGAGCGAGCAGTCACCGGTGGTGCCGCCTGCTGTCCAGGTCGGGGTGGTCGAACCGTGACAATCGGTCGTGGCACAACGGTCTGCCGAGAAATCACCACCAATCGTGCCGGCACCGCCATTGACAGCAGCCACGGCCACGTCACGGGCCTTGTTGACATGATTGGCATAGCTGCTGATCGTCGAATTATTACTGGCAGTCTGCACGTGGCAGTCATCGCAGGTGTAAGCGAACTGCGTGGTACCGTTGGTGCCGGTATGTACCGTGTGCGACGCCGAAAGGGCGTTGCCCGCGCCACCGTTGGAGCCGCCCGCTCCGCCGTGACAGAAGGTGCAATTGGCCGGACCGGATCCCGCGGCTACCGTATCGTAGGTCGGCGTCGCCTTGCCATCGCTATGACAGGAGACCGCCGCGCAACTGGTGCCGTTCCAGTTGGCAGTGGCGCCGTTGCCGTCGTAGGTCGCTGATATATCGACATCGACGCCCTTGTCAACATGCTGATCCTTATCGTTGATCGTCGTGCCGTCAGTGGTCGTTACGTTATGACACTCCGCACAGCTGATATTGTAGGTTGCGTTGGCGACATGCTTACCATGATCGCCCGTCGCCGGTTCAGCATTGTGGCAACTGCCGCAGCTCATGATCGTGGTCGCCCAGACCGGGTTGACATTGCCGGCTCCGCCGGCGCCGTCGCTATGACAGTAGGTGCTGACGCAGGTGGCGGTGCCGCTGTTCCAGTTACCGGTAGCGCCGTTGGTGTCCCAGGTGAGGTTGATGGCCACGTCCTTGTTTCCTTCAGCATGTGGCACGCTGTCATGACAACTGCCGCACTGGTAGACATAGGTGCCGGTGTCACCGGTCACCTTGGCTGCGGAGGCGGTGTCTCCACTTGCGGCCTGGCCGTAATGGGTCGGGTGGCTGCCCGGCAGAGTGTTGTTCACCGCGTGGCAGTCACCGCAGTTGACGATTCCGCCCCAGGTCGGGGTGCCGGCACCGTGACAGTAGGTGCTGGAACAGTTGCCGTAGGCCGCGCTCGGGGCCTTGCCACCGGTGGTGCCGGAGGCAGTGCCGCGGTAGGTTGCCAACGCCCCGATCATGCTGTCAGTCGTATCGAGAGCCCAGGCGACATCACCGTCAAGATGGGTCGTGTCGAGATAGGACGGATGGCACTTGTCGCAAGCCAGGGCCAGATCGCCAGCGCCGTTGCCGGCATGAGTCTGGTGGCTGCCGGCCGTCGGCGGAGTGGCCGCTGCGCCGCCATGGCAATCGTTGCAGTCGTCGGTCATGGCAGCGCCGCCGGTCCAGTCGGTCACAGTCTGACCACCATTGCCTGCCCAGTCGCCATGACAGTAGATCGTACAGTTCGGATTGTTGATATTCTGTTTGGTAACAGTTGTGCCCGCAGAGCTGGAAATATAGCTGTAGCCGTTGGTCAGGTTGGCATCTTGGGGAACATTCAGCGTTGCCGTGGTAACCGAATCACCAAACGCAGACCAATTACTGCTGTTGATCGTTACGCCCATCTGAATGGTGTTGCTGACCGTCGGCATGGTGTTGCCTTGGTGACAGGTGTTGCAATTCATGCCGAGGGTATTGGCATGAACGCCATGACCACCGGGGCTGGCAGGGTCGGTTGCACCGGTCGCTGACGGTGTGTGCACCAGGCCGGTATTGGTGCTGCCATCGATATCGCTGGTAATGGGCGGGTTACCGTGACAACCGTCACAACCGGCACCCTTGAAGCCCTGGCTGTGGGGATGGCAGGCCATGCAGTCCTGCTGGTTCGCATGCGCCGTCCCACCCGTATTGTTGGCTACATCATAGTTGTGGAACAGGTTCTGGCTGTGACAGACCTCGCAGATCATGTCTGACTGGGTGGGGTCACCACCACGGTTGACGTCATCGCCAAAATCTGAACTGCTGTCACGGCTATCCAGAAATGAAATTGCTGCCGGAGGGCTCAGGTCAGCCTCGATCGGGAACTGGTCCGTGCCGTTCGGCGCGGCGATAGCTGTTTTAACCCGCTTGATATTGCCGGTTTTGCGGGCATGGCAGGTGGCGCAGGTGAACTCGCCGTACTTGCCCCCGGCAATTCCCCAGCCACCTTCTGCGCTCCATTTGGTAGAGCCTGTGGATAGAGAGCTGTGGATCATCGGGTTGTAGGCTGGGATGATCGTCACTTGTAACGTTTCCGCATAAGTGTTCGCGGCGCTGTCCACGACCTGCACTTCGACCTCGTAGATGCGATCGGCGTTGGCGTCGCCCGGAGTATTGTAGGAGATGACGCCATCGGTCAGGGTCAAGGTGCTGCCGGTAATGGTGAACTTGGCCTGATCAGCCCCGGCACCCGTCTTGGAGAAGGTGAAGGTTTCCCCAGCGTCCGGGTCGACCGCAGCGAGGGTCATGGCGAAACCGCCGGTGGTGTCGGTGCCGTCGGCGACCTGGTTCGGACTCAAAGTGATGTCGGTGGGTGGTGTATTGCCAACGGCGACCGTGGTGTAGGAGAACGGATAGGCCGCACTCAGGGCGTTGCCCGCCTGGTCGGTGATGCTGGTGGTGACGTTGACATTGTAGGTGGTGGTGTTGGTTTGCCCCGAAGTGGTGAAGATTGCCTGTGCGGCGGAACAACTACTGAAGGTCCACCCGGGAGAATCACTGGTAATATTCGTGGTATTGACCGTTGTACACTCGATATTCTCGCTGAAGTTGATCGTTACATTGCTGTTCAGCGCTACACCGGTGGCGCTGTTCGTCGGGACCGTCGAACTCACCGAAGGTGCCGTTGCGTCCACCGTAAAATCGGGAGTAGCCACATTAAAGGCCGTCCAGACACTGTTTGCGGCGTTTGAGTCCTCCGACCGGTACTGCCAGTCGTAGCCGTTACCATCGGTCAGGCCGGTGCACGTCACCTGCACGTTGGTACTGCCGCTCGCCACCAGGGCCGACTCGCAATCAGAAGCGTTGTCGCCGGTATAGTCGATCTGCAGCTTGACCGTGTCACCGTCGGGATCGGAAAGATCCGCTTCGAATACCAGTGTCGTGGTGGTCGAGTAGCCGCCTACGTTGACGGCCGTTGTCCCGTCACTCTCGTATTGAGCCGGGTTGGTCGGAACATTCGGTGCGGTGTTGCCGGCCGAAGGCGTGGCGCTGGCGGTAGCGCCCGCCGAGAGGTTGCCGGCGTTGTCGGTGGCGCAGACCCGATAGTAGTAGGTCGTGCCGTTGGTCAGCCCGATGTGGCTGAAAGTGGTTAGCGCACCGCTGTAGAGCGAGGTGCCCGAGACGCAGCCGGCCACCGCCCCGGCAGTGTCGAACCGCAGATCGTACAAGGCGACGCCGCTGGTGGCGTCCGTTGCTGCTGTCCACGACAGGTCGACCAGGCTGTCGCCAGACGTCGCCGTCAGCGTGCCGTCGGTCGGCGCAGTCGCGTCGACGGTAAAGTCAGTCGCCGCCGCATCGAACGCGGTCCAGACACTTGCCGCGGAGTTGCCGTCTACCGCCCGGTACTGCCAGTCGTAGCCGGTGCCGTCGGTCAGCCCGGCGCAGGTTACCTGGGCATTGATGCTGCCGCTGGGGACCAGCGTACTCTCGCAGTCGGAAACATTGTCACCGGTGTAGTCGATCTGCAGCTTGACGGTGTCGCCGTCCGGGTCGGACAGGTCGCCTTCGAACACCACTGTGGTGCTGGTAGCGTAGCCGCCCACCCCGATCACCGTTGTGCCATCGCTCTGGTACTGGGTCGGGTTGGTCGGCACCGCCGGAGGGCTGTTGGCTGCTGTATAGGTTAGCCTCAGATAACCACCCGCACCGGCAGCACCAGTCCCGTTTCTACCGACACCACCGCCGCCGCCACCGCCGTAATTGTTGCCTATAACCCCGACAGCATTGTTGCCTGCACCGCCAGCGCCGCCTGCACCGGCTGTTCCATCGCCTGTGCCTGCGGCTCCTACAGTAGCTCCCGTACCACCATTTCCACCTGCACCTGTTGTCCCGGCTCCTCCACCACCTGCTCCGGCATTCCCTCCAGCACCCGTTCCTCCATCTCCACCGTTAAAGTTGGCCAGTGCCCCTGTACCACCGGTACCACCAGTTCCACCTGCACCTGAAGGACCAGCACCACCGCCACCGCCGCCGATAGCGATAACGGCCGGTGTGGTTGTATCAAAAATCGTATCGCCACCTTTTGTGCCAGTGACGCCAGCAGTTCCGCCAACTCCGACTTGATAGTTATATGTATTACCTTCAGTAACGGAAACCGTATCTTTGCGATATTCTCCACCACCGCCACCACCACCTTCTTCACCGTTTGTCGTGGTAGATGGCCCACCACCGCCACCACCCCCCCCCCAGGCCTCAACGGTGACCGAAGTCACACCGGCAGGGCAGATCCAGAAACCTGATGCCGTGAATTGCTCGGTAACCGCAAAAACTGGTGATGATGAAAGCAGAACTAAGCCGAGCGACAAAACAGCGCTGACAACCAACGTCATAAACGGCTTCTTATTTACCTTGGGAGCATTACCGTATCCCGAAAGAATCTCCATCATGAACCTCATTTATGATGCGAAAATTTGCAAAACATTAAATTTGCATTCATTAACAATCAGGGCAACGCCTGTTTTTCCATTTCAACCGTTCTCTCAGCCAGGTGACCACTGAAACCACTCGATTCGTCCTGCCCCATTACCCTGGCGAGTTTTTCAACCAGCTGCTCCCCCTTGTTGGTCAAATAAACCGCCAGCTGATAAAGATTTTCCGGAGCATGGTCGGTTTCGAGCAGTCCGTTGCCTTTTCTGTAACATCGCCCCCATTTCTGTCACAATACTGTGGCATCAGCTTGACATTGCGACTTACGGTTCCGAGCGACATATCGAGCACCTTGCAGAGTACCGGCCAAAACACCGGAGACCAGCCCTACATCCGGCCATTTGCCGTAATCTTTATCGTTTGACAACCGCCACTGGCGCAAGCCTGTTTGACTATCTCCAGCATAAAAAAAGGCCCGCTTCCAGTTGAGGAAAGTGGACCATTTATGAGGGCCGTGACTTTCGATAACCGGCTGCCCTCTTCCCCCGACGGAGGGCCCATGGCTTTGCGTCACCGGGTTTCCCCGGTTTTGCCTTTTCATTGTTGTCAGCGTATGTGGGCAGGTTGTCACTGCATGCCATTAACCTGCCGGTATAAATCAAAAAATCAACACACTATGACCTACTGATAGCAACAAGCATTCCAAAACTACTGGATTTATTAATGAACAATCCCGCAGCAAGTTCCGAACGATCAGCCATCCCTTTACATTGAACGGAGCGTTTCCACCAAGAGACTCTCATTCTTAATCGGGATTGCCCTTTGCCACATCTTTGCTAGGCTTGATGTTATGAATACTCTTGAAGTCTTTTTCGACTACATCTGACCCTGGTGCTACTTCGGTGCCGTGCGTACCGAGAAACTGCGCGAAGAGTTCGACCTCGACATCCGTTGGAGCGTGTTTCCTCTCCACCCGGAGACTCCCGATGAAGGCCAGTCGCTGGAAGAACTTTTTGCCGGGCGCTACGACATAGAGGCTTTAATGCAGCGCTGCAAACAGGTTGCCGCAGAACTGAACCTGCCCTTTGGCGAGCGCACCCATACCTACAACAGCCGACGCGCCCAGGAGCTGGGCAAATGGGCCGAAGAGCAGGGTGCTGGTGAAGCCTTTCACAAAGCGGTCTATCGGGCCTATTACGTTGATGGCTGCAACATCGCCTTGCCCAACCAACTTGCGGGCATCGCAGAATCTGTCGGCCTTGATCCTGACCTCGCCCTTGCGACCCTTGACAAGCAGAGCCATGCTGCACAAGTTGATAACGATTGGCGACGGGCGAGAGAAATCGGTATCACGTCGATCCCCACAATCGTTTACCAACAGCATGCCCTGGTCGGTTTTCACCCTTATGCTGATTACCGCAGCTTGATAGACTCATCAACAGTATAGCGATTACCTTCTTAAAGCCGGACCAAGCTAATGGACGATCAACCACAGAGCACGCCCGCATCACAGCCGCCCCGCATGCAGGGACAACCAACCCAACATAGCTGGCTGAAAGTCCTCGGTATTACTGTGGTGGCCTGTATCGTATCAACGCTGGTTGCCCTCGCTGCCGTCTACCTTTATCTCTTTCCGGGCGCCTTCAAACCAGTCACCCTGAGCTCTGGCGAGGAGCAGGTTCTGGAGCAGAAGCTTGAGCGCCTTGACGCCGTGCAGAGATCTCCGGTTCTGCACAAAAACAGGAATCAACCAGGAGAGGCTTCAGGATCTGTTCAAGAGAATGGCATGCAACCTGAGCGTTACAGCGAAGCCGACGCCGACCGGGAAATCATTCTCACCGAGCGTGAGCTGAATGCCCTGCTGGCAATGAATACCGACCTGGCCAGCAAACTCGCCATCGACCTGTCCCAGGACCTCGCCAGCGCCAAGGTATTGATCTCTCTTGATGAGGATTTCCCGATCCTCGGCGGCAAAACCCTCAGGGCCAGTGCCGGGCTGGAGCTTGCCTATAAAAATGCCAGACCGATCGTCGTACTACGGGGTATCAGCCTCTGGGGCGTACCGATCCCGAACGCCTGGCTCGGCAACCTGAAAAATGTCGATCTGGTACAGGAGTTCGGTCACGAAAAAGGTTTTTGGGCGGCTTTTGCCGACGGCGTTGATGAAATCGAGGTCAGCGAAGGGCAACTACGCGTTAAGTTGAAGGAATAGGCCGGGGCTGGGGGCTAGGGACGCGAAAGTTGTTTAGAATGACGCGAAGATGCGCGCTGTTGAACGACCCGGGGCCTGCAGGTCCAGATCAAGGAAGTAACCGAAAGGGGTCTGCCAGACCTCGTACCCTGAACCGCGAAGACGCTCCGCAGCACGCTCCAGCAAGGCCTTGGTGAATTCCGGCGAGGCTTTTGTTTCTGCCAGATGTGAAAAAGTGTGTATCACAATCCGTTGTGTGTCGTTCTTGCGCGCCGCCCACTTGAGGTTTTTTACCAGCTTCTTTTCAACCCCTGCGGCATTCTCCTCATCGAAGCCCTCGGCGTGAATCAAACCAACTACCGCAGCCTTGATTTCTCCAGGCTCATCGCAATCAGGTTCTGCATCGAGGGTTTTAACCGCAGGGCTGTATGCGAACCGATCTGTGTAAATCATTAAAAGTTTCATTCTTCACTAGTATCAAGCTCAATCAGGTAAGACAAGAAAAGAGTGCAAATTAAACCTCTAGCTGAATAATTCAGCAAACTTAACTTGACGTCTAAGCAGCAAGTGATAGTCTTGGAAATACATTAACTCGAGTCTTTAAGGAGAACTGATATGAAAAAGCTTATTCTTGTGTTGGTCGTCTTTATGGTCGCTTCACTATCAGCCTGCGCACCCATGGGTGGTGGCGGGGAGGACGTTAAGGTCAAATGCCCGGCATGCGGTCATGAATTCTCAATGGACAAAAAAGATACCGGCAGTTAAATCGCAGAGCAATCACTTAACTGGTTTTCGTCCGGAAACGGTTTTTTCCGCCGATGCTGCGTCAATCTGCGGGCTGGCTTGTGGGGCGTACTGATGTACGCCTCCGCGCCAGCCCTTGATTTTCCTTGCCTCGATCAAAAATCCCTCGTTTCCAGATCGAAAACTTCACTGTGTCCAATCCTGAGCTTCCGGATGGACACTAACTTCATCTGAGCAACAAAACACACGACACCCTATCGCAAGGTGGGGCTGTCGTGTGTTTTTGTTCCGAGAAATTAAGAGTTATTGCAAGTGTGATTATTTCTTTCCAGTAAACCCAAAATGCTTGACAGTCAACCCTCTCTTTAACAAAAACCCCGCTTCAATTATTTAAATCGTATTTTGGCCAACCTGAAGACCCCAAAGCAATGTAAGAATATAACAGGAGAGGATTACTCTACAAAATGATGGCCACCAGGATTTACTCAGACGGTTTTTTCTTTTAAGTCAGGGCTTTATTGGGAAGGGAGCTTTTATTTTATGATGAACTCTGTGCACTTTGCCCTGACCCCCAACCCAGCATTCGGATAGCGCGCCGTTTTATAATGAAAACAACTATGGAAATCCGTCCCTACTGCCCTGACGATCTTGACGCCGTCGTGGCCTGTTTCAATCGTTCTGTCCGTACCATTGGGGCGCGCTTTTATACACCCAAACAGATTGAGGCATGGGCGCCAGTCTCACCGGACTTGGCGGCTTGGTCTCATCACCTTGATACTGGTGGGATTTTCCTTGCGAAATGTAATAACGAACTTGCAGGATTTGTCCGTGTCGAAAAAACAGGTATGGTGGACCTCCTGTTTGTTAACCCTCAGTTCGAGCGCAGAGGGATTGGAAAGGCTCTTATAGACAAAGCATGCACTTGGGCCAGAAAGTCCGGTGCATCGAAGATATTCTCTGACGTAAGCCTTGCGGCTCGCCCTCTTTTTGAGGCGATGGGATTTCAGGTTGTGGAGGAACAAACTGTTGAGCGCGGAGGTGTTCTTTTTCAGAATTATCGTATGATTCTCAAAGACTCCAGTTAATCGAAGAGGGTAAATTTGTCTGGTGGAGGGAGTCTTCCCTTTTCCCGCGTCTGGCCACAAACCATCATAGTGTCCTGGTGCCCCTCTCCAACCGGAGACTCACCCCCGTTTCGATAGCCTAACACATGGAAAGGCTTGGACTCTTCGCCCATCTCATCCCCTCCGAAAATGCCAGCGGGAGTGGAGAATTATCCTTGCAATTCCACCTCGGCCGTGATAGAAATATCGGCCGGATTCAAGAGGAATCAGTGTCGGGGCGTAGCGCAGCCTGGTAGCGCACCTCGTTCGGGACGAGGGGGTCGGAGGTTCAAATCCTCTCGCCCCGACCATTTTCCGAGTTTATTGAAAAGCGACCCTTTGCGGTCGCTTTCTCAGTTTTTAGCCATAGGTCGCGGCGTAGTGCACCTGCTTCGGGAGCAGGGGGTCGCAAGTTCGAATCTTGTCATCCCGACCAGTATTTACATGAGGGCGACCTTCCCGAGGTCGCTCTTAGTTTTTTGCTCCTCCGTTCCTCCTCCGGTCCGAAGTCTCCTTCCAAGTGACAATTTGGGTAGGGGGACGTTCTTAATTCATCGACTATCCTCCCTGTTCCTGCTACCTTCCGCCTATGCCACGTTCAGCTCGCATCGACATTCCGAACCTTTTGCAGCACGTAATCGTGCGCGGCATCGAAAAGCGCGACATCTTCATGGATGATGACGACCGCCGCGGTTTCGTCAAACGGCTCTCGGATCTTCTGATCGCCACCGAGACCGACTGCTTTGCTTGGGCTCTGCTCGACAACCACACCCATATTCTCCTGCGCCCCCATCAAACTTCCCTTGCCAAATTCATGAGGCGACTGCTGACCGGTTACGCAGTGACCTTCAACCTCCGTCATCGACGTACCGGCCATCTCTTTCAGAACCGGTACAAGTCGATTGTTTGCGACGAAGAGGCGTATCTCCTCGAACTGGTGCGTTACATTCACCTCAACCCTCTGCGCGCCGGACTCGTAAAAACACTCGATGAGCTCGACCGATATGCCTGGTGCGGGCATGCGGTACTGCTTGGCAGAAGTGATCTGCCGGGACAGGCAACGGCCGAGGTCCTTGCCCGCTTCGGCAAAACCATCGGCACTGCGCGCAGGCGCTACCGTTTGTTTGTCGAGGACGGCATTGCAATGGGACACAGAAAAGATCTGACCGGTTCCGGCAAGCTGCTGCGACAGTCGTTACAGAATGGTTCCGAGGGAGAACTGCGGGATCCACGCGTATTGGGCAGCGGGGAGTTCGTCGAGCAACTCCTTTTGCACACGGAATCGATTCAGACATTTCCGAAAGTGCATTTAGATGAGATTGTCGAGCGAGTCCGGGGGGAGTTGGGCCTATCCTTAACGGAACTGACATCGCAAACCCGTGCGCAGCGTATTGCGAACGCCAGAAGCCTCATATGCCATATCGCCTTTTCCTGCGGTCACCGAGGAGTCGATATCGCCCGCTACCTCAAAATCACCGGCGCCGGCGTAACCGTTGCTGCTCAAAGGGGGAAAAGGGTCATCGACGAGCATCCTGACCTGCTCGCCATGATGAATAAATGCATTAGTTAATGTTTTAAGTCCGTCCCCTTTGACAGGCCTTTTTCTGAGCGCGCGCCGGTAAAAACTAAAAAGGTCTTTTCCCCCTGCTGGCGACAGGAAAATTTAATAACCTCGCTTGCGCTAATGTTTCTTCTTGCTATGATTCAATTCCTTTGTTGCTGGATTAATACATTATCCGTGGACAGAGTTAAACCCAATGACATTCAACGAAAACCTTTTTGACTGAGGGCCTCGCGATGAAGTTGGAATTTGAGCAGAGACATGTTGGCAAAGAAGACTCGAGCGCATCCGAGGCGAGAAGACTGCTGAGGAAGAATTACGAGGAATTGAATGCTGTTATGGAGAGTGGGTATTTGCCTTATCTCAATCCAGCCATCATTACAAGGATGCGGGCTATTCTCGGAAATAAATAAGGGTGTTCCGGGGACACCTCACTTAACTGCCCTTTTGGGCCCAGGTTTCATTTTTCGCAACCGACGATTGAGCCGTTTCTCCAAATCATCGATGAAGGCTTCATTACCCATAGGCCTTCCGCTCCGTTCCCTCTCTGGACAACATGGTGTGGAATCCCGGGTACAGCGACGCGTGCTAAACGTGCCATATCCCCCCTTATACATTTCAAGACATTAAACATTCAACTTTTATTCTAGCCCAACAAGGCTGCCATCCTCAATTAACACTTTCAAAAAAAATAAGTGAGGTGTCCCCGGAACCTCGAAACCTGTACACTTAGACGTTCTTACTACCATGCTTGAAATCTCATACACAGTCAAAAGACTGCCCTACAGGTTGATGTAGGGCGGCCTTTTTTGGACCATCGTTAGGCTAGCTGGAGCGAACTTCAGCACGTTGAGGTTGTGACCGAGGATAATTAATGCCCGTGCTTGCTTTCTGTGCTGACTGCGGACTCGCCATGATGTCCGGCGTTGGCTTTGATCAGGCTGTGCAGCCCTTCGACATAATGGGTGAAAACCACGTAAGATTCGACATATTCACGCCCTTCATCGACACTGGCGTCGGCTTTTTTCTGCTTTTCGTAAGCACTGGCATAACGGGCGCGAATTTCTTTACCCAGGGCGTTGGTCAGCACGCTGACCAGTTTGTCGACAGAACCATTGGCCAGCGCCTGATCAGCCAGAGCGACCGCCGGATCGACGGCGGTTCCCGGTTTCAGACCGGTATAGGGGGCTCCTTCGCCGGCACGGTGGATGCGTACCAAGGTCTCAAAAAAATACCGGTCCGCAAAGTCTTTGGCTTCGGGTCCCATTTTACGTATTGCCAGAGATTCTGTGAAGGCGGTCTTGATTGCTGCTTCCTGATCAGGTTTCACCCATTTCAGCAGCGGGGTCACGTCCCCTTTCTCCAATGCAGTCCGTGCGGTTTCGACCACCGGGCCATCCAGGGTGTCACAATGGGCCAACGCACTGACCGGTGCCGCCAACAGGAACATCAGCAAAAAAACCATTCCGGCAATTCCTTTCCCTCCCTGAGCTGAAACTTTCATTTTGTTCTCCTTTTTTGTGGGTTAGTGTTACGGTTCACTCACTAGAACGGGAAGGTTTTTGTTTTGTGACAAAAAAATCATCAGGTAGACGTTTTTTTTAATTTTGGCACCGCAGAAAAAAGTGTCACAAATCTTCAGTCTGCTGCGTATTTACAAATAAGCGCAAAAAAGGAGCTGACGCTTTGACTGACGAGGAACTTATGCTTGCCTATGCGATTGACGACATGGAGGCTTTCGAGATTTTGTATCACCGTCATAAAAATCGCATCTTTGGTTTTTTGCTGTCGAAGCTGAGAAACCAGACGGAAGCGGAAGAGGTTTTTCAGGCGGTTTTTACCAAACTGCATGTCGCCAGGGGGAAATATCGGGCGGAAATCCCATTTCTCCCCTGGGTGTTCACCATTGCGCGTCATGCCATGATCGATCATATCCGCCGGCGGGACAGCTATCAGAAGCACATCTCCAACTCCGAGGCACCGCTGGAAAATTATGCTGCACCGGTGGAGGAGGCGTCTACGACCGATATTTCCACGATTGATCTAAGCCGTTTGAACGCAAGCCAACGCCAGGCTGTGGATATGCGCTTTGCCCAGGGATTAACCTTTTACGAGATCAGCGAGCGTCTGGCGACTTCGGAGGAGAACGCACGCCAGATTATCAGCCGTGCGCTTCGTAAACTACGCAAGCGGCTGACCGGCAAGGAGGTGAAGCGTGGCAAAAACTAAGGATGAACAACAACTGGAGCAAGAGTTTGCTGAATTTATCGCCGCCGAGCCGCTGGCGCCCGCACCAGCTCTGGATGAGGTGATTTTACTACGGGTAGCGCGTGACCTGTGCCCCGCCCGCTGGAAAATCTGGGCCAGATTGACCCTGGTCCAAGTGACCGCAGGTCTTTTGACTCTGACGATCTGCCCACAGTTCGGAGTGGGATTCGGGCAGCACAATGAATTTCTGCACGCTTTGCACGCGGCAACGACGCCACTGGTTTTCTATCTGCTGTGCGGACTTATTTTTGTCAGTTTCGGCGCCGGACTCGGGGGGCTTGTTTTAACGCGTGCCGAGATCCTCACCCTTGGCCAACAGAAATATCTCTACTTTACGGTTTATAGTCTGCTGAGCTATTTCGGTTTGGTGATTCTAGGTAGCGAGGCTTTTGTCATCATTTCCGTGGTCTGGGTCCTTGGCGCGTTGCTCGGGAACATCCTGACTTTTGCGGCAGTTATCCGGCTGCGTCAGTTTGCTCACTGACAACAAGAGGATTGGGGATAGTACTGAATCCCCTGAGCTATGAGATCAAAGGGGGTGTGTTCCGGGGGCACCTCACTTAACTGCCCCCTTCCAAGTGACAATGTGAGTGTTCGAAGAGTGATGTCTTGGCTGTTCCGGGGGCGGGGATTTGCCTTCGGGGCTGATCCGGTACGGGGCGTGAAGGCTTGGGCGATTTGAGCCTCTTGACTCTCCTATATTTTTTGTTGTAGCGTGACACCGCCTTATATGAGGGGGGATGGAAATGATCCAGGCATAACTTGAAAGTACTACGGAACCGCTGTGGGCATTGTGCTGATCGCGGTTTTTTTAGTGGGCTAAGGAGGCATCAATGAGTCAAGCAAAATTTGTTGTGCTGTTGTTTCTTTTCATCTTCATGTCGGCTGGTTGCATCGCACCCCTGCCACCAGCTCAATCTGCCAGAGACTTGAGTGCGATTGCAGGGAAGTGGCAAGGATCAATGACTTCTATGAGTGGAAAAACGTTCTTTGCAACGAAAACTATCAGTGCAGATGGTCGATATAAGCTAGACGCACCAGGCCTTGGCGTGTTCACAGGTTCGATTGCCGTCGTCGACGGTAAATACAGATCAAAAAGTGACTCCGACGGAAGAATGTTTACAGAAACGCTACATGAGGGTGATGGGAAACGAGTCCTTGTTTCAAGATCTGATGATGGGTTGAATCGCAGTCAGTACACCCAGCGGAACTGAACTAACTTTTTTCTTGATTCAACTACAAGCCCCAGCCACCCCGGTTGGGGCTTTTTCATTTCCACAATGCTGCCTCCTCCCAAAATGTCGAAATATTGATTATTATTGAACGCTATATTTAGGAATTTTTTTGACCCGAAAAGATGCGGCCACCTTGATTGATTTCCTGGTGGCCGTTCCTTTGCCGCATAGATCAGCACGTTCTCATCCTCAGGATGATCACCTAGTTTTATCCGTCCGGAAGACCTGACAGATCACTGGCGATCACAACCTTTTCTCGCCGAACTTCCACCTCCCGGGGGGACAGCCCCAGCCCGCGCCTTTTCCGGATATCCTGCGGCGTGTAGAGTGCCACCCGTTGATCCGGCAGTCCCCGGCCGAAAGCGGTCAACACGTGGTTGAGCACCGCCGCCAGCTCGACGTCGTGCAGGTGCCCCATGGGGGGCATCGGTGCGCCCCAGCGTGAGCTGGTCAGGCCGTAGAGTAGCACGTCCACCAGCAGATCGCGCCCATCTGGGGCCAGGAATAGTTGAACGGTATGCTTCAGGCCCGGATACTGGTCCCAGCCATGACCATCCGCACCGTGGCAGTTTTGACAATTGCGCCGGTAGGTGCTGGTACCCAGTTTCGACCATTCGAAGCTATAGCCGGGGGCCGGGACAAACTGCGCCAAAACAGTTTCTTCGCTGGATACGACCAATTGCGCCGAGCGCACCCAACCGAAGAGCGCCGCTGCACCGAGCAGGAAAAGGGCGATCAGATAGATGGCGATGTTGGCCAGGAAATGCCGCATGGCGTCAGGACTCCCTCGTTTACGTCAGGCCAGGTTGAAGCGCTCCAGGTGAATGGATTCCTGGCGCACCCCCTTCTCCAGGAGTGCGTTCTGCACCGCATCCATCATCGGCGGCGGGCCGCAAATGAAGATACGGTGATTCAGCTTATCGGGCAGATGCCTCTGCAATATCTCGGCGGTAATCATACCGCTTTCGCCCTGCCAGTTATCCGGCGGCTCCTGCAGCACGTAAACCACCTCCAGATCGAGCCCCTCTTGCAATCTTTCGAGTTCTTCGCGAAAGGCCAGCCCTTCCCAGGTCTGGTCGGCGTAGAACAGGACCACCCGCCGGGGATCGCGTCGGTCGGCCATGGTGCGCAAAAAAGACATCATCGGAGTGATGCCGACCCCGCCGGCGATAAAGACATAACCGACGGCAGGGTAGCGGTCGATGCAGAAGGCGCCGTGTGGGCCATCGAGACTGGCGCGGGTGCCTGGGGCCACGTCCTTGATTGTTCTGGTATAATCCCCGAGTTCCTTGATGTTGAACTCCACCCGCTGCCGGTGCTGCGCACTCGAACTGAAGCTGAACGGATGCTCTTCGAGGGTGAAGGGGGAGCCGAGTTTGAGCCAGGCGAACTGGCCGGGGGAAAAAGCCATCCCCGGATGGTCGACAGCTTCCAGCACCAGGGTCCAGGTATCGCCGCGTTCGGGGCGCACTTCCGTCACTTGCCACTGGCTCCCTCGCTGCCAGGCAGGCTTGAGCATGCGCAGGTAAACCACCACGCCGACCATGGCCACCGCTATAAGGACCCAAATGACGGTCTTCCAGAGAGTATTGGTGTAGAGCCCCGCCATGGAGACATGTAATTGTGCGAAGACTACCGCCAGCACCCCGAGCAGCAGATGCGTAAAGCGCCAGTACTCATAATTCAACTTCAACCGCTCGCGATAGATGGAGGTGACAGCGATGGCCAGCAGGGCCAGCAGACCGAGCAGGGCAAAGCGGCTGGCCCAGTTGCCGCTCAACGGATTGAGCAGCTTCGGGCGCGACGGGTTGTCGATAACGATGATCAGGGGGTGAACCAGAATAGCGGTAATGGCGATCAGCGCCAGCTGCCGATGAAACTGAAGAATGACATCGATGCCGTACGGGGCAGTCACTGACTTGAAGCGGCCGATCAGCACAAACTGCACGGCGATCTGCGTCAGCCCGAAAAAGCCGAGCGCGACCGAGGTTTCGAGCCAGAAGAGACGCCCGGAGGGGACGGGGGCTACCAGCATCAGCCAGGTCGGCAGCAGCACCACCGCCAGGAAAAGAGCAAACCAGAAGAATCCGGAGATCATGCGGTTCAATTCGTCAGTCCTTTCACCAAGCGAATCAAAGGCGTGGATTGTAGCAGTTTGACTCCATCAGTTTACATTATCGTCGGCAGATTGCAGGCCGGTTGCACTCTTTCCTCCCTTCGCGAGGTCGCTCTTTTCTTTTGCCCTCCGGTCCATATCCGAGCCGAACTCTCCTTCCAATTGACAGTTTGAGTGTTCGAAGAGTGATGTCTTGGCTGTTCCAGGGCGGGGGTTGGTCTCCGGAACTGATCCGGTATGGGGCGTTAAGGCTGGGGCGAGTTCACTTCGTCGACATCATAGTTTTACACCAAAGTGGTTCAGCAGGACTATCAGCAGCAAGTAGCAAAGAGCAGTCAGGCAAACTGAAAGACTCAGGCTCAGATAGAAGTTGAGTCCTTGCTTCAGCATCACCGGCAGAGCAATGAATAGAGTCAGGGAAGGCAGTACCAACCAGAAAATATTGACCGACAAGGAACTGACTTTCGCCACATCCCTGGTATCGATATAGAGCCAGAGCATAGCCAGAACAGAGACCAGTGGAATGGAGGCCAAAATCCCTCCGAGCAGGGAACTTCTCTTGGCTAACTCGGAGATGATGACGACCAGGCCTGTCGTGACAACGATTTTGATCAAATAAAAGGACATGCCTATCAACTAGTTACTGTTATGGGGAGGATTCAGTGCCTGGTGCCGGTTGCCGTCTTCCCATCCAGCGTACCGACATCGTATTCCACATCCTGCAGGGTAACACCGTAGACCCGATGCAGGTTTCTGTTGATGGCCTCTTTCACGACCGTGAATTCCTCGGCAGTCTTCACGTCACCGCGCAGCACTCTGTCTTTCACCCCGCTGTCGCGCTAAACGAAGTGCGCCCACTCAATCGTGCCGTCGGCCTTTTTCTTGGCCAGCAGCTTGTATATCCCCACTTCCGGAATCGGCGCAGTGGCCCATCCGCCAAAAAGCTCTTCGCCCTTTTCGATGCTCAATATGGCAACTCGGGAGAGATCGGACATGGTTTTCCTCCTTTCCTTCTCAAATGAAAAAATTGACATAACATGACAACAGCAGCATTGGGGACTGGTCTAGGATGGCCATGACTCCCCCTGAAATTATGATAAAATGACTTACTAAATACCCGATAATTTAGCATCTTTTTCATAATTTCCAAAACCAAAACAACACTCTCGGCAGCGTGTTCGGGGATTGCAGACATTACAGCTTTGCCGATTCGGGGTTGCTTTGAAATGAGAGAACACCAAACACGGCCGTCAATCCACTCATCGCAAGCATTCCCGTTTGAAACCCAATGCGTTCAATAACAGTGGAGCAATATTTCCCTCAAAGGCGGATCACTGATTGAATATTCTGCGACTTTTATGTAACTTATTAATCGTAAGAAGGTTTCGTTCTGAACTCGGCATACACATCACACCGATATTAAGGAGTATATGGCATTATGAGCGATCATCTAAAACTTCAACTGAACAAGGAAGATCACTTTTTCGCCCAACAGGCTCAAGAACAGGTCAAGGCGTTACGTGAGAAAAACGCGCAGGAAGCCAACCAAAAGTATCGTGATGAACATGATTATCATTGCTTTCGCTGTGGGACAAAATCTTTGGTCGAAATTCAGAAGGGAGATGTCTCTGTAGATATTTGTGTGAACGAAAAGTGTGGGGCTCTCCATTTGGACGCAGGAGAACTGGATATTCTGTTTGAGAATCAGGCTTTCGTCAAAAAAGCACGAAAAAGTATTTTTGATGTTTTCAAATAACTTATTGTCTGTTCAAAAAGATCTCGCAGCTTGAGGCTCACATGAAAACGTGCCGACAGAAACAATACGTATTTTGGGGTTTGATGTTTGGTTTGGCAATCATGACAAGCTTGGTGATGCCGAAGACAACAATGGCAAAAGATGGTGACCAAAACCGCACTCGCTTTTATGGATGGGTAGAATCAGTTCCAGAGGGATTACACGGTACCTGGATCATTGGTGGACAAAAGGTTATGACCAACCCACAAACTGAATTTGATCAGGAGGATGGTCCTTTGGTAGTTGATGGATGTGCCAAGGTCGATATTCGCAATAATCTGGTGCACGAAATCGACAGTGAGCCACCTGGAGACTGTCGATAGGTTTCGCTTAACGCTTTCCACCTCGCCTGCATGCACGCTCTCAACCACGCCTGCATGCACGCTCTCAACCAAGGCTGACCAGATTGCTCCGTGCCGCCATGAACAGATAAATCAGGCTCCGGAGGACTCACCTGTTGTTAGCAGCTTGTCGGACTATTCATGAGCCGGCTGCAAATCCGGCTGTTTGACCCATATTTCAGCTCCTTTTTGGTCCATAGCTACGGCTATGAACCTGCAAATGAGCTATAATCTGTCCTCAAACATCCAAATTTTCGCTTCGGCCCGTATAGCCCGACAGGCTGCTAGGAGGTCCCAGGGGATTAATGGTGGTTTCGGCCTGTCGACAGTGCTCGGCATTCCAATCGAAAATGCGTCCGAATGCTTCGACGATCAACCCGCTGTCACCACATGCCACAACTTTTCCTGCATACAATGACACGAGGTTTTGCACGAACCTGTTCTCGCCGGTCTCAACCTGCCGGCAAAGGCTGGTAAATTCATCTTTGTTCATTTCCTGTCTCCTTTTGTCAAACTTAAACGCCTGGCCCCTCCCCATGCAGTGTCATTGCACCCAGATTATGCAGAAAGCTCAACTCTTTGCATGCTCTACCAACAGTAGATATCGCAATTAACGAGCCAGAGGAGGATTGCCGATACCAGGCGGGCAAGCGCTTGATTTTACGCGTACTAATGGCGACTGAGGGGTACGAGGTGAAAAACCTGACGTCAGAGCCCTCCGTCATATCAAACAGAACTTTCACATATGACAAATGATTGCAAAAAATGTTCGGGTTTTGACTCCCGGTATGAAGGGAATAGTGCTTCCGAAAAATGGTCTCCCTTTGACACACCACAGATAACTTGTACCATCCCGCCCCGGAGACGGATCGGATCGAAAACCACCCTCGAGAAGGCGCCATATCGCTAAAAATCCTTGTCGATAAAGTGGCATAATGCTATTTCTGTCCATCTCCTTTACTGGACAGCCTGAGTGGTGGATACCGAAGGCACCCTGCACTTCAGACCCGACGTCTATAGGCGTGACGATCCTTTGGGCCAGACTCTTGCAACAGGATTGCATATCCTTAAAAATAATCCGGGCTTGCTCCAGACATAACCTGCTGAGGGATGACGATGTCACAAGACAGTCTTTTTACTCTGGCCACCCTGCCTAACAAGGCCATTGCCTCCTTAGTTTTTATTCTTCTTATCATCGTAATACGACTGCTTCTGGTCAAATGGCTCTCCCGGAAAAACGAATTGCCAACCGAGCAGAAGCGGCGCTGGCTGGTCCACAGCCGAAACATTTTGTTTCTGGCAGCTATCTCCGGTCTGATTTTCATTTGGGTTTATGAGTTGAAAACCCTGGCGGTTTCACTGTTGGCGATTGCGGTTGCCCTGGTCATTGCCACCAAGGAGCTGATCCTCTGCTTCAGCGGCTCGGTTTTGAGAAATGCCACCAGTGCCTATGACCTGGGTGATCGCATCGAGGTGGCGGGTCTGCGCGGGGAAGTGATGGATATCAATTTTTTCGGAACCTCTCTCCGAGAAGTCGGACCCGGCAAGTTCGGACAGCAGTATACCGGCAAATCGATCATTGTTCCCCACAGTCTGCTTTTGAACAATCCCGTGGTCAACGAATCTTTTACCGGCAATTTTCAACTTCACCTTTTTACCGTACCCTGGTTGGTCGAGAATGACTGGATACGTGCCGAGGCCCTGCTTTTGGAAGCAGCTCAGCAGGAAAGTCAGCCGAACCTGGAAAAGACCAGAAAACACATGAATTCGCTTCAGGTTCGTCATGGGATCGAGCCTCCAACGGTCGACCCGAAGGTAACCCTGGAGATCACCGAACCAGGGAAAATCAACTTCAAGGTCCGGGTCCCGGTCGCGGCCGACCGACTCAGCCGTACCGAGCAAGCAATCATTCGCAGGTTTCTTATTGCCTTTAATCAGGAAAGCCCGCAAAAAGAGTAAGTCGTCTGCAAGGGAGCTTCCGCCGGGAGGTGGCTGCGGTTCTCATCCTGGGGATCAACGTTTTTTTCGAGCGACATTTCAGAGCTGCTGCTCTTTGTAAACCAGATTGTTCTTTCCGGATTTCTTAGCACGGTACATCAGGTCATCTGCACGCTTTAACGCTTCGTCAATGCAATCCGGAGCAACAGGAAATTCCGCAACCCCAACACTGAACCCGATTGGCCAGTTTTTCTCTGCAGCGACTTGAGTCAGCCTTTCGTGCATTCTATCAAGCAGCACCTGAGCGCCAGCATGCTCCGTCTCGGACAGAAATATTGCAAATTCATCGCCGCCTAGCCGACCGATAACATCTGTAGTGCGAACACAGCAGGTTACAGTGTCTGCAACCTCCTTTAATACTAGATCCCCTTCAGAATGCCCCAACAGGTCATTAACCTCCTTGAAGTTGTCAACATCGATAAATGCAAGAGCCACAGGATGAGTATGCCGCCTCGCCAGATCTAACAAAGCCCCGGACTCCTGCTTGAATGCCCGGGCGTTCAGGAGCCCGGTAAGGCCATCGGTAACAGCCATTTTTTTCTCAATGATCAGTCGCTTTTTCAACTCAACCAAAAGGGATGTTGTAACCAGAAAAAAACCGAGCCTAACCATCGTGTTCCAGGCCGGGATGAAATCATTGCTGTAAGCATGGTTGGACATGATGTCGACTAATAGCCAAACGCTTGCAGAAAGTAAACAAAAGGCAAACCCGACCCATCTTTGCGACTGCCAGGAAACCACGATGATGGGCAACAAATAGAAAACAGAAAACGAAAGTTCGTAGCCAGTCACATGGTCCAATACTGCCACAGAAAGCAGAAGGACAAAGCCGATAACAGCAACACACGCAGCTGATTTTTTGTCCAGATAATTCATCAGGGAAATAAGCATATCCCTCTCGCATTTCATTCATTCAGGAACATAGAGCCCTGTTCATTGACTTTAATTGACTTTAATATCTTTGCAGGAAGAAAAGAATAATTTGTCTCAGTATGATATCAGAAGCTTTCAAATTTTGGGCGCTGAATTTCGGGAACATGTTGGCTACGTCTATATTTCTTTCGAGCCCTCTTCTGCAGGAGAAACATGCGGACAAACTCAAAACATTATTGCAACCACTGTTCGGCCAAGTGCTGGACAGCGGTTTTTTATTGTCAAGTTCCAAATATTTTTTTGATGAGAAGGTATTCTTAAAAGACCGGAGCAACAGACTGAAAAAGAGGGAAAGTTGACCCAGGAGATTTACTCAGCGAAAATAGCCACTGTTACGAATCCAATGAATGGAACGTTATAATGCTGGACATCTTGCAAACGAAATCAAAAAAGATTGCCATCATAGGGACTGCCAGGGCGGGCAAGACTGTTTTTCTGACCTCTCTCCTCAATCACTTGATTGAACACAGCCGCTCTGAGTTTGTGATAGGAAACGGGCTCGGGACACTAATCACCGATTTCAAACACAGAGAGATCCCCCCAGGCATTGGCGCTAAATTTAATTATGGCGCCTGTCGGGATGCCCTCGTCCACAACGGCAAATGGCCGGAAAAAACCCGTGACACATCTCATTTCATCTGTGATTTCAAAAGAAGTGACTGGAAACTTTTCCGCAGCAAGCTACATTTTTTCGACGTTCCCGGTGAAAGATTTGCTGATGTCTCTATCGGCAAATATGAAAATTATGCCGATTGGTCTGACCACATACTCGATTACATTACCTCTGATACGACATACAGGACACTTTCTGAGCCCTTACTGAATGCTCAACAAGCTGGCAGTTCCATCTCCACCAGCGAGATCCTCAAGGCCTATCGCGAAACCCTTGCCAGTTACTTTATAAACTTCAAACCGGCTATATCGCCCTCAACCTTTATCCTTGACCAGGATGGCAACACGCCAAAAAGCAAAACCAAGGAGGAGTTCTTGTCTGAAGCTCATTCCAGGTTCCTCGGTCTGCCTCCCCACAAAAACAAAACTCTGGAATTCGCACCATTGTCTTCAGACATGCGGGAGAAGAATGCTGCTCTGAGCATAGCTTTTGAGCATGCTTATAAAAATTATCGCAAGAAAATTGTCCTGCCGTTATTGAAAGACCTCAAAAGCTCCAACAGGCTCATTATTCTCATTGACATTCCGTCACTACTGAATGGCGGGGTCGCCATGTACAACGATAACCGAGAAATCCTCGAGAACCTTTTTGTTGTTCTGCAACCAGAATCATGGTTCTGGCGACTGATGTTGATGGGAACCAACAAGGGCCCAGCCAAAATAGACCGGATTGCTTTCGTTGCCACAAAGTCCGACACCACCCATCCCGTTGATGTCGAAGAAGGCCGGTTATTAGATCTGTTAAGGCAGATGACGGAAAAATTTGCCTATTCTTTATCCGACGTTGAAGTTGAATGGTTTACCTGCAGTGCGGTCGTTTCCGCCAAATCTGCCGATGGGAACCAGGCAATGCGAGGAACTCTGGCTGAATGCCCTGCTGAGGGGGAGATTGTTTATTATGTCTCAAAACTGCCTGAGCGATGGCCACAAAACTGGAAACCAGGGGACTACAAGTTTCCAACTGTTCTGCCAAGAGTCCCGGCAAACAGGGGGATAGCCCCTGAACAACATGGTTTAGACAAAGTGTTCTCTTTCATCACAAAGGACTAAACAGTGACTGAACATGATATTTCTTTGAATGATCCTTCGCGAGAGGCGGCAGGAGTCAAAACCCAAACCGACGATAAGTCAGACCCTGAAAAGCAGAGAAAACCAGAAGAGCAGAGAAAACCTGAGGGGCATCGACAGGGGGAAATACCCTTTGGGGTACCTGAACCCAAAGATGTAACCGCCCGTCCGATGTCGAACCGCGAAAAAGAGAAGTATCGAAGAGAAGATTTTGCCGCTGAGCAGAAAAGGTTAGAGCGCCTCTCTGCACAGTTATTCAAAGAGCTTAAAGGGTTTCAGCTTCCATCATGGCTTAAGCGGACATGCATTTGGGGATTGTTGGCAGTCGCTGCCGTGTTGATATTACTCCTGGTTGGCCAGGTTACTACGTTTTTGTCACAGCTCAAGACTCTGCCTCTTTGGTCTCAATGGCTCGTGGGAGCCCTTTTGTCTCTCGTTGCGCTTATCGTTTTGGTGCTTGTCATCAAAATCCTCCTGCTGTCCTTAAAACTTAAAAGAAATGAACAGATAAATTTCGCCGTTATTGAGGCCTTGAGCAAACGTGAAGAGTTAAGGAACCTTGCCTATGCGCGTCGCGTTGAAGCCGTCGATAAACTTAAAGATTATTTGAAAAGTTTTCCTGTTCAGAAAGAAGAGGCTTTCCTTGAAATAGGTATGACCAGGGACCATTTTGCGAGTTTGGCTCGAGCGCATAAAAAACTACTGGACGGATCGCAACCATTGAGTTCTGACAAGTGGCTGGATTTGTATCGCGCAGGATTCCAACTGGCTCTAGACGAAACCGCTGCCAATATTCATAAATCTTACGCCAGGAGAGTTGCCCTTAAAACGGCCATATCACCCCTGCCCATGCTGGATACAGTCATTGTTCTTGGCTTAAGTCTAGCCATGGTGAAAGACATGATGACACTCTACAATCTCAAATTTGGGACAGTCGCAGCCGCCTATGTTCTGGTTCATGCAATCGGCCAGGCATATATCGCAGGAGAACTTCAGGATATCTCCGAATCGTTTGTAGACTCTTTAAACGATACTGTTGCAGACCATGTTGGTCAGGTCGCATCGACAATTACAACGGCCATAGGTTCAAAAACTGGCGAAGGCGTAGCAAACGGCATAATGATGTTCCGCCTTGGCAAGGCAACCAGGAAATTGCTTCAACCTACCCGCTAATCGATAAATTAAGAGTCGGCCACTTTAAAACAAGAAACTTCCAGGGCAGCCTGGCTCATGGATATTTGCATCCTGTTGGACAACTCAGTCAACAGTGCATAGCGACCAGCAGTGCATAGCGACCAGCAGTGCATAGCGACCAGCAGTGCACAGCGGCCAGCAGTGCATAGCGGCCAACCGTGTGAGGGTGCGTATCATAGTCAGACTTGAAACCCGAGACACGACCTTCCCTACCAAACCCACTTGAAATTTCTCTTTCCCTTTTCCCGGGGCTCTCCTGCTTGCAATGCTGCAACCAACTGTAAAATAGTGCTTTTTTTTTCGTATGCGTCGTTGACTTACCATCTTTCTTTATGGCAATGTAACGATAGTTGCGGAAAGACAACAAACTTTCGTCATCCTATGGAAAAGATATATACAACTAAAGGTTGAGAGATCACAAATTCTTCGCCTTCACAGGTAATAGAAATTCCTGATGCTTAGTCCTAACTCTTCGCGGTATCTTAATTCTCCACGGTCTTGCGCAAAACCCAGCGGACTCCGTACAAGTTTCACACGTGCTTTGATTCTGCTCAGCTTGGTGTGGCTGCTGTCGGCAGCCAATGCTCTGGCGGCAACAGTTACCGACATCCCGGACGAATTCGGCGCAGTCGTCTTCCAGATGAATCACGATGCTCCAACGCAACTGTTTATTATTGCCAATAGCCATCGCAGCGTTGTCACCGGCGCCAATGGAGCCGAAACCCTCCAGGCGCAGATCGAAACCTTCCGCATCGGTGAATGGCTGATCCGTCGTCGGCAGGTCGGCCTTCTTCTGCCCGAAGGGTTTTTCGGCAGCTGGACAGTTGCTGAGCCGGCAGCTATCTCTGATGTCGGTTTCGACGGCACCACATTAGCGCGCTGGTTGAACGATACGTCAGAGTTTGTCAATGCCGAGATGCTCTTGCATAAATATTACGGTATCGATCTTGAGCAGATCGAAGATCGTGAACTCTATTACAATGTGCGGGAATCTTTAAGTGCCGGTTCAGAGGCTCCAGACAACATGGGAGCAGTGATCAACAGACGGCTCGAATACTTGCAGAAGTGCCGTTCGGCAGCCATACTTCAGGGTGTGCCGGCGGTGCTTGCGCAGGCCAGCCGCCGGGGCCACGGTGCGCCGGCTAGCGCAATGTTGACTATCGGCTTGGCGCATCTGGGCGACATCATCGAATTCATCGAATCCGGCGAAATCCAGATTCCGGCCATGCGCGTGAGTGGAGCCGACTTTCCTGCCGTGCAGTTGCCGTTGGATCTTTTCAAGAGTCCCACCGGTATAACCGTCATCGTTCCCCATTCCCTTCTCAAAAAACTGCCGTCACCGCCACACAATCAGAGCTGAGCAACCAGGACAGTCCAACCCCCATTCCAGTATTTGCCTACCGTTTTCTACTGTTCATCACCTTTACAGTTGGTTTAAATTTCAACCCTAATATATTGTTTTTTCGTTCTTTTTGTTTATAGACTTCAATTTTCCTCCTGTTATAAAGAGATATCTAGGCAGCTAATCTTGAAGAAGTCACTCGATTTCACTGATGTCCTGTCTGGTAGTCAGGCGTGGGTGTCGTGACAATCAGTGTGCTGCGAAATTTAAACATTGGAAAAAAGAAAGCTTAAGGAGAAGTCTTATGAAGAAATCGATTTTTATCACATCAACAGCTCTCGTGACATGTTTTGGTCTTGCTGGCCTGGCGATGGCTAGCGGCCAGGGTTGGAACGACGACAAATCCTCGGACAAATCTTCGGCGGTTGAGTCGGGCATGGAGTCGTCCGCCATGGAATCGTCAGGCCTGGCAACGATGGACCAGCAGCAAGAGGCAGCCTCTCTGAGTGAGGATCAGGTTCGCGAACTTCAGAACCTGCTGAAGGAAGAGGGCTACGAGGTCGGCAATGCCGACGGCATTATCGGGCCGGACACGACCGCAGCGATCCGTCAGTATCAGACCGACCGCGACCTGGAAGTAACCGGGACGGCCAACGATAAGACCCTGCGTTCACTGGCTCCCGAAAGCGATCAGCAGGAGTTTTTCGGTTTGGCGCCGGAATTCGGTGAAAAGGATGATGGCATGATGCCTGAGAAGAATGAAGATGTCGAGCCTGTGAAGAAGGGTTACTGATCTCAAGTCTGAAGGGCCCGATTGCCGGGCAACCTGGACAGGGAGCTGTTGGTCGCTCTTGCCCGGGACAATGAATGTCTGCGCCCCCGCAGTCTGCTGCGGGGGCGTTTTCTTTGCCACTGTAGGAACTTTGGGCGCTGGTTCGAATGCTGTCACGGCGGGTTGCGATGATGAGCCCAGTCCACAATTGTGTCAAAGCGTGGCACTTTCTGTGACATCCGAATGCTACTGTCACACAAATGGGTACAACAGTGCCGTCACATTCAAACCAGATCAGACCAGCTAAACCACTGAAAAAATACAACATCTCATTAATCAACGCGCCCTTTCCCGCAAGGCGTTCTGCACTGGCATAAGCATTGCTTTGTTTATTTACCTGCTATTAACCTGCTCCCCGAGCAAACAAACTTCTAAATATTTCAAGGTGCGAGTTTTTATGAGACATAATATTCTGATTGCTGATGATGAAGAAAGCATTCGCTTCACCTTTGCCGAGTTCTTGCGCGACGAGGGATATCGCGTTGAGACAGCAGATTCATTGTCGAATTGTTTCAACAAGATGCAGCAAGAATCTTTTGATTTACTTTATCTAGATATCGGCTTTGGTGCAGAGAACAGCATTGCAGCAATTGAGAGACTGAAAGGTCTCCAGCCAGACTGCAGCATTGTCATGATCACGGGCAGCCCTGGCGTAAATACCATGGTTGAGGCGAAAAAATACGGTGCTATTGACTATCTTGTTAAGCCCGTCCACCAGGCAAGTCTGCTCTACAACACCAAAAAGGTCCTGACCCGCTAAGGAGTGTCCATCCGGTTCCGGACAATAGAGATCACTGACGGAAAACTTCCGTTGCAGAGCCCCAAAAGCCAGATTCAGGCCTACTCCGGCATATTGGGGATGCGCGTTGTCTCGCCTTTGTGGTTGCGCAAGTGGTAGGACTGCTCATCTTTGCCGGTGATATAGTAGTCTGGCATTAACGGAATTTTACCGATGTTGGTGGCGATCACGTGCATCGGTTGAGCCAGTCCGGTGGTGTGTCCGCGCAGGGCGTCGCGAATAAGCTCTGCGCCTTTTTCTACCGGGGTCCGGAAATGATCGATCCCCGGGGCCGGTTCGCAGTAAAAGACATAATAGGGTTTGATGCGAACCTTGAGCAGTTTCTGGTGCAGTTCCCGGAAGGTTTCGACATCATCATTGATCCCCTTGAGAAGAACGGCCTGGTTGCCGACGTTGATGCCGCAGGTCATCAGGTCATAAACGGCCCAGGCCGTCTCCTTGGTGAGCTCTTTGGGGTGATTGCACTGGGTGTTGATCCAGATCGGCACGTTGTGATACTCGCCGAGGATGGTCTTCAAATTCTCGGTAATGCGATGCGGCAGGACAATCGGTACGCGTGAGCCAAAGCGAATCATCTCGATATGCGGCATACGTCGCAGGCAGTCGATCAAGTAGGAGATCTGTTCATCCGGTAACAGCAACGGATCGCCGCCAGTGATCAGGACATCCCTGACCTCGGGATGGCTGCCGATCCAGGCCAGGCCCTCATCAACGTTAAAATCGAGTTCGAGGTCACCATCGACCACCAACTCCTTGCGGAAGCAGTGGCGACAGTAGATTCCACAGTTCTGAGTGACGGTAAAAGCAACGCGATCTTCGTATTGGCGGGCGATGCTGTCCGGACGGTCCTCTTGCGTGGCGCGATTCTCCTTCCACATCAGGTAGTCATCCATGCCGAAAGTGTTCCGTTGCTCTGCCCGTGAAGGAATCACCTGTCTACGGATCGGGCAGTTGGGGTCATCGGGGTCCATAAGCGAAGCGAAATAGGGTGTCGTCCCCCAGGTGGTGCGGTTTTCCTGCAAGACCTGGCGTTCCTGATCGGTCAGGTTGATATGCTCTTCAAGACGTTCAATGGTGTTGACAAAATTGCCCATCTGAACCTGCCATTCTTCCTTGCAATTCGCTAAACTACCTTCTTCAGGCATGACCTCTCCTTTTAAACCCTTGATTTGGTTGCTGTTTGTATTCACTTCAGCTCGATAACTTCACTCTGTGCACCCGGGATTTGCGGATGGACATTGGTTAGCGACTCTGCAGCTTGCGCAGCTTTTTGCGCAGACGGCGCTGCGCCTCCTGGGTCTTGCGGCGGCGGCGCACGCTCGGTTTTTCGTAGGAGCGCCGGTTGCGCAGCTCGCGAAACATGCCCTCCTGCTGCAACTTTCGCTTCAGTTTCTTGAGTGCATAATTGACATCATTGTTGTTGACCTTGATTTCCATGCTGTCCTTTCCTCAAAGGCTCAGAGAGCTTTGTAGCAAACGTCATACTCTCAAACTGACCTGAGATCTGAGTGTTATTGGTTAGGTTTTGGCGAATTGGTAGCCATGTTTGGTAAAGGTGATGTGCCTCCCGTCTGAACAGGCTTGTCCAGTCCTTTCCATTTCGAGATAGCAATTTTTTCTATAGAGAGTTGTTCTGCAATGTTCTGTTGCGCGTTCGAGTAAATAGGCACAGCTATTCATCCTCTGTTGTCGTGAGTTATGCTGAGCGCCTCATGCCCTGTCTACAAGATGGCAAAGGGTCGCGTCGGAGACATCTGCATCAGGCGAATGCACAGGAGGAAGGCGGAGGAAGCTCCGCATCAGGATGGTTTTTCAGCCAAACAGCAGCGTGTCTGTTAATCGCGCGTATTGATTGTTGTTGCGGCAGGGCCACCCGCACCCGGTCTTGAAACGGAACGCTTCAATCCAGTGCTGCCCCTGAGGTTGAGGGTTCGTCCCGAAACTGCCAAGGGCAGCTTCGATCCTCCTCGTTTGCGGGTCTATGGTCAGATCGTTCGGAAGGAGAACGCCGCCATGACTTAAGATAAGCTACGCTAACATCTCTGCGGCATGGAGTCAAATCGGGCAATTTCGCCCCGATGATTATCCCTGTTAACCGCAGAAGCCCTCCATCAAAAGCCTTGCCGGTCTGAACCCGTTTCATAGAAAAGGGTCGAATTGATTTGACAGCGCAACAGGCTGGATGTCATAAAACAAGCCCTTTTTAAACAGGCAACCCGGAGATTTAAACATGGTTAAAATCGCTCGCAAACTTCCCTATTCGGTGTTTTGGAATTGCAGTCTTATCGTGGTCGGCTCTCTTATACAGGCAATTGGTTTCAAAGCCTTGGGAGAAGTTCAGGGGTTTGTACCCGGTGGCTTGTTCGGCACGGCAACCTTGATTTATTACATCACCGGAGTGCTTAATACCGGTGTGATCTATATGTTGTTAAATATACCGATGTTCATTCTCGGTTATATTTTCGTTACAAAACGGTTCCTTGCCTACAGTTCCCTGGCCATGTTCTCTCTTTCGGCATTTTATATGCTCGTCGACTTTCAAATCAACATTCACGATCAGCTCTATGCCGCCGTCACCTTTGGTGTCATAATCGGCGTCGGCACCGGCATGGTTTTGCGTTCCCTCGGCTCGAACGGCGGGCTTGATATCGCGGGGATTATTCTCTACCAAAAGTACAACATAGGCCTTGGCAAATTCTTCTTCTTCTATAACTTTGCACTGTTCAGCTCCAGCTTTGTAAGCCTGGACAATGATCTCGTCATTGCATCGATGATCGCAGTCTTCATCACTTCAATGACAATGGACTACTGCCTGTCTTTGTTCAATCAACGGAAAATGGCCCTTGTCATTTCTGAAAAACCGGATGAAATTGCCGATCAGGTCATGGAAAAGATGAGAATCGGCACCACCATGCTACCGGGAATCGGTGCTTACAAAAAGGTCAAGAAAACCGTTCTGCTGATCGTCGTCAACAACATCCAGCTCAAACGTCTGGAAGAGATCGTCTTCCTTAACGACCCACACTGCCTGTTCATTGTGGAGAACACCTTCAGTGTCCTCGGCTCAACCTTCTCCAAGCGAAAAATCTACTGAGCACGAGTCCTCGGCATAGATACGGCTTAGTTTTCGATCTGGAAACGTGCAATTTTTTCCGCAAGGTCAAGGAAATCAAGGAGTTGAGCGGAGGCGTAGCACTGTACACCGCACAATCAAATCCGCAGATTGATGCAGAGATTGCGGGGAAAGGGCCGTTTCCGGACGAAAAACACTCAAGCCTTCCGCCTGACGACACGACGCCTTTGAAATTGACTCTGGCTGTCGTGGGTTCGACCCTGGCTGTCTTTCGGCAAATGACTGACAAGGGGCAGTTTCAATTTATTGTGCAACTTTTCACAATCTGCCCTGGTCATTTGCAGGAAAAGCCCCATGCTGGCCAGTAAAACGCTGGCTCCTATCAGAATACCGACCGGGTAGAAGAGGTTGCCGGCCAAATCGAGCTGGCTGTATTTAATGATCATAATCAGTCCCTCAAGGACCAGGGCAATACAGACAGTACCGACAAAACGTGAAATCGTGCGGCGCATCACAATATAGGTATGATCCTCGTCCTTGGTTTGCTTTCCATACTCCTTGCCGATTCCAATTCCCAATTCAAAAACAGCCAGAGCGATGATGCTGGTGTTGACAGATTTAATCAGGATGCTGACCATTTCACTGCCATCGCTGAGTCCTTCTACAAATTGGAAACCCGCAAGTCCGACGACAAACAAAGAGAGAGAAAGAAAAATTAATGAGAGCAAACGCCCCATCATGAATTGCGAATAGTTGATCATATAATTGCTGCTCCTTATAACTGTTATGGTCCCACAAACCGACTTCAATATGATGAAAGCGTTAATCTGCAACCCCGGTGCCATCTTGAAACCGGAGATTTTGTTGCTGCAGCACGATTTTTACTTAACTAACCGGAAGCAAGGTAAAAAGGCCGCAGCTAAAGATAATTTCTTGGTGACAGAAACGTGTAGATGAACAGTTTTTTAGTGTTGTGACCCACAGGCCCAAACAGCGGTATCAGCAGTATTCCATCGACATGCTGTGAGGCAATAGAGGTATTCCTGACACAGCTGGCGCTGTGCAAGGAAATGTGCGCGTTCTTCCAACCAGTCACATAATGATGACGACGGCGATTAAAATTTTCGAAATGTCCTGCAAAATCATCCTGATTCGTTGTACTGTGGTGTTTCGTATCAAAGAATTTATAACAAAGGAGGCAAGTTTATGAATCCCGAAAGCAAGTGCCCGGTAACGGGTCGAACCAGCAGGCAGGTTGCCGGCGGCGGCACCTCGAATCGCGATTGGTGGCCGAACCAGCTGAACCTTCATATTCTGCACCAGCATTCCCCACTTTCCAACCCGATGGGCGAGGAATTCAACTACGCTGAAGAGTTCAAGAGCCTCGACCTTGATGCACTAAAGCAGGACCTTTATGCGCTGATGACAGACTCACAGGACTGGTGGCCTGCCGATTACGGTCATTACGGTGGGCTCTTCATCCGCATGGCGTGGCATAGCGCAGGCACCTACCGTATGGGCGACGGCCGCGGCGGTGGCGGGTCCGGCAACCAGCGTTTTGCACCGCTCAACAGCTGGCCGGACAACGTCAACCTCGACAAGGCACGCCGCTTGCTCTGGCCGATCAAACAAAAATACGGCCGGAAAATCTCCTGGGCTGATCTGCTGATCCTTGCCGGTAACTGTGCGCTGGAGTCAATGGGCTTCGAGACCTTCGGTTTCGGCGGCGGTCGCGAAGACATCTGGGAGCCGGAAGAGGACATTTACTGGGGCTCCGAAAGTGAATGGCTGGCGACAAGCGACAATCCCAAAAGCCGTTATTCAGGGGACCGTGACCTCGAAAACCCCCTGGCAGCCGTGCAGATGGGCCTGATCTACGTTAACCCGGAAGGCCCGGACGGCAACCCGGACCCCGTGGCTTCGGGCCATGACGTTCGCGAGACCTTCGCCCGCATGGCGATGAACGACGAGGAAACCGTCGCCCTGGTCGCAGGCGGACACACCTTCGGCAAATGTCATGGTGCCGGTGACGCCAGCCATGTCGGCCCCGATCCGGAAGCCGCCGGCATCGAGGAACAGGGCCTCGGCTGGATGAGCAGCTTCGGCAGTGGCAAAGGAGGAGATACGATCAGCAGCGGCATCGAGGGGGCCTGGAAGCCGAACCCGATCAAGTGGGACATGGGTTATCTGAAGGTGTTATTCAAATACGAATGGGAAAAGGTCAAGAGTCCCGCCGGTGCCTGGCAATGGCTGGCCAAGGACGTGGACGAAGAGGACATGGTGGTTGACGCACATAACCCGTCGAAGAAACACCGGCCAATGATGACCACGGCAGATCTTTCTCTTCGCTTTGACCCGATCTACGAACCGATCGCGCGCGACTACCTGCAAAACCCCGACAAATTCGCCGACGCCTTCGCCCGCGCCTGGTTCAAACTGACTCACCGTGACATGGGCCCACGCTCGCGTTATCTCGGCTCGGAAGTCCCTGCAGAAGATTTGATTTGGCAGGATCCGGTTCCCTCGGTCACGCATGAGTTGCTTAACGAACAGGACATCGCTGTCCTCAAGGGCAAAGTTCTCGACTCGGGGCTGACTGTCTCGCAACTGGTCTCAACAGCCTGGGCGTCGGCGTCGACCTTCCGTAGCTCGGACAAACGCGGTGGTGCCAACGGCGCACGCATCCGCCTCGCCCCGCAGAAGGACTGGGCAGTGAACCAGCCGGCCCAACTGGAGACTGTGCTGCAGACCCTTGTGGGAATCCAAACAGAGTTCAACAGTACCCAAACAGGCGGAAAGAGACTTTCCCTGGCCGACTTGATTGTCCTCGGAGGATGCGCAGCACTCGAGCAAGCAGCACAGAATGCCGGCTTTGCAATGGCCGTCCCCTTCACACCGGGACGCACAGATGCCTCGCAAGAGCAAACCGACGTGGAGGCATTCGACGCCCTGGAACCGGTGGCGGACGGCTTCCGTAACTATCAGAAAGCCAAATACAGCGTATCGGCAGAAGAGCTGCTGATCGACAGGGCACATTTGCTGACCTTGACTGCTCCGGAGATGACAGTTCTGGTTGGCGGCATGCGCGTCTTGAATGCCAACTTTGAGCAGTCTCAACACGGTGTTTTCACTAAGCGGCCAGGGACGCTGACCAATGACTTCTTCGTCAACCTGCTCGACATGCAAACCACCTGGCAGGCAACCCCGGAAGCCGACGATATTTACGAGGGTCGTGACCGGGCAACGGGTGATCTCAGGTGGACCGGCACACGTGTCGATCTGATCTTCGGCTCGAACTCGCAGCTGCGCGCCCTTGCCGAAGTCTATGCCTGCATGGACTCTCAGGAACCGTTTCTGCGCGATTTTATCGCGGCCTGGGACAAGGTCATGAACCTGGATCGCTTCGACCTCGCCTGATCCCGGCAAACCTTTTCCCTGGGGGCCTACCGCCAGGGGGGCTACTGTGAGAGGTCCAGATTCTTGCATTACATGAGAAGAGGCCACCGTGAAAATGGTGGCCTCTTCCTGTTTGTCAGGTGCACCCAGCAAGCAAAGGAAAGCCCGTTGCGCCACCATAAAACCCCTAAACGACACGACAAGATTGACAGTCGGCTCACCTTTGCTAATTTTAATCAACAACAACAATAAGGAGGAGTGATATGTCTGTCAAAATTCAAATCGTCTTTTACAGTATGTATGGTCATGTCTATCAACTGGCTGAGGCCGTTGCAAAAGGGGCAAACGACGTTGAGGGTACCGACGTCGTCATATACCAGGTCCCTGAATTGATGTCTGATGACGCACTGGAGAAATCAGGCGCAAAGGCTGCCCGAGAAAGCTTCTCACACATACCGGTCATAACCCCGGATCAACTGGCAGACGCTGATGCAATTATCTTCGGCACACCGACACGATTCGGCAATATGACCGCTCAGATGCGTAATTTTCTCGATCAAACAGGTCAACTCTGGATGCAGGGCGGCCTGGTTGGCAAAATTGGCAGCGTGTTCACGTCTACGGCAACTCAACATGGCGGCCAGGAGACCACGATTACCAGCTTTCACTCAACACTTTTGCATCATGGCATGGTGATCGTTGGCGTTCCATACAGCGAATCACGCTTGATGAATATGGATGAAATAACCGGAGGGACACCCTATGGAGCTTCGACCCTGGCCGGCACCGATGGAAGTCGGCAACCGAGTGAGAATGAATTGGAAATTGCGAAATTCCAGGGCCGCCACGTTGCCAAGATTGCAGCCAGACTTAAAGGATGAGCAGCTGTAAACAGAGCGACTGTAACCTGTGTCAGTCGATGCTTTGACTCCGGGATCAGACTCATAGTTCAGCATTCACAGCCCGTTTGCCGATGAATATAGCTTGATTAAGTTTTATTTTTTTTGTATTTTGTCGGCAACTAAATTGTCAACCGGAGGCCGAAATAAAAAGTAGTGAATGGCTTGAGACTCGTACCTTGTGCCCCTTACAAGTAAGTTTTCTGATCATCAAACTTCTTGTCCAGAAAACCGCTTTTCGGCGACTCGCTGATCAGCGGTTTTCTTATATTTATCTTCAATGAGTTTTTTTGCGGATGTTTCCAAGGTGAGACAGATGAAGCTCAGGTGCCCAAAATGTGGTTTCGGCAAATCGGTTCCCAAACAATCTTTACCCGCCAAGCCCAGGTTCAAAGCCTTATGCCCAAAATGCGGCGAGCGCTTTTCGGTAGATCTGCAGGCCAATAGAAACGCGAGCTATTTCGACATCAAGGAGCTCTTTTCGAAAAAAACCTCTGCTATCTCAATAATTATCTTATTGATAGTGGTCGCACTGAGCTCTTTCTATATCGGTCAAAGCTCCCAAAAAGAACAGCTTGTTCAACTGGACACTCAACCATCTGTTGCAGCTCCTTCTGCTGAAAACCCTGTCGAAACCAGGCAACCGGCAAGAGAAGAAATGCTTGTCGTAACGCTGCAATGTTCGGGTGAAGAGAAGATGATTGACTTCAGCCCGAGCACAGCAGCGACAGCCGAAGACCGCTGGCAAGCCGGCCCCTGGCCATTCAGCGATACTTACAAACTGACTCTTGATGATAAAGGCCCTCAAATCGAATTACTGCTTGAAGGTCATGATAAATTTTCTGAGCTGGCATGCAAAGAGGCCGGGGAGTACTGCTCCGATCAATACCAAACTAGTATCGTTGAAGTTAAATACAATATGAAATTAGGCTTGGATAAGAACTTTTATACGCGGGAGATAGTGATAAACCGAACTGACGGGTCATTTCATCACTCATTCACGATGACAGGGGGAAGCCTCCGTAACATGAGGACCAAAACAGGCACTTGTAACGTGGTTGAAACGGGAGCAAGCTCATTCTAAGCTACGGCTCCTCACAAAAAAAGGTATGCGCTTCCTCCCCCCCCCCCTCGCAAGCCCGGCAACCAGACCATGCAATAAATCGTGGCGTCTCATTGCCATGTTTCTGTCTGTACTTCAATAGACACAATGCCCTGGTCGCCTTTCAACTTGATTCACTTTACTCTTCAAGCTATCGTCTTGTGTCCTGATTCCTTTCAACAAAACTGTAGGAGGCTCGCAAGCGATGAAACTTGCCAAGTCGATTTTAAAAAAGTTCACGCCATTTTTTCAAAACAGTTCGTTCTTCCTGCAGGGACAAATGGACATCAACCCCAGGTCCCGCTGGAACAATGCCTCGCTGCGCAGCGAGACCGGTGGGTTCTATCCCAAAGGGGATGAAGGCAAGCGTCAGATTAAAAACCTCGAGCCCTGGGACAATACGCGCCGGGACATGATCACTCTCATTTTGAGGACTTTGGTGGAAAAAAAAATAGCGGGCGCTTGCGCAGAACTCGGGGTTTACAAAGGGAATACCGCAAGACTGATTCATCACTACGTGCCGGAACGACAGCTGCACCTGTTCGACACGTTCGAGGGCTTTACCGACAGAAGCGTCAGCGCAGAAAAGGGACATACGGACTTCGAAACCAGGGGCAGTAAATTTTCAGACACTTCAATTGCACAGGTTAAGCAGTTCATCTCCCCGCAGAACGACAAGGTCACTTTCCACCAGGGTTACTTCCCCGACAGTCTGCCGGAAGATTTTCCCGAGCAAAAATTCGCCTTTGTCCACCTCGATGCCGACCTCTATGAACCAACCATGGAAGGCCTCAAATATTTTTATCCGCGGATGAGCACCAGGGGCATCATTCTGGTTCACGATTACAACGCCTGGATCGGGGCGCGCAAAGCCGTGGATGATTTCTTCGCCGATAAAGTTGAACTGCCCGTTCCCATGCCCGACAAAAGCGGGTCGGTGCTTATAATAAAGCAGTAGAGAACAGCAGTCGCCATGTGGAGAGTCAGTTTTTGGCCTTGATGATGGTGCGTTTGACGATCCGGCGCCAAAGCTTCTTGGCTTCGGAATCCAGCCGGTCACGACCGAGGTAGAGCAGGAAAAAGCGCAGTCGGTCTGTGCGACTCCACCCCCTAGCATGTCGATTAAGGGCATAGAGATCCCTAAAGCTTGCGTGACGACGGAACCTCTTCACCTTGGCTTTTTCCAGATCGATAATACGGACGCTGATTTCGTCCCCGGCAAAACGGACAAAGATATGTTTCGGGTAAAAACAATTGTGCTGAATCTTGTGGTCGTGCATTCTGGCCATCACCGAAGCGACGGCCGCCATCAACCGGTGACGGCTTTTTCTATCCGGCCAGCCATCTCTTAACCAGCCGTCTGTCAGGTCTTCCAAGGGTTCATATCCATCCAGAGCTTCGGTGCAAAGGATGGCACGCAGATTCCCCTCGACCTTGCGCACGGCAAAATAAACCGGCTCGAGAGCCGGGATTGCCGCCTGCTTGAAAAGCAGGATATTTTGCATCTCGCGAATGAACGTCGACATTCCGAAAGGGTGCAGCAGGGTTCGGGTAATATGGTTCTCCTGCCTCTTGATGAAAACCCCGACTTTGCCGCCATCAAGTAACGTCAGATCACAACGTGACACTCCACTCCAGCCGCCCCGCCGCTGATTGGGCTCTTCGAACCACTCAAGCTGCATAGCCCACAAGGTCTCGAAGCTATCCAGGTTATTATGGCGTAAAACCTCTTGCCACCGACTTGGGAAATAATCTTTCATACTATTTGTCTCAAACCTTCCAGAACTCGTGTCTTGTGCGGTAAGTTCATTCCTACGTCGGAGGCAAGCCAGGTTAAACACAACCCTTGCAGTTGAACCCGGGGTTAAAAATCGATATCAAAATGCGGGGCGGAGAACCTTTCTGCTTGTACAGTATAACCCATTAAAAGTACAAGATACCCAGGAGACTCTCAGACTATCCGTGATTAATTAGCACAATAAGTTAGAATTGAACAGATAAACACCGGACGAGGCAGCTATGGAGCAGATGAAAATCGGTTGGCGTGAATGGTTAGAGCTTCCAGAACTCCAGATTCCGGCGATCAAAGCAAAGATCGACACGGGCGCGCGGACCTCGGCGTTACATGCTTTTTTCGTAGAGCCTTTCTCTGCAGAGGGTCGGCAGATGGTCCGCTTCGGCGTGCACCCTCTGCAGAAACGACTGGACGTGGAAATCATCTGCGAAGCGCCGGTCATGGACTTTCGTGCCGTCAGTGACTCCGGCGGGCACCGCGAAATGCGTTACGTCATAGAAACAGTCGTTGTAATTGGTGATCTGCCCCGTCAAATTGAGATGACGCTGACCAATCGCGACAACATGAAGTTCCGTATGTTGCTGGGTCGGACAGCGATGGCGGGGCTGCAGGTCATTCCGGACAAATCTTATCTCACAGGTCGAAAACGATACAAATACCAGGAGACTGTCCGACCATAGAGGCCGAAGCGAAATCCAGAAATTGATAACAGATTTTAGCTCGTTTGCAGCCTCATAGCCGTAGCTAAGGGGCAAAAAGAAGCTGAAATATGGACTATAATGCTGGGTTTGCAGCCGGGCTTTTATTGTTGGACAGCCTCCCAGGAGGATCCTCAAGTAATGAAAATCGCTATTATCTCGAGAAACTCGAAGCTCTATTCAACCAGTCGCATGGCCGAAGAGGCTGAGAAAAAAGGTCACGACGTCCGCGTTATAGACCCTCTCCTCTGTTACATGACGATCGCCAGCCAGCGGCCGACCATCCATTACAAGGGTGAAGAGCTGAGCGGATTCGATGCTATTATTCCACGCATCGGGGCTTCGATTACCTTTTACGGCACAGCCGTCGTCCGCCAGTTCGAAATGATGGGGGTCTACAACATCAACGAGTCTGTAGCAATCAGTCGCTCGCGTGACAAGCTGCGCAGCCTGCAGCTGCTTGCCCGCAAGGGCATTGGCTTACCCGTCACAGGGTTCGCCCATTCGACCCAATATACCAAAGATCTGATCGATCTGGCCGGTGGAGCACCGCTGGTTATCAAGCTGCTTGAGGGAACCCAGGGGATCGGCGTGGTTTTAACTGAGACTGACAAAGCTGCGGAAAGTGTTATCGAAGCCTTCCGAGGACTGAAAGCCAATATTCTGGTCCAGGAATTTATCAAAGAGGCCGGTGGAGCCGATCTACGCTGTTTTGTTATTGGCGACAAGGTGGTCGCGTCCATGAAGCGTCAGGGTGGAGAAGGAGAATTTCGTTCCAACCTGCACCGTGGCGGGAATGCCAGTATTGTCAGACTCACACCTCAGGAACGCCTGACCGCAGTACGGGCCGCCAAGATCATGGGCTTGAACGTTGCCGGCGTCGACCTGCTGCGCTCCAACCATGGGCCGGTTATTATGGAGGTCAACTCTTCACCGGGGCTCGAAGGCATCGAGAAGGCAACGGAGAAAAACGTCGCCGGGATGATTATCGACTTCATCGAGAAACAGGGGAAACCGGGCAACACCAAGACTCGGGGCAGGGGATGAAGCGCCAAAAACCCTTCGCTTTTGGCGATGTAGAGATTAATGCTGAAGATCGTGCCACGATCGACCTGCCGATGGCCCGGCTCTACACTCACTCAGAGGTGACCCTGCCGGTTCACGTCGTACACGGCAAACTGGAAGGACCAACCCTTTTCGTCAGTGCGGCCATTCACGGCGATGAAATCAACGGCGTTGAAATCATCCGGCGGCTGCTGTGCAACAAGGCCCTGACACGGCTGAAGGGCACCCTGCTTGCGGTGCCGGTTGTCAACCCTTTTGGTTTCATTCAGCACTCGCGCTACCTTCCTGACCGGCGCGATTTGAACCGTTCTTTCCCGGGATCGGCGAAGGGGTCTCTGGCCAGTCGGATTGCTCACCTGTTCATGCAGGAGATTGTCTGCCGGGCCACCCACGGTATCGACATCCACACCGGCTCGAACTACCGCAGCAACCTGCCACAGATCCGTACCTCGATCGACGACGCAGAAAACCTGCGACTGGCCAAAGCCTTCGGCACGCCGATGATCATTCATTCAGAGATTCGTGATGGTTCTCTGCGCGAAGCGGTCGCCGAGCAGGGGATGCCGGTTCTCCTCTACGAAGCCGGTGAAGCCCTGTATTTCAACGAAAATGCCATCCGTTCAGGAATCCGCGGCATACTCAACGTCATGCGGGCGATCGGCATGCTGCCCAAGAGCCACAAGGCTCGTGCCAAGGAACCGTTGATCTCGAAAAAAACCAGCTGGGTGCGTGCTCCCAGGAGCGGCGTTTTCTTCAAACATGCGTCACTCGGCAGCCTGGTCCGCAAGGGCGCCCTGCTTGGAGTAATCAATGACCCGCTGGGTGATGAGAGCGAGGCCGTCCACGCACCCCTCACCGGTGTCATCATCGGCCAGCTGACCTTGCCGTTGGTTCATGAGGGTGACGCGCTGGTCAACCTTGCCCGAGTGGAAAATTTGGGTGGAGCCGAGATTATCCTTGATGATTACGCATCAAATCTCACTGAAGAGGATTTCGGTCTTGAGAGATAAAAAGGTAAAAAGTTTCCTGCCTGTTTAAGGAGCAAATTAGCTATGCATCCGAAAAAACTGCTCAATCTCGACTTTTTGAAACATCCTCTCAACAGGGAGATGTTCAAGATCAAAGCCAAGGAAATCGGCCTGCCGCCAGGCACTCTGGTTCATGTCGGCAGGCAGAGAACCGAGCAACCGCTCATCAGCCTGATTGACTACAGTCAGGAGCAGTTTACAACGCGTACCGACATCAGCCTCAGCGAAGCTGCCTCCTGCAAGGAAACGCCCTCGGTCAGCTGGATCAATCTGAGCGGTATCCATGACATCGGCATCATTGAAGAGTTCGGCCAGCATTTCGGCCTGCATCCGCTGGCTCTTGAAGACATACTCAATACCCAGCACAGGCCCAAGGTCGAAGAGATGGAAGGTTACTGCCTGATCATTCTCAAGATGCTTTTTTTCGATGACGACACGCAGGCCATTGATACGGAGCAGGTCAGCATGGTTCTCGGCCCGCACTACGTGCTCACTTTTCAGGAGCGCGAGGGGGACGTCTTTGCAGGGGTCCGGGGCCGTCTGCAACGCAGCCATGGCAGAATCCGCCAACGTGGCCCCGATTATCTGACATACGCCCTGGTCGATTCAATTGTCGACAGCTACTTTCACATTCTGGAGAAAGTCGGTGACAATCTGGCCCAACTTGAAGAAGATCTGATCAATGACCCTGACAAATCGACTTTGGCCAGAATTCACCACTATAAACGCCAGCTGCAGATGTTGCGTAAGTCGGTGTGGCCTCTGCGCGAAGTCATAAGTGAACTGTATAAAGAAGAATCCCCCGTCGTCGTTGAAGGGACCCGGATCTTTCTACGCGACCTCTATGATCATACGGTCCAGGTGCTCGACACGGTGGAAATTTTTCGCGACTCGATCTCAGGCTTACAGGACCTCTACATGTCGGCAGTCAGCAATCGCATGAATGAAATCATGAAAGTTTTAACCATCATGGCGTCCATCTTCATTCCCTTGACCTTTATCGCCGGAGTTTACGGCATGAATTTCGAGTATATCCCGGAGCTTACATGGCACTGGGGCTACTTCGCAGTCTGGGGGGTGATGATTGCCTGCATGATCGGCATGCTCATCTTCTTCAGAAGGAAAAAGTGGTTATGAAGCGACATAAACACTCCATACTCACGGACCTCATCAGGTTCACAGTTTGCCTGTGCCTGCTAACCTGGGTCCCTGGCATCGCTCAATCCCGCGCCCAAGTGGCTCCCGGAGCAGAGACGCCCGCAGCAGAGACGCCCGTGGAAGAGAGAGTGCTTCCAGGCCTCAATGAGGTCATCCCTCAGGCGAATGCCGTCAACGCCGGTTTGACTGCTGCGGAGGCCGTCATCGCCCAGGCTGACACACTGGAGCAGGCCCATCAGAAACTCGCCGAGGTGGCCGACGCACTCAAGGTGGTGGAAGCACAGTTCACCAACTGGGAGGATGCTGTCAACTGGCCGCTCAACCGCCTGATGACGGCCGAGACCCGTTATTCACAGATTGATAAGGAGCAGAAGGAGCAGTTCGATGTCCTTGCCGGGCTTTTCAAAAATCTTGAAGACCTTCGCACAACCTGGACAGAGGAAAAGAGCTTCTGGCAGAAGTGGCATAAAGCTCTGCGCAAATCAGAAGTCGAGATCCCGGAGGACGTCTTCACCAAAACCCGGAAGAACATTGACGATCTTCTTGAGCGTATCTCTGCGGCCTCGACAAAAATGCTCAAGGTGCAGGAAGAGTTTTCTGCGGAGCGGGAACTTCTCGACAGCCGACTGCTGCTCATCGACAAAACTCTCGAGCAGTTACGGCAGGAGACCTTCCGACGGAATGCCTTTTCGCTGTTCAGTCTCGACTATTACCAGCAATTGACCCCCGAGATGTTTGCGGAATACCGCGCAAATTTTATCTCGACGATCAGGCTTCCTGACGGATTCTGGCAACGCCACGGCTGGATTATCATTGTGGAGTTGATTTCCACCCTCGTACTGGTGAGCCTGCTTACATTACGTCGCAAAAGATCCAGACCGATTTCCTCTGAATGGCGATTCCTTTTTGAACACCCGATCGCCGGAGCCATCTTCGTCACTCTGGCGGCAACCGGCAGCCTCTACGAAAACATCCCGCCCTCCTGGGGTTGGCTCATGCTGACGATTGCAATGATCGCCGGCACCGTTCTGGTTGCAGCCATGGCTGAGAACAACCGTCGCAGACGTTTGATCATTGCTTTAGCCATTGTCTATCTGGTATCGGAAGTCCTCAAAGTCAGCGGCCTGCCGACACCCGCTTACCAGCTTTATGAAGTTCTTCTTTGCGCCATTGCTGCCCCAGCCTGCCTGCTGATCGCTCGCCGCAGGCGGCGCAGGGAGCCGGGCAAATTCGGGCCATATCTGGCCTCACTCTATCTGATCAGCCTGGTCGCCCTGGTTGGTCTGGTTACGGCGCTGCTCGGTTTCGCAACCCTCTCGATCCACCTGATCGAAGCCGTGCTCGGAACCATCATCATCGTCTTTATGGTGCGCATGATGATTCATCTGGCCGATGGCGGCATCACCGAGTTATTGCGTCTTGACTGGGTCATGGCTCGGCAACTGGTCATCAAGCTGGGCATCAGCACCGGCGACCGGCTCAAGACTCTGGCCCGCATTTTCATCCTGATCAACGCCGGCCTATATCTGCTGGTGGTGTGGGGCGTCTACAATGACACAGATGAAGCCCTGTCAACACTTTTGAGCTACGAATATACGATTGGCGGCTTCAGCATTTCGGTCTACATGGTCTCCATGGTGATACTGGTCCTCTACCTGACCAATCTGGTGTCCTGGGTCTTGCAGGCCCTTGCCGATGCCCATTACATGACACCTCGCAAGATCGACTACGGCGTTCAAGCCGCACTGAAAAGGCTGCTGCATTATACCCTCTTTACCATCGGCTTCTTTATCGCCGTCAGCATGGCCAGCCTCGATCTGCAAAAGTTTACGATCATCGCCGGCGCTCTCGGCGTCGGCATCGGTTTTGGCCTGCAGAACATCGTCAACAATTTCGTCAGCGGACTGATCCTGCTTTTCGAACGCCCCGTCAAAGTAGGCGACACCATCAACATCGATGATCAGTGGGGGACCATTACCCGGATAGGCATGCGTTCAACGGTTTTCGAAACACTCGACCGCTCCGAAATTATTGTGCCCAACTCGGACCTGATCTCACAAAAAGTCACCAACTGGACCTTTACCACCAACATTTCACGCATCGTCTTGACTGTCGGCGTCGCCTATGGCAGTCCGCTTGACAAAGTTCTGGAGATTCTCACGCGGGTGGCGCAAGAACACCTCGAGATCCTCAAGGACCCTGAGCCATCGGCAATCTTCACCGGTTTCGGGGAGAGCTCCATCGATTTTGAGCTGCGCGTGTGGATCTCCGACATCAATAAGCGGCTCAAGGTTAAAAGCGAGTTAGGCCAGGCCGTCGATCGCCATTTCCGTGAGGAAGGTATCACCATCCCCTTTCCTCAGCGAGACCTTCATCTGCGTTCAATCGAGGAGGATTTACGCTCCGCGTTGTTGCGGCCAAAGCCGAAAGAGGGAGAACCCGCCTCCAACGACGGCAAGCCTCAATAAGCCTGCAGGTTGCCGATCTCCCGGAGGAGACTCTCATTATCCGGCATGCCCTTGTGCACGTAGCGAATAATGCCGGACCGATCAATCAGATAGGTAATCCGCCCACCGCCGTAAAGCTTGCGAATGGTGCCATCATCGACCAGCAGAGGAAAGCTCAAGCCGAGCTGGCTGGCAAAATCCTTATGGGTCTCCAAGCTATCGCCACTCACGCCCAGAACCTGGGCGTCGAGCTCTTCAAAACGAACGATATCGTTTTGAAAAGCCGTCATTTCATTCGTTCAGCCAGAGGTGAAATCGGCATAGTAAAGGGCCAGAACCACCGGCCCTTTCTTCAGAACCTGACTGAGAATGAGCTCCCCTTCGGTCGATCTGGCCGTAAAATCGGGAGCCGCGTCACCGATCTGCAGAGCTGCGGCATTGGTAGACAGCAAGGTCGCAACGACAACAGCACCAGCACGTATCAATCGTTTCATCAGAACCTCCTTTCGCCTTTATGGAAAAATATCAGAAGAAATTTCAAAAACCAGAGCCTGACGATTTTTTTCGTGCTCAAAAAAGACGCGCAAACCACCGGTTGTTCGTCGAACAAGCAAGTCAAGGGATGCAGGCAGGGAAAACCTTAACTTCTTATTACCTTTGGCTTACCAGCATCGTCTGCAAAGCGCTGCGGACCATGCAGAACAGCTTTACCTGAGGCCTTTACAATGCCTTTCAGCATGCCGTTAAACATATAATGATGGAAGGGCAGGACAGCATACCAGTAGAGGATTCCCAATAACCCCCGGGGCAAAAAACGAGCGATCTGCTGCAGTTCAACCTGCCCATCATCACGCTCTTTTATACGAAACGAAAGAACCGCTTCGCCAGGCAATTTCATTTCGGCAGAGAGCATCAAAGAATGAGGCTTTTGCACGTCGACCACCCGCCAGAAGTCAAGGGCGTCGCCGGGATAAAGTTCTGTCTGGCTACGACGCCCCCGGCACAAGCCAACCCCACCACAGAGTCGATCTATGAACCCTCGGATCTGCCATAGCCAATTGGCATAATAATAACCATTTGCACCACCAATCGAGTTTATCGCCGGCCAGACCTCCTCCACGTGTGCCCGCAGAATAACTTTTCGCGAATCATCGTAGAAACTGCCTCCCGCCCAGCCAGGATCACCAGGAAGGCTCCATTCTGCCGGACGGATTTGTCCAGAATCTCTCCAGGAGGTTTCCACTTGGTGTTGTCTGACGCGGTCAAGAGCCAGCCGAATTGCTTTACGGGCACCAAAAAGGTCCTGAGGAAGAAGCTCTTTAATATGGTTTTCCTGACAAATCACCGGGTTACTCAAGCCCTCGGCCAAAGGCCTCGCAATGGAGGACGGCACAGGGGTCACAAGATGGATCCAGTATGAGCTGAGACGCGGGGTGAGCACCGGAACCGGAATCACCAGTCTGCGCCGCAGCCCTGCCTCCTGAGTATAGATTTCCATCAATTTTCGATAGTTGGTCACATCTGGCTGCCCTATGTCAAAAGTCTTTCCAAGTGTTTTCGGTTCTCCAATACAGCCGACCAGATAGTAGAGGACATTTCTGACACCGATCGGTTGACAGGGGGTGTCGAGCCAGCGTGGCGTAATCATGATCGGCAGACGATCAACCAGGTAACGCAGAATCTCAAAAGAGGCACTGCCCGAGCCGATGATCATCGCCGCACGCAGGATGGTCACAGGAACCGGCCCATGGCGCAGAATATCACCCACTTCCGCCCTCGATTGCAGGTGGTGGCTGAGCTGTCCCCGCTGCTCGCCCAGGCCACTCAAGTAGACGATCTGTTCAAGTTTTTCTGCTGCAGCGGCTTCGGCCATATTACGGGCGGCCTGACGATCGGTTGAGGCGAAATCCTTGACTCCGGGAGTCATGGAATGAACCAGATAGTAGGCGGCGCGGCAACCGGCCAGAGCTTTTTGCAGCGACGACTTGATCAGAACATCGCCTTTGACGATTTCCAGCTTCGGGTGTTGTGCCCAGGGACGGTTGCGGAGTTTCTCCGGAGCACGGGCGAGAGCTCGAACATGATAGCCGGCATCCAGCAGCTGGGGAACAAGCCGGCCCCCGATGTATCCGGTTGCTCCGGCGACCAAAATGGCTTTCGAGCTTTTTTTTGTCGTCATAAAACCTCTGTTACAGAAAGATTATGGGTTAGACATGATTGCGCAGTTGCAATTCCGCCGGGTGAGGGTTGAGATAAAACTGTTGTCTCAGATATTCCTGATCATACTTGCGCACAAAATGGTTGAGCAGGGTAATCGGTACAATCAGAGGGATTTGCCGAGCCCGGTAGCGATCAATGATACTGAGCACCTCTTGTTTTTCATCTGCGCTGAGCTGTCGTTTGAAGTAACCGAGGATATGTTGCAAAACATTCACATGCTTCGCCAGGGTCGTTCTTAAGCGCAGAGCTTGAACCAGAAGGGCCAGGTAACGCTGAAAAAGTTCTCGATCCTCCATCGCTTCAGTCGCTGCAACCAGCTTGCCCATCTGTCGATAGAGTTCTGTGCTATGTGCCAGCAGCAGCAGTTTATGCCGGGTATGAAAATCCACCAGTTTGCCCCGGGTCATGCCTGCGGCTGCGGTATCCCTCCAACGCTTGAGGACAAAAATGGTTTCAATAAAATTCTCACGCAAGCCGGGGTCATGCAGCCGGCCATCTTCTTCAACGGGCAGCAAAGGGAAATGCGCCATGAACACCTGGGCGAAGAGTCCGACTCCCTGTTTATTGGGCACACCATTGCGGTCATAAAGCTTGACCCTTTCCATGCCGCTGCTGGGCGATTTCGATTTAAAGACAAAGCCGCAGAGGTCTTTTTTTTCCAGCTCCATCACCTTTTTTTGTGCCCATAGCTGCATCGCTTCGGTAATATCCTCGCCAGTTTTGGAGAAAACCAGACGTTGCGATTCCGGGTCACCGACCAGGCGCAAGGTTTCCCGGGGTGTCGGCAAACCCATCTCGACTTCGGGGCAAACAGGCACAAACTCGACGAACCGCCCGAGAGTCCCGGTCAAAAACCGATCGAGCTTGTGCCCCCCATCGAAACGTACCTTTTCTCCGAGCAGGCAGGAGCTGACTCCCAGGCGAATTTTGGTTTCCGGCATAAGATCTCCTTTTGAAAGCAGATTACACAAAGATTACCATGATAAGGTGTCTTTTGTTTTCGGAGGCTTGATTTGTCTTGTTATTCTGGGACAATTTTCTCATTAACATCATGGCCGGCAACAACCTGTTGATGAACAAAGAGTCGGGCCCGTTTCAGTAAGGAATTGCGCAAAGTGTTCTGGTTAGGGATCATCACACTGGCTATCTACACGATTGTCGGGCTGGAGCTGGTCATCGGCAGTCGGAAGATTCGTTTCCTGAGAGACATATCCCCAGCAGCAAACGGTCCTTTGCCGTCAGTTTCAATCATCGTAGCAGCGCGCAACGAAGCACGAAACATCCGCGAGGCATTGCAGTCGCTGTTGAACCTTAACTATCCTCATCTGCAGATAATCGTCGTCAATGATCGTTCGGAAGACCAAACCGGCGCCATCCTTGATGAGATGGCGAGAAAAGCTTTTCGACTCGAGATCCTGCATCTTCAGGATCTGCCCCGAGGCTGGTTGGGCAAGAACCATGCTCTCTGGCAGGGCAGCCAGAAAGCTTCAGGTGAATGGTTGCTCTTTACCGATGCCGATGTGGTGATGACGCCGGACAGCCTGACTCGTGCAGCGAACTATTGCCAGGCAGAACAACTCGACCATCTAACCGCGACCCCGGAAGCCAGAATGCCGAGTCTTTTCCTCAACATGTTCGGAGTCACCTTCGGCTTCTTTTTCGGCCTGTTCACCCGCCCCTGGAAAGCATCTGATCCCAAGAGTCCTTGCCATATCGGCATCGGTGCCTTCAACCTGGTCAGGGCAAGGAGCTATTTGCAGGCAGGCGGACACAAGAGCATTCCCCTGCGCCCTGACGATGATCTTAAATTAGGCAAAATCCTCAAACAACAGGGCTGCCGTCAGCATCTGATTTATGGTAACGGTTTGATCTCGGTCGAATGGTACGCCAGCGTCCGCGAACTGGTTCTGGGCCTCGAAAAGAATGTTTTCGCCGGCACCGACTACCGCCTCTGGCTTGCCCTGTCCGGAGTCATCTTCAACCTGGTTGTCATTCTCTGGCCTTACTGCGCTGTTTTTCTCACCTCCGGGAGCACTCTGTTGCTTTACCTTCTCATCGTTATGCTGATCAGCACGCTGGCGGCAGATAGCGCGCGTTTTCATGGTTTCAGCCCCTGGTTCGCTCTGGGCTTTCCATTCACGGCCGGGCTCTTTACCTTCATCGTCGTTCGCAGCGTGATCTGCAACCTGATTAAAGGCGGAATCACCTGGCGCGGCACTTTTTACAAACTGTCGGAGCTCCGCACCAATCGGGTCTGAAACTTTTAGAATCAGACCCCTGCTGGCACGCGGCCAAAGCTTGAATGACTCGTAGGCAACGGCCCTGAGACAGAGAAACTGAGTTCGGACAGCAGAGAATTTGAGCCCAGGCAGATCAGGATTAACCTTGTGATTTTACGTCGATTGTGCTAGTAAATCGGAATGTAGCTGACACGGCAAAGCCCTGCGCAATTCCTCGAAATTTTATGGGTTTCAGGATACTAGTACCCTTCTCCAGATCAGCGACCAAAAGCGGGCAGAGTACCGGTTATTCGCTTATGCTGGGGGCAAAGCAAACACCGCCCTTGTCAAGACAGCCGAGCTCTTTTTGAGACCCTTATGAACAACACACTTTTCATCCTCATTCTGTTTGTTATCTACCTGATCGCCGCCATTCCGACCGGAGTTGTGGTTGCCCGCCTTATGGGCGCTGAGGATGTCAGGCAGAAGGGCAGCGGCAACATTGGTGCAACCAATGTATATCGGGTCGCCGGCAAGTTGGCGGGTGTCCTGACCCTGCTTGGCGACACTCTGAAAGGTTTTCTGCCGCTGCTGGTATTCAAAAGCTGGCTGGCAACAACACCGGCAGAGCTGGGCACGGCCAGCGTCGTAGCGATTTTGGGCCACTGTTACCCGGTCTACCTCAATTTCAGAGGCGGCAAGGGCGTCGCGACCGCGCTCGGCATCTTCCTGGTGCTTTCTCCCAAAGCGGTTTTCTTCGCCCTGATTGTCTTTGTCCTGAGCGTCGCGATCAGCCGCTACATTTCTCTCGGCTCCGTATTGGCAGCGCTTTCCGCGCCTCTGCTGATTCTGCTTCTGGATCACCCGCAGCCGATTTTTTTGGCCACACTTTTTATCGCCGCGCTGGTTATCTGGCGCCACCGCAGCAATATCAAACGCTTGCTTGATGGCTCGGAGTCCCGCTTCAAAGCCCGTTCCTGAAATCTTGACTTTTCCTGTGAAGACTCCAACAATGCATCGATATCAACCAACCGATTATTATTGGAGCCCCACGTTATGAGCTCGCGCACCCGCAACCTGACCCTGCTCATCTTCACCCTGAGTGCTCTCACTTTACTGTGCGTCGGACTCTGGTTGCAAAGTTTTGTCACGACAGCAGTGCTGCCATCGCAGCCACAAGTCATTGAGATTAAACCAGGGAGTTCCTTTGCCCAGATTGCCGCACAACTGCAGACAGCAGGCGTGGTCAGCGATGTGCGGCGCTTGACGCTGCTGGCCCGATGGCGCGAGGCCACCGGACAGATCCATGCAGGCGAATATCTGTTTGCAGTGTCTGCGACACCGGACCAGGTTCTTGATCGTCTAATTGCCGGCGACATCCGCAACTTCCAGATCACCATTCCGGAAGGCTTCAACCTGCGTGAAATTGCCGACCGACTGGCAAAGACCGGAGTTGCTTCGGCTGAAGAGTTCCTCGCACTCTGTAAAGACGAAGCTTTTATCAAAGAACTTGGCGTCGAGGCGGCCTCACTCGAGGGCTACCTGTTCCCCGAAACCTACAGCTACAGCTCATCGACAACACCGCGGCAGCTGTTGCGCGCCATGGTGGAGCAACTTGATGCACAGATTACTGCAGAACTGCTGGAAAATGCAGCGGCCTTGAATCTTGATCGCCACCAATTGATCACGCTGGCCTCGATTATTCAGAAGGAGGCCGGCAATCTTATGGAAATGCCGCTGATCTCCTCTGTTTTTCATAATCGACTCAAACTTGGCATGCCGCTGCAGGCTGACCCGACAGTCATATACGGCGTCGCTGATTTTGACGGCAACCTGACACGTAAGCATCTGAACACACCAACACCTTACAATACCTATCGCATGCGCGGACTGCCTCCTGGGCCGATTGCCTGTCCCGGAGAGTTTGCCCTGCACGCAGCAGCCCACCCTGCCGAGAGCAAAAACCTTTACTTTGTGGCACGAGGTGACGGCAGCCACGAGTTCAACGCCACGCTGAAAGAGCACAATCGCGCAGTGCGCCGCTATCAACTGCGACAGCACTGAAAAACCCATTCAGGGAAGGCAACAGCTATGGCCATGCGTATCCTGCTGGCTGAAGAAAATCAGCAACTGGCGACCGCAATCACCGCACATCTCAAGCTGTGGGGCTTCGATGTCCAGCATGCGTGCGATGGCGTCACTGCGCTGCGTGCTATTGCCGCCGAGCCTCCGGATCTGCTGCTGATTGAGCTGAAACTGCCGGGGCTGCACGGCATTGAACTGGTTAAAAAGTTGCGCCAAAGTCCGCGCACCAGCAAACTGCCTGTCGTTGTCGTCACCGGTTACTACAAAGGCGAAAAATTCCAATCTGCCGCCAAAGCGCTCGGTATTCATCACTATCTGGAGAAACCGCTTAAGGCTTCCGACCTCATGACAGCGATCCAGCAGGCACTCAACCCGGACGTTTCACCTGCACCAGCAGCCGCAGCGTATCCTTTCGCACAGCATTTGCGAACAGCCTTTTTAAAACGTTTTTCAGGTCTGGTGACCTTAACCTATCCAGACACAGTGCGCATGCTAACTTTCATCGGCGGTGCGCCGGTGGCCTTACGTCCCGGTTTCAATCATCGCGACTTTGGCGATTTTCTCCGCAACCGTGGCCAGATTTCCAACGACGAATACAGTTACTTCACAACAACGGCGGCTTATCGTCACGATATTCTGGTCCAACTGGGCTGTCTGCAATACAACGACCTTTTGCAGGCCGAGATGGACTACCTGTACCAGGAACTCATCTCAGCATTCGGCAGCAGCCAATCGTCGGCAGCCTGGAAAGCCATTGCCACACCGGAGCTTTTGCAACTGATCACCCTTAACGTGCCACAACTTTTCTATGAAGGCTTCCACAAGCATGCCGGCCAGGCTGCGAAACAATTGCAGACAACCTTCAGAGACAAGTATCTCCTGCTTGATAAAAATTATTATCGGTACATCAATTTTCTACGCCTGAAGGAATCGGAAAAGCATTTTTTACAGAAGCTTGACGGCCAACGCAAACTTGCCGAACTGATTGCTGAGGAACCGGACTGCGGCCCGCTGCTGCTGACCTTGACCAATCTGAACATGGCGAGCTTTGCCAAGGTTGCGACCTCTTCTGCACAAGCGGACGACCTGCCGCTGCGAGCACTTTTCAACGCCGTAGAAGAGGAGCTGGAGGTCCCCGCAGAGGAAACCTTCGAAAGCTTCTCCGACCTGGTCGATGATAGTGATGATGAAGTCAGCTCCACTGCAGAAGCAACAGATGGCAGGGGACAAAGGCGGCAGACTGTCGCACCTGAGGTACAGGAGGACGACCTGCCCCAGGAAGTCCGCCTGTTAGCCAAAAGCCTGGAGGAGAAGAATCACTATGAGGTGTTTGGCATTAAGCAGGGGAAATTCTCCATAAACCTTCTGAAAGAGCGCTATTTCGCCATTACCCGCAAGTTCGGCCCCGAGATCCTCATGCAACTCGGCGGCGAAGAAGCCGTGCTGGTCGAGGTGATCCTCTCAAAGGTCGCCACGGCCTACGATACCCTCACCGACGTCGTCAAGAAAGAACGTTACGACGAGATGCTCGGCGCGGATAAAATAGGCCTTGGCCACAAGGGCGATGACCGCTTTCAGGCACAGGTCCAGGCGGAGTCAGGAAAAGTCTTTCTGGAAATGGAAGAGTGGGACAATGCCGAAAAAGCACTGCAGGATGCGGTGAATACAGACCCTGACAATGGAGACTACCTGGCCAGTCTGGCCTGGGCCATCTATCGTAATCCCAAGTACAGTGACAGTCTGGCCATGCGCAATAAAGCCAAGCAGATGCTCAACAAGTCAATCACCATGGAACGCACGGCAGTGGCCTTTGCCTACAAAGGCTGGATGCTGTTTGAGGCGGGGCAGGAGTCGATGGCAGAAGCCGAGTTCAATAAGGCGCTGAAGCTCGATGCCCGCCTCTCTATGGCGCGCAGAGGACTGCGCAACCTGCAGGAGCAGCAGGAACAGCAGAAAAAAGGTTTGTTCAAGAGGATGTTTAAGTAAAAGCTGTAAGCTGTAACAACCTTCACTATTCGTGAAGGTACGCCCAGTCACCGACACTTTCAAACCAACCTCCGTGTCCCAATGTCGGGTAATTCTGCAGCGGGTAATAGATGAACTTATCCCAACGCAAGGGCCCGGTCGGCGCTTCCAGAATCAGAACCCAGGGGTTGCCATGATATCTTTCTACGGCTCTGTTGCCCGCAATATATTCAAAATCCGGCAAATCACCACCTTTGATTTCATGCCCGGGGGGATAGGGGACTTCCAGGACTTTCAGGTTTTCGGGAGGCTGGCCATGCTGCTCATGATACTCATTGATTGCCGCTATGAGGGGTGCTGTTTCCCTGGTGAGCCTTTCGAAGCCCTGCATGCGAATGGCATCTGCTGATTTGAGTGAAAAAATACTCAGAACGACCATCAGGGAGCTGCCGATCAACACAGCCAAAGCAGCACACCTGACCTTGTTGAAGATGAGTCCGAAAGCGGCGACCGCCGTAATCACCATGCCGAGCAAGCTGAGCCAGGAGACCAGTTCCTGTCCCGGAATAGCCCAATCCCCGTAACCTGAGACAGCCAGGTAGCTTGAACCAAGGGTGTAAAGACAGAGAACAAGGCCGACAAGACCAAAGCCGTAAAGGGACAACTTCAATTTTGCACGGAAACCTGTTTTGCACCCCAGATCGTAGAGCATAACCCTCACATTTAATACTTCCAGTTAGTATCCATCCAGAGGTTACGGATGGGCATTAGTTAAGAGATATTAATTCACTTGAGTTGTGCGGTCAACTTATTTCACAAACCGCAAGGAGACCGTCGACAGCAAGGTTGTGGGGTGTCTAACTTGGTTGATTTTAGTGCTTAGATAGTGCCCATCCGGAGTTTCCGGATGGGCAGGGTGAAGTTTTCGCTCTGGAAATGAGCCATTTTTCGCAAGGTCAAGGAAATCAAGGATTTGAGCGGAGGCGTAGTGCTTTACGCCGCACAATCAAATCCGCCGATTGACGCAGAGATTGCGGAAAAGGGCCGTTTCCGGACGTAAATTAGATAACCTTGACGCGGGCAAACCCGCCACCGGGAGTTCGCAGGTTTGTCACCTGGCCACGATACAGGCGGGCCGTCACGCCGAGAACCTGGTCACGATATGCATAGAGACGCAAATCCGTCTTCATGGCCTCGAAGTTGGGGACCTCGGTTACAGAGGGGGGCACCAGTTCCTGAACCAGGGTTGTCGCAGGGGGTAGCTCATCAAATCGTTTTCGGCTGATTTTCCCACCGAGCAGCACACCCCGACTGCCAAAGCTGTCCACCGGCTTGAACACAAGCTGCTTGCGGGCCGACCAGGTGCGCTGCAAATCAAGGTCAGAGAGCAGGTTGACCGTCGGCAGTGTGGCATCTAGCAGTTCTGCATCCCGATCAGAGGCGAGAAAAGGCGCTCTTTTGATCGGGTCAGCCCAGAGTATCAGACGGCGTTTATCGGCGAGCAGGCCATACATGTGAGGATTCGGAGTGAGACAGACCTGGCCCGCCAGATAAGCCCTTCGCAGTCCGGCCATGGCGTCACTCTGCAGATAAAAATCGCAATGGCGGTTATAAACCAGGTCAACCGGTTGGCCGTTCAGCGAGACGCCCTCTTCGCCGGCTTGCAACTCTTCAAGGGCGGCGATCTGCGCAGGGATCCCCCAGTCTTTGAAAAGATCCGCAAATGCGAGCATCTCCGGATAAAGATATTGCCGGGTCGGCTCCTCGTCAACAATGACAATGTGCTCCGGCCTGGCTTTGCTGCCGCCTGAAAACTGGCGCATCTCGGTGGCGAACGTTGTTAACAGGCGAGCCTTCATTTTCGGAGAGAAGGACTCGGGTCGAATCGGCAGGGACGGGTGGTGAGACAGGTAAGCCAACAGACTGCCACCGGCATTGGTATTGACCTCAATCAGCCGTGGCATGTCCCCGGCCAGATGAAAGTCGTAGCACATCATCACAGCTTGGTGGCCAGGGTCGAAACGAGCGGTCTCAGGGACTTCAGGATAAATCTGTTTGCGATAACATTCGTTACCAGACAAACGATCCAGAAACCGCACCAGTTTGACCATTCGCTTCAAGGCTGACGCAGGGATTTCCACCAGCGCTTCGCTGATATTTTCATGGAAGTCAGGCACAATAGTTCCCTTATTAAACAGACAGATCAGACTCTTATTGTGCCACATCCTGCAGAGAGGACAAATAAACGGGGCACTTCTCCTGAAGTGCCCCTGCGAGTCACAGTTGTTTATTGAAAAGACTCATTGCAGTTTTTCGTGCAGTTTTTCGTGCAGTTTTTCGTGCAGTTTTTCGGCCAACAGCTCAATCGTGTGCTTGACCCGCACATTCTTCTCCTGTTTTTCCAGGCCGCCGCGGATCTGCATCATACATCCCGGACAATCCATGGCCACACAGGCAGCGCCGGTAGCCTCAATATCTTTGACCTTGTCATTGAGAATCTGCTTGGCGATATCAGGGTGGCTGGTGAAGGAGTAGGAACCCCCAAAACCGCAACAGCGATCGCTGTGGGCCATTTCAGTTAGATCGTACCCCGAAGTTGACAGCAACTGACGCGGCTGCTCCCAGACCCCGGCACCGCGTTTCAGGTGACAGGAGTCATGGTAAGTCACCCTCTCTGCGTTGGCTGTCTCGGCCAGATCATTGGCGCCACCCAGTTTATCGGCAATAAAGCAGGAGATGTCAATTGTAATCTCGGCGAGTCGTCTGGCCTTTTCTGCCCAGAACGGGTTGTCTTTAAGCAGATCGATGAAATCACGCTGCAAGGCCATGGTACAGGTCGGGCAGGAGGTGACCACATAGTCAGGATCATCCTGCAGCATGGCTGCGATATTCTGTTCCGCCATGGCCACCGCCGTCTCCCGGTCTCCCGAGTAAAGCGCCGGCACGCCGCAACAGCTCTGTTCCAGGGGCAGGGAGACTTCGACATCGAGATGATTCAACACCTTGACCAGATCGATCCCCATTTCCGGATAAACGAAATCATTCAGGCAACCGGCAAAGATGGCCACCCGGTAGCGCGGCGTTGCAACCTTCTGCGGTACCTTTGGCCACAAGTCACGTAAAGGTTTATCGGCAATTGCCGGCAGCGTTCGCCACTCAGTGAGCCCGGAGAAAAACAGCGGCAGATGACGAATGGTGCGCTCGCCGCGTGTGACCGGCTTCTGCAGCAAACTGGCCGCACGCAACATGCCGTGGAACAGCTTGCGATTACGCATCACGTTCTTGAAAACCAGTGACTTGCCGGCACCGACGCCCTCTTCCTCACCAATGACCTCACGCAGGTGCAGGATAATGCTCTCCAGATCGATATTACTCGGACAGACGGCAACACAGGAGCGGCAACCGATGCAGGCACGTACCAGCTCCGAGGCGTTCTCCAGGCCATGGAAAAATGCCGTCAGGATGACGCCGATGGCGCTGATGTAGATGTGGCCAAAGACATGCCCGCCAACCGTCTGATAAACCGGGCAGACATTAGCGCAGGCACCACACTTGATACAACGCAAAGCATCCCGGCAGTGAGGCGATTCGGCCAGGGCACTGCGGCCATTGTCGAGCAGGACGATATGCAGTTCCTTGTTTTCGTCACCACAGGGGACCGCACCACGAATCCAGGTAATGTAGGAGGTGATCAGCTGGCCGGTGGCATTCTTCGGCAAGACGTTGATCACCCGATTGGCATCCGCAAGCGTCGGCACCAGCTTTTCCAGTCCGACCAGGGCCACATGAATTTTCGGCAGGGTGGTTGCCAGGCGCGCATTGCCTTCGTTGGTGACCAGGGCGATACCACCGGTTTCCGCGATGGCGACGTTGGCGCCGGTAATCCCCATCTCGGCATCAAGATAGGATTGACGCAGTTGCTCCCGGGCGACCTGAACCAGATGCGGGATCTCTGCAGGTTCTTCTTTACCGGTCACTTTGCTGAACAGGTCGGCAACCTCTTCTTTAACCAGGTGAATCGCCGGCATGACCATGTGACTCGGTCTTTCCCCGTTGAGTTGCAGAATCCATTCACCGAGATCGGTTTCCACCGCTTCCACTCCTGCGGCATGCAAGGCACGATTGAGGTGGGTCTCTTCGCTCGCCATACTTTTGCTTTTGACGACTTTATTGACACCGCGTTGTTGGGCAAGCTTGCAGATGTAATCATTGGCGGCAGCCGCATCCCGAGCCAGATAAACCGTCGCACCTGCCGCCTCGGCGTTGGCAATAAACTCGGCCTGGTATTTCGGCAGGTTGTCCCGCACCTGGTCCTTCATCTCACCGATAGCCTGGCGCAGAGCTTCAAAATCCTGGCCGGCAAAAGCAGCCTCACGAGCGATGACGTAGGCATCGGCGAAACGATGCAGAGTATCCTGCAAACGCGGCCTCTCTATGGCTTTGCGAACCCGATCCTGGTAATGACGACTACGATCTTGCTTATTCATGATGAACACCGCCAAACATTAAGAGTAATAAAAGTGGCTGTCTTGTTCGCGCACCCCGACTTGAACTTATCTTTCCATCAGGTCATCCGAGAGACCTTCCATGAGTAGGATGTGCAATTCTGCAGGGCCGTGCACGCCGATAGTCAGAACACGCTCGATATCGGCTGTGCGACTTGGTCCTGAAATATACGCGAGATAAGCCTGCGGCATCTGCTGATGAAACTTTTCAAGCAACGGGACAGCCTCATCTGCAGTGGCAAGAATTTTGCGAGGATCGAGAAGGACAAAATGCTTCTCCGGCAGCGTCGTTGCAATGCGGACTATCTCTGGCGTACTTTCGAGGACAACCGTCCCGGTCGCCGCGATAGCGAAGTTCGAGCCGGTAAGACCCGCTGCGGCCGTTGCGCCGTGCAGGCGAAAATCATCCTCGATAACATCCAGACCGGCAGACTTGAGCCGTGCCGCCAGCCCTGAACGGCCGAGACTCGGACAGGGCGACAGCAACAGGCTGCCATCGGTCCGATCGACAACATATGAGACCAGCTCATCCAGTCCTGACAGCACCTGCACATCTGCGCCAACTTTCCGTGCGGCATTGATAAACGTTTCCATAGGCTCCCTCGTGGTATAACAATTATTGGTATGACCAATTAATGCTAGACTTTTCCTGAACAGTCTGTCAAGAATTAAACAAACGCTTTTCTATTCTTTAAGTCTGGATGTTAAAACATGAACCAGAAATGAATCATGTGAATCACAAATGAGTCATTTGATTCAAAAACGCATCTTCTTTCCGCTCAGGGCTTTCCAGGAAGGGGTTGTTTGACAACCCCCATAAAAGTGATTCAATTATGGCTCACCTCTCCCGCATCAAAAGCATTCACACAATGGGACAGGCCCCGTTTTACCATGTTTTCAAGGTTGGTACGGGACTTGCGATGAGTTCCCAGTGATGAATCATCTTTACAGGAGGTTAAAATGTCAGACATCTTTGTTGTAGCTGCTCGCCGTACACCCTTCGGCTCCTTTGGTGGCTCTTTGTCAACCGTTCCAGCCCCCCAGATGGCTTCCCAGGTTATCCAATTCATCCTGTCAGAAACAGGTTTGCCCGCAGAAGAGATCGATGAAGTCATCCTTGGCCAGGTCCTTCAGGGCGGCTCAGGACAGGCTCCCGCCCGACAGGCCATGCGCATGGCCGGCATCCCGGACAATGCCCACGCCATGACCATCAACAAGGTTTGCGGCAGCGGCCTGAAATCGATCATGCTGGCGGCCGACTCGATTCGTCTCGGCGATGCCGACATCGTCATAGCCGGCGGTATGGAAAACATGTCCCTGGCACCCTACCTGCTCCCTTCCGCCCGCTTCGGCCAGCGCATGGGCTCCGGGCAGATGCTCGATATGTTGCTGGTCGACGGCCTGCTCGATCCTGATACGGGCAACCACATGGGTGACATAACCGAGCAATGGATCGAGCGTCACCAGCTCAGCCGAAGCGAACAAGATGAATACGCCGTACGCTCCTATCGTCTCGCCCAGACGGCTTTGAGCAACGGCACCTTTACTGATGAGCTGGTACCCGTAACGGTCACGAGCCGCAGAGGCGAGGTGGTGGTTGACACGGACGAAGAACCGGGCAAGGGCAACATTGAGAAGCTGACCTCGTTGAGATCAGCCTTCAAAAAGGACGGCACAATCACTGCCGGCAACGCTTCCAGCATTAACGACGGAGCCGCCGTGGTTCTGATCGCCGGTGCTGAGTCGGTCAAGCAGCACGGCCTGAGCCCAAAAGCCAGAATCGTTGCTACGGCAAGCCACAGTACAGCTCCTGACAATTTTGCCGAGGCACCCGTCGACGCAGTCCGCAAGGTAGTTGATAAGGCCGGGCTGCGATTGCAGGATGTCGATCTGTTTGAAATTAATGAAGCCTTTGCCGCCGTACCGCTGGTTGCCATCAAGCAACTGCAGATTGATCCCGACAGGGTCAACGTCAATGGTGGCGCCGTTTCCATCGGCCACCCGATCGGCGCAAGCGGCGGTCGGCTTGCCGCAACCCTGGTGCGCGAGCTGAACCGGCGCAAGGCACGCTACGGGGTTGCCGCCCTCTGCATTGGCGGCGGTGAGGCCGTGGCCGCCCTGTTTGAAAACGTCTGAAAACCAAGTTTCAAGGAGAAAACATGAAGCCGATCTATACCGATGCAGAAAAAGCTCTGGAGGGACTGCTCCACGATAACATGACAATCGCCGCAGGAGGTTTCGGCTTGTGCGGCATTCCGGAAAAACTGATTCTGGCTCTGCGTGAATCCGGGGCCGGCGGCCTGACCATTGTCAGTAACAATGCCGGGGTCGACGATTTCGGCCTCGGTCTGTTGCTACAGACCCGCCAGGTCAAGAAAATGATCTCCTCTTACGTTGGTGAAAATGCTCTTTTTGAGCAGCAGTTTCTGAGCGGTGAGTTGGAACTGGAACTGACTCCGCAGGGGACCCTTGCTGAAAAGATGCGCGCCGGCGGCGCCGGAATTCCGGCCTTTTTTACCCGGACAGGGTACGGGACGGTGCTTACCGAAGGCAAGGACATCAAAGAGTACAATGGCCTTGCCTATGTCCTCGAGGAAAGCATCACCACCGACCTCGCCATTATCAAGGCCTGGAAGGCTGACAAAGCAGGCAACCTGATTCTGCGCAAGACCGCCAACAACTTCAACGTTGCCTGCGCCAAGGCAGGACGGATAACAGTCGCCGAAGTCGAAGAGATCGTCGAAATCGGTGAGATCGACCCCCATCATGTCCAGGTTCCCGGGATCTATATTGACCGACTGGTGCTCGGCCAGAATTACGAGAAACCGATTGAACAACGCACCGTCTCCGGAGCTGGTCTCTCGGCCAAAGGCTTCAACGAAACGCGCGAGTGGATGGCAAAACGGGTAGCACAGGAACTCTCTGATGGCGACTACGTCAACCTCGGCATAGGCATGCCGACCCTGGTTGCCAATTTCATCCCCGAAGGCATCAACATCACCCTGCAGTCGGAAAATGGTCTGCTCGGGATCGGGCCCTTCCCGAGCGAAGATCGGGTTGATGCCGACCTGATCAATGCCGGCAAGCAGACCATCACCACGATCCCCGGAGCGAGTTTTTTTGACTCGGCCGAATCCTTTGCCATGATCCGCGGCGGCCATGTTGATCTTTCTGTTCTCGGCGGCATGCAGGTCAACCGTTATGGCGACCTGGCCAACTGGATGATCCCCGGCAAGATGGTCAAGGGTCCGGGTGGCGCCATGGACCTGGTCTCAGGGGTTAAAAAAGTTGTGGTCATGATGGAACACAACGCCAAGGACGGCAGCCCGAAGATCCTCGAGCATTGCGACCTGCCGATTACCGGACGCAACGTCGTCGATCTGCTGGTTACCGACAAGTGCGTTTTCAGCGTCGATGTCACTGACGGCCTGACACTGCTTGAAGTATCGCCCTTCTCCTCAATTGATGAAATCCGCGCAGCGACCGGTTGCGCCTTTACAATCGCGCCGGAGGTCAAGGGCGCCTGAGAACTAACGCTAAGGAGACCATGATGGATCAACGAGTCGCACTAGTTACCGGGGCCGCCAGCGGCATCGGCCTTGCCGTTGCCGAAGCCCTTGCCAAGGACGGCTACCAGGTGGTTCTGGCCGATGTCAACAGCGAGACGGGGACACAACAGGCAAACAGAATTGGCGGATATTTCATACAGGTTGACCTGACCGATGCGGCGGCCTGCAAGGCCCTGGTTGACGAAGCGGCGGCGAAGTTCGGTTCGGTCGACGTGCTGGTCAACAATGCCGGCATTCAGCATGTTAGTCCGATCGAGGATTTTCCGGTGGAAAAGTGGAATTTCATTTTATCCCTGATGCTGACAGCGCCCTTTTTGCTCACCAAATACTGTTGGCCGCACATGAAGAAAAAGGGTTGGGGGCGTATCATCAATATCAACTCCGTGCACGGCCTGCGCGCCTCGGAATTTAAATCGGCCTACGTTTCAGCCAAACACGGCATGACCGGACTGACCAAGACCGCCGCCCTGGAGGGCGGCCCGTTTGGCATCACGGTCAACTCAATCTGCCCGGCCTACGTACGCACCCCGCTGGTTGATAACCAGATCGACGCCCAGGCGAAAACCCACGGCATCGCCCGGGAAGATGTGATTGAGACCATCATGCTGAAAAAAGCTGCAGTCAAACGCATGATCGAGCCGGACGAGATCGGCAAAGCCGCTCTGTATCTCTGCTCGGACGCGGCCAGCTGCATGACCGGAGTCGCACTGACCATCGACTGTGGCTGGACAGCCTGTTGACCGGGAGAAGCATGAATCAGGAACTCCTTGAAATCGTCTTCGATAATGTTGCCAACGGCATTTATATAGTCGACGGCAGGGGTGTAACCATCAGGGTGAACAAAACCTACGAAGAGATGTCCGGCTTTACCAACGAAGAACTGGTCGGTCGTTCCCTTTACGACCTGGTCGGCCCGGACAATTACTTTTCCGGTTCGGCAAGCATCCTGGCCATAGAAAAACGAGCGCCCGTCACGGCCACCTATTCGACCCGTACCGGTCGTAAACTTCTGGTCAAGGGTCGCCCGATCTTCGGCGAAAACAATACAATTCGCTACATCATCAACACCATCTGGGATCTGACCGTTGTTCAGTACAGCGAGAAAATTGACGCCGATACGGCACGAACCCAGATTTTGAACGAGGAAGATATTGTCACCTGCAGTCAGAACATGAGTGACCTGATCGACCTGGCACTCCGGGTAGCCGGAACCGATTCGACCATCCTGCTGACCGGTGAGTCCGGCGTCGGCAAAAGCCTTTTGGCCAAGATCATTCACCGCGCCAGTGAGCGTAAGCAGAAACCGCTTTTGCAGATCAATTGTGCGGCCATACCCGAATCGCTGCTCGAAGCTGAATTATTCGGTTACGAACCGGGCGCCTTTACCGGGGCCGACCGTAAAGGCAGGGCGGGCTTGTTCGAGCAAGCTGATGGTGGCACGATTTTTCTTGATGAGATCACTGAAATCCCAATTCATCTGCAATCAAAACTGCTGGGTGTCATCCAGGATCAGGCCTTTCACAAGATCGGCGGTCGGGGAGAAAAATCCGTTGATGTCAGAATCATCGCTGCAACAAATCGCGATCTGGCCGCCCAGGTTGCCCTTGGCCGGTTTCGGGAGGATCTCTATTACCGGCTCAATGTGGTGCCGGTACAAATCCCGCCACTCAGGGAACGCCGCGAGGACATACCCCTTCTCATCCGCTATTTCATCGACCATTACAACCGGCGCTACAACAGTTACAAGCGCTTTACCGACAAGTTGATCGAAGAGATGACCTCATTACCCTGGAAAGGCAACATCCGGGAACTTGAGAATGTCGTCGAACGTATGATCGTGACCTCGACCGTCAGCGAGATAAATTCACTCGGCCAATCCGGCGGCAAGACCCAACCAGCCGGTGGTGAAAGCAAGACTCTTGTCGACCTGCTGCATGACTACGAGGACACCCTGTTAATACAAGCCCGCAAAGAATATGGCTCAACGCGCAAGATTGCCGCCCACCTGGGATTGAGTCAGGCGACAGTGGCCCGTAAGTTGAAAAGGCTGCGCCAACGCAGACAGGCAAAGGAATTATGAGGATCACAATAAAAAAACCTATAACAACGTTTGTTTTTTCTTGACCTGAAAGAAATCATTCGATACCGTTCAAAACTGGTCATACCAATTATTGGTCTTAACACATAGTGGTCATCGAAGTCTTTGACGGTAACAAAGTCAGCTCCACCAACCCGCAACCCCAATGAAGGAGGAACATCATGAGAAGAATGAAAATGATTGTTGGCCTGCTGGTCATCCTCAGCCTGGCACTCGCCCCAACAGCGTTCGCCGCCAAACGTGAAAAGTTCGGCGTGGACAAACGCCACGAAGAAGTGAAAAAAGAACTGCGTACCATCAAGCCGTCAACGGAAGAATTCAAATGGAAAATGGTCATGCCTTGGAGCAAGGGTCTGTTATTCTTCGATATGGCCCAGCACTTTGCTGATTCGGTCGCGCTGGCTTCTGGCGGACGGCTCGAAATCAAACTGTTTTCGGCGGGTGAACTGGTCGGCGCCATGGAGAGTTTTGACGCAGTCAGTAAAGGTCAAGCAGACATCGGGCACGACTGGCCGGGCTACTGGAAGGGCAAAAACGAAAACTTCGTCTCTTTCGCCTCGGTTCCTTTTGGTCTCGACACCGAAGGCTACAACATCTGGCTCTACGAGCGCGGTGGCCTCGAGCAGATGCAGGAACTCTACGGCCGTTACAACCTGTTCGCTCTGCCGGGTGGCAACGGCGGTCAGGAAATGGGCTTCTTCTCCAACAAAAAAGCCAGCAAAATGGCTGACTTCAAAGGCATGCGCGTCCGTACTCCAGGCTGGCAGATGGACATCATGAATTCACTCGGCGCCTCGGTCACCCCGCTGCCCGGCGGCGAAGTCTATCTTGCTCTTGAGCGCGGCGTCATTGATGCCGCCGAATTCTCCTCCCCGGCGATCAACTACCCGATGGGTTTTGACGAAATCACCAAGTACGTCATCGAGCCGGGCGTACATCAGCCTTCGGTCCAATGTGCCATCTTCATCAACAAGGATTCCTACAACAAGTTGCCCGCCGACCTGAAATGGATCATCGACATCGCCGCTAAAGAGACCCAGCTCTGGTCGACCGCCTGGCAAGAGCAGTTGAATATCGAAGCAATCGCCAAGTTTAAAGAGAAGGTCGAGTTCGTCCGCATGGATGATGAAGCAATTACCGCCTTCGCCAAACGCACCAAAGAATATCTCGAAGAGGTCAAAACCAAATTTCCCGACGTCAAAAAGACCCTCGATTCTCAGGAGCAGTTTAAAAAAGATTTCGCCGACTGGCGTGAAATCCGCAGCGGCCTGACCCCTTGGCCGATCGATGATTTCATCGAGGGTAAGCGGCTCCAGTAACCCTTTTGCGTAATTTATGCGGCGGGGACGTTAAAGTCCCTGCCGCAATTTCGCCATTGGTAGAAGCACAGCGTTTCCAATATGAGGTTCTACATGTTCACTATCGACCGGGCGATTGATGCCCTCAATGAAAAAATTGGCTACTATGGCTCACTGATCGTCCTGCCGCTGATCGGCGTGGTGGTCTGGGAGGTCATGATGCGCTATGGTTTTGACTCTCCGACTTCCTGGGCCTTCGAGTTGACCGTTTTTCTGTACGGTGTACATTACAGCATTGCTCTGGCCTATGCCCACAAACACGACACCCACGTCTCAATCGATGTCTTTGAAGCACGACTCCGACAACGACCGCGACTCATTCTGCGCATTTTCACCAACGCGGTTCTGTTTATTCCCACGATCGGTCTGCTGACTTATTACTCCTGCGCCATGGCCCTCACTTCATGGCAGCAGTGGGAACACGCATCGAGCTCATGGGCTCCTGCTGTTTACCCGTATAAAACGCTCATGGCGATCGGCTTCGTCCTTTTCTTACTTCAAGGCATAGCCAAACTGATTCAGGATATTCGTTCCTTGAACACGACTCACTAATACTTTCCCGAGCCAGGAGAAATAGATACCAATGAGCGTAGAAGTCCTCACAATACTCATGTTCCTGACCCTGATGGCCTCTATTGCCATGGGGCATCCTTTGGCAATCACTCTGGCGGCAGTCGCGACTGTCTTCGGCCTGATTGACAACGGTTTTCAACTTCAAGCATTAATGGGCCTGTTTGCCAATAATGCCTGGGGTATCTTCCTTAACTATACGCTGGTCGCCATACCGCTGTTTATTTTCATGGCCCAGATTCTTGATCGCTCCAAGGTGTCCGAGGGGCTGTTCGACGCACTTTATCAGGTTTTAGGCGGACTGCGTGGCGGACTGGGAATGGCAGTTATCGTCGTCTCGACGGTGTTTGCAGCCACCACAGGTATCGTCGGAGCTTCGGTTGTCGCCATGGGCCTGATGGCCGGCCCCGCGTTACTGCGCCGCGGCTACGACCGTGCGCTCTCTGCCGGAATCATCTGCTCTTCAGGCACACTGGGCATCCTGATCCCTCCATCGATCATGCTGGTCGTCTATGGTGGCCTGACCGGGCAAAAAGAAACCTCGGTCGGCAATCTCTTTGCGGCCGCAATCCTGCCAGGGCTTTTGTTGTCGGGTCTGTATCTGCTTTATGTCGGAGTTCGCTGCTACATGAATCCCAAGCTCGGGCCGCCGATCCCGCTGGAAGAACGAACTGCGACCGTTGCGCAGAAAATTACGTTGACGATGAAGAACTTCGTTCCTCCCTTCGGACTTATTCTTACCGTCATGGGAACCATTCTCGCAGGGGTGGCCACACCGACTGAAGCCGCAGCCCTGGGTTGCATCGGCGCGCTGGTGCTGGCGCTGGCAACCCGGAAACTGAACTGGAAGGTCATAAGCGAAGCGTGTATTTCCACAGCCCGCACCACCGCCATGATCATGGCTTTGTTTCTCGGTGGCAAATTCTTTTCCGTGGTTTTTTTGAGCATGGGTGGAGGTGACGTTGTCGCCGATGTCCTGTTGGGCATGGAGGTCAGTCCCTACGTGGTTTTTGCTATTATGATGGCGGTGGTTTTCTTCATGGGCATGTTCATCGACTGGGCAGCAATACTGCTTGTGGTCGTGCCTATTTTCACGCCAATCGCGATGGACCTGGATTTCAATCCACTCTGGTTTGCCATGATGGTCTGCATCAACCTGCAGACATCTTTCCTGACGCCCCCCTTCGGCTATTCACTTTTCTATTTCAAAGGCGTGGCACCGCCGGAATACACGATGGGAGATGTTTACAAGGGGATTCTGCCCTTCGTTACAATCCAGGTCGTCGGCTTGACCATAATGATGCTCTTCCCGCAGGTTATTACGTACCTGCCTGACGTTTTCTTCGGCAGATAGTCACGCTTTAGAGGAGAGGAACATAATGCTTCCGCAAATCAAAAAGATTCTCTACGCCACAGGCATGGGTCCGGGGGCACCGTACGTGTTCCGCTACGCTTTGGCCGTGGCCAATCAGCATGACGCACAGATCATTGCGGTCTCGGCACTGGAGCCTTTGTCAAGGTTTGCCCAGAGCCTGGTGGAACTGCACATTTCCCATGAACAGTCAGAAGGCATCCACCACACGGCGCAGACCCAGGCCAGGGAACGCTTGCGGCAACGCGTCGTGCAGCTCTGCGCAAAAGAGTGCGCTGACGACCAGCTGAGCACACAGCGCGTCAGCGAAATTCGGGTTGAAGAAGGCCAACCGGCCGAGGTCATCCTGGCGGCGGCCAAGGCGGACACTGTCGACCTGATCATCATGGGCGCACATCGCCACACCGTGATCGGTGATGCCATGCTTGGCACCACCACCCATAAAGTTCTGCACAGTGCGTCCCAGCCGGTTCTGGTTGTGCGGATCCCGGAAGGTTTTCACGAAGAGGGGTTCTAAGCTGCCGGCGCACACGGCCAGCCATTCTTTTCGGGGCATGCAGCTCTTGCCTGCAGGCCCCGAAGTCTTGAGGGGAAACATATGATTTCAGAAACAGCCATTCAGCACCTGGTTGACAAGTTGGGCAAGGAAAACGTCATTACTGCAGCGGAAGATCTGCTGGTTCTCGGCTACGACTCCACGCCTGGCCTGCATTCGACACCGGAGCTGGTCGTCTACCCGACCGACAGTGAGCAGGTGCAGAGCGTTATGCAGCTTGCCCGTGATCACAAAGTTCCGATCACCCCTCGAGGCAGTGGCACCGGTCTTTCCGGTGGCAGCATCCCGGTTCGTGGCGGCATCGTCATCTGTTTAAACAAGATGAACAAGATCCTTGAAATCGATGAGGAAAACCTGACCGCAACCTGCCAGGCGGGCGTTGTGACTCTTGACCTCTTTAATGCCGTCGCTGCAAAAGGACTTTTCTATCCGCCCGACCCCGGTTCGCAGAAGATTTCGACTCTCGGCGGTAATCTTATGGAAGACGCCGGCGGCCTGCGTGGTCTCAAGTACGGTGTCACCCGCGATTACGTTATGGCTATTAAGTGCGTTCTACCGGATGGCAGCCTGCTGAGCACTGGCGGAAAAAGTGTCAAGGATGTCGCCGGCTACGCTTTCAAGGACCTGCTGGTCGGTAGCGAAGGAACCCTGGCGATCGTCACCGAGATCACGGTCAAGCTGATCCCACCACCGCAGGACAAACGGACCTTCCTCGCTTATTTCGATGATATCAGCATCGCCGGGGCGGCGGTCAGCAAGATCATCGCCGCAAAGATCATCCCCTCAACCATGGAGATTATGGACAAAGCAACCATCAATTGTGTCGAGGATTACGTCAAAATAGGTTTGCCGCGCGAGATGGCAGCACTGCTTTTGATCGAGGTTGACGGGCACCCGGCGATGGTGGCCGAAGAGGCTGAAGGGGTCGAGCGGATACTCAAGGAAGTGGGCGCGGCAGAAGTGCATGTTGCCAAGGACGCTGAAGAAGCGGCCAGCCTGGCTGCCGCTCGTCGTACCGCCCTCTCGGCGCTGGCGCGGGTTTCACCGACGACCCTGCTGGAAGACGCAACCGTGCCTCGTTCGATGCTTGCTGAAACCTTTACCCTGATTGAACGTTTGACAAAAAAGTATGCCCTGACAGTTGGCACCTTCGGTCACGCCGGTGACGGCAACCTGCACCCGACGGTCCTCTGTGACGAACGCAACGCAGACGAGATGAAACGTGCCCACGCCTTTTACGATGAACTTTATGAGCAGGTCCTCGCCTGGGGAGGGACCGTCTCGGGGGAACACGGCATCGGTATTGCCAAACAAGCATACCTGGCCCGGCAGATCGGCCCAAATGGAGTTGCGGTGATGAAACGGATCAAACAGGCATTTGACCCCGAGGGGATTCTCAACCCCGGGAAGATCTTTGCCGACGATCAGGAGTAAAAGGAATGACCGACAAAAAAAAGTTAGGCAACTTCACCGATCAGGATGCGCCCCAATACGAAGATGTCTTGCAGTGCATGCGCTGTGGATTCTGCCTGCCCACCTGCCCGACTTTTGCCCTGACCGGCCGGGAACGCTCCAGCCCACGAGGTCGGGTTGCCCTGGCCCGGGCCGTTGCCGAGCAGAAGCTCGAGTTTACCGATGCAGTCAAGCAGGAAGCTTTTTTCTGCCTCGACTGCCGCGCCTGCACCACTGCCTGCCCCTCCGGGGTGCGTGCCGGTGAAGTCATGGAGGTCTGTCGCAGCCAAGCGCATCAACGTTTCCCCTTGCAACATGTCGGCAAGAGCTTCCGCGAATTCATCCTGCAACGTATGCTCCCCAACCCCGGCCTGATGGAAAAGTCGATGCTGCCGGCCCGACTTTACCAGCGGCTCGGCATCCAGTGGCTGGTCCGCCACTCCAGGGCCCTGAAGCTTGGCCCGGCCTGGATGGAGAAAGCCGAGGGGATGATGCCCGAGCTCGAGGCACCGCTGCGTCCGCAACTGCCTGAGTTGACCCCGGCTACTGGTGAAAAACGTGGCCGGGTCGGTTTCTTCCTCGGTTGCATCATGACACTGATGTATCCTGGGGTGTCACGCCAGACGGTCAAAGTCCTGACCCACCAGGGGTTCGATGTGATTACCCCGAAGCAGACCAAGTGCTGCGGCGCTCCGCATCTCAACGAAGGGGATCGCCAGACCGCCCGCGAGCTGGCCCTGTTCAACTTGAATCTGTTCCTCGAAGCGGATGTTGATTATATCGTCACCGACTGCGCCGGCTGCGGTGCCACCCTCAAGGAGTACGAGGAGCTGCTGGAAGAGCTGGCCGAGCATGACAAACTCGCGACCTTCCGATCCAAAATCCGTGACATCAGCGAATTTCTTGACCACGTCGGACTGCGCACCGAAGGACTTAAACCGATCAACAAATCGGTGACTTATCACGAACCTTGCCATCTGTGCCATGCCCAGGGGATTTCCAGTCAACCGAGAAACCTGATCAAGCAGATTCCCGGTATCGATTTGCGCGAGATGAACGAGGCCAGCTGGTGCTGCGGTTCGGCGGCCACCTGGGGTCTGAAGTTCTCGGAAGAGAGCCAGCAGGTTCTCGACCGCAAGCTGGACAACCTCAAACAGACCGGCGCCGACATCCTGGTTACCGCTAATCCCGGCTGTCACCTGCAACTTGCCTGGGGGGTGCAACAGGCGGGCCTGCCGCAGCAGGTTTTACACATTATGGAGCTGCTCGGGATGGCGACGGATCAGAAAGGTTAGCGTTATCGACAGCCTTTCCGGGCCTCCGGATCGAGGAACGAGGCAGGCCTCCAGATCGAGGAACAGGCCTCCGACGTAACGTCATCAGCAGGAGATAAAACCGCCGTTGACAAACCTTACCGGTTCAGACTGAATTTGTGCATCACAAGATCGGAGAAAACAGTCTTGCCCCGGCAATGGCGACACGTATGAGGAAGGGGTGGTTGACCCCGTCTTCTCGGCTCACCAGGTCACAGATATGGAAATCATTGCTGAGCATCTCCTCGACCGCCGTGGCAAAAGCCGCATCGGCGACCAGAATCGAAAGTTCGAAGTTGAGCCGGAACGAGCGATTGTCAAGATTGGCCGTACCGACCACGGCCAGGTCATCATCAACCAGCATCACCTTCTGATGCATAAAACCCTCGCGGTAACGGAAAAACTTCACTCCCGCCTCCTGAGCTTCCTGGATATAGGCGAAGGCCGCGTACCAGACGGTCTTCTTGTCAGGGACCCCGGGGAGCATGACCCGGACATCCACACCACGTAACGCAGCGAGCTTCAAAGACTCCAGAACAGCCTCGTTCGGAACGAAGTAGGGACTGGTGATCCAGGCTCTCTGGCGGGCCGTGTTGAGCATCTGCATAAAGAACAGGCTGCAGGTGTAGCGATTGTCTGCGGGCCCGGTCGGCACCACCATCATGACCTTGTCTTCGGCGGCAATCGCTGGTGACCAGTTGACCGTGATGGCCTCGCCGGTCACCCAGTACCAGTCCTCGACGAAGGCGGCCTGCACACCGAGCACGGCCGGACCGGAGAGCCGGATGTGCGTGTCCCGCCAATAACCGTACTTATCCGTTCGGCCAAGGTACTCATTGCTGACGTTATAGCCTCCGGTAAAGGCGATTTTGCCGTCCACAATCAGAATTTTCCGATGGTTACGGAAATTGACCTGAAAGCGATTCCGCAGCAGGTGCAGGCTGCCGAATTCGTTGAGTCGAACCCCCGCCGCGCGCAGTCCATTCCGGTACCACCGGGAAAGCCGGTAACTGCCGATCGAATCGTAGAGGAAATAGACCTGGATGCCTTGTCGCTGTTTTTCGATCAGGCGCTGCTGTAACTCGCGACCGATTTCATCGTCGTTAACGATGTAAAATTCCAGCAGAATGTAATCTCGAGCCACTTCGATAGCACTGAAAAGCGCCTCGAAAGTGGCTGGCCCCGTCGTCAGCAGTTCGGCAGAGTTACCACGGGTGAAGAGGCTCCCGGACAAATTTTCCATGGTCACATCGAAAGCTTCGCGTGATTGCAGTTGTGTGCGAACATTCTGCAGCCGCGAAGTCAGCTGCACCGTAGACTGATGGATGGCACTGTTTACGTTACGGCGGGTTTCAACATGTCGCTTCAGTCTGTGGCGCCCCAGCAGGGCATAAAAAGGCAACGCCAGATATGGCAGGGTGACCAGAAAAAAAGCCCAGGCAATGGCTCCCTGAGAGGTTCTCGCATTGAGGATGGCGTGCAGTGCAACGAGAATGGCAAAGACTTCGAGAAGAACAAAAATTGCCCCGAACAGGGCGGTCTGGTTGATAGAGAGGTTGAGAATTCCGGTCAAGGTTTCCATGTATGTTCCCGATCAGGAGATACCGTTTGCAGTGACTCGGCAGACCGATACTGCGTTATTGCACTTAATGTTACCATAAGGGAAACAGTAAGCTTAACAACGGTCTTCAGCTTGATCCAGAAGCTATCATTTTTCCTTGGCTGTGAGAAGCTGCGCCATTTTCTCCTCGACCATCTCCAGATGGGCCATCATCTTCTGCCGCGCCAGTTCCGGTTCGTGGTCGGCAATCGCCTGCATAATCTCGCGATGCTGGCTCAGCAGCAGCTGGACATGACCCTCCTGCTGATAGAACTCCATCAGAGCGACCTGGATGGTGGTGTGGAAAAGGGTATGGATTGAATCCAGCACATGCATCTGCAAGCTGTTATGGCTGGCAGCGGTAATCGCATAATGAAATTCAGCATCGACATCGGAATCCCAGCCGCCCCGCGCGGCCTGCTTTTCCATAACATAGTAGAGCCGGCGCAGTTCCGCGATATCCTTGGCGTCAGCCCGTTTAGCGGCCAGGTAGGCAGACCAGCTTTCAAGGCCCATGCGTACCTCGGCCAAAGAGCGCAGCAAAGCCGGGTCCCTTCTCTCGACCAGCTTGGCAAGGGGATCCATGATGCGGCTCTCGGTCAAGGCTTTGACGAAGGTGCCGCCACCCTGGCGCGACTCGAGAAAGCCCATCGCCTCAAGGACCATAATCGACTCACGTACGGAAGGGCGACTGACGCTCAGCATGCTTGCCAACTCACGCTCCGAAGGGATTCGCTCCCCTGGCTTGAGTTCTCCGACAGAGATCAGCTGCTTGATTTGATCAACAATTTCTTCGGATATTTTTTTCGGTCGGATCGGCTTTAAAACAATGGTCATGCCTTTGCTCCAATTGGTATTTGGTATGACCAATTTCTATCACACTAACAGCTTGAACACAACGACATAAACCTATCAGCTATCAGCTATCAGCTATCAGCTATCAGCTATCAGCTATCAGCTATCAGCTATCAGCTATCAGCCTTACAGCCTTACAGCCTTACAGCTTACAGCCTGCCCTTACCCCCTGCCACTCTTGTAACGCGTCAGCCACAACTGCAGATCCTCATCTTCATGCTCGAGTTCAAAAGCATTGATCAAACCCCGACGAAGGGCAACGGCCACTGCGCGGTTGCGCAGGTTCAAGGCATCACCGACCTTGTCACTTTGAAACTGTTCCTGGTCGAGGCTCAACTTGCTATACAGGGAATTGAGGCGACTCTGCACACCTCGCCGCGAGAGATAGCGTCTTTGAGCGATGAGGTTGTCGGTCAAACCGAGAGAGATGTCAACCAGGGCTTCGTATTCTATATCAGAGAGCGCTGTCTGACTGTGGCCGGTGCGACCCTGCACCTTGCGAACCTCAGGATCGATCCAACACTGATCCTCAAAAAGGACGGTGGCCATGGCGGTCGAAATCTTTTCCCGGGAACTCGATTTGAGCACATAGCCATAGACGGTTTCCGGCGGCACGATCTTGGACAAGGCCCGCACGTACATTTCGTCCTTAAACTGGCTCCAGAAAACAATCCGTGCGTCAGGTTTCTGTTGCCACAAAGCTCTGGCGAACTCGACGCCGTTCATCTTCGGCATCTGGATATCACTGATCACCAGAGGCTCATCATGAGCCAAAGCCAGCTCGAGGGCCAGCGTACCATTGTCGGCGTGCTCCGTAGCACAGTCTTGATCCCAGTCTTCTACCATCTGTTTGAGAAACTCGAAATCCTTCGGGTTATCTTCGGCAATAACCAGGGCATATGGGGCCATGATATTTTCTCCTTAACCTTCCTTGAGCGGCAACTGCAGCTCAAAACGTGTCCCTGATGAAAAACGCGAACTCATCCAGGCAGCCTGTCCTCCAATGGCACGAGCTCGCTCCCGAATATTATGAATTCCCCGGCCACCACTCGCTGTCGGCAGTTGCGGAGCATAATCAAAGCCTCGCCCGTTGTCCTCAACGACGACAATTAGGGTCTCGCCACGCAGAGTCATGCCAACTTCCAACTGATTGGCTTGAGCGTGACGCAGGACATTGTTAATAGCTTCGGCAACAATCCGGTAGATGGTAACCTGAGTCAGACGCGGCAACTTGAGCGCCGTAATTTCATCACCTGCCATGAAATGGTAGGTCGGCGCGCCGGCAGCTTCGCAGACCTTGTCGAGCAAGGACTCAACCGCCGCGGGCAGACCGAGGATATCAAGCGTCTGTGGATGCAGGTTATCCATAACCACACGCAGATTGGTCATGGCTTTTTGCAGATCAGTCTCGATCGACAGGACCTCTTCAGTAGAGCAGGACCCCTTACGTAGATTTTCAATCTTTCTACGCACAGCCGAGAGCTCGGCAAGGGTCTGATCATGAATGTCCATGGCGATGCGGCGACGTTCCTCTTCGGCACCCTCAAGCAGTTTTTCCGCCGACACCACGCGGATCAGCTGGTCCGTCATCTGGTTGATGGAAACTGCGAGTTCGTCAAGTTCATCGCGCACCCTGTCCGGAGCAGGTGGCGGCACAAAATCGCCAGCGGTAATGCGCGCGGCACTTTCCGAAAGCACCTGAATACGGTTTAAAATGTGGCGGGCAAAGGCAAGAGAAAAAAAGATGCCGATCAGAATGGCAAAGCCGAGGACGACAATCGTAACAAAGGTTGTCTGGGCAACCAGGGATTCAATATCTTCACGGTGCAGAGCCCCCAGATCCTGGCGCTCCTGGTTCAGCGAGTCAAGCTGCTTCTTGATGTGAGGCCTCAGCGATCGCAGGGTCCTCTCAAAATCGTCCAGCTGCAGTCCGTGCTCCGGATTCAGGTCGAGAACACTTTGCCGCAACAGTCCGGTGTCAGAGACTTCCAGCAAGTCGGTTTCGAGCAGGCGATCAAAAGAAACGGCAAGATGTTCGTAGAGATTCGAGAGCTGCTCGACGTCCTTGGCACCCGGCACTGAGGATTGAGTTAGTAGACCAATCACACTCTGCATGCGCTGCGCAGCCATATCCGCTTCCGCCAACGAAATAAAAGCGGTTTTGAGATTATTGGCCTGCTGCCTTTTGACCGACAAATTCCAGTAGGTGTACTGCAGAAAGCAGAGCAACAGCGTCATAAGGCAGAGGACAGCCGCTGGCGCCATGATGATCTGATGTTTCAGTGCAAGTCTCATAGGTCAGAAAATACCACAGAAATTCCATCTGAACACTGTGCAAACGCACAGTGCCTAGCAGTCTGTCGGACTATACGGGCCGAAGCGAAAATTTGGATGTTTGAGAACAGATTTTAGCTCATTTGCAGGTTCATAGCCGTAGCTATGGACCAAAAAGGAGCTGAAATATGGGCCAAACAGCCGAATTTGCAGCCG
>JAGXHL010000093.1 GCA_024636215.1 Deltaproteobacteria bacterium
AAGCGAAAATTTGGATGTTTGAGAACAGATTTTAGCTCATTTGCAGGTTCATAGCCGTAGCTATGGACCAAAAAGGAGCTGAAATATGGGCCAAACAGCCGAATTTGCAGCCGGCTCATGGATAGTCCGACAGCCTGCTAGCCTTAAGGGCTGGGAGGTTGTTCTATGTCTGTTTCTAGACGCAGAGGCTCTCTGCCGCGTATACCACTGCCCCTGACCTTCAGCGTAAAATAAAAACGAAGCATCCTGAGCCAGAAAAAGCAGAATAATCTAGTATTGACAACGCAGAATAATCTAGATATTACAAGGCACAATAATCTAGATATTGCAAGAAGGAGTCGCTATGCCAATACCGCCATCTCAACGAAAGCTGGCCGACGCACTAACGGCACTGAAGGGACTACAGGACCTTGGAAAAACAGTTATAAAATCATCTGATTTGACTAGGGTTCAACGTGAGTCTCTCGTAAATTCCGGATTCCTGCAATTAATTATTAAAGGGTGGTATATGCCCTCTCGGCCAGAGGATCGAGGAGGTATCAGCACTCTCTGGTATGCATCAATGAAAGATTTTATCCGGGGTTATTGCTCTGAAAGGTTTGGGGAGGATTGGCACGCATCACCTGAGTATTCATTACTGTTGCATGCCGGGGCCACTGTGCTACCTAAGCAGATCGTTATCTATAGCCCAAAAGGCAAAAATGGCTTACAGAACCTGCCAGAGGAGTGCTCAATCCTTGACTACCAATCTGCTCAGCTAGTAACCGAAAGGCAGATTGAATTAATTAATGGCATACGGGCGCTTCCTCTTACGGTTGCCCTTGCTCGCGTGCCCGAAGCCTTTTTTTCTAATTATGCCCGAGATGCGCAGATAGCGCTGCATCGGGTTTCAGATGCATCAGAAATTAACCACTTTTTGCTTGAAGGAGGACACAGCAGTGTCGCCGGAAGGCTTATTGGAGCATTCAATGCTATTGGGCTTCGCAAGATCGCCGATGACATTTTGGCAACAATGCAGGCCGCTGGTTATGTTATCAACGAAAAAAATCCATTTAAGGTCGAACCGCCAAAGTTGGAATTCTCAAGACGACAATCGCCCTATGTTCTGCGCATGCGATTAACGTGGAAAGATATGAGAGAGACGGTCGTCCGCAGCTTCCCGCAAGAACCAGGTGTCCCTCAAGATGTTGAGCGCTTCATGGCCGACATTGAAGAGAGGTACCAAACAGACGCATACCATTCCCTATCGATAGAAGGGTATCGGGTTACAGATGAGATTATCAGGAAGGTAGCGACGGGAAATTGGGACCCTAAAAACAACGATTCAGATAAGCAGACAAAAGACGCCATGGCTGCCCGTGGCTATTGGCTTGCACACAACGACGTTAAGTCCACTATAAGAACTATTCTAGATGGCGCAAATCCTGGTGAAGCATTCAGCAAGGACCATGGGGCATGGTATAGAAGTCTTTTTGCCCCTAATGTTGATGCAGGCTTCCTCAAACCACCGGATCTCGCAGGCTACCGTTCAGGCCAAGTGTTTATTCGGAACGCGCTGCATGTCCCACCTTCTCCTGAGGCCGTTCGCGATATGATGCCAGAATTGTGTGATCTTTTTGAAAAGGAGGCGCATGCGGCAGTACGCGCGGTGCTAGGGCACTTTATGTTTGTTTACATCCACCCGTATTTTGATGGTAATGGGAGGCTCGCTCGTTTCCTAATGAACACCATGCTCGCTTCGGGGGGGTACCCATGGACAGTTATCAGGCTTGAGTCCAGAGGGGAATACATGGATGCATTGGAAGCCGCAAGTTCGTATGGAGATATTGGTAAATTTGCCGATTTTGTAGCTAAATCCATGAAGATAATAAATTAAATAGGCGAAATAGGCTTGCACCAAGCCTAACAGATGCCAACGGAAAAGAGGCAAGAACTGTTAAAGTTCTCGCCTCTTTTTCGTCTAGCGAACTCCGCGATCACCACTAAGCTAAATTCCCCACGTTTGGTAAACGGCTTGGCCGATTGCGGTCCCTTTTTCAATTCATTACAAACGCTTTGGCATCTCAGGCAAAGGGGTTGCTGACCTGAATCGTCTGGTCGCGGCGCGGACCGACAGAAATCAGCACCGCCGGACAGCCGACCAGCTCTTCGAGCTTGGCCAGATAGTCTTTGGCAGCGGTCGGCAGCTCAGCCATGCTCCTGGCGTCACAGATGTTGCTGCGCCAGCCCGGGAACTCTTCATAAACCGGGGTGCACTCCTGCAGGATGTCGGCGTCACGGGGGAAGTCCTCAATCAGTTCGCCCCGGTAGGAATAGGCCGTGCAGATTTTAATGCTGTCCAGGTCACTGAGCACATCGAGTTTGGTGATCGCCAATCCGGTCATGCCGTTAAGACGCACCGCTTCGCGCAGGGCGACGGCGTCAAACCAGCCGCAGCGGCGCGGGCGTCCGGTGGTAGAGCCGAACTCGTGACCGGCCTTGCGCAGGTTTTCTCCCATGTCATCAAGCAGTTCGGAAGGGAAGGGCCCTTCGCCGACTCTGGTGCAATAAGCCTTGGTGATGCCGATGACGCCGTTAATGTGACAGGCTGCAACACCTGAACCGGTACAGACTCCACCGATGCAGGTGGATGATGAGGTGACGTAGGGGTAGGTGCCGTGGTCGATGTCGAGCAGGGTTCCCTGGGCGCCTTCAAAAAGCAGGTTCTCTCCTGCATCGATGGCCTTGTTCAACGAACGCGAGCTGCAGCCGATATATTTTTCGATCTGCTGCGCGTAACCGGAGTATTCGGCAAAGATCTGTTCTTCGTCGAGGGTCGCCTCGCCGAAAAACTTCTCCAGCAGGAAATTTTTCTCCGGTAGAATTTCCTTCAGTTTGCGGCGGAACACCTGGGGTTTAACCAGGTCGCTCATGCGGATGCCGCGCCGGCCAACCTTGTCTTCGTAGGTGGGGCCGATGCCGCGCCCGGTGGTGCCGATCTTGCGGTCGGCAGATTTTTCCCGGGCCAGGTCAATGGCCTTGTGCCAGGGCATGATGACGTGCAGGTTGCTGTCTACCACCAGTTGCGTATCGTCCTTTAAGTAGCCTCTCTTTTTCAGGCCTTCGATCTCGCCGAGGAAAATTTTCGGATCCAGGACAACCCCGTTGCCGATTACACAGCGTTTGCCGGGGTGCAGAATACCTGAAGGGATCAGGTGAAGAACGATGGTCTCATCACCGACCACGAGAGTATGCCCCGCGTTGTTGCCCCCCTGGTAACGAACAACCTGCTGAGCATATTCGGTGTAGATGTCAACAACTTTACCTTTACCTTCGTCGCCCCACTGGGCGCCGACAATGACGACATTTGCCATGTTGTTCTCCGCGTTGTTTTAAATTTTAAAGTGTCCCGATTCGATCGCATCTTGTGTCACGCTGCGTGATTCACCATCTGCGGTTCGTATCAGGGTCAGTTCTTGTTGTGATGCCTCAAGCACCAACAGATAACGGTAATGCATGCGTTTGGCATAGTCGAGGCTGGCCGCCTGGTCGCGTTCGATAATGTCGCGGGCGACTGAGAACCCCTGGTTGCGCAAGCTCGCAGCGAGCCTTTGTGCCGGAGCCTTGTCCTGCGCCGACGAGAAGAGCAGAAAGTCAGTGCCTTCATCGGCACGTCCGTCAAGCTCTCTGTCGAGAGCAAACAGCAGGTTGTACAGGTTAAAGGAAAAGCCTGTGGCCGGCGATGAGAAGCCGTAGCGCCCGGTCAGTCCGTCATAGCGTCCGCCGGAGCAGACCGCTCTGCCAAAGCCGGATAAAAACCCCTGAAACACCAGCCCGCTATGATAATCGAAACCGCGCATTTCACCAAGGTCTAAAGTGATATGCTGTTCAACACCGTAAACGGTGAGGACTTCAAGCACCTTTTCCAGCTCATCCAGAGCCTTCTGCGAGGCGGGATTGGTGATCGCCTTGCGTGCCTGGTCGAGGGTTTCCCGTCCGCCGTAAAGTCTGGGCAGGGCGAGAAGCTCGGTGCGCTGCTGTTCATTTAGTGGCAGAGTCCTGAGCAGCTGCTGCAGTCCGGAAAGATCCTTGGCCGTGAGCGTTGCACGCAGGGCCAGGGTCTGGGCCGCGTCGAGGGGCAGGTCGGTGAGAATGCCGCGCAAAAATTCCACCTGGCCGATATCGATGGTGAACGCGTCGGCACCGACGGACTGCAGACACTTTACCGCCATGGCAATCATTTCCGCATCAGCTTCAGGGCCGCTGAGCCCGATCAATTCCACTCCCGACTGGAAAATTTCACGATCCTTGCCGAGGCGTTGCTCCGTATGTCGCAGCACGCGGCCGTGATAGCAGAGCCGAAAGGGCAGCGGCATGTCACGCATGCGGGTTGCTGCAATTCTGGCCACCTGGGGCGTGATATCCGGCGGGAAGGCGACCAGGCGACCGGTTTGGCGATCATCAAAACGAAAGGTGTTGGCACGCAAATCGCTTCCCAGACCGAGTTCAAGAACGGCCAGGTCTTCGAGGATTGCCGGTGCTACGGGGCGAAAGCCCCAGGCCTTATAAATACTGCGCAAGGTGTTTTGCAGATAGTCCAGTTTGGCCGCCTTGACCGGCAGGAAATCTTTGACGCCGGTCGGCAGGCGTGTCTCTATGAGGTTAGGCACTTTTACGTCCTTGTTGAAATTTATAAAACAATCTGGTGCGCGGCGATGATGTGTTTATGGGCGCGCAATCTTTCCAGAGTTTCATCCGGAATGCAACTGTCAACATTGATCAGGGAAACGGCCTGGCCGTCGATCGATTGCCGGGTCAGGTTCATTCCCGCAATATTAATTTCGGCTTCACCGAGCAGTTGGCCGATAAAGCCGATGATGCCGGGGTGATCCTCGTTGAAAAGGACCAGAATGTGGCCGCTGGGGATGGCTTCGACGTTACAGCCATTGACGCGCACGATCCGATAGTCATCTTCTCCAAACAGGGCCCCGCAAACAGAATTCTCACCGTCCGCGCCGACCACGGTCAGCCGAATCAAGCTGGAGAACCCGCGGGTTGACTGGCTGCGGGTTTCGGTGACGCGAATGAAGCGATCTTTGGCAAGGAAGCGGGCGTTGATATAATTGACTTCGGAACCGACCATCGGCTTGAGGATGCCTTTCAGGGCAGCCATGGTCAAAGGCTCGGTCGGGTTGTTGGTAACCGTGCCTGCATATTCGAGACTGACTTCTTTAAGCCCTTTGCCATAGAGTTGCGTCTGAAACGAGCCCAGTCGTTCGGCCAGGTCCAGGTGCGGACGCAAGGTCGCCAGCAAGTCGGCGCTGATCGACGGCACATTGACTGCGTTGACGATGATGCCTTTACTCAGGAAGTCAACCACCTGGTTGGCGACCTGTACTGTGACGTTCACCTGTGCATCACGGGTTGCGGTGCGCAGATGTGGAGTACAGATAACCTTTTCAAGCGGCAACAGGGGATTGTCCCTCCCCGGTGGTTCTTTGCTGAAGACATCGATTGCGGCTCCGGCGATATGTCCTGCCTTGATTGCCCTGGCCAGCGCGGCTTCGTCGATCAGGCCTCCGGTTGCACAATTGATAATATGACAGCCGGGCTTGATGCGTGTCAGCGTTTCACTGTTGAGAATGTTGGCGGTTTCCACGTTGTAGGGTGTGTGCAGGGTCAAAAAGTCGGATCGGCTCAACAGCCCTTCAAAGTCAACCTGCTCGGCACCGAGGCTACGGACGGTGTCCTGGGTCAGATACGGGTCGTAAACGATCGGCTTCATTTTCAGGGCAAGGGCACGCTCGACGACCAGTCGGCCTATCTTGCCTGCGCCGAGAACACCCAGGGTCTTCCCCGCCACCTCGATGCCGAGGAAGCGATCAGCGGCCCATTCACCTTTTTTGGTTGATTGACTGGCCGCCGGGATTTGTCTGGCCAGAGCAAAAATCATGGCGATGGTATGCTCGGCTGTTGTGGTGGTACTACCGAAGGGGGTGTGCATGACCACAACCCCTTTACGGTTGGCCGCTTCCAGATCGAGGTTGCTGGTGCCGACACCGGCGCGGCCGATGACCTGGAGTTTGTTGGCCGCCTGCAATAGCTCTTCGGTGACAGCCGTGCCGCTCCGTACCACCAGCGCATCAACTTCGGCCACGGCTTGCAGCAGTTGTGCTGCCGTCAGACCGGGCTGATAGTCAAGTTCTATGTCCTCGGCGTTTTCGAAAACCTGCAGACCTTCGCTGGGGAATTTGTCAGAAACGAGTACTTTCATGGCGCAGACCCATAATCCGTTTGGCAGAGTGTGAACAGACAAACCGGCAAGCCAACACGGTAAACTAGCAATCGGCTTCTCCTCTGTCAAGGTGAAAGGCCGGTCCTTTAAATGACTGAATCGAGGTCAGTCTGCCTTTGCTAAAGTCGTTAAAAATGCAATCAGCAGGCGCACTCCGACCCCGGTGCCGCCCTTGGCCGTGTAGGGGCTTGACTGATCAGACCAGGCCGTACCGGCGATGTCGAGATGAGCCCAGTGGAAGTCTTTGGCAAACTTTTGCAGAAAGGCTGCGGCCGTAATGGTTCCGGCCGGTCGGCCACCGGTGTTTTTCACGTCGGCAACCTCGCTTTTGATCTGCTTGTCATAATCCTCCCAGAGTGGCAGCTGCCAGAGCCTCTCGCCGCTTTCCTGGCCGGCTTTCAGCAGGGCATCGACCAGTTCCTGATCATTGCCGAGGACCGCCGTCGCATGATGCCCCAGGGCGATGATGCAGGCACCTGTCAGGGTTGCCAGGTCGATGACCAGTTTCGGCTCATAACGTTTTGCGTAGGTCAGTGCGTCGGCGAGGATCAGGCGGCCTTCGGCGTCAGTATTGAGGACTTCAATGGTCTGGCCGGAAAGGCTGGTGAGGATGTCTCCCGGCCGGTAGGCGGTTGACGAAGGCATATTCTCAACTGCGGGAACGATGCCGACCAGATTGATCGGCAACTCCAGGAGAGAGGCGGCCAGCATGGTGCCGATAACGGCCGCGCCACCGGCCATGTCCATCTTCATTTCATCCATTTTTTCGCCCGGTTTCAAAGAGATGCCACCGGAATCAAAAGTAACGCCTTTCCCGACCAGGACAACCGGTGCTTGATTTTTGCTGCCGCCACGATGTTCGAGAATGATCAGGCGGGGTTCAAGTGCGCTGCCTTGAGCCACGCCGAGGAGTGCACCACAACCTTCCTTGAGCAGCTCTTTCTGGCCGAGAACCTTGCATTTCAAGGCACTCGCTTTGGCTGCGGCCTGGGCCTGCTCGGCGAGATAAGCGGGTGATTTGATGTTGCCGGGGGCGTTGACCAGGTCTCGTGCCAACATAACCGCCTGACAGATCTTGCCCGCCTTTTCGATGGCCGATTCGCAGCGCTTTTTGTCCTGTTCTGCTGTGATGGCAAGTATGACAGTCTTCGGCAGTTGCCGTGAACGCTTCTGCTCTTCTCCGAGGAACAGCTCGTAGCGGTAACCGGCAAGCAGCAGCCCTTCTGCCAAAGCCTGGACCTGTGGAGAGTAATGTCTATCTGCGCTGCAGAAGGGGAGAGCCACGGCCATCTGGCCGAATTTTTTCTCTGCGACCAGCTGCATGGCCTGCCCGGCTGCACGGCGAATCTTCTCGTCATTGAGCTTGTCTGCCTGGCCCAGACCGACCAGCAGAATCCGTTCAGCCGGCAGATGCCCTGCGGGCTGAAAGAGAATCTGCTCGCCCTCTTTTGCGGAGAATTCCTTGTTGCGCTTCGCCTTGAGAAGCAGACCGCCGAGCTTCTGATCAAGCTCTTTCAAAAGCGGTTCAGAAAAGTCTTTCTCGCAAAACGCGATGACCAGGCATGCAGTTTTTATTTGTAACGGCGATGTTTGGCGAATTTTGATATCCATCTTAACGCTCCTTAAATAATCGATGCAGATTGATCTTTAAAGATAACATGATAAGTGGCTTTGGCGGTTTTGGCCAGAGCCGATGCGTCAATAGGCATGGTTTCAGGTTTTAAAAGTTCTGAAAGGGGTTTTGCAGGGGGATGCAATGATGCATTGTTTGAATTTCAGTTGTCAATGTAAAGCCCGGCTTCGCCTGAAGCCGGGCTTTCGCATGTGGATGTCTTTGGCTACAGGGCCTTGAAAGCCTTGCTCGCAGCCTCAATGGTCTTGTCGAGATCTTCCTGTGAGTGCGCGATGCTCATGAATCCGGCTTCGTACTGGGATGGTGCCAGGTTGATGCCCTGGTCGAGCATACTGCGGAAGAACCTGGAAAAAATCTCGGGAGTCTCTGCTTTGACGTCGCTGAAGTTGAACACCTCTTCGGCCTGAAAGTAGGTGCAGAACATGCCGCCTACCCGCTGTAACGAGGTCGGCACCTTGGCGTTTGCCGCGGCTTCCTGCAGCCCCTTGCAGAGATAGCTGCTTTTCTCTTCAATCTGTTCGTAGAAGCCCTCTTGCTTGAGCAATTCAAGCGTTGCAATGCCGGCGCTCATGGCCAGCGGATTACCCGAGAGCGTGCCTGCCTGATAGACGCCGCCGTTTGGTGAGAGGCTTTCCATGATCTCGCGCTTGCCGCCGAAGGCGCCGACCGGCAACCCTCCACCGATAATCTTGCCGAGGCAGACCAGGTCGCCACGCACCTTGAAACGCTCCTGTGCCCCGCCGTAGGCAACCCGGAAGCCGGTCATGACTTCGTCGATAATCAAGACAATGTTTTCTGCATCACAAAGCTGACGCAAGCCTTCGAGGAAGCCTGCTCTTGGCGCAACACAGCCCATGTTGCCGGCAATCGGCTCCAGAATGATGCAGGCGATCTCGCCTTTATTGGCTGCCACCATGGCTCTGGTTTCCTCCAGATCGTTGAAGGTGGCGGTCAGGGTGTGTTTGGCGAAATCCGCGGGTACGCCGGGGGAGGTTGGTACGCCGAAGGTCGCCAGTCCGCTGCCGGCTTTAACCAGCAGTGAGTCGGCGTGGCCATGATAACAGCCATCGAACTTGAGGATCTTGTCGCGGCCGGTGTAGCCGCGGGCCAGACGGATGGCGCTCATGGTGGCTTCGGTCCCGGAAGAGACCATGCGCACCATCTCGATGTTCGGATAGGCGTCGCAGACCATTTCGGCCAATTGTGTCTCACGGGCCGTAGGCGCGCCGAAGGAAGCGCCTGTTGCAGCTGTTTTCTGAATAGCTTCGACCACCTTGGGGTGACAATGACCGAGAATCATCGGACCCCAGGAGCCGACATAGTCTATATAAGCGTTGTCGTCGGCGTCATAAATTTTCGAGCCTGCAGCCCGGGAGATAAAGATCGGCTCGCAGCCAACGGACTTGAATGCTCGAACCGGGCTGTTCACACCACCCGGGATAACTTGTTTGGCTTTGGCAAAAAGTTCAGAGGACTTATGGTGGTTCATAGCGGCTCCTTAAAGCAGGTTGCTGGCGTTCTCAATCAGTCTGAATAGATGATTTGGTTGCCCGTTTATTCAAGGAGACACCTGTTAACATAGCAGCCTGAGCCTGTCAAGCTGCCGCCCCTTTTCAGCTGCCAGCCATCTTCCGGTCTGGCCGATTGATACAGATCAATGGCTTGTTTAATTAAACTGATTTTAGTCTGGCTAAAATAACGATCTGTGGGCTATAGCGATTTGCAAAAATAATGCCCTGTTCATTTCAAATTTGCCGGATATAGCGCAGGTTGCCTTCATTTTCCTTTTGAAGTAAAACTAAAAAGATTCTTATCGTATACTATTTGACTTTGTCGGTTATCTGCATTATAACCGCTGGTCAGACCAATTTACAGGGTAGGTGTAGGCTACATGGCTGATTTGCTGATCATTCTCGTAAGCGCAATCTTTGTTAACAACTTCGTGTTGGCGCGCTTCCTCGGCATTTGCCCGTTCCTGGGTGTTTCCAAGAAGGTGGAAACCGCTCTGGGGATGGGTATGGCGGTGACCTTTGTCATGACTGTGGCTACGGTCGTGACCTGGTTTGTCCAGTACTTTGTACTGATCCCGTTTGGGATCGAATACCTGCAGACAATCGCTTTTATTTTGGTGATCGCTTCTTTGGTTCAGTTGGTGGAAATGGTCATCCAGAAGGTCAGTCCGATTCTCTATCAGTCTCTGGGGATTTTCCTGCCGCTGATTACGACAAACTGTGCGGTTCTCGGTCTGGCTGTGCTCAATATTCAAAAAGATTATACCTTTCTGGAAGGCATCGTCTTCGCCATCGGTGCCGCCCTCGGTTTTACTCTCGCCCTGGTGCTCTTTGCCGGTTTGCGTGAGCGGCTGGAACTCTGCGCTGTGCCGCAGAGCTTCCGCGGTACAGCCATTGCGCTGGTTACCGCTGGACTTCTCTCGCTGGCCTTTATGGGTTTTGCCGGTCTGGTCAAAGGCTAGACCTCATTAGATAATGTAGGTCCAAGGTAGTATTATGCTTGCAGCAATATTGAGTCTCGGATGCATAGGCCTGATCGCCGCGATTGCGCTTGGTTTCGCCGCCAAAAAGTTTGCCGTGGAGGTTGATCCACGTGAACTTGCCGCCATGGAAGTTTTGCCAGGTGCCAATTGTGGCGCCTGTGGGTTTCCCGGCTGTGCCGGATATGCCAAGGCTTTGGTTGCCGGGACTATCGATTTGAACCAGTGCCCTCCCGGTGGTGCCGATGTTGTCGCAAAGCTGGCGCGCATTCTTGGTGTCGAAGCTGCGGCAGCGGCAAGAGAGCTCGCCGTTGTGTTGTGCCAGGGTGACAATCGCAAGGCACAGCTCAAATATCAGTACCTGGGATTGGCAGACTGCACGGCGGCACACAAGATTGCCGGTGGCCCAAAAGCCTGCCCCGGAGGCTGTCTCGGACTGGGCTCCTGTCAACGCGTCTGTCCTTTTGATGCGATTGAAATGACCGCTGACGGTCTGGCAGTGATCAACCGTGACAAATGTACCGGCTGCCGAAAATGCATAGCTGTTTGTCCCAGGAACGTCATCCGCATGACACCCTATGAGTCGCAGGTCCATGTGCTCTGCAACAGCCACGATAAGGGCGCCATAGTGCGAAAATACTGCCAGGTCGGATGTATCGGCTGTCAAATCTGCAAGAAGACCATTCCTGATGCATACAAGGTCGAGGATTTTCTCGCTACGGTTGTTTACGGCCAGGATGCAGAGGCGACGGAGGCGATTGACAAGTGTCCGACCAAATGTATCCGGGACTTCAGCCTTGGCTACCCGGAAGGCAGCAAGTTGTTGCCTGCTGCGACAGACAGATCGAACGCAGCCTGATTGCAAGGTAAACAATTATGAAACTGAAAACCTTTACCGGGGGCATTCATCCTCCGGATAACAAGCGCTGGTCCTCGCACAAGGCGATCGAAGATTGCCCTCTGCCCGCCGAGCTTATCGTGCCCATGGCACAGCATATCGGCGCCCCTGCCGTTGCGTCTGTAGAGGTTGGTCAGTTGGTTACCAAAGGGCAGGAGATAGGCTCCGCAAAAGGCTTTGTCTCGGTGCCGGTGCATGCACCAACCTCCGGTGAGGTGATTGCCGTAGAGAGTCGTCCGCATCCCTGGGGAGTCTCCTTGCCGGCTGTTGTCATCAAGGCGGATGGTGAAGACCGTTGGACGCCGGATTTGCAGGCGGCGGATCCAGGCACTCTCAGTGTCGATGAGATTGTCGAAAAAGTGCGACTGGCCGGCGTCGTTGGTATGGGCGGTGCGGCTTTCCCCGCGCATGTCAAGATGTCGCCACCACCGGAAAAAAAGATCAATACCCTGATTTTTAACGGGGTCGAATGTGAGCCTTATCTGACGGCTGATCATCGCATGATGCTCGAAGAATCCGAGCGCATTCTGCAGGGGGTTGCCTTGCTGCAGACGGTGTTCGGTGCCGGGCGGGTGGTGATCGGCATCGAGGCGAATAAGCCCGATGCCATCGCTCTGCTGGAAAAGCAGTGTGCCGGAACTTCGGTCGAGATTATGTCTCTTCAGGTCAAGTACCCGCAGGGTGCTGAAAAACAACTGATAGCCGCGGTAACGGGGCGTGAGGTTCCTTCGGGTGGCCTGCCCATGGATATCGGTGTTGCCGTACATAATGTTTCGACCGCCGCCGCAGTTGCCGATGCGGTTCTTTATGGACGACCACTGATTGAAAGAATCTGCACGGTAACGGGGCCGGCTGTTCGCGAGCCCAAGAATTTACGAATACGGATTGGGACTCCGCTATCTCAGCTGCTTGAAGCCTGTGGCGGACTGACTGAAGAACCGGGCAAGATCGTGCTTGGCGGCCCCATGATGGGCTTTACCCAGCTTGGCTTTGATGTTCCCGCAACCCGCGGCACTTCAGGTCTGCTGCTGTTGCGTGATCAGGATGTTGACCGCCAGGAGGAAGGCCCCTGCATTCGTTGCTCGCGCTGCGTGCAGGTTTGCCCGATGCACCTCCTGCCGACGACGATAGCCGCCTATTCACGACGTGACCTGCTGGCGGAAGCCTCTGAATATCGCGCTTTGGATTGTATTGAATGCGGCAGCTGCAGTTACGTTTGTCCTGCGACGATTCCTCTGGTGCAGGCGATCCGCTACGGCAAAGCCGCTATTCTTGCTCAAAAAAGGAACTCATGAAAGCTGTGAGTAAACAACTCTATTTGTCATCTTCGCCGCATATCCATTGCGGTGATACCACGTCCAGGGTAATGCGTGCGGTTCTTTACAGCCTCTTGCCTGCTTGCGCCGTGGCGGTCTATTTCTTCGGGCCGGCAGCTTTGACAGTCCTGTTGATTGCAACCCTGGGGTGCCTGGCAACGGAGGTCGTTTGTCAGCGTCTGATGGGACAGCCGGTCAGCATTGCTGATGGCAGCGCTGCTATTACCGGTGTGTTGCTCGCCCTCAATCTGCCGCCATCAAGCCCCTGGTGGTTGACCTTGCTCGGCGCTGTGATTGCCATCGTGATCGGCAAGCAGGTCTATGGTGGCCTCGGTTCAAACCCTTTCAACCCGGCTCTGGTGGCCAGGGTTGTCCTGCTGATCTCCTTCCCTGTGCAGATGACCACCTGGTCGGCTCCGGCGCCCTTGGGCTCTGGTCTCGACCTTGTCACCACCGCAACCCCCTTGGGAGAGTGGAAGAACAGCGTCATGTTGACCGGGCAGATGCCGGCTGATCTGCAGACCGGCATGACCGATTATTTCCTTGGTAATATGGCCGGCTGTATCGGTGAAGTCTCGGCTCTGGCCTTGCTGGCCGGTGCGGCCTACCTTTTCTACAAGCGAATTCTGACCTGGCATATCCCTGCCACCTACATCGGTACGGTGGTTCTGTTCTCAGGTCTCTTCTGGCTGCTCAACCCGGACAAGTATCCCAACCCGCTGTTCCATCTGCTGACCGGTGGACTGGTTCTGGGCGCTTTCTATATGGCGACGGATATGGTGACCACGCCGGTCTCAATCAAGGGCATGCTGCTGTTTGGAGTTGGTTGTGGCGTGCTGACTGTATTGATTCGTCTGTTTGGAGGTTATCCGGAAGGGGTCTCTTTCGCTATTCTGCTTATGAATGCCGCAACCCCGCTGATCGATCGCTACACCAGGCCGAAAACCTTTGGCACCTCGCGTCAGGAGGCCGCATCATGAACGGGACCATGCGCCTCGCTTTGGTGCTGACTCTGATTACCGCCGGTGCCGGTTTGATTTTATCTATGGTGGAGTCGGCGACGCGAGAGCCGATTGCAGAACAGCGTCGCCTTGAAACCCTGCGGGCTTTGCAGGCGGTTTTGCCACCGGTGGATAACTCCCCCGATCAGGATGCTGTGCAACTGGTGACGGGACAGGACAAACGTGGTCGGGAGGTCAAACGGACTTTTTATCGGGGCAGGCTGAGCGCTGAACTGAGTGGTGTTGCCTTTCAGGTTGTTGCCCCGGACGGCTATAGTGGCAATATTGCTGTGATGGTGGGCGTGGACCCCGGGGGGACCGTCGCCGGCATAGAAATTCTAAGTCATAATGAGACGCCCGGCCTGGGAGATAAAATCACCTTGCCGGTTTTCAAGGATATTTTCGCAGGTAAAAATCTGCAGAATGCTGACTGGCGGGTGAAGAAAGATGGTGGTGAGTTCGACCAGATCACCGGTGCGACGATTTCTCCCCGGGCCGTTGTTGGTGCCGTACACAAAGGGCTGGAGTTCTACCATGAGCACCGTAACGAAATTCTTGCTGATCCTCAGGGAGACGGCCAATGACCTTAAGCCGTGAATTCCGTAAAGGCCTTTGGCGTGAGAATGCTGTTTTCAGGCTGTTGTTAGGGCTCTGTCCGGCTCTGGCGGTGACCACCAGCGCCGAGAATGGACTGGGCATGGGGTTGGCTACGACCTTTGTTCTGGTCTGTTCGAATATTGTTGTTTCCTCTTTGCGGAAAATCATCCCACCCAAGGTTCGGATCCCTTCGTTTATCGTTGTTATCGCTTCCTTTGTAACGGTTGTCCAGCTTTGTATGGAGGCCTATTTTTACGACCTCTACAAAGCTCTGGGGATTTTTATCCCTCTGATTGTTGTCAATTGTCTCATTCTGGGTCGCGCGGAAGCCTTCGCCTCGAAAAATCGCCTGGTTCCTGCCGTTGTTGACGGTGTAGGCATGGGCCTCGGATTCACCTTGGCCCTTTTTGTTCTGGGCGCCGTCCGCGAACTTTTCGGTTCCGGTTCTCTGCTTGGCTTCAGTGTCTTCGGTGCCGGCTACCAGCCGCTGCTGTTGATGATCCTTCCTCCGGGGGCGTTTATTGCGATGGGACTTTTACTTGCCGGAATGAATCGTTTTGACGCACGCAAGCAGTAAACAGCGCCTCCGTTTCAGGCCAATGGAGGCGCTCTTTATAAGCATTAATCATCTCTAAGACAGCTAATTATCACGGCTTTCTTACCTATTCCAAGTTCCTGACTAAAATACTCCGAAACCCACATAAATCGGGCGTTTATGGGTCCCTGAACTGCATACAGTATACTGTATTTTTCCCTTGACAAAGAGGTGGATATGTCCTAACTTGCTGTCGGCCAAAAGCCGAAAAGCTAGACCTGCGACTATATGATTTTTAAATCTCACCTGGCAGGAGGAACATATCAATGCTGGACAGTTATCTACCTATTATTACCCTGATCGTCATCGCACTTTGCTTTTCTATCGGCTCGGTCGTCTTCTCTCGATTGATCGGAGAGAAGAAGCCTTCCGCGGTCAAGCTGTCCCCTTATGAGTGCGGAATGCCTCCCGTGGGATCTGCGCGCGAGCAATTTTCAATCAAGTTTTACATTATCGCCATGCTCTTTATCGTCTTTGACATCGAGGTGGTCTTCATGTACCCCTGGGCGGTCATGTTCAAGCGTCTCGGACTGTTCGGTTTTATTGAGATGGGTGTGTTTATTCTGATTCTTCTCGTTGGTTACGCATACGTTTGGAAAAAAGGAGCTCTGGAATGGGAGTAGAGGAAACTCTAGGTAATAACGTTATTACCACGTCGTTGGACACGATCGTCAACTGGTCCCGTGCCAGGTCTCTCTGGCCGCTGACTTTTGGCCTTGCCTGCTGCGCAATCGAGATGATGGCGACAGGTGCTGCTCGTTTTGACCTTGACCGCTTTGGGGTGCTCTTCCGCGCGTCACCGCGTCAGGCTGACGTCATCATTATCGCCGGAACCGTGACCAAAAAAATGCTGCCGGTTATTCAGACCGTTTACGAGCAGATGCCGGAGCCGCGTTACGTTATTGCGATGGGCGCTTGTGCCTGTTCCGGTGGTATTTTCGATACCTACAGTACGGTACAAGGTGTTGATGAGTGTCTGCCGGTTGATGTTTACGTGCCGGGCTGCCCTCCGCGTCCGGAAGGTTTGCTCTATGGCATCATGAAGCTCCAGGAGCAGATCATGAAAGAGCGGAATTCTTTTGGTGCTGCCATTGGCGTCGGTGAGCGTATTGCTGGCTAGGATGTTAGCCGCGCTGGCAACTTTAACCCAGATAGACAGGATGCAACCGTTATGAGTGTACAGGCTGCTGTTGATAAGCTGAAGGTCAGGTTTGGCGATACGGTGCTTGATACCGTTGAGTTTCGCGGCGAGACCACTGTAATCGTCAAGAAAGAGGAGATTGTTGCTGTTTGCACCTTCCTCAAAGAAGAGGTCGGCTTTAACTTTCTGACCGATCTCTGTAGCATTGATTATTTGGGTCAGGCCCCCCGCTTCATGGTGGTCTACCAACTCTACAATATTGGCACTCACACGCGCCTTCGTGTGAAGGCCCCGGTTGACGAGTCCGATACGACGATCGATACCGTAAGCGGTGTCTGGTCGACGGCAAACTGGTTGGAGCGCGAGTGCTGGGATCTGATGGGGATTACCTTTAATAATCATCCCGATCCACGACGCATTCTGCTGCCCGCAGATTGGGAAGGTCATCCGCTGCGCAAGGACTACCCGTTACAGGGCCCGGATCGCGAGCCTTACCAGGGCCGTCTTCAGTAAGAGACTTAATCACGTAAACTCAAGCAAGTATCTGAATATAGGCGAGGCAGAAATATGGCGAATCACGAAACCATGACCATCAATATGGGCCCGCAGCATCCCTCCACTCACGGGGTTCTGCAATTGGTCCTTGAGCTGGATGGCGAGATTATCCGCAAGGCGACTCCACATATCGGCTTTTTGCACCGCGGCGTAGAAAAACTGGCGGAGCACCGTACCTATCACCAGGTGCTGCCTTTGACCGATCGACTCGACTACCTGGCGCCCATGCACAACAACCTTGGCTACGTGCTGGCTGTGGAAAAACTGCTTGGCCTGACTGACGCCATCCCCGAGCGGGCGCAGGTTGTCAGGGTTCTGCTTGCCGAGTTGACGCGCCTCAAGAGTCATCTGGTCTGGCTGGCCTGTCATGCTCTCGATATTGGAGCCATGACGGTTTTCATCTACGCTTTCCGCGAGCGTGAGCACATCATGAATATCTATGAAAAGGTTTCCGGTGCGCGAATGACCAGCAATTATTTCCGCGTTGGTGGCCTCTCGGCGGATCTGCCTGCGGGTCTGGATAAAGAGATTCGTGACTTTATCGACACCATGCCCGGCCACATTGATACTTATGAGGGCCTTCTGACTGGCAACAAAATCTGGCAGAAGCGTATCCAGAACGTTGGTGTTATCAGCGCTGAGGATGCGATTGACCTTGGCGTGTCAGGGCCATCGCTGCGCGGTTCCGGTGTTGACTGGGACTTGCGTCGTGATCAGCCTTACTCAGGCTATGAAAACTATGATTTTGAAGTCATTGTTGAAGAGGGTTGTGACACCTGGGCCCGATACATCGCACGACTCAAGGAAATGCGTGAGTCCTGCAAGATTATCCACCAGGCTCTCGACAAGCTGAAGCCCGGTCCAATTCTGGCGGACGCGCCCAAAGTCGTGTTGCCGTCCAAGCAGGATACCGTCAACACCATTGAGGGTCTGATTCATCACTTCAAGATCATCAGTGAGGGTTTCAAGCCGGAAGCCGGTGAGGTTTACGTCGGTGTTGAGAACCCGAAAGGGGAAGTTGGCTTTTACCTGGTTTCCGACGGATCGGCCAGGCCCTATCGCATGAAGATTCGCCCGGCTTCTTTCATTAACCTCCAGGCCTTACCCAAGATGTGTGAAGGTTCGATGCTGGCCGATGTCGTGGCCGTTATCGGAACTCTGGACATCGTTCTGGGTGAGATCGACCGCTAACCTGCCGCGAGGACAAGGAATCAGCCATGAGTGAAGCAGTCGAAGCAAAGGTAGAAGAGCAGGATGTCGACTTGACAGGAGCCAACCAGATTCTCGACAAGTATGTCGATTTTCCTGGAGCCCTGATGCCGGCATTGCAGGAGATTCAGGAGTTTTACGGTTACATTCCTGAGCCCACAGTGCACCTTACTGCCGAGCGACTTAACGTTTATGCCAGCCAGATCTACGGCGTCTTGACTTTCTACGCGCAGTTCCACCTCGAACCGCGTGGCAAGTACATCATCCGGGTCTGCATGGGAACCGCCTGCCACGTTAAAGGTGCCGGTAGAATTGCTGACATCATCAAGGAGCGCCTGGGTGTTGGCCATGCAGAAACAACTGAGGATCTTAAGTTTACCGCTGAATATGTGGCTTGCATCGGCGCTTGCGGTATGGCACCGGTCATCATGGTTAATGATGGAACCTATGGCTCTCTGACGGTCCAGAAAACGGACGAAGTCATTAAAAAATACCAGCAGTTGGATTGATAACTGATCGAGGATTTTATGGCCGAAACAGCTGAAAATATCCAAGTACTTATTTGTACCGGAACCGGTGGTTATGCCTCCGGTGCCCAGAGTGTCATCGACGCTTTCGAGGCTGAGTTTGAAAAACAGGGTCTCGAAGCCAAGGTTGGCAAACGCTGCGATATCAAGAAAACCGGTTGCCGGGGACTCTGTGCCAACGACGTGCTGGTCGATGTCGTATTGCCGGGCCAGGAAGCTGTGACCTATGATTTCGTGACCCCTGAGCTGGTGCCGCAAATCGTAGCAGAGCACATGCTCAAGAACGAAGCCGTCGAGAAGAAGGTCGCGGGCCCCTACTACAGCAAGTTTCTTGAAAAACAGCAGCGCATCATCTTCTCCCGGTGCGGCACCATTGATGCTGAAAGTATGGAGGATTTCATCGCCAACAAGGGGTTCACCGGTATCAAAAAAGCCGTGACCATGACCCCCGATGAGGTCATTGAAGAAGTCAAGAAGTCCGGACTTCGTGGCCGTGGTGGCGGTGGTTTCCCCACCGGTGTCAAGTGGTCGTTTTGCAAAGCCACTCCGGGTGAGAACAAGTATCTGATCTGTAACGCTGACGAGGGTGATCCGGGTGCCTTTATGGACCGTTCAGTTCTCGAAGGCGACCCCTATGGTCTGATCGAAGGCATGATGATCGCTGCTTATGCCATTGGCTGCAAGTTCGGTTACGTTTACTGTCGTGCTGAATACCCCCTGGCGATCAAGCGTCTGCAAAAAGCGATTGACGACTGTACCGAGAAGGGCTACCTCGGCAAAGATTGTATGGGCCTTGGCTTCCAGTTTGAAATGCGCATCAAGGCCGGCGCAGGCGCTTTTGTCTGCGGTGAAGAGACCGCCCTGATGGCCTCGATCGAAGGTGAACGCGGCATGTCTCGTCCCCGTCCTCCTTTCCCTGCCGTAAAAGGACTCTGGGGCAAGCCGACCAACATCAACAATGTTGAAACCTTCGCCAACGTTTCTTATATCTTCTACAACGGAGCCGACTGGTATTCCTCTATCGGTACGGAAGGCACCAAAGGTACCAAGATCTTTGCCCTGACCGGTAAGGTCAAGCATACGGGTTTGGTCGAGGTTCCTGCCGGAACCACGATGAAGGAAGTTATTTACGATGTCTGCGGTGGCATCCTTAATAACCGCAAATTCAAGGCTGTACAGGCCGGTGGCCCTTCAGGTGGCTGTCTACCCGCCGAGGCCCTTGATGCCGAAGTCGATTACGATTCGCTGATTAAAGCCGGCGCGATGATGGGTTCCGGTGGTCTGGTTGTCATGGATGAGACCACCTGCATGGTTGATATTGCCCGCTTCTTTCTGAACTTCACCCGAGTCGAATCATGCGGCAAATGTATTCCCTGCCGGATCGGTCTGAAGATCATGCTGGAGATTCTCGAGCGCATCACTCAGGGTGAGGGTCGTGAAGGCGATCTGGAATTGCTGGAAAGCATGGCTTACGACATCAAAAAAAGTTCACTTTGCGGTCTCGGTCAAACGGCACCCAACCCGGTTCTCTCCACTCTGCGTTATTTCCGCCACGAGTACGAGGTCCACATCAAGGAGAAAGAGTGCCCGTCACATGCGTGCAAGCCGCTGCTGCATTTCAAGGTTATTGAAGATAAGTGCAAGAAGTGTGGCGTCTGTCCCAAGGTGTGTCCGGTTAATTGTATCTCCTGGGAAAAAGGCCAGGTCGCTGTGATTGACCGCGAAATATGCACCGAGTGTACATCCTGCTACGATGCCTGCCGCTTCATGGCGATTGAATAGTTATTTAAATTAAGTTCATCTCTGACGATAAGAGGACACGATGGTTAACCTGACAATCGACGGTCAACAAGTCACGGTCAGCAAGACAGCAACGATCTACGAAGCTGCCAAAGAGGCCGGAATTCATATCCCGGTACTCTGCTATGCCAAGAAGTTGCTGCCTTATGGCGCCTGCCGGGTCTGTCTGGTGGAAGTTGAGCAGATGAAGGGGCGCTTGATTCCTTCCTGCACCACGCCGGTCACTGAAGGCATGGTGGTGACCACCGCCACGGACGAGATCAAGAAAGTCCGTAAAACCGTAATGGAATTCCTGCTGGTTAATCACGTTCTCGATTGTCCTGTCTGTGACAAGGCCGGCGAATGTCACCTGCAGGACCTGGCATACGAATTCGAGTCGATCTCCAACCGTTTCGAAGGTAAGAAATTCGACTTGCCGACCGATGAGGTCAATCCCCTGATCGAGCGCAACATGAACCGTTGCGTGCTCTGCGGCAAGTGCGTTCGTGTTTGTGACGAAATTGTCGGTTATGGCTCTTATTCTTTCATTAATCGCGGCTTTGAAACCAAGATAGCGACGGCCTATGATCGTGGTTTGAACTGTGAATTCTGCGGCCAGTGTGTTTCGATGTGTCCGGTCGGTGCCCTTTTACCGCGGCCCTTTAAATTCAAGGCCCGTCCCTGGCAGCTCAAGGAAGTTGATTCGGTCTGCGGTTACTGCGGTAATGGCTGTACGGTTACTTTTGGTGTCAAGGACAACAAGGTTGAGACGATCCGCTTTAATGACAAGATCGGTGTCAACGACGGCAACCTCTGTGTTCGTGGCCGCTTTGGTTATTCCTATGTCAATCATCCAGATCGTCTGACCAAGCCGTTGATCCGGAAAGACGGCGAGCTTGTTGAGGCTGATTGGGACGAGGCATTGCAGGTCGTGGCCGATGGTCTCAGCAAGGCCCAGCAAGGACAAGGTGCCGGCATTCTCTCCGGAGCACGCCTGACCAATGAGGAGTTCTATCTCCTTAAGCAGGCTGCCAGGGCGATTGGTACCGCTAACCTCGATCACTCCGGCGGCGAGTGTTACAAGGGTGTCACCGAAGGCCTGATGGATACCCTCGGTGTTGCCGCCTCAACCGGAACTTTCCCGCAAATTGAAAAGGCCGATGTTGTCCTTGCGGTTCGCTCAGATTTTTACGAGACTCATCCGGTTGTCGGTATGGTTGTCAATCAGGCCATTCGCCGTAATCATGCCAAGCTCGTCATCGTCGCGAATAAGAAGGGCAAGCTCGATAAACTCCCCGGAGCTAAAACTCTTCTCAGCAAGCCGGGTTTGGAGCTTGATGTCCTTAATGCAATGTGCAAGCTTCTGCTCGACGAAGGCCTCGCCCAGACTGAAGGAATTGAAGGTCTTGAGGACCTGAAGACCTCCCTCGCTGCGTTTGACCCTGCCCAGGTTGCAGAACGTACCGGAGTCGACCTTGAGGCTCTACAGGCAACGGCACGGCAACTGGCCGCTGCCAAGAACAGCGCCATCTTGATGGCTTACGGTCTCCCCTACCAGGGGTTGAACAAGGAACTGGCGATTGCAGTTGCCAATTTGGCGCTGCTTGTTGGTATCCCTGGTCGTGAAGGCAGCGGCTTGTATCTATGCGGTGAGAAAGCCAACAGCCAGGGGGCGATAGACCTCGGCATCCTGCCCCAGAATGGCGGCAAAGGTGCTCAGCAGATGCTTACTGCTGCCGCTGATGGCAAGCTCGACGCCCTTTATGTGGTTGCGGAAGATCCACTGAGCAGCTATCCCGATCGTGACCAGGTGGCTAAAGCCTTTGCCAAGGTGCCTTTCCTGGTTGTGCAGGACATCTTCCTGTCGCCAACGGCAGAGCAGGCTGATGTGGTTCTTCCTGCGGCGTCTTTTGCCGAAAAGAATGGGACCTACACCAACGCCGAGCGCCGCATTCAAAGAGTCCGCCCTGGCATCACGAGTCCCGGTGAAGCACGCACCGACGGCAGCATCTTCTCTGCTCTGGCAGTCAAACTCGGCAGCACTGTCAGTTTCGCAGGTCCTGAAGCTGTTTTTGCCGAGATCGGCAAGCTGGCATCGGCTTACGCTGAGTTCAGTTTCAACGAGATCGGACCGCAAGGGGTGGTCTGGGGTGGTGAAACCTTACAGCCTGCAAGCAAGAAGGTTGTGGCTGCGTCCGCCGGCAATGCCGTCGAGGCTGAGTTTCAACTGGTGACCGGCAGCGCCCTTTACCACAGCGGCACGGTTTCTACCAAGGCCAAGGGGCCAATGGCCGTTCTTGCCGAGCCTTATCTTGAACTCGGCCGCGAAGACGCCAAAGCGTTGAGTGTTGTGGACGGTGACCTGATCAAGGTTTCCGGTAACGGTGCAGAGCTTAAACTGAAAGCCAAAGTCGGTAATCGCCTGCCCAAAGGGGTTGTTTTCGCTCCTTATCACTTTGCGGAGGCCCATGTGAATCGCCTCTACAAAGGTGAGGCGGTCATTGCGGTTAAAATCAGCAAATAGAATTTATGATTATGCTCCGCTGCTGCGTGTTGAGATTGCAGTGGTGAATAGACGCGGAACACTAAGATCAATCTGATACGAGGAAGAGGAAGATCATGACGCCTGAAATGCTGAGCCTCTCTAACAGTCCCGGTTTGTTTGTCGGGATAATGCTACTGAAAATTCTGGTTGTATTCGGTGTGACTATGCTCATCGTTGCCTACGCGACCTGGTGTGAGCGTAAAGTCATTGGCCACATGCAGACGCGACTGGGACCAATGCGTACCGGTTGGCATGGTCTTCTGCAGCCGATTGCCGACGGACTCAAGCTGTTCTTTAAAGAGGACATCATCCCGTCTGCGTCAACCAAGGTGCCATTTTTGCTGGCGCCTATGATGATCCTTGTCCCCGCATTGATTACGGTTGCCGTCATCCCATTCGGCCCGGATATCAGCGTGGCGGGCTTTTTGATCCCCCAGCAGATTACCGATCTGAACGTAGGCGTCTTGTATATACTCGCTTTTGCAGGCTTGGGGGTCTACGGTATCGTGCTTGCCGGCTGGTCGTCCAACAGCAAGTATTCTCTACTCGGCGGCGTGCGTGCTTCGGCACAGATGATCTCTTATGAGTTGGGCGCCGGACTGTCCATTATCGCGGTTTTCATGATCTCGGAAACACTCAGCCTGCGTGAAATCGTTGCTCTGCAGCAAGAGGCTCTCTGGGGCGTCTTCTCCTTCGTTCCCAACTGGTACGTATTTACTCAGCCGCTGGCCTTCGGCCTTTTCATTGTGACCGGCCTGGCGGAAATCAACCGGACTCCTTTCGATATGCCAGAGGCTGAAAGTGAGCTGGTCTCCGGTTTCTGTACCGAGTATTCCTCCATGAAGTATGCCCTCTTTTTCATGGCTGAATATGCCAATATGATCGTCATCGCCGCAATTGCTGCCACACTATTCCTCGGTGGCTGGAGCGCGCCTCTCAATATCGGTGTCTTGACCATGATTCCCGGTTTTGTCTGGTTGCTTCTGAAGGTCTTTACGATGATGTTCTGCTTCATGTGGCTGCGAGCCACCTTCCCACGCGTTCGTTACGACCAGCTGATGCGCCTGGGTTGGAAAGTATTGTTGCCGCTGGCCCTGGCTAATGTTGTGATTACCGGCCTCGTGGTCGTGATTTTCTAATAACCGTTACCTTTGAGTCTTTAAGAGGTCTGATCATGTTCAAAGAATTTGCCAAAGGTCTGAGCATCACTTTTAAGCACCTGCTGCCGGGGCATTCAACGACTGTGCAGTACCCGACAGTTAAACTCAAGACGTCCGATCGGTTTCGTGGCCTGCACCGTCTTGTCCCTTCTCAGGATCGCGAGAAGTGCGTCGCCTGTTATCTTTGTCCGACAGTCTGCCCGGCCAAGTGCATAACGGTTGAATCGGCTGAAAACGAGAAGGGCGAGAAGTACCCGAAAGTATACACGATTGATATTCTACGTTGCATCTTCTGCGGTTACTGTGTTGAAGCCTGCCCGGTAGAGGCGATCGAAATGACGGGTGCTTATGAACTGGCCAATTATAAGCGTGATGACTTTCAGTTCACCAAGCAGCGGCTGCTGAAATAAGCCAAGGGGAGCATAAAACTCATGGAACTCATTTTTTTCTATTTGATTGCGTTGATTGCCGTGGCCTCCGGATTTCTGGTGATCCGTTGTCAAAGCCCGGTTAATAGCGCCCTCGGCCTGGTCAATACCTTCTTCTGCCTGGCTATTTTCTATGTCATGCTGCACGCCCCTTTTATGGCGGCGATCCAGATCATGGTTTATGCCGGTGCGATCATGGTTTTGATCCTCTTTGTCATCATGCTGCTCAATCTTGGTACGGAAGCGCGCAAGCGTTATACCAACGGGATTGTCTGGTCAGCTCTTGCCAGCCTAGCGTTGCTGTTTAACGTGATGTACTTCATAAAGCGTGGTCGTGTGACCGGTGCAGAGGGAGACATCACCCCCTTTATGGTTGAAAACGTCGGTCATGTCGAGCTGATCGGTAAGACGATGTTCACCGAGTTCCTGCTGCCCTTTGAAATTGCTTCCATTCTGTTGCTGGTGGCGATTGTCGGCGCGGTAGTTCTCGCCAAAAAAGAAGTTTAAAGCGTAGCGAACTACGGGAGACATAACAATGATAACTGTTTACCACTACATGAGCCTTGCTGCGATCCTCTTTGCCATGGGCACCTACGGTGTTCTGACCCGGCGGAATGCGATTGTCGTCTTCATGTGTATCGAACTGATGCTTAACTCGGTCAACCTGACCTTCATCTCATTGTCGAGTCATCTGCAAAATATGGACGGCCAGATCTTCGTCTTTTTTGTCATGACTGTTGCCGCGGCAGAAGCGGCAGTTGGCCTCGCTTTGATGATCGCCTTCTACCGGAACCGCGATTCGATTGACGTCGATGATTTTAACCTGATGAAATCGTGATCGGTGCGAACCGTTCACTTCCCCTAAGATGATTACTTCGCTCGGAGGAGAGATAGATGTACGATAAACTGTGGCTCATACCATTCTTCCCGTTACTCGGCTCTATAATTAACGGGTTGCTTGGAAAGCGGTTCATCAAGAATGAAAAGGTGATCGGTGCGATCGGTACTGGCATGTTGTTCCTTTCGTTCCTGGTCTCCTGCAAGTATTTTGTCCAACTGCTGGGTGATTCGGTCAAGTCTCACGAGAATGTCATCGCCTCCTGGATGTCGGTTGGCAACCTGCAGGTCGACTGGGGATTCCTGCTTGATCCGCTCTCTGCTCTGATGATCATGGTGGTCACGGGCGTGGGAACCCTGATCCATCTCTACTCCATCGGCTACATGCACGGTGAAGAAGGGTTCTATCGCTACTTCAGCTATCTGAACCTGTTCGTCTTCTCGATGCTGATGCTGGTGCTCGGCAACAATGCCCTGGTCATGTTTGTCGGCTGGGAAGGTGTTGGTCTCTGTTCTTACCTGCTGATCGGCTACTACTTCGAGAAAAAGAGCGCAGGTGACGCCGCGAAGAAAGCCTTCGTTATGAACCGCGTCGGCGACTTCGGTTTCCTGCTCGGCCTCTTTACCATTTTTTGGACTCTGGGCAGCAAGCATGGTGTCTGGACTGTCAATTTTGTTGAAATTAACCAGAATGCCCATCTGCTCTCCGGCGATATGATCCTCGGCGCCGGTGTAACGACTGTGGCAACCCTCTGCTTTTTTCTTGGCGCGACCGGCAAGTCGGCTCAGTTGCCGCTCTACACCTGGTTGCCTGACGCCATGGAAGGCCCGACTCCGGTCTCCGCCCTGATCCATGCCGCCACCATGGTCACTGCCGGTGTCTACATGATCGGCCGCATGAACATCCTCTTCGCCATGAGCCCAACGACAATGATGGTGGTTGCCTTTGTCGGCGCCGCTACGGCACTCTTCGCCGCTTCAATCGGTTTTGCTCAGAACGACATCAAGCGCGTGCTTGCTTATTCAACGGTCTCTCAGCTCGGTTTCATGTTCGTCGCTATGGGTGTCGGCGCGTTTACTGCTGGCATCTTCCATCTGATGACACACGCTTTCTTCAAGGCCTGTCTCTTCCTTGGTTCAGGTTCTGTCATCCACGCCATGCATCATGCTTTGCATCACGCTCACCTTGGTGACGACGCACAGGACATGCGCAATATGGGTGGTCTGCGCAAGAAAATGCCAGTAACCTGGGCAACCTTCGGCATCTCCTGTCTGGCGATATCGGGTCTGCCTTTCTTCTCCGGCTTCTTCTCCAAGGACGAGATCCTCTGGTGGGCTTTCGCCTCGACTCGCGGCAGCAAGGTGGTCTGGGTGATGGTTGTGGTTGCAGCCTTCATGACTGCCTTCTACATGTTCCGCTGCCTCTATATGACTTTCTACGGTGAGCAGAAAACCAATCCCAAAGCCAAGGATCATGTTCATGAGTCACCCTGGGTGATCACCCTGCCTCTGGTTGTCCTCGCCGGCCTGGCAACGGTTGGTGGTCTGATCGGTATCCCGCACGTCATTGATATCGCCCATGTCGGCAACAAGCTTCAGCAATTTCTGGCTCCGGTATTCCAGCAAAGCCAGCAACTGTACCAGATCGAAGCGCATGGAACAGCTTCTACTGAAATCATATTGATGATCTTCTCGGTTCTGGTCGCTCTGGCAGGTATTGGTCTGGCCACCGTCATGTACATGAAAAACCCGGCTCTGCCAGGAAAGTTTACGGCCAGGTTTTCTGCTTTGCATCGTGCCGTATTCAACAAGTGGTACGTCGATGAGTTCTACGACAAACTTATTGTCAACCCGACCAAACAATTCGGCACCTTCTGCTGGAAGGGCTTTGACGTCATCGTGGTGGATGGCATTGTCAATGGTCTCGCTAAACTGGTTGGTGCCCTGTCATCAGTATTGCGTTACACGCAAACCGGTTTGTTCCAGAACTATGCTTTGACGATGGTTCTTGGCACAGTGGTCATGGTGGCCATTTTTATTCTCAACTAAGGGTATAACGTTCAAGCGTTGACATAAGGAGCAGTGACCCATGAATGACCATCTTCTTAGCCTGATGACCTTTTTCCCACTGGTGGGGATGTTGATTATCCTCTTCCTGCCTCGGGAAGCCGACCGACTGATCAAGACAGTCACGTTGGTCGTAACGATCATCGTTTTCTTCATTAGTCTGCCGCTGGCGTTCGATGATGTATTTGTCAACTCGTCGGCGATGCACTACACCGAGTTCGCTAAATGGATCAGCATCGGCGACTACTTCCAGATGAACTATAATGTTGGTATCGACGGCATCAGCCTCTGGCTGGTGATGCTGACGACCTTCATCATGCCGATCGCCATTCTCTCGACCTGGCACGCGGTTGATAAGAACACCAAGGGCTTTATGGCTCTGGCTCTACTTCTCGAAACCGGCATGCTTGGTGCTTTTATCTCTCTTGACCTGTTTCTCTTCTATGTCTTCTGGGAGTTGATGCTGGTCCCCATGTACTTCATGATCGGTATCTGGGGTGGTAAGAACCGCATCTACGCAGCGGTTAAGTTCTTTATTTTTACCGCAGTCGGCTCTCTATTGATGCTGGTTGCTATCATCTACGTTTACTACTATTCACTGCAGGCGGGTGTCCCCTTTGAGAATGGCTTCAGTATCGCTCATTTCTCTCAATTGGATATCCCTGTACATCTGCAGGCCTGGCTGTTTGCTGCCTTTGCTTTCAGCTTTGCGATAAAGGTCCCGATGTTCCCGGTGCACACCTGGTTACCTGATGCACACACCGAGGCACCCACGGCCGGTTCCGTTATTCTGGCGGCAATCCTGTTGAAAATGGGAACCTACGGCTTCGTCCGTTTCGCGATCCCGCTCTTCCCGGTTGCGACCATGCAGTTTACGCCTTATCTGGCTTTCCTCGCGGTGGTTGGCATCATCTACGGCGCTCTGGTTGCCATGATGCAGGATGATGTGAAGAAACTGGTTGCTTATTCATCCGTATCTCACCTTGGTTTTGTCATGCTGGGTGTCTTTGCCATGAACCTGCAGGGCCTCTCCGGTGGCTTGCTGCAGATGATCAATCACGGTATCTCAACCGGTGCACTCTTCCTTATTGTCGGTTTCATTTACGAGCGACGGCATACCCGCTTGATTGTCGATTTTGGCGGCTTGAGCAAAGTGATGCCGGTTTTCGCCACAATCTTCCTGATTGTGACTTTCTCTTCAATCGGCCTGCCGGGGACCAACGGTTTTGTGGGTGAATTCCTGATCCTGGTTGGTGCTTTTGAAAGTGGCCTGCGTGTGTTTACCGTTTTTGCAACAACGGGCGTTATCCTGGCCGCTGTTTACATGCTCTGGATGTTCCAACGGGTCATGATGGGTAAGGTGACGAATCCTAAAAATGAAAACCTGAAAGATTTGTCAGCTCGCGAAGTTGTCATCATGATGCCGTTACTGATCTTCATCTTCTGGATTGGTGTCTACCCGAATACCTTCCTGGACAAGATGAACCCAGCTCTTGAAAATATGATCAAGCAGGTCAAGGGTAAGCAGCACATTGCCATGATGGCTGAAGGTGTGGACCAAACCGTTACGCAAATTTCGGTCAACGATTAAGTTATTTATCTATAGCGTCTGAGGAGCCATTCAATGGAAAACCTGGTGCAAATCGCCATGCAGAACGTCAATATGGCGGCCATCTTACCGTCACTGGTACTGTCCTGCTTCGGCATGGGACTACTGCTGATTAACGTATTCCTGCCTCGTGGCACTACGCGGCATGCCGTCTGGATCAGCGTTATCGGCCTCGTGGTAACCGGATTCTTCGTCTTTAGCGGTTGGGGAAACCCGCAATACGGCTTCAATGATGCTGTAGCGATGGACAATTATGCTGCGTTTTTCAGCATGATCTTCCTCTTTGCCGCAGGTCTGACGATTCTTATGTCTGACGATTACCTGACGCGTGAAGGTTATCCGGTCAGCGAGTATTACCCGCTGATATTGTTTGCCACTGCAGGCGCCATGTGGATGGCTTCAGGCACCGATATGATGACGATCTTCCTCGGTCTGGAGGTCATGTCGATTGCCTTGTATGTGTTGGCAGGCTTTTTCCGAGGCCAGGTGCGTTCCAACGAGGCAGGTCTCAAGTATTTCCTGCTGGGCGCCTTCTCCACCGGTTTTTTGTTGTACGGTGTGGCTCTGATCTACGGTGTCACAGGCAGCACCAAGCTTACTGAAATTGGCATTTACCTCAATGCACACGGGTCACTGCTGGACAACCCGATGACACTGGCTGGCCTGGTTCTGCTCTCCACAGGTTTTCTCTTCAAGATTGCTGCTGTGCCCTTCCACATGTGGACGCCAGACGTTTATGAAGGCGCTCCGACCCCGATCACCGCGTTCATGAGTGCTGGCCCCAAGGCCGCCGCTTTCGCTGCTTTCCTGCGGATCATGGAATATTGCTTCTTCAGCCTCAAGCCTGAGTGGACCGCTATGCTCTGGGTTCTCGCGGTACTGACCATGATCGTCGGTAACGTGATTGCGATCAGCCAGACCAACATCAAGCGTATGCTCGCATACTCTTCGATTGCTCATGCCGGTTATGCCCTGGTCGGTCTGGTTGCCGCCAATGAAATAGGCTACTCGGGTGTTCTCTTCTACATGCTTGCTTACACCTTCATGAACATCGGTGCTTTCGCTGTTCTGGTTCTGGCCGGCAAGAAGGGTGAAGAGAATCTGACCTTGCAAGGATTTTCTGGCTTCGGTCTCAAGCGGCCCTTTTTGGGCATCGCCATGACAGTGTTTCTCTTCTCTCTGATGGGTTTGCCGCCAACCGCTGGTTTCGCTGGTAAATTCTACATCTTTGCCGGGGCTGTGAAAGCCGGTTACATCTGGCTGGCGGTTATCGGTGTGTTGAATTCTGCCGTATCGCTTTATTACTACCTGCGCATCATGGTTTATATGTACTTCCGTGATGCAGAGGAAGATTATGCCTGGGTTTCCATGCCGGCCGCGGCAGTGATTTCCATCGTGATCGCTTTGATCGGGGTTTTCTATCTCGGCATTATTCCTGGTGATGTCATGGAGCTGGCCAAAATGGCCATTTTCTAAAAGCTGCTTATCTTAATAAAAAAGCCCCGGCCAACAGGTCGGGGCTTTTTTATTAAATGCCGTCAATCGATGTAAAATCGTTGGCTATCCAGGCAGGGGAAAGTATTATCAAAGAGGAAGTTTTCTGAATAATAACCTGCTGGAAAGTTTATGTACTTTTTTGACCTACAGGAACTTATTGAGCACCAGGAACAGACAGGCGGTCTGCAAAGGATAACGGCTCCTGTCGACCCTTACCTGGAAATTGCGGCGATTGTTAACAGGGCCTGCAAGAAAAAGTCTGCCAATAAAGCCCTGTTTTTTGAGAAGGTCAAAGGCTCAGAACTTCCCCTGGTTGCAAATGTCTTTGGTTCGATGTCTCGAACCGCTGCCGCTCTGGGGGTTGAACAGGTTGACAGTCTGGCCGAGAAACTGAAACGTGATCTTGCCGGCAGTGAAAAACTGGAGTCAGGGCAAGCTCTTGCTGACCTGGTCCACAAAGAAATCGGGGCAAAACAGTCAAGCGTCACATGCGCACTTGCCAGTGTGCCTTGTCGACAAGGCCTGCACGATCTTCCGCTTTTGCATTCATGGCCCAAAGATGCTGGCCCATACATAACCCTGGGTCAGGTCCTCACCCAGGACCCCGCGAGCAAGGCTACCAATTGCGGCCTCTATCGTTTGCAGATAACTGGACAAGAGTCGGCACTGATCAGATTCCATCCGGGCTCCGGAGGGGGTAAACATATGCAGGCCTGGCACAATCAAGGTTCTGCAATGCCAGTCACGATTGTTTTAGGCGGGCCCCCGGCCCTGACCTGGTGTGCAGGGTTGTCCTTGCCGGAAGGGATCAGAGAAACCGACTTCATCAGTTACTTAACGGGCCATTCGATTCCTCTGGCAAACTGCAGACACTCTGAATTGCTGGCCCCGGCAACGGCGGAGATTATTATTGAAGGGCAGGTTTTGCCCGGAGTGCTGGAAAATGAGGGGCCTTTCGGCAATCATACCGGCTACTATTCCGAGGTGGCTCCTGCCCCTGTTGTGCAGGTCAAAAGCGTGTACAGGAGAGAAGCCGCTGTCTATCCATGTACAGTGGTTGGCCCACCGCCCATGGAAAATATCTATCTGGCCCAGGCCAACGAAAGGATCCTGCTTGCCCTGTTGCAACATGATTTACCCTGGGTTGTAGATATTCACATGCCGCTGGAAGGCATTTACCATCGTGCTGCCTTTGTCGCGATCGACGAGTCCGGTGAGACAACGACGGAAATTCATCAAAAACTGCGGCAATCAAGATTGCTGAACAATTCACGGTTGATCATTCTGATGGATAAAGAGTGTCGTCTGCATGATTACAGTGATGTTTACTGGCGCGTTATCAATGCAGAATGCTGGGAGCGCAAGGGTGGGTGCGAAGGGCCGATGATTGACGCCAGGAGATCAACGAAAAAAAATCGGCTGATAACGTGAGACAGCCTGCTGGCCATATCAGACCCGAACAGGTTATGATTCTTTAAATCGGAACAATTTATACCGTCAACATGGAAAAGGGCCTCCTGATTGATGAAAGTGATTTCCTTTAACGTCAATAGTGTCCGGACTCGATTACACCAACTGGCTGCTGTTATAGAAAAGCATCAACCGGAGATCATCGCTCTGCAGGAAACCAAAGTGCAGGATGCGGATTTCCCTGAGGCCGAGATAGCCAGGCTCGGCTATCATGCCGTCTGGTTCGGCCAGAAGACCCATTATGGGGTGGCGATCCTGAGTAAACGGCTACCCGACAAGGTCCAATATGGTTTCCTCTCCGATCACGAAGATGCCCAGAAAAGGCTCATTGCGGCAAGCTACACTCTTGAGTGCGGACAAAGTTTTCGCATTATAAACGGCTATTTCCCACAAGGCGAAAGCCGGGAGCATCAGATAAAGTTTCCTGCGAAAGCAAAGTTTTATGAAGACTTGTTCGCGCACCTGTCCGAACATGAAAATGCCGAAGAATTGTTGCTGGTGGTTGGCGATGTCAACGTTGCCAACGAAGACCTCGACGTTGGCATCGGTGCTGACAACGCCAAACGCTGGCTGCGGACCGGTAAATGCAGTTTCCTGCCCGAGGAGCGTGACTGGTTAAGACGGTTGATCAGCTGGGGTCTGGTCGATTGCTTCCGGCAATGCCACCCGCAGACAGACGATCAATTCAGCTGGTTCGATTATCGCAGCCGAGGCTTTGAAGCCTCCCCGCAACGGGGCCTGCGTATAGACCTGATTCTGGCCAGCGCACCTCTTTCGGCACGTTGCGTTGCTGCCGGTATCGATTATGATATCCGGGCTATGCAAAAACCTTCCGATCACGCACCGATCTGGGCGGAGTTTGAGCTTGGCGGATGCTGAATTCTTATTTTAAGTGCACTCAGATGTCTTGGATGGTCCGCTATGCTTGAACCTGTTGGCAGGGCAAGGTAAAGTAACAGCCTTATGGACACGTCATTAACAAACACAGCCTGGGCCAAGTTGACGACGCTGCTGGAGATGATCAAGTTCTCACACACCGTTTTCGCCTTCCCTTTCGCACTCATGGGCGTGGTTCTGGCATCCCTGGCAAACGGCACAGCTCCAAGCTTTGGTCAGATCTTCTGGGTTTGCGTTGCCATGGTAGGGGCACGTACGGCAGCCATGGGACTGAATCGCATCATCGATGCAGACATCGATGCGGAGAACCCGCGGACCGCCGAAAGACATCTGCCCGCAGGCAGGGTCTCGGCAGCTGAAGCTTGGCTGATGGTGTTTGCAGCTTTTGGCCTGCTTCTGGTGGCGGCCTGGATGCTCAATCCGCTTTGTCTAAAGTTGTCACCAATCGCCATCTTTTTCCTGGTTTTCTACAGCTACTGCAAACGTTTTACCTCGATGGCCCATATCGTTTTGGGCATCTGTCTTGCCGCTGCACCGGTCGGGGCCTGGATTGCCCTGCGCGGAGATATCGGTTGGCCGGTCATGGTGCTCGGCCTCGCGGTCCTCTTCTGGGTTGCCGGCTTCGATATTTTTTACGCCCTGCAGGACTATGAGTTTGACCGCGAAAAGGGACTGTTTTCCATGCCGTCACGGTTTGGCGTCGAACGTTCCCTGCAAATCACCCGTCTCTTTCATATCGTCATGATTCTGCTGTTACTGCTGCTGACCCTCAGCCAGGGGCTTGGGTTGATTTATTTGGTCGGCGTGCTGGTGGTTGCCGGCTTACTGATTTATGAGCATCTGTTGGTTAAACCCGACGACCTGTCACGACTGGATGCCGCCTTCTTCAATATGAACGGTTACATCAGCGTGACGATCTTCCTGTTCACTCTTGCCGATGCTCTGGTGTAGCGCCATGACTGCAAAAAACTCTCAGATCCGCCACTTCATCGTCGCTATAACCGGTGCCTCAGGGTCTGTCTATGGCTTGAGGCTGATCAGGGAAATCCTGAGCTCCGGGGAGAGGGTCAGCCTCATGTTGACCTCTGCTGGACGTCAGGTCATGAATCATGAGACGGGGCTCGAGTGGTCTGCAGAGATTAAAGAGCAGCGCCAGCAGGTTCAGGAGCATTTCGCCAGTATCGCAGTCGATTGCCTGGCGATCGATGATTTCTGGGCCGGTGCCGCGAGCGGTTCGGCCGCAGTGGACGCGATGATTGTCGTGCCCTGTTCCATGGGAACCCTTGGCAGAATCTCTGCCGGTTTGAGTGGTAACCTGCTGGAACGAGCGGCAGACGTCATGCTCAAGGAACGCAGACCCCTGTTGCTGGTGCCCCGGGAAACACCGGTCAACAGTATTCATCTGGAAAACATGCTGCGGCTCTCTCAGGCAGGGGCTATTATCCTGCCGGCCATGCCGGGTTTTTATCACGCTCCGGAAACGATGGAGGATCTTGTTGCTTTTGTTGCCGGCAAAATTCTCGACCAACTCGATATTGAGCACTCACTTTTTACCCGCTGGGGAGAGGATGGTGATTGACTGCAAGGGTGGTCTTGTTTTTAAGCTTGCGGACTTCGCGATCCAGCGCCGAACATGATGAACCTGATAAAAAATATCCGTGCAAAAATTGCAACCGGGGCCAGAATCTCCGACGACGAGGCCCTGGCTCTGTTTGCCAGTGACGATCTGCTTGCCGTCGGTGAATTGGCGGCGTATGCGAATCATCGCTTGAATGGCGACAAGGTTTATTTTAACGTTAATCGGCATATTAATTACACCAACATCTGTGTGAACCGTTGTACTTTTTGTGCGTTCAGCCGCGAGAATGAAGAGGATGAGGGTGGCTATACTCTGGCACTGAACGAGATCCTCAAACGAGCGGCTGAGGCGAAGGACGCAGGCGCCACCGAGATCCACATGGTGGGCGGACTGCATCCCGACCTGCCGTTCGATTTTTATCTGGAGATCATGGCTGCGATCAAGGCCGACAGCCCCGGGTTGCACATCAAGGCGTTTACTGCGGTTGAGATCGATTATTTCGCCAAACTCACAGAACAGTCGCCACGACAGGTGATCGAAGAGTTGAAAGCTGCCGGCCTTGATTCGATGCCGGGTGGCGGTGCCGAAATCTTTGCCCCTGAAGTCAGGCAAAAGATTTGTCCCGAAAAGATCAGTGGTGAGCGCTGGCTGGAGGTCACTGAGCAGGTTCACCGGGCGGGTCTGAGGACGAACGCCACCATGCTCTTCGGCCATGTTGAGAACTATGCCGATCGTGTTGATCACCTCGCAAAATTGCGCCAGCTGCAAGACCGGACCGGCGGCTTTCAGGCCTTTATTCCTCTGGCTTTTCAACCTGATAACACCCGGGTGCCGGGGGCCAGGGGAGTCGGTGGCGTTGATGCCCTCAAGACTCTGGCCATCAGCCGGCTTTATCTTGATAATTTTCAGCACATCAAGGCCTACTGGGTGATGCTGGGATTGAAGGTTTCGCAAGTCGCCCTGGCCTTTGGCGTTAATGACATTGACGGCACGGTGGTTGAAGAGCAGATCGGCCATGATGCCGGAGCCGATTCTCCCCAGCGCCTGAGCAAGGAGCAGCTCGTCGGTCTGATTCGCAAAGCCGGCAAGCAGCCGGTGGAGCGCAACACCCTCTATGATGAGATCAAAATCTATTAGCCGCTCGACGGGCCTGCCGGGATTGTATTAACCCTTGTCCTGGCTCGAGGCCTTAGCCTTATGCATGGTTGATAATGATAACTGCAATTGAAAAGAAGCTTGGGGCCGGTCAGCCTCTGCAACGGGATGAAGCGCTATACCTGCTCTCCGAGGTTGATTTGCTGTCTTTAGGTCAATTGGCTGATGGCGTCCGTCGGCGAATGCATCCGCAGGGCTGCGTCTCCTTTGTGGTTGATCGCAACGTCAACTACACCAACGTTTGCACCACCAAGTGTAAATTCTGCGCCTTTTATCGTGACGCGATGCATCCCGACGCCTACGTGCTCAGCTACACCCAGATTTTCGCCAAGGTGCAGGAACTGGTTAATCACGGGGGGACGCAGTTACTCATGCAGGGCGGCTTGCATCCTGATCTGAAGATCGACTGGTTCGAGGATCTCTTCTCCCAGCTGAGACGTCGTTTCCCGTCCGTGCAAATCCATTCGCTCTCGCCTGCCGAGATTGTGCATATCGCCCGGTTGTCGGGATTGCCCATGACTGAGTGCCTCGCGCGGTTGCATGCTGCAGGGCTGCAATCCTTGCCTGGTGGGGGTGCCGAGATCCTGGTTGATGAGATCCGACAGGAAATTTCACCGAGCAAAATTGGCTGGCAGGACTGGGCTGGCGTGATGCGAGAAGCTCATAAGCTCGGCATGTCAACGACGGCGACCATGATGTTCGGTGTGCGCGAACAAGCGCAAGACATCGTCGAGCATTTATTCCGCATCCGTGAACTGCAGGCAGAACAGGGTGGTTTTACAGCTTTCATCCCCTGGAGCTACCAGCCCGGCAACACTGAACTCGGTGGAGAACAGGCGAGTGGAGTCGAATACTTGAAAGTTCTGGCTTTGGCACGGGTAGTCCTCGACAATGTTCAGAATCTGCAGGCCAGCTGGGTGACCCAGGGTGCGCGCATGGCCCAGATTGCTCTTTTCTTTGGTGCCAATGACCTGGGCGGAACCATGCTGGAAGAAAATGTTGTTGCGGCAGCCGGCGTTGATTTTCGTATGAGCCGGGAAGAGATTATTGATCTGTCGAGAAGTGCCGGGTTTACGCCTGTGCGACGAACGACAGGTTATGATGTTTTGGAAACCTATTAATCTCAAGCAAGCCTTTTGAGGTGCTAAATGTCTTATCTCCGTAAAGAAATTGCCGCGATGGCCGGTTACGTGCCCGGTTTTCAACCGCCCGACGACCACCATTGGATTAAACTGAACACCAATGAAAATCCCTACCCGCCATCACCACGAGTGATTCAGGCGATACAGTCGGCAACCGGTGATGATTTACGTAAATATCCCGACGCTCCAAGTCGTGCTGGCCGCGAGGCGGCAGCGGAGCTCTACGGCTATCCGGTTGATTGGGTGATTATGGCCAATGGCTCGGATGAACTGCTCAACAACCTGATCCGGGCATGTGTCGGTGAGGGTGAGGAGGTCGCCTACCTGCACCCCTCTTATTCGTATTACGCAACCCTGGCCGCGATCCAGGGGGCCAGGATCAAAACCTTTCCCCTGCTGGAAAATGGTGAAATCAAGGATTTTCCTGAGCGCTACACCGGCCAGCTGCTTTTTCTGACCAACCCCAACGCGCCTTTTGGCCTGCGCTGGACAACTGAAGAGGTCGCTGCTCTGGCCGATCGTTGCCAAGGCTTGCTGGTTGTCGATGAAGCCTACGCAGATTTTGCCGAAGGCCATTGTCTTGAGCTGGTTCGGCAGAAACCGAATGTGGTGGTCACGCGAACCTTGTCCAAGAGTTACTCTCTGGCCGGTATGCGTCTCGGTCTTGCGATCGCCCGGCCGGACATCATTGCTGCGCTGGACAAGATCCGTGATCACTACAATCTTGACCGCCTGGCCCAGACAGCTGTTGTTGCCGCACTGCTCGATCAGGATTATTTCCAAAGCAGTGTCGAGAAGATCTGCGCCACCCGGGAATGGTTCAGTGAAGAAAGCAAAAAGCTGGGTTATCAGGTGATCCCCTCGAGCGCTAACTACCTCTTTGTCACGCCTGCCGAGCGCGACGCGAAACGGGTGTATGACGCACTCTTCGCGCGTAAAATTCTGGTCCGATATTTCAGCGATCCGGTCCTGTCCCATGGCCTGCGCATCTCCATCGGCAGCCGCGAGGAGATGGAAACGACACTGCAGGCATTGCGAGAGATAGCTTGAAGGTCGGTGGCGAGTGGCAGGTGGCACGACAAAAACCGGGTTACGCTGCAAGGCTTTTTTATCAGGAGTGAAGAAAAGTTAGTGATGGCACTTCCTTTCGCAGCCGCTGAAATCTCTCTTCGTCTGCTCTCCTGGTACGCCACGGAAGGGCGTACTTTGCCGTGGCGTGAAAACCGCGATCCCTACCGGATCTGGCTCTCCGAAATCATGTTGCAACAGACCACGGTTACGGCGGTCATCCCCTACTACCAACGCTTTCTGCAACGCTTCCCGACCATTGAAAGCCTTGCTGACGCTTCCCTGGATGAAGTCATCAGCTTATGGGCCGGACTGGGTTATTATTCACGTGCCCGTAATCTTCATCGGGCAGCGCAGCAGATTGTAGCGGCACCAGGACCCTTTCCTGATACCCTCGAAGGCTTGCTTGCATTGCCTGGCATCGGCCGATCAACCGCCGGCGCGATCCTCTCCATTGCCTTTGATAAGCCTGCTGCCATCCTCGATGGCAATGTTCGTCGCGTGCTGGTACGTCTGTTTGCCTGGCAAGAAGATCCACGCAGTCGCCGTGCCGAAAAGCAACTGTGGCAATGGGCTGAAGCGCTGGTTTCTGATGAGCACCCGCACGATTATGCGCAGGCGATTATGGACCTTGGTGCCACGGTCTGTGTGCCGCGAGCTCCGCTTTGCGCAAGCTGCCCTCTGCGAGAGTTTTGCCAGGCTTTTAAGCAAGGCTGTGCGACACGGCTGCCTGTCGTGCGCAAACAGACAAAACTTGCCCTTCGCCAGCAGGTTGCTCTGTTGCTAAACCGCTCCGGCAATTACTTGCTCAGACAGCGCCCGACCGAAGGCTTCCTTGGCGGGCTCTGGGAGTTTCCAGTGGTTGAGGTGAGCCCTGAGCAGGACCATCGTCAGGCCGCCGAACGCTTGCTCGCCGATCTGGGCCTGGTCGGCGAGCTCTGTGAAGCAGATGTCGTTCGCCATGCCTACAGCCACTTCAAACTGGAGCTGACAATCTTCACCGCTGAGATTGAGACGCAAACGGCCATTGCCGAGGCTGATAACTATGTCTGGTGCAGTGAAGATGACTTGAAAGTTCTGCCGTTGCACGGTGCCCACAAAAAAGCCTATAGCAAAGAGCTGCCATTCGAGCCGGCTTGATTAGTCTATGTCCGATGAAACGAAAATATATCAGTTGATCGTTCGCCAGCTTCCTGTGGCTGTCTCTGAACTGGAGGATCTGCTTAAGGAGCTGCACCGCGAATTTGGTCTTGACGTTTATACGGCCAGGCAAAGGCTGGTCGGGGCAGGCCTGGTCCTGTTCGGCAAAGGTAGCTTTGCAAAAACCGCAGAGATCGCGGCTCTGTTGCATCGCCATGGTTTTGTTTGCTGGCAGATCCTCCATGCCCCGCCCGGGTTCAAACCTGCTCGCCTGCGCAGTTTGGCCATCCATAACGACTATCTTCTCTTCGAATGTCAGGGTGCCTCGGTGCGTCTGGAGCGGGGAAGCCCCGTTGTTGGAGTCTTCGCAGATATCTCCGGTGGCCTGATTGACAAGCAGGTTAAACGCCTTCTGGCGCAAAATACTTACCGGGGGCGTGACTCACTCGAACCACTCTCTGTGGATGAGCTTCTGCCGGCGATCTTTCAGGGCAAGCCTGTCTTTGATTTTTATCTGCTCGACAGCCAAGGACAACCACGGAGCGCAGTCAGAGTCTTGCCCGGGCGGTTCAACCACGTCGGTCTGGAAGAGCGGGCCACCTTAAGCGCAAGAGGAAACCTGGAGGCCATGCTCTCCCTGGTTGAAGAATATTCGCAAAATTTTCACCTGCACTGTGATTTTGGATTGAGTCAATTGCCTGAATGCCAGGTGCAGCGTCTCGACGCAGGCCCTTCTGCCCTCGATGAGAATCTCAAGAGCCTGACTCACTATGGCTGGCTCGTTGCACGTTTGCAGGGAGACGGACGCCCCGTCGAGACCTCTTCAGCCCGCGCCGAGGAGGCCTCTTTGACCGGAGCAATCGCTGCGGCGACAATGCTCGGGCAAGCGGAGTGCGGCGCTGTTATGGGTGCAGATGGGTCGGCCGCCATGGCCGGGCTGGAAGATGTTAAACGTGAGGTGCGCAATGCTCTGGCTGACGAAAAAAAAGTAGCGACTGCGGCGAAAACGGGCCTGCCAAAGCCTGTAAAAAAAGATCTCCAGCCTCCCCCGGAACGGCCGGAAACCACGATGTCTCTGGCAAAGATGCTGGCGACCATCGGTACCTTTCTCGGCTTCGGGCTTTTTTTTCTAGCCGTTAAGGGTCATAACAGCCTGTTAAGTGACCTTGTCCAGTACGGAGTCAACACAGGGCTGATTGCCGGTTTGCTCGCCTGCTTTTTGTTCTGGTCGGGTCTTCGCTATATTCGGTTGAAACGCAAGATTGAGGACACGCCGACCAGTAAGGTGCGGTCACTGGCTATGGGTATGGTGGAAGTACATGGACGGGCGAGACGCCAGTACGCGCTGGTTGCTCCAATGACCCAGGCTGCCTGTGTCTATTATCGTCTGCGTCAATATCGACGCGACAGAAATAACAAGTGGAAGCTGGTCAAGGACATCGACAGCAGCCACGTGGCCTTCCAGATAGATGACGGAACAGGATCTGTGGTTGTTGTGCCACAAGGCGCTGCAGTTAAAGCAAAGACCCGTCAGAGCGGACATCCCGGGCAGAATCCGTTGACTTTCACAACCGTCAACACCACGGATGAAAATGAAAAGTGGGTTGAGGATATTATTTACGAAGGCACCACACTGTATATTCTCGGTTTTGCCCAGCCGCTCAGACAAGAGCGGCGCAGCTTGCGCGAGCGGACGGTTGAGAAGCTGCGTGAACTCAAGCTTGACCGCAGCGCCCTGCACCGTTACGATGCAGATGGCGATGGCCAGATCAGCGAGGATGAATGGCAGCAGGCACGCAATGACACAGAGCAGTCGGCGCTCAGGGAGCACCTGGCCGAAGGGACACAGCGCAAACGCCAGGAGGAGCATGTTGTGATCACGCGGCCGCCACAGCGCGGTATGCCTTTTGTGATTGCCGAAACGGTTTCCGAGGCTCACCTGGTTCGCAACTACGGCTTTTTCAGTCTGCCGCTTCTGGCGGCAGGGTTAATCCTGGCCGGTTGCGCTCTCTATCAGTTACTCATGTTTATTAACGCTTAGTTTTGTCCCAGGAGGCTTTGTTATGACAGGCTGGATTGTTCTCGGTGTGCTGGTGTTTATCCTGGTTGCTTTGGTGTTGTATGTGATCACCATCTATAACGGTTTTGTTGCCCTGCAAAACAACATTGAGCGCAACTGGAGCAACATTGATGTGCTCCTCAAGCAGCGTTATGATGAGCTGCCCAAGTTGATCAAGGTCTGTGAAGGCTACATGCAGCATGAGCAGAAGACCCTGGAAGCGGTAATTAAAGCCCGCTCCATGGCCGGGCAGGCACGGACCGACGAACAGAAAATGCAGGCTCAGAACATGCTGACCGACACCTTGAAGTCTCTCTTTATGGTGGTCGAGCGCTATCCTGAGCTTAAAGCGGACAAGTCGTTTCAGCAGCTGGGTTACCGGATTACCGAACTCGAAGACCAGATTGCTGACCGTCGCGAGTTTCTCAACGAGTCAGCCAATATCTACAATATCCGTACCGAACAGTTCCCCGATGTGATCATCGCCCGCATCTTTAATTTTGCCAAGCGCACCTTGTGGCAGATCGACCCTGATCATCGTCAGGATGTTAAGGTAGAGTTTAGGCACACCTGAGAGACACCCTTTTGTTGGCTTTTCCTCAATTGAAAAGCGAGCTCCGTTTCAGGCCTGACAATCGGTTCGTGGCAATGACATTGGTTTTTTAATAATCAGAAAACTGTCGATTTTTTTGGTCTTATTTGCATTATTTGACATTTCGGGAGAATCGTTGTGATGCTATTAATCCGTATCCTTCTGGTTTTTGCTTGCTTGCTGAGTGCAACGGTCGTCTTTGCGGGTGAAGAAACAGTCTTTGAGTTGGGCGTTCGTGGCGGCGTTAATGATAATCGCAAAGATGAAGACTTTACGGCCGGGGAGATTTACCTTCTCAGGGATTTGCCCTGGCAGTTGCCTTTGTCAGAGGGCGTCAGCCTGCGAACCAGACTCGATGCCGGGGTCACGCTTCTTGAAGCGGCGGGTGAACATAGTGCGCTGCTGGCAATCGGTGGTGACCTCTTTCTGCCTATACAGCAGTGGCTGGAACTTGAAGTCGGCTTGCGACCTGCCTATATGAATGATTACAAACTCGGAGAGGATGATTTCGGAGGCAACATTCAGTTTGTTTCCCATGCCGGCATGACGCTGCGTTGGCATGACCTGAGTCTCGGTTATCGGATTCAGCATACGTCGAATGCGAGTATTTATGATAAAAATGGTGGCATGAATCTTCACCTGCTCGGCTTGGGTGCTCGATTCTAGCAGCCAGTCGGAATTTACGGGCCGATGCGAAAACTCGGCTGTTTGGGAAGATTCCCGCTTCTTCTTTATGGTTTTATCAATGGGATGATACAAACAACGGGATGATACAAACAAGAAAAAGGCCTCGCAGTCGGTAGATTGCGAGGCCTTGTATCTTGTGGTGCCCAGAGACAGAATCGAACTGCCGACACGAGGATTTTCAGTCCTCTGCTCTACCGACTGAGCTATCTGGGCGGGAGAAGGATTTGTAACTAAATGCGAACTTTATGTCAAGAAAAAAGCTGTCGATAATTCTTTGCTTGCTTTCCGGGGGGCTTTTTGTTACCAAGAAAGACCACAAAATTTCTGAAGGTGGCATCGTAATGAAATCTCAACAATGCTTGTTTACAGCTTTTTCCTTTTGGTTTGGCAGCTTTTTTGGCTTGCCTGACCGGGGTGAGGTCTGTTGACGGCCACTTGTCGATAGAACTACTGAAACCACGGGCGGGCTCAATCGGGGCGCCTGTGGTTTTTTCGTTTCGGGAAAGTAAACGATAAAGGCCGCCGGGAAAAGCCCTGTCGGCCTTTATCTTTAACCGCAACTTTCCCATAAGGGGACAAGCAAAATGATTATTGTCATGAAAAATGGAGCCAGCAAAGCAGAGCTGGCAGCAGTAAAAAGTCGCATCAAGGATCTGGGTTATAAACCTCATGTGATCCACGGCGATACCCGCAATGTGGTCGGTGCTGTCGGTGATGAGCGTGGCAAAGCCGTGCTGCAATCGCTTGAGTCGATGCCGGGCGTGGAAAACGTGGTGCCGATTTTAAAGCCTTACAAGTTGGCGAGCAAAGAAGTCAAACTGGAGAGGACCTCGGTTGACATTGCTCCCGGCATCACTGTGGGCGGTGATAAGCTGGTTGTCATGGCCGGGCCCTGCTCGGTCGAGAGTGAGCAGCAGATTCTCGAAACGGCCCATGCCGTTAAGGCCGCCGGGGCGACGGTCCTGAGAGGCGGTGCCTTCAAACCGCGCTCCAGTCCTTATTCTTTCCAGGGCATGGAAGAAGACGGCCTCAAATTACTTGCCTTGGCTCGCGAAGCAACCGGGCTGCCGGTTGTGACCGAGGTTGTTAACCCTCGTGATGTTGATCTGGTTGCAAAGTACGCCGACATTATGCAGGTCGGTGCACGTAACGTGCAGAACTTCGCCCTGCTGAAAATGCTCGGCAAACTCGACAAGCCGATTCTTCTCAAGCGCGGCATGGCAACAACCATTCAGGAATTCCTGATGAGTGCCGAGTATATCCTCTCCGAAGGTAACCAGAGAGTGATCCTTTGTGAACGGGGCATCCGCACATTTGAAACCGCAACCCGCAACACCCTTGATATTTCTGCCGTCCCCGTCCTGCAGGAGCAGACCCACCTGCCGATTGTTATCGATCCATCTCATGCCACCGGCCATGCGTCCCTGGTGCCGAGCATGTGTTATGCTGCTGTGGCTGCAGGCTGTGACGGGCTGATTGTCGAAGTTCATCCTCACCCGGAAGTTGCCGCGAGTGATGGTCCTCAGTCGCTACGTCCAGCAGATTTCCAGCGGATGATGATCAAGCTTGCCGAGTTTGCCAAAGTTGCAGGTAAGCCTCTGTAGCCTTGCAGCGTGAGACGCTTCAATGAGCAGGCTGTCCGACAATAGATGCCGAAAAGAAAATTTTCCCGGAGTCTGATATGTTCCTGATCCCTTTAAGCCAGATTGAAAGTGTTGACCTTGTGATTCATGCCCTGCGAGCTGCTGGTGGCGAGGCGGATTGCACTATGTGTCCGGTGCGCAAGGTCTGCACCAAACAATGCCTGTCGGTTGCCGAGGGCATCCAGCAGATGGTTGCAACCAACAGCTTGCCGAACACGGGCCAGCTGCAAAGGCAAACAGATGGAAATCCCCAGATTGATCCTGATGACCCTAGTGAGGGTGGCTCCGGGATGCACCTGCGTGTCGTTAAATAGTTTTCGTCCGGAAACGGCCCTTTTCCGCAATCTCTGCGTCAATCGGCAGATTTGATTGTGCGGCGTAAAGTGCTACGCCTCCGCTCAAATTCTTGATTTTCTTGACCTTGCAAAAAATTGCTCGTTTCCAGATCGAAAACTGCACCGTGTCCATCCGGAGTTTCCAGATGGACACTAAATAACTCTGCATGAATCTTTTGAGGAAGCTGTGATGATGAATCTCGCAAAACTGGCCCTGGAAGTCCCGACCATTCTTTTGCCCAAGGCAGGTATCGACTTGAGTCGTTGGGCCGTGATTGCCTGCGATCAGTATACCTCGGAGCCCGAGTATTGGCAGGCTGTTGAGCAATTGGTCGCCGACCAGCCTTCCAGCTTGCGCCTGGTTTTCCCTGAAGTGTACCTGGAAGACGAGGACGGTGAGCAACGGATTGCCGATATCAATGCCAGCATGGAACAGTACCTGACTGAAGGTGTGCTTACTGAGCAGGGCAAAGGCTTTATCCTGCTCGATCGCAAGACCAGTCACGTGGAGTCGCGCAAAGGGCTGGTTGTGGCTCTCGATCTGGAGGCCTACGACTATAGACCTGGTTCCAAAACCTTGATCAGGGCCACCGAAGGAACTATTGTTGATCGTTTGCCGCCGCGGATCCGGGTCAGGGAAAATGCCGCAGTTGAGTTGCCGCACATCATGGTGCTGATCGACGATCCCGAACAGACCGTGATCGAGCCGCTGTTTAAGGCCGAACTGGAAGAGGTCTATGACTTTGAACTGATGCAGCAGGGTGGCCATCTGCGGGGCTGGCGGGTCAATCAGCTACAGCTGATTGAGCAGGTGGCAAATGCCCTCGAGGCTCTGGCGGAAAAAGAACGTTTCCAGAAACGCTATGATGTCGCTGATGACGAAGTTATGCTCTACGCCATGGGCGACGGCAATCACAGTTTTGCCACGGCCAAGGCCATCTGGGAGCAGCTCAAGACTGAGGCCTCAGACCCTGCCGAGGTCATGGACCATCCGGCGCGCTATGCACTGATTGAACTGGTTAACGTGCATGATCCGGGGTTGGAGTTCGAAGCAATCCATCGCGTGCTGTTTGAGGTTGATGTCGATAAGCTGATCAGGCAGGCTGAGACATATTATCACAAGGTGGGGACCCCCTGCCGCGTGATCTGGCATGACGATCTCGCTTCGGCCACCGCCGCCGCGCAACAATCGGGTAATGCGCATGCAATTCCCCTGGTCGCTGCGGGGCGCTTTGGCTTGCTTGAAGTTGCGGACCCGAAGCTGACTCTCGAGGTCGGAACCTTGCAGAATTTTCTCGATGATTATCTGGCAAGCGGGGCGTCAGGGCGGATTGATTATATCCATGGTGATGACGCGGTTTCCCGTTTCGGCAGCCGGTCAGGCAACGTCGGCTTCTACCTGCCGTCGATTTCCAAGCACGACCTGTTTCGCACTATCGTGCGTGACGGAGCCCTGCCGCGCAAAACCTTTTCCATGGGCGAAGCCGATGAAAAACGTTTTTACCTCGAGGCGCGCAGGATCACTCGCTGAGGTCATTGACAGGCTGCCTGGAAAAGTAGTAAAACCGGCCTTCCGGTCGCTGTTCAAACGTGCAGAAAGCAAGCTCGCCAAGCACGCATCTCCTCATCTGGCATTGCGGGCTTTTTGTTTTTATCAATCACATACATTTTTTTAATCACATATATTGGTCAGGAGTCAATCGATGAACAAAGTCCGTACATATAACAAAATCTCTGTTAAGGGTCTGGAAAAGTTCTCCCGCGACAGCTACGAAATTGCCAGTGAGATTGGCACCCCCGACGCACTGATGCTACGCAGTCATGTGTTGCAGCCGGAAGACATCGAAACGTCGGTTAAAGCCATCGGTCGAGCCGGTGCCGGTGTTAACAACATCCCGGTTGAAAATTGCACCGAGCGCGGTATAGTCGTCTTCAATGCGCCCGGTGCCAACGCCAACGCGGTTAAGGAGTTGACGGTCGCTGCGATGCTGCTTTCCTGTCGCGATATCGTTGGCGCCATCGACTTTGTTCGCAAAGAAGGTCAGGGCAAGAGCGCCGAGGAACTGCACAAGCTGGTTGAAGGCGGTAAAAAGACTTATGGTGGCACTGAGTTGAAAGGCAAGACCCTTGGTGTTGTCGGTCTTGGCGCCATTGGCTCTCTGGTCGCGGAAACCGGACTGATGCTCGGTATGAAAGTTCTCGGCTACGACCCGGCTCTGTCCGTTGCCGCCGCATGGCGACTTTCGCGAGATGTTGAGCGGATGGAAAACATGCAGTCTTTGCTCGCCAAGTCGGATATCGTGACCTTGCACCTGCCGGTTCTCGAAGCGACCCGCAACCTGATTAACAAGGAGTTGGTTGACAGCTTCAAGCCGGGGGCAACCCTGATCAACCTGTCGCGTGAAAAAGTCGCCGATACAGAGGCGATTCTTAAAGGCCTGGAGACAGGACGGATTGGCAAATACCTGACTGACTTCCCGGTTCAGGAGTTGATGGGCAACGACAAGGTTGTACCGATCCCTCATCTCGGCGCCAGCACCGAAGAGGCCGAAGAGAATTGTGCCATCATGGTGGCTGAGCAATTGATCGATTTCCTGGAAAACGGCAATATCAAGAATTCCGTCAACTTCCCGAGTATTGCCCTGGAGCGCAATGGTGGCTTCCGAATCGCCTTCTCCAATCGCAATGTGCCGAAGATGCTCAATCAGGTCCTCTCGGTACTGGCCGATCTGGAGATGAACGTGATTGACATGATCAACAAGAGCCGCGACGGAGTGGCCTACAATATTATTGATATTGATAAAAAACCATCGGAAGACCTCGTTCAGGCTCTTGAAGCGATCGATGGGGTTATTAAAGTGCGTGTCCTTTAAATAGCTCATAAAACATTAAGGCAGGAGGATTTCATGTCTCAGCAAGTTTATAATTTTGGTGCCGGTCCGGCGATGCTGCCGGTTCCCGTGATGCAGCGCATTCGTGAAGAGTTCCTTGATTTCCAGGGTCTGGGTGTCTCGGTAATCGAGGTCAGCCATCGTGCCAAGCAGTTTGAAAAAGTGCTTTTGGATGCCCAGGAGCGTTTCCGCCAGTTGACCAACCTGCCGGATCAATACAAAATCCTCTTTATTCATGGTGGCGCCCGCATGCAGTTCTCGGCTCTGCCGATGAACCTGGCCGGTCGTTCGGCAAGCAAAAAATGCCTCTATGTCGAAACCGGTAATTTCGCCAAGCTGGCCAACAAGGATGCCAAGCCTTATGGTGACATCAGGGTGATTGCGAGCAGTGCCGACAGCAATTATGACCGGCTGCCGGCCATCACTGCCGAGATGATTGACCAGGACGCGGCCTACCTGCATCTCACCACCAACAATACTCTTTACGGTTCACGCTACAATCAATTTCCTGACGCCGGCAAGGTGCCTCTGATCGCTGACCAGACCTCGGAGATCCTCTCCCGTGTGGTTGATTACAGCAAGTTCGGTTGTATCTATGCCGGCCTGCAGAAAAACCTCGGGCCTTCCGGAACTGCGCTCCTTGTCATCCATGAGGACCTGCTCGGATACGCTTCTGCTGAGACGCCGGTGCTGCTGAACTATGAACAGTGCGCCAAGGACAATTCCCTGACCAATACCGCGAACACTTTTGCTATTTATGTCACCGGCCTGGTGCTGGAGTGGTTGCAGGAGCAGGGCGGGGTTGCCGCGATCGAGAAGATCAATGAGCAGAAGGCCAAAACTCTTTATGACCTGATTGATGCCGGCGATTACTATCGTGGCGTCATTCAGCCCGAGGTGCGCGGTACCATGAACGTCAGCTTTAATCTGGCCAGTGAAGAACTCGAAGCCAAGTTCCTCAAAGAAGCCGGTGAGCAGGGTTTGTACGCGCTCAAGGGCCATCGCAGCGTCGGTGGTATCCGGGCCTCGATTTACAACGCCATGCCGCTGGCTGGTGTTGACGCCCTTGCCAGTTTCATGAAGGACTTCGAGCGCAAGAACGGTTGATGACTCAGGAACGCTTTTTATCTTAAAGTGCTCCTGGAAATCCGTGGGGGCGCTTCCTGCCTGGGGAGTGCCCCCATTTTTCTTTCGGAGGTTGCAGTGCCTGAAGTAGATTTGCAGGGTGAGGTCGGTTGGGACGCTTTTGATGCACCCGCGCTGGTTGGCGAAACACTGCGCTTCGTTTCGGGAGACCGGACCGGCAACCGATTTCGCATGAAATACTTTCGCGACCGGGAACACAACCTGGTGGCGCGCGTCTGGTTTGGTCCTGTGACAGAGGGTCCGCCGAATCATGCTCACGGCGGCAGCATTGCCGCTGTGCTTGACGAGGTCCTTGGTCTGGCGGCCTGGGCGGACGGCCACAAGGTTGTAGTTGGCAACCTGAATGTCAATTTCCGACAGTTGTTGCCGATACAGACGGTCGTGCAGGTCAATACGAAGATTGTCTCAGTGCAGGGGCGCAAGGTCCTGGTTCACGGAGAAGTCTGTAGCCTGGATGGTGCGGTCTATGCCGCCGGCGAGTGCCTCTGCATTACTCTGACCGAAGCACAGATCGCGGCTTCGGAAAAGTCTTAAAGTCTACGCAAAGAGCACGTTGACAGGGTAAAAGCTTCATTTTAGAATTACCGCAGCTGGCAGACTGACAGTCTGCCAGGTATTTTTTCTGCGCATCCCGGAAGGATAGAAGGACATGAAAGTCATCGTTACAGACGAGATCTCGGAAAAAGGCCTTGAGCTTCTCGATCAAGATCCTCGCATACAGCTGGATGTGCGGCTGGGCCTGAAAGCGCCCGAGCTGCATGCTTTGATCGGCGATTACGACGCCATCATTACCCGCTCGGGAACCCAGGTCGATGCCGAGCTTTTGAAGCACGCCAAAAAACTGAAGATGATCGCCCGCGCCGGAGTCGGCATCGACAATGTCGACGTGACGGCAGCGAGCGAGCGGGGCATCATCGTTGTCAATGCTCCTTTCGGCAATACCAACTCTGCCGCAGAACATACGATGGCGATTCTGCTTTCCATGTGCCGTAATGTGCCGGATGCCAACGTCAGCCTGAAAAGCGGCAAGTGGCAGCGGGCTCCCTTTACCGGCTATGAGCTCAAACACAAAACCATGGGGATCATCGGCCTCGGCAAGGTCGGTGGCCGGGTTGCCCTGCGCTCCCGGGCCTTCGAGATGGATGTGGTTGTTTACGACCCCTATATCAGTGAAAAACGGGCGGCGGATTATGGCACCCGCCTGGTCTGTCTTGATGAACTGGTCAGCATGGCCGACGTGATCTCGGTGCACACACCTCTGAATGATGAAACCCGTGATCTGATTAAAGCAGAGCACTTTTCTGCCATGAAGAACGGCGTGCTGGTCGTCAACTGTGCCCGTGGTGGGATCATCAATGAGGAGTCGATGCTGGCTGCTCTGGAAAGCGGCAAGGTTGCCGGAGCAGCGTTTGATGTCTGGAGCGAGGAACCGCCCAAAAGCGACGTCCTCAAAAAGATGATCGCGCATCCGCGCATGGTGGTGACGCCTCACCTTGGCGCCAACACTTTCGAGGCTCAGACCAACGTGGCGATCGATGTCAGCCGCGATATCCTTAACCTGCTTGAGGGTAAGCCTGTGGAAAATGCCGTCAATATCGCCCGTTTCGATCCGGACCTTATGGCGCAGATGCGACCCTTCATGGATTTGGCCGCCTTGCTGGGTGATTTTATCTCTCAGTTAGCGCCGGAAAATCCGGGCAAGGTGACCTTTAACTATACCGGCAAGCTTGCCGCCCATGATTGCATGCCGATCACGGTTGCTGGTCTGGCGGCACTTCTCAACCACTGCAGCGATCAGGAGATCAATATGGTCAATGCCAATCTGGTTGCGGAGCGCCGCGGGTTGATCGTTGAGCAGAGCCGATCGACCGAATCAGATTTCTTTTCCAATCTGATTACTCTGAGTCTGGAGACGCCACAGGGCAAACGCACCATTGCCGGCACACTCTTCGAAGAAACCCCGAAAATCGTCAAGATGCGTGATTTTGACACAGACTTCACTCCCGAAGAGCATATGCTGGTCATGCACTATGACGATCGTCCGGGACTGATCGGCAAAATCGGCACCATTCTTGGTGAGGCTCAAGTCAATATCGGCGCCATGAACCTGGGTCGTCGGATCAAAGGTGGCGAGGCCATGGTGGTTCTCTCCGTCGATTCGCCTGTTGCAGAAGAAACTCTGGCTAAATTGAGCGAAGCCATTGGCGCGCGCTTTGTGAAAGCGGTCTGTTTGAAGCAATATCTGAAGTGATGCAGGGACTTTTGCTCAGAGTATTGAAAAAAGGGGCGTGGCCAAGTGGTCCACGCCCCTTTTTCTAATGAAGTAGAAAGCTGCTTTCCCTCAGTCTGAACCTTAACTTGCGAAAAGGGCTTTATCGCTTTTCGGGATCAGCCCACGGGCTTCCGCTCGACTCAGCAGGGTCTCCACGGCGGCAATCCCCTCGTCGCCAAGGGTTAGAGAGAAATCGTTGACGTAGAGGCTGATGTGCGCATCGATGACCTTGTCCTCAAGCTCCTGAGCATGCTCTTTAATGTAGTTGCGCGGTTCTTGCGGATGCCGTCTGGCATATTCCAGACTGCCCCGGATCGCTTCGTCAGCCATTCTTATGGTTGCCTCTCCCAGATCCCTCCTGGCGAGAATTCCTCCTAAAGGGATCGGCAGGCCGCTGTCAGCCTCCCACCAGGCACCGAGATCCAAAACCTCGTGGAAACCCGCCTGTTGATAGGTAAAGCGAGATTCGTGGATAATCACTCCGGCCTCTGCTGCGCCGCTTTGCAGCGCGTTCATAATCTGGTCAAAGGGCAGGATGAGCAGGTTCTCGTAACCGCTGCCATATAACTGCAGCAGCAGGTTGGCCGTCGTCAGTTTGCCTGGCACGGCGATGTGTTTGCCGCGCACCGCCTGCATGTCTGTTGCCTGCGCAGAAATGACCAGTGGGCCACAACCCCGGCCCAGCGCACCACCGCTACGCAGCAAGACGTAACGATCGCGCAGGTGGCCCAGAGCGTGATAGGAGATTTTTGTCAGGTCAAGTCGTTCGTCAAGTGCCATCTGATTGAGGGTTTCAACATCTTCCAGGCGCTGTTCAATCCTGTGGCCTGGAATGGCTATCTTGTTGTGGGTCAGAGCGTAAAAGATATAGGTGTCATTCGGGCAGGGAGAGTAACCCAGACTCAGGCTTTTCATAGCGGTGGTTGCTCCGCCCAGCTCTTGATGAGTTCCAGAATGGCTGTTTGTGCTGCAGCCATGCCGGTGGGGAGCTCCCAGCGGCGGGTGTCGCGATCTTCGACCAGGTTGGAAATGCCGCGGATTTCGAGCAATGGCGTGGAGAGTTGCCGGCAGGCCAGGGCAACTGCCGCTCCTTCCATATTTTCGCAAATGCCCCTGGTCTTTTGCGCCAGCTCTGTGGCAACTGCTGTCGATCCGGTACATGTGGAGACAGTGACAAACGGGCCGCTCTGCAGTTTTATTTTGTGGCCTGCAACATGGGCCTGCAAAAGTGGGCTTGCCCAAGCGTGCAACACTTTGCTGACTGGCCAGGTGTTGTAAAAAATTTCCGGAGTCCGGCGCATGGGCAGCCTTATCTCGGCAAGATCACGGAAGCCATCAGGCGTATTGACCCCTTCGTCGCCAAAAATTTCGGCACTGGCGATTGCCAGATCCCCAATCGACAGTCCTGCCTTTGGATAGGCACCGCCGCAACCGAACAGAAATAAAGCCTCTGGTTGACAACTGCTCAGCAGGCTGACGGCGGTAGCCGCAGCGGCAGCCTTGCCGATGCCGCTGTGTGCCAGGGTGACCTTAATGCCAGATATCCTGCCGGTCAGCAAGACGATGCCATTGACGGGTGCTTGTTCAATGTCACCCATTGCGGCTCTGATCAGGGCTGTTTCTTCCGGGACGGCTGCGAGGAGAGCGATCATAGGGTCGGGGTCTGGAGGTTGGGGTCTGGCGGCTGGCAAAATTCAGCCCCCAGCCCCTAGCCCCCGTTCTAGGGTTTATACCAGCCGTCGCGAATCAGGTCGCGGCGCAGTTCGTGGCCAGCGTTACGGATGACACCTTTATACCAGAAATGTTCCTCAGTGGAGCTGATGCCCGGGCTATCCAGGCGCTTGCGGTTGTCAATGAGAATCTGGCGAAATTTTTCATCCGGTTCTTTGAGAACCTCGAGAATGCGGCTCCTCAGGGGTTCTTCGCAGGCGGACAGCACATAGTGCAGGATATCACGCAGCTGCAGTCCCATGCGGTACTCCCATAAATCCCCTTCAAAATTACCGCAGCATTCCTGGACAAATTCATTCCAGTCGAGCAGGAGCGCGCCAAAATCATCTTCGGCAAACTCTTCATAGTCCGGGTGCTGGCTGAGAATCTCTTCGATGGTCTTCTGCTCCTTGCGCGAGAAGAAAAAGGAGAGACTCTCTTCAACCGGGTACATATCGAGTAGATCGATCAATTCGCGACAAAAGTGGGCGTAATCAAGATCGCGGTTACTAAAACCCTGCAGCTCTTCCGGCAGACTTTCGTTTTCCAGGCAGAGCAGTGAAAGGTGATCGTGGCCCAACTCCGTGTGCAGCAACAGCTCTGGCCGGTGGGGAATCCTGGCCTTGGCCAACTGGTTGGTGAGTCGCAGGTGGTTGTCAGTAAAAAAGGTCAGAACTTTTTCCTCAGAATAAAACATCTCCTGGCTGGAGCGATTGTTGGCCAACCCAAAACCGACAAAACCGTCATGCATCAGGCGGTCCCAGTAAGGGGCGATGGCCTCAAGGATCTCGACGGTCGGCATATAAGGCGAATAATGAATGGTCGGTGCTGGAGGTTCCGTCTCTTTGCTGTTTGGTTCAGTGGTGTAGAATTCGAGGATAAAGAAGGCCTCTTCAGGCATGCTTTCGGTAAACTGGTCGAAAATTGTCCGCACCTGCGCAGGGTCAGCCAGTACGGAAAAATGATAGGTGTCAGTTGAGTTCTCCAGGAGGGAGAAATTATAACCAACATGCAGATTGCGCGATCTGAGCCGTGCTTGCGGCCAGAGTTGCAGGCCTGCAGGAAAATTTGTAAAAATGTCGGACAATGAGAATCTCTCCTGGCGCTTTGAGATCGAAACCTTTTTGGTTACTCGCTTATGATGCGGTAATCGTCTTTGAGAAGTCAACCTTAAGTCGCTAGCAGCCTGTCGGGCTAAACGGGCCGAAGCGAAAATTTGGAGGTTTGAGAACAGATTTTAGCTCATTTGCAGGTTCATGGCCGTAGCTATGGACCAAAAAGGAGCTGAAATATGGGCCAAACAGCCGGATTTGCAGCCGGCTCATGGATAGTCCGACAAGCTACTAGATGGACTTATCGGCTGCCGTTGATAGTTTACGCTATAGGCCTGAAGCCTCTTTGCAATTAGTGCAGAAAAGGGTTATGAAAAGCTTGCTTGCCAGGCTAAATTGGCGTTTAATCTAAGTAAACTGATTTTATCTAAAGTGAATTTTCCGTTGACATGGAGGGCCACTTGGGCTATATCCAAGCGGTGGATAAAACCCTATTCTATTTACAGATAGACGTCTTGTGTTATCCGCCCCTGTGCTAGCAGACTGTCTGACTATACGAGCCGGCTCATGGATAGTCCGACAGTCTGCCAGATTCAAAAATTGCCAAGCATTTTTCATAGCAACCAGCCGGCAGGCAGAGAGCGCCGCCCGCTGAAAAACTCCAGCAAGCAGAGGAATTCAAAGATGGCCAAAAAAGCGATTACACCGTCACTGAAGAATCCATTTGATCCACCTGAGAAAGTCGAATTCACCATTCCTGGTGAGGTCGCCGGTAAGCACGGTGGCTACGAAGAGGTTATGCAGGAAGGCCACGAGCTGATCCAGCGACCCATCAAGTCGGTTGCTGTCGGTCAGATCGAAAAGCAGCATTTCAAAAAGCGCATGACTGTCTGGGAGAGGATCAATGTTCTGACCCAGGCCAAGCCCAACATCCTGTTCCAGAACTGGGGCAAGAACCTCGATGGTGCGTCCCTGGTCACGGGAATTCTCAATATCAATGGGCGAGACGTCGGCGTCTATGGTCACGATTTCACGGTCCGGGCCGGTTCCATTGATGCGACCAACGGCAACAAGCTTGCCCGCCTCTTTAAAATGTGCGGTGAGAAGGGTCTGCCTTTGATTGGTATGAACGACTCTGCGGGAGCTTTTGTCCCTGCCGGTGTCGGCGGCCTTGACGGTTACGCCGAGGCTTTCACTGCACTGCGCAAGATCAGTGGCGTGGTACCGACCGTCATGTGCATGTTCGGTTTTAATGCCGGCGGCGGTTCTTATCTGCCTCGTCAGGGCAGCTTCCTGATCCAGCCGAAAGATACCTTTTTCGGTCTGACCGGCCCTGGTGTGGTCAAATCGGTGCTTGGTGAGGATATTACCCCCGAAGAGCTCGGTGGCCCCAAGGTCCACTGTGCGTCCGGCGTGACCGACCTGACCGTGGCCGATGAAACGGCCGCATTACGCACCGCTGTACGCCTGATCAGTTACCTTCCAGATAACAACTACAGCATGGCCCCTTTCCAGGAGACCAGTGATCCTCTCGATCGCAAGACCTGGGAGATCAACACCCTGCTGAAAAAAGCCTTTAACTCACCAACCGGTTTCAACACTCCCTTCGACGTCTCGATTATCATTCAGCAGATTTGTGACCATGGTGATTACTTCGAGCTGCAGCCTGATCGCTCCCGCGAGGCCATCACCGCGCTGGGGCGCCTCGGTGGCAACGTCGTCGGTTTTGTTGCCAATAACAGTGCTGTTTCTTCCGGACAGATTGACTGTGACTCGGCGCTCAAGATTGCTCGTTTTGTCCGTTTCTGCAACATCTACAACATTCCCTTGATCTTCATGGAAGACACGACCGGCTTTTTGCCGGGGCGTGAGCAGGAAGCTCGCGGTATCGTTCAGGCCGGTCGCTCGATGCTCGATTCGATCATCGATGTGCGGACCCCGCGGATCCTGTTGATTCTGCGTAATGCTTATGGTGGCGCATACGCCTCTTACAATAACTATCCGACCGGTGCCGATCTGGTGCTGGCCTTGCCGACCACCCGCCTTGCAGTCATGGGCCCGGCCGGAAAGGAGTTCGTCTACAAAGGCGAACTGCGCAAGATTCGCTCTGCGACCCAGAAGATGGTCGCCGATGGTATTCTGGCCAGAACCAAGGCGGGGATGGACGGGGCGGAAGCCAAGAAGGAGGCCGAGGTCGAGGCTGCAGAATGGCTCAAGCTTCAGGAAGCTGAACTGAACCTGCGCTACGAGAAAGAATTGATGAACCCGAAAGAGGGTCTCGCCCTGGGTTCAATCTCCTCACTGGTCATGCCGACCGATCTGCGCCAGGTTCTCAGTGAGAATATGAACTTCCTGTTGCGGCACTACAAGGCATCGGCCTGGCAGGATGTCCAACGCGAATTCCATTAATCCCTGCGGATATTGTTGACATTAAGCGAATCAAGGTTTCGATTTGGAGATATAAAGCAATGGCACAGAATAATAATTACACAAATAATCCACTGATCCACAGTGATCGTCGCTTGAGTCAGTCAGACTCGGAATGGGTCCGTTCTTTCTCTTGCGAAGACCTTAAACCCTTGATCGTTTGTCGCGGCCCGATTCGTCTGGAAGCGATGACCGTCTACGAGGAAATGGGGATCAGCCACTACGGTATCCTGCTCTCTGAAAAGGATTCGATCGTCTACCCCAACGCGCTGTCTCCTGAGCTGCGCTTGCTGACTGATAACAGCCGCGTTCACCGGGTGCCGGACTACACGGGTGCCTCCAAAGAAGAACGTGTAGAGCGTATCGGTCAGATCATCCAGATCGCCAAAGACAACGGTTATGACTCGATCTTTGCCGGTTACGGATTTATGGCAGAAGATGACGAGTTTGTTGCGGCGATCGAAGACGCCGGGCTGAAATTCATCGGCCCCTGTGCGGCAACCCAGCGTGGCGCAGGCAAGAAAGACGAAGCCAAGCGTACCGCACTCAGCGTTGACGTCTCGGTCACGCCCGGTATTGATAATGTTACCTCGCGAACCCTGGTCAACAAGCACCCGAGCCGTCAGGCGCTGCTGGCTGTAGCCAAGGCGGAGGGACTCAACTGCGACAAAAATATCCTGAGTGACAAGCAGCTCGAGCTTGTGGACCTGGCCGGTCACATTCTGATGGCTTCCTACGAAAAAGGGATTGACCTCTTTTCCATCGATGAGCTCGGCGCCCAGGTCGAAAAAGAATGCTTCGATATGTTCAAGAACTACCCCGGTGCCCGCATCCGTCTCAAAGCGATCGGTGGTGGCGGTGGTAAGGGCCAGCGGATTCTTGGCGCCTCACTGCTGACCAAAAAGAATCCTTCCGATGCTGATATCAAAAAGGCGGCGCAGATTGCTCCCGAACTGGTCCGTGAAGTTCTGCTTGAGGTCAAGGCCAACGGTGTTGGTGACAATAAAAACGTCCTCATTGAGTTGAATATCGAGCAGACCCGCCACAACGAAATCCAGCTGCTCGGCAACGGTGACTGGTGTATCGCTCTCGGTGGCCGCGATTGTTCGCTGCAGATGCACGAGCAGAAACTGCTTGAGATTTCCGTGACCCAGGAAGCCCTGGCTCTGGAAATCAGCAAGGCCAGGAAAGCCGGCCTGAAAGCTCAGGCAAAGGCTTTGGAGACCGATCTGCAAGTGCTTAAGCGCATGGAGGAAGAGTCCGAGCGTTTCGGTTCTGCCGTGGGCCTCGATTCGGCTTCGACCTTTGAGTGTATCGTCGATGGCGGTCGCCACTATTTCATGGAGGTCAATACCCGTATCCAGGTCGAACACAGGGTGACCGAGCTGGTCTACAACCTCAAGTTCACCAATCCGAAAAACAAACAAGAATTCTTTGTCGTCGAATCTTTGGTTGAAGCCATGGCCCTGCTCGCCAGGCACAAGGAGCGCCTGCCGCGTCCTGAGCGTCAGCAACGCTTTGGTGCCGGCGCCGAAGCGCGTCTTAATGCGACAGACAGTTCGCTCTCCCCAAGTGCCGGTGGCGTAATCCGCTACTGGTCGAAGCCGATCGATGGCGAAATTCGTGATGACCAGGGGATCTGCATGGTCAACCCTGATACCGGCCAGTTTATGCGCTACACGGTCGCGGGTGCCTACGATTCCAATATTGCCCTGCTCCTGACCAAGGGCGACGACCGACTCGACAGCTACAACCAGCTTTCCAGGGTTTTGCGCAGCACCGTTCTGCGCGGCACAGATCTGGCGACCAATCTCGAATTCCATTACGGTCTGGTCAACTGGTTCCTCGGCCAGAATGTTATGGCCAAGCCGACCACCCGTTTCGTGGTTCCTTACCTGACCCTGGTGGGCAAGCTGAAAGAGGAAGCCAGCAAGCTCGATGTGGTCTTTGCCTTCATCTCGATGAAGAAGCATCTGGGCAAGGTTTACGGTGACGATCCGGAGATCAAAAAAGCCATTTCAGAGACTCTTGACCGTAAGGGCACACTGCTGACCCGTCCTATGGAATTTTTGTTGGCTGATCCGCATTTGCTTTCCGGTTGGCTGAGTCTTAATCGCAAAAACTTCAAGCTTGAAGAGGGTAAGCTTGTCTGGTTGCGCAACCCTCTGGTGGTCCTCGAGGAAACCTACGAATACCTCAACATGAGCTGGCGTCAAGACGCCCCGGCGGCCGAGGTTATCTGGACTCACGATCGTGATCTGCTGCAGAATGCCTTGTCCTTCTATGCCGATCTGCGTGACAAGTTCGGTCTGGAGAAAGATGATTTCGTCAAGCTCAATGAGCTTCTCGGCAAGGACAAGCCGCAAGGTGGTTTCGATGCAGAGACCTGGGCAGGCATTCAGTCGGCACACCTTGGTTTCGAGGTTGGTAACGAGCTGCTTGGTCTGCTCTTCATGCTTGCCGAAAAAACTGATTTCTATGCCTTCAAGGTGGAAGAAGACCTTGAGGTGACCATCCCTGATTATCTCAACGATCCTGATTTGCAGGCCGCTATGAAGAAGGTTCTGGTGCCGCCACCTGCGACCAAGGCCGATGAGATTGTGACCCCGGGTGGGGGCATGTACTATGCCCAGGAAGCTCCGGGCATGCCGTCCTTCGTCAAGGAAGGACAACACTTCGAAAAGGGTCAGCCACTCTTCATCCTTGAAGTCATGAAGATGTTCAACAAGGTGCCTGCGCCTTTCTCCGGAACGGTGGACAAAATCCTGATCGAAGGTGGTGATGGCGTCATCGTGCAAAAGGGTCAGCCGATCTTCAAGGTCACCCCGGATGAGAAGTTCGTGGAAACCGATCCCAAGCAAATCGAAAATGAGCGCAGAGAAGCGACTGCGAAATACCTGGATGCGATCATCTGAGCGTGAACAGGGTGTGTCGGTATAGTTGTTGACCGGGAAAGAAAAGCCCCGCTTGGGATCAGGCGGGGCTTTTTGCTCTGCGAGTTGCTGCGGCTCTCAAACAGCCAAATTTTCCCTTCGGACCATAACTAGATGGTCGTTTAATATAGATAAAAGACTTTTTATCGTTATTGAAAATAATTGACAATTGTGCCTTGCATCGGTTATATCCTGAAGGTTCTAAAACCTTATTTTATTTTTGTCTGGAAGGTCTGACGTGGAATACGATATCGGTGCAAAAATCAAGGAATTGCGCAAGGCGCGCAAGCTGACATTGCAGGCCGTGGCCCGTGAAACAGGTTTCTCGCCTGCTTTGATCTCGCAGATCGAGAACAACAATGTTTCTCCTCCCATAGCGACCCTTTCCAAGATCGCTCGCTTCTTCGATGTCAAGATCGGTCTTTTTTTCGAGGAAGAGGAGGTCGATTGCAGGTATGAAGTGGTGCGCAAGGCTGATCGCCGGGAGGTCAGTCGGGTTATCTCGGTCGCCGGAACCGGCCATGGCTATGCCTATGAGGCCCTCTCCTTCCGTAAACGCAATAAAAAGATGGAGCCGTTTGTTGTGACCGTGTCGCAACGTCCGGATGAAGAAACCCTTTACAACCATGACGGCGAAGAGTTTCTCCTGATCCTCAAGGGGCGGGCGGAAATTCTCCTCGATGATGAACGCATTTTGCTGGACGAAGGGGATGCCGTTTATTTCGATGCAACTCTGAAGCACCGACTGCTCTCCTACGGCGGTGAAGAAACCCAGGTTCTGGCAATCGTAACACGTTAAGTTCGGGGGCTGGGGGTTGGGGACTGGGGACTGTTGTTTGTGTCCAGTCCCCAGTCCCCAATCCCCAGACTCTAAATCCTGAAAGGATTTCAAGATGAGCTGTTTTGAAAAGAAGACCCGGGCCGATTGGGAAACTCTGGCCAAAAAGGAAAAAAAGACCGACGATCTCTCCGGGTTCAAGTGGGAAACGCCGGAGGGGATCGATGTCAAGCCTCTCTATACGGCTGAAGATATCGAGGGCCTGCAAAGCACGGGTTCTCTCCCCGGTCTGGCCCCTTTCACCCGCGGGCCCATGGCGACCATGTATGCCGGGCGTCCCTGGACAGTTCGTCAGTATGCCGGCTTCTCCACGGCTGAAGAATCCAATGCCTTCTACAAGCGTAACCTGGCGGCGGGTCAGCAGGGTTTATCGGTTGCTTTCGACCTGGCGACTCACCGCGGTTACGATTCCGATCACCCCCGCGTGGTCGGCGATGTTGGTAAGGCCGGTGTGGCCATCGATTCCGTCGAGGACATGAAGATCCTGTTCGGTGATATTCCTCTCGACAAGGTCTCGGTATCAATGACCATGAACGGTGCAGTCCTGCCGATCATGGCCAACTACATTGTCGCTGCCGAAGAGCAGGGCGTCTCGCAGGAACAGCTGGCGGGCACCATTCAGAACGATATCCTCAAGGAGTTCATGGTTCGTAACACCTATATCTACCCTCCGGCGCCTTCGATGCGTATCATCGCTGATATCATCGAATACACCAGCAGTTACATGCCGCGTTTTAACTCGATCTCGATCTCCGGTTACCATATCCAGGAGGCCGGGGCCAATAATGCCCTGGAGTTGGCCTTTACTCTGGCTGACGGTCTTGAGTACGTAAAAACTGCGATCGACAAGGGGCTGGATGTGGATGCTTTCGCGCCGCGGCTGTCATTCTTCTTCGCGATCGGCATGAACTTCTTCATGGAAGCTGCCAAGCTGCGTGCTGCCCGCTATCTCTGGTCGCACCTGATGAAGCGCTTCGAACCGAAGAACCCCAAGTCGTTGATGCTGCGAACCCACTGCCAGACTTCAGGCTGGAGCCTGACTGAGCAGGATCCCTACAACAATGTCGTGCGCACTACTCTGGAGGCTCTGGCTGCAGTGCTGGGCGGAACCCAGTCGCTGCACACCAACGCCCTGGATGAGGCGATTGCTCTGCCGACCGATCATTCGGCCCGGATTGCCCGTAACACCCAGTTGATCATCCAGGAAGAGTCCGGTGTGACCAACGTGGTCGATCCGTTGGCCGGGTCATACTACGTCGAATCCTTGACCGCTTCGTTGATTGAAGAAGCCCAGACGATTCTTGACGAAATCGAGGGCCTCGGCGGTATGACCAAGGCCATCGAGTCGGGGATGCCGAAGCTGCGTATCGAGGAGTCTGCGGCGAAAAAACAGGCCGCCATTGACAGCGGTCGCGATGTCATTGTCGGTGTCAACAAGTACAAACTCGCCGAAGAAGATCCGATTCAAGTCCTCGATGTCGACAACACCGCAGTGCGTAAGTCACAGATCGCCCGACTTGAGAAAATGCGTGCCGCCCGTGATGAGGCTGCCTGTCAAAAGGCCCTTGCCGCAATCACCGCCGCATGCGAAGATGACCAGCAGAATCTGCTCGGCCTCTGCGTTGAGGCCGCCCGCCAGCGGGCCAGCGTCGGCGAAATCTCCGACGCCATGGAAAAAATCTTTGGCCGCCACAAGGCGGAAATCAAACTGGTGTCAGGAGCTTATGGGTCCGTGGTTGACAACGATGAGGATTTTGCCGCGCTGAAAAAGCGCATTGACGCCTTTGCCGCCAGTGAAGGCCGGCGGCCGCGGATACTTATTGCCAAGATGGGCCAGGACGGTCACGACCGCGGCGCCAAGGTCGTGGCGACGGCCTACGCCGATGCCGGTTTTGATGTCGATGTCGGCCCACTCTTCCAGACGCCGGAAGAAGCCGCGAAAATGGCCGTCGAGAATGATGTTCACGTGGTTGGTGTTTCCAGTCTGGCCGCCGGTCACAAGACTCTGGTGCCACAACTCGCCGCCGAACTGAAAAAGCTTGGTGCCGAAGATATCGCTATCGTCTGCGGCGGGGTTATCCCTCGTCAGGATTATGCTGAACTGCTTGCCGCTGGTGCGGCGAAGATTTTCGGCCCCGGCACCCCGATCGTCACCTCGGCCACCCAGACCCTCGACGCGATTGGGGAGAAGCGGCGGTAGAGGCGACGTACACGTCACCCCTGGACGCACCGCCGTGCGCCCCTGTACGGTTGATTTTGATGGTTTCGTAGGGGCGCAGCATGCTGCGCCCCTACCGCGCCGGGCGCGACCATTGCGCTCCTACGCTCCTACGGCCCTGGGCGCGACCATTGCGTTCCCACGGCCCTGGGCGCAGCATGCTGCGCCCCTACAAGACGCGTTCATGATCAAACTCCACGACATTGCCACCGGCGTACGCGCCGGCAGCGTCCGGTCCCTGGCCAAGGCGATCACCCTGATCGAAAGCCGTAACCTCGATCATTCCCTCGCTGCCACCACCCTGCTCGATGAATTGCTGCCGGATACCGGCAAATCGATCCGCATCGGCATCTCCGGCGTGCCCGGCGCCGGCAAAAGCACTTTTATCGAAGCCTTCGGTATGCATCTGCTCAGCTGTGGCCACAAGGTTGCGGTGCTGGCCGTTGATCCCTCATCGCAAATTTCCGGTGGCAGCATTCTCGGCGACAAAACCCGTATGGAGGAACTCGCTCGCGAGAGTGGCGCGTTTATCCGTCCGTCGCCCGCCGGCCAGACCCTCGGCGGCGTGGCCCGCAAGACCCGCGAGACCATGCTGGTCTGTGAAGCTGCCGGTTACGACGTCATTATTGTTGAAACGGTCGGTGTCGGCCAGTCCGAGATTACCGTTGCCTCCATGGTCGATTTCTTCCTGCTGTTGCAGATCCCCAATGCCGGCGACGAATTGCAGGGGATCAAACGCGGCGTCATGGAGATCGCCGATGCCATCGTCGTCAACAAGGCCGAAGGCGAAAACCGCCCTCGTGCCGAACTGGCGCGACAGCAGTATGCCAATGCATTGCACATGCTCAAGCCGAAGAGTCTCAACTGGCAGGTCCCGGCCCTGCTCTGCAGTGCATTGCAAAATGAAGGGGTTGACGATGTCTGGACAATGATAGAGGATTTCGGAAGACGGATGCGTGAAACAGGCGAACTGCAGAGCAAACGAAACCTTCAGGCCAGCGACTGGATGTGGACGTTGCTGATGGATGATCTCAAGGAAATGTTCCTCCGCGACCGCAACGTCGAAGCGCTGCTGGGGCAGGTGCAGGACGCTGTTGCCAGTGGCACGACCACACCCAGTGCAGCGGCGCGGAGGTTGCTGGAGGCGTTTAAGAGAATCTAGAATTCTGGATTCTGGATTCTGGATTCTGGATTCTGGATTCTGGATTCTGGATTCTGGATTCTGGATTCTGATCAACATAATTCACAGCATACAAATAATATTCTAACAATCGAGGTAAATAATCATGCCCAAGAAGATCAGTCACATCGGTATTGCCGTCACCAACATCGATGAAGCCACCCCGTTTTACCGGGATATCCTCGGGATGGAGTTCGAAGGAACCGAAGTGGTCGCCGAGCAGAAGGTCAAGGTTGCTTTCTTCGTTGTTGGTGAGAGTCGCATCGAGTTGCTTGAGCCGACCAGCCCTGATTCGCCGGTTGCCAGGTTTCTGGAAAAGAACGGTCCGGGGGTTCATCACGTGGCTTATGAGGTCGCTGATCTTCAAGAGCGACTATTACAGCTCAAGGCTGAAGGTGTGCGCTTGATTGATGAGATCCCGCGCACCGGAGCGCATAGTACGAAGATAGCGTTTCTGCACCCCAAGGCGAGCGGCGGTGTCTTGACCGAGCTTTGTCAGACCGGCGATCATTAGAGCTTGTAGGCTGGTATTGTGGGGTAGAATAACATCGTTTTATTTATCCCGAATTATTAGGTCGTCTCTAATCTTGTGGATTAAATGCTAGCCCTCAAGGGTTTGCCCTTGACAAATAAAAAACAACGTTTCTATACTGCAAAAAGCTGTTCTATTATAAGAAGGGAAAAATCAGGCTTTGTCCAATAATCATTCAAAATCTGCCCGGTGGCTAGTCTCTGTTGTTATTTTGATGCTTGTTTGTATGGCTCCAGTCTCCGGGTTCGCCATCCAGACAGGTGAGGCGGCTCCTGATTTTAAACTGCAATCGCTGACGGGTGAAGAAGTCTCCCTCTCCGATTTCAAGGGCCGTCTGGTTCTGCTCAAGTTGGCAACAACCTGGTGTCCAGCCTGCAAGCTGTTGACAGCAGAAATAAGAAAAATCGGTACGTTCCTCAAAGAGCAGAATGTTGCTGTTCTGGAAGTTTTTGTTCAGGACAGTGAGAAGATGGTCCTCGAGTATCTTGGTGATCATCAACCGCCCATGACCTTTCACGCCCTGCTCGATGATGGCCAGGCTTATGACGCCTACAGTGTTTACGCGATCCCGAGATTTCTGGTTGTCGATCAAGCTCAGATTGTACGTTTTGACAGCAGTGGTCGCAACGTACTGGCTGACGATATTCGTTCGCTGATTGAAAAGTACAATCATTCTTTGCCGCAAGGGGCTTCCGGAACCGAAGGCTGAATAGAGTGAACGCTTGTTTGGCTTACACGGTTTGCGTGGAAAAAATGCGACAGTGTGGTTCCCCAACAACACCTTGGCCGCTGGTAAAGGATGGAAAAAATAACATTAATTCGACAGCAACGGTAAATAAAGCTTGGAAATGAGCGCTTCTTTGGTTATCTTGTCAAACATTGGTTAACTTGGCATCATTGTTGAAGTCTTGAACGCAAGTCGGTCTAATGAACATGGTAAAAATGAGCTTTATAAAGCCGTAACGGTTTTAATGGTGCAATCAAATAATCTTACGAAAGGAGGTCAATGAATGAAGAAGGTTTTTTCCGGAGCACTTGCGGTCATGATGATCCTCTCTTTGGTAGCCTGTGCCGGAACAAGTGGCGACCAGAAGGTTCGGGTCAAATGTCCTGCCTGTGGTTATGAATTTGATGCACCGACCGAGTAATATCTAATTAGGATTTAAAAGGCTTGGCTCACTGTGGTAGTGGGTTCAGGTTGTAACTGAGGTAAAAACATTCAGGAGGCAAAAAGATGAAATTGTTAAAAGTTTTGGTAGTAACATTGGTTATGGCGGCCATGGTGACCCCGGTCATTGCGGAAGATCGTCTTAGCCTGAGCGGCGAAATGCGTGTCCGTGGCTGGCACACCGATTATGACTTTGATGGCGACACCGACGACAGCACTGAGACCTGGGCTGACCAGCGTCTGCGTATCGGTGGCAAGATCGCCGTTGCTGAAGGCGTCAGCATCACCTTCCGTACTGACATCACCGAGTCCGACTGGGGTCGTCCTGGTTTTGGCTCTGGTCGTTCGGGTGCTGCTCAGCAGTGGGACCGCGCTCACATCGACCTGACCAAGGGTAACTTCCACATCCGCGTCGGTCAGCAGTATGTGGCTTACGGCTTGACTTATGCGATTGACTCTCAGGACAACGGTATTGCCGTTGACTACAAGTTCGGCAATGTTCCTTTCAACGCTTTCGTGCTCATGGACGACAACAACGAAGTAGACGGCCAGCACAATGGTGACCTGGCTGCAGAAGCCGATGCATTCCTCTACGGCGCTAAAGTTGCTCCCCAGTTGGGTAGCGTGGGGACCCAGTTCTTCGTTGGCGGTTTCAATGACGGCGGCGACGTGGACGTGTACCTGGTTGGTGCTAACATGAGTGCTGACCTCGGTGGCCTTAAGTTGGCCGGTGAAATTGATTTCTTCGACGGTGAGGTTTCACCAACCGTAGACGCTTTCGGTGCCCAGGTCCTGCTCGACGCTTCCATGGCTGCTAGCGATGCTCTGACCGTCGGCGCTCAGTTCCTGTACGCTACTGGCGACGACCAGGACGTTCAGGTCACCAGCCTCGGCAACGGTTTCGGCGGTTGGGACCCCATCTTTGATGTCGGTACATCCCTGAGCAACGAGCAGATCACCCTCGGTAGCCCATTTGATTTCTCCGGCGCTAGTGCTGGTGTTATCGGTGGTCGTCTCTACTCCAGCGTCAAGCTGGGTGCTGCAACCCTCTCTGGTTCGGCTGCTTACCTCGAGACAGAGGAAGACGAGTTTGCTGATGCTGATGTTGTCGCCCTTGCTGCTGGTCTGGTTTACCCGGTTATGGAGAACACCAGCTTCCAGGTTCAGCTCCAGTACTCTGACGGCGAATTCAACGACTCAGATTTCGATGCATTCGAAGCAGGTACAGGCCTGTTCGTGAAATTCTAAGATTCTCTTCGAGAATTCTTGAATCACACTTTAGAGAGCCCACTGCGATAGCAGTGGGCTTTCTTTATTTGAAGCTTTCTATTTCTTCTGAAAACCGTTAAAATACACACTGCAATGAGCTCTAATCTCACGATGAACCTGCCATAGGAAATCTTATGAAATCTGTTGTAACCCTGCTGCTGTCGATTTTTATCTGTTGGCCTTTCTCTGCACTGGCCGAGCTGCCTGAAGAGATTACTGCCGATTTTGCCGTGCTCAGCGGCACCGTGGTTATGCCGATCAACGATGAGTACATTGTCGATCTCGATGATCGCAACAATCTGAATATCGGCGATATCCTGACGGTTGTAGCGCCCGGCAAAAAGATCCTTCATCCTGAGACGGGTAAGGTGCTCGGTACTATTGATGATGTGCTTGGCTTTCTTCAGGTGACCCGCATCTATTCCGGTTATTCCTACGCCAGGGTCTTAAGTGAAAATCTGTCGCCGGAAAATGGTGCGCCTGTCAGGCGCTTCGAGCAGGTGCCTGCGCTGTTTGTTGACAACACGCAAGCTGCCGCCGGGTTGGCGGGTCAGATCAAGGTCGACCTGCCTCAGTTTGCCTGGCTGACCTCCGGCGAAGCTAAACGTGCTCTTCTGACCTTCACCCTTGAAGAGAAGAGCCTCACTATCAGCAACCAACAGGGTGAACAGCTGCACAATTATGGGGTGACCGGAGATGAACAACTGGTCAAATCTTCCGCAAGGAGTTCCGGACGTCCTGTCACAGGCCACGCAAAACCCAAGCCGAAGATGCTGCAGCAACTCGCCAACAATGTCATGGGCACTTTCGGCGCAACCAGCGAGAGCCGTTTTGCGGAAATGGATGAAGCCATTATTCGTCAGAAGCAGCTGGATCGGGAGGGGATCTGGATGGGGCCGAGCCTGACTGGCCGCGCAAGCGCTCTCACGGTCGCCGACCTGGATGGTGACGGGCAGCAGGAGATAGCTGTTGTTCTCAATAACAAGCTTCTGGTCGCGCGTATCGTCGACGACGAATTCACCGAAGTGGCAGAAGTCGAGCTGCCGATCCGATTGCAGATCCTGACTCTGGATGCTGTCGATCTGGATGGCAATGGTCGCGCAGAACTCTACCTGTCCGCATTAAATAAATATGATGCAGAGTCTTTGGTGGTCGAATTTACCGGTGAAAGTTACGAAATCTCGATCAGGAATATTCGCTGGCTGTTCCGCGCTATTGCCTTTCCGGATCAAAAAGGAGCCACCCTGTTTGCGCAGAGAAAAACCAAGGCGGTCGACCCCTTCTATGGCAAAATATTCCATGTCAAACGCGAAGGTGTCGAATTGATTAAAGGTGATGAAGTGCCACTGCCCAGGAATCTGAACATTTTCAATTTCCTGCCCTTTATGGACGAAAAGCAGCAACTCAACTATGCGTATCTGAGTCAGGGCGACTACCTCAAGGTGGTTTCGGGAGAAAATGATACTCTTTGGGAGTCCGCTGACTATTTTGGTGGCTCGGATACTTGTTACATGCCCCGTGCCGAATTCAGGGATGAAATGTTGCCCCCCAACTGTGTTCCCCCACGGATGGTTTTGATGTCCGGCGGTGAAATCCTGGTTGCCCAGAACGAAGGTCAACGGCTGGTGAAAAGGTTGAGCCAGTTCAAACGCAGCCGCCTGGTCGCTTTGGATTGGGACGGCTACTCATTGTTGGAAAGCTGGCGGACGGCCAGCCAGGCCGGCTACCTTGCTGATTACGCGGTCGCCGATGCCGATAATGACGGCAGTCCTGAGCTGGTCCAGGCGGTCAGGTTCAGAAACAAGGGTGTGATAGAGGATGCCAGGTCGTCTGTTGTGACCTATGAGCTTGAATAAGATGGCAGCAATCAAAGACTTACGGGAGGGCCGGAGATTTCCGGCCCTTTTGGTGAAGGCAAGACAAATAATGCTTACTCATCCCGGAAATAACGCCGCTGAAGCTCCTTGCGACGCCGCTCCCTTTCTTCCGGGGCTAAGTCGCGCAGTTGGTGAAGCTCTTGCCGTAACTCTTGTTGTTCCCGGTCTGGCAATTCCTTAAGCTTGCGATAGGTCCCACGCATGCGCTCGCGTTCCTCCGGATCCATATCCTGCCAGCGATTAAACTTCTTCTGCATCTGCTGGCGCTCTTCGGGGGGGAGATCACGGTAAGTTTGCCATCGCTTCTGCAGACGCTCCTGTTTCTCCTCCGGCAAACTTTTAAAGATCTCATAGCGATCACGCATCATCTGCTGCTCATTCTGAGGCAGGCCTTGCCACCACTGTTGCAGGTTGCCTTTGTCAGCAAACTTGCCCTGATCTTTCTTCGCCAGCACAGGATTGGCCGTAAGACAGGCCAAGGCCAGCAGGATCATGACTTTTTGTACATAGTTTTTTCTTAACATGTCAAACTCCCTCGATCTGGCTAAGCAGTTCCAATTCCTGCAACAGTTCCAAATCCTCAAGAAAATCGATATCGGACATCTCCTGGCCAGGGTTATCTGCCAGTGATGCCAGGTTGACTCGGGACGTTAGCTGTGGCGGCTCTTGAGGGCTCCAGAAGGTGATAGTGAGGAGCAACGCAACACCGGCGACTGCGGTCGTGCCGATGGCTGGCAACCAGTGCTTACGGGTAGGCTTGAGCCGTTCCGAAATGCGAGCCGCCATACGTGTTCCGGCGTATGGGTCGATCTGCTGTGTCAAGTCCGGAAGGGCAGCTAACTCTTTGCCTAGAGAGTTGAGACGCTCCTCACATGCGGGACAATTAGCCAGATGCAAGCTTTCTTCGCTCGTCACCGAAAACTCTTGATAATAATGCAGGATCAGATCCTGTTCACTCAAACAATGCTTGTTATTCATGATATCCCTCGCGATATTCACTCAGGTCTTTGCGTAATTGTGTCACGGCTCGATGCAGGTGTGCTTTAACGGTTCCGGTTTCCAATCCGAGATGTGCGGCGATCTCTTTCAGCGCCAGCCCTTCGTAGTGCCGCAAGGTGAAAATGACCTGCTGACGCGCTGAAAGCTTTTGCAAGCTTCGTCTTAACGCGCGCATCGCCTCCTGTGACTGGAATTCTTGTCCTGGATCCTGACGATTATCGCGCGCCAGCTCCACAGGATCGGCAGATTCGTTGTCATGACGAAAGAAGAAGACTTTGCGCTTGATGCGTTCCCTGCGCAGAAAATCAATGGCCAGCCGGGTTGTCGTCCGATAAAGCCAGGTACCGATCAGGCTGTCGCCTCGAAAATCAGGCAGCGATCGATGCAGTCGTAAAAAAGCTTCCTGCGCCAGTTCCTCGGCATCTTCACGGCTGCCGATCAGTCGCCAGGCCAGCCCGACTACTTTGCCGGTATGCTCCTTAACGAGTTCCTCGAAACCGGATTCGTCACCCTTGCGGATTCTCTCCAGCAGCAACTGTTCATTGGTACCGGTCATTTTTCGAGAGTAGCCGCTCTCTATGGGGCTGTCAACGATCACCGCCGAAGTTATAGGCACCTGCTTCTCCTCTGAATGTCGATGTTTGCATACTTAGACGATGCATTTACGAAACGGTTTACAATTCTCTTATTAGGGGCGTTATTGCCACAAAGCATGCGCAAAGCAGCGAGCGGGCGTGGGGAAACCCTATCTCACGCAAAGTTCGCTATTTAAGGGCAAGAACCAAGAACCAAGAACCAAGAGCCAAGAACCTTGAACCTTGAACCTTTGTTTTCTGATTTACTTGGCGCACTTTGCGGACTTGAGGGAGCGTAGCGAGCGGGCGTGATAAACCCTTATCTCACGCAAAGTTCGCAAGGTTCGCTATTTAAGACCAAGACCCTTAGACCTTTTTTCTGGTTTACTTCGCGCACTTTGCGGACTTGAGGGAGCGCAGCGAGCGGGCGTGATAAAATCTTATCTCACGCAAAGTTCGCAAAGTTCGCAATTTAAGACCAAGACGGCGATTTTTTGCGTTAATATTGCAAGCACTCTATATGAAGGAGGAGCAATGCACACACGTTTACAGGAAAATATACGCTGGGATCTGAACTGGTTGTACACCGGCGTCAATGATCCGGAAATTCAGAAAGATCTTGATAGAGCCCGTCAACTGGCAGACGCTTTTCGCGAGCAGTATTATGGACAAATCAACACCGCTGACCTCAACGCGGGCTTTTTGAGCAAAGCCTTGCAGCAGTACGAATCCTTGCAGTTGCTGGTCCTCAGGCCTTACCTCTATGGCCAGTTGCTTTTTTACGCTGACAGCAGTCAACACGAGCACACCGGTCTGCTTGCAAAAGTTCGCGATGCCTGGCAAGTCATTCATGAGTTAACGCTCTTTTTCGAGTTGGAAATTTTGGCTTTCGAAGAGGCAAGCTTCCAGGCGCTTGCCCGCAGCGATGTCCTTGCGGATTACAGTCACTACTTGCAGACCGTTCGGGCCCATGCCCCCTATACGTTAAGCGAACAGGTCGAGCAGGCACTCAAACGTAAAGATTTATCGGGTAAGGATGCGTTTGTCCAGCTGTTCGATGAGTTGACCTCAGGTCTGAAATATCTTTATCAATTCCCGGACGAAGACGAAGCGCGGGAAGCAAGCGGGGAGGAACTGCTGGCGTTGATTTATCACCCTGATCGTCAGGTTCGCGAAACGGCCTTTGCCACCTTTCTCGACAAGCACGCCGACAACGCGCTGGTTCTGACCAGTTGTTTCAACAATCTCCTGCTTGATCACGGCAAGGAAGCCGAGCTGAGAAACTACCCTGACCTGATGACGCCGACCCACCTGAGCAGTGAAACCGACCCGGAGATGGTCGAACAGATGCTCTCTGTGACCGAAGCCTGCTATCCCCTGGCCCAGGAATATTTTGAGTTGAAACGGCGCTTGCTCGGACTCGACAAACTGAAGAACACCGATCTTTATGCACCGCTGGGTGTGGAGTCCAGAAAATATAGTTTTTCTGAAGCTCTTGATCTGGTGAAAGAAGCGTTTCGGGGCTTCTCACCAGAAATGGCCGAGATTGTTGAACGTCTGGTCGCCACGGGCAGGCTTGATGTTACTCCCCGTTCCGGCAAATCCGGTGGCGCCTTCTGCATGGGCCTTTATCCCGGCGCTGATCCCTATGTCCTGCTTAATTTCACCGGCACTCTGCGTGATGTTACCACTCTGGCCCATGAACTGGGGCATGCTGTGCATTATGTCCTCGCCGGAGAACAGAACTTTTTTCATTACCACGCCCCTTTACCCATGGCAGAGACGGCCAGTGTCTTCGCTGAGATGCTTTTGACCCGTGCTCTTCTGAAGAGTGAGCCGGATCGACAGACCAGAATCAGCCTGCTTTGTACAAAAATTGAAGAAATAATCGCCACCACCTTCCGTCAGACGGTCTTGACCCGTTTCGAATTGGCTGCGCACAAAAGGCGTGGTGAGGCACTCCTGGCCTCTGACGAGATTTGCGAACTGTGGCTGGCTGAGAATGCCAAACTCCTCGGCGACGGCGTTGAAATGATCCCGTCGTACCGTTGGGGATGGAGTTACATCAGTCACTTTATCCATGCCCGGTTCTACTGTTACTCCTATGTCTTTGGCGAACTGCTGGTGCTGGCGCTCTATCAGAAATATCGTGCGCAAGGGGACAGTTTTATGCCTGCGTATATGAAGTTATTGAGTTCTGGTGGTTCAGTAAGACCTGATGCTCTGGTCAAGCCGCTGGGAATTGATCTGGCAGATCCGGATTTCTGGGCGCAGGGTTATGGTCTTGTTGGAGAGTTGATTGATGAACTTAAAGGTTTGTGGGAGGCGAGTAGCGAGTAGCGAGTGGCGAGTGGCGCGTGGCGCGTGGCGCGTGGCGCGTGGCGCGTGAGGAGTGAGGAGTGAGGAGTGAGGAGTGAGGAGTGAGGAGTGAGGAGTGAGGAGTGAGGAGTGAGGAGTGAGGGCTGGGGGCTGAGGGCTGCGAAGGCTTGTGGGGAAAACACTCGACTTTATATCAAAGTAAAGGTGGCCGAATTAAACTCCGGCCACCTTTTGTCATGAATGGGTTTTCCCGTCACGCGCTACGCGCATCACGCCACTACAAAAGCTCTTTCACTGTTTTGACGACATTTTCAACGGTAAAACCAAATTTCTCCATCAATTGCCCGGCCGGTCCGCTGGCGCCATAGCCCTGCATGCCGATCACCTTGCCTTTGAAACCGACGTAGCGTTCCCAACCGAAGGGTGAGGCTGCCTCGACGGCAACGCGGGTCAGACAGGCCGGAGGCAGGACCTGATCGCGGTAGTCCTGAGTCTGCTTCTCAAACAGCTCCCACGTGGGGAGGGAGACGACGCGGGTTCCGATCCCCTGGGCCTGCAACTGCTTTTGTGCGTCCAAAGCCAGAGGGACTTCCGAGCCGCTGGCGATGATCATCGCTTGCAGTTCGCCCTGCTCTTTGGCGAGAACATAGCCCCCCTTGTGAAGCTCTTCTGCCGCACCGAACTCGGTGCGATCGAGGGTCGGCAGCCCCTGCCGGGTCAGGATCAGAGCGGTAGGGCCCTGCTGGTTGCTGATCGCGGCTTTCCATGCCTCAAGGGTTTCGTTGGCATCGCCGGGCCGTATCACGGTCAGGTTGGGGACCGCCCGCAGGTTGGCAAGCTGCTCGATTGGTTGATGGGTCGGGCCGTCTTCACCGAGACCGATCGAATCGTGGGTCAGCACGTAAATCGTCTGCAGTCCCATCATGGCTGCCAGGCGTATCGGTGGACGCATGTAATCGGCGAAGATCATGAAGGTGCCACCGAACGGGATCAGACCCGGTGTGTGCGCCAGGCCATTGATGATTGCAGCCATGCCGTGTTCACGGACACCGAAGTGGATGTTGCGACCGACGCGGGTCGGCGTATAGGACTCTTCGTCCTTGAGAGTGGTGTTATTGGAGGGGCCGAGGTCGGCTGAGCCTCCAAGCAGGAAAGGCAGCTTTCCTGCCAGGGCATTCAAGGTTTTACCACTCGCCTGGCGGGTGGCCAGCTTTTCGCCGGCGGCAAATTCTGGCAGGTTGTCCCAGCCTTGCGGAAGCTCGCCTGCAGCGGCTTTCTGCCAGGCTGCGAGCGTGTTGTTCCTGGCAAGCTCAGCGGCAAAAGCTTGTTGCCAGTCGGCCTCCTGCTCGGCGCCACGCTTGATGGCATCTCCCATGTGCTCTGCGACATCCTCTGGAACAACGAAGGTTGCCTCGGGGTCGCGGTCGAAAAACTGCTTGGTCAGCTTCAACTCTTCAGCACCGAGCGGGGCGCCGTGGGCGTCGTGAGTATCCTGCTTGTTCGGTGCGCCGAAGCCGATGTGCGAGCGGGCGATGATCAGCGAAGGCCGTGACGAGCTTTTGGCTTTTGCAATGGCACGATCAAGACCCTGGACGTTCTCGCCCTCAACATGTTGAACATCCCAGCCGTAGCTCAAGTAGCGGGTGCCGACTTCTTCAGTGAAAGCGAGGTCCGTGTCACCCTCGATGGTGATCTTGTTGTCGAGGTAGAGATAGACCAGGTTGCCCAGTTGCAGATGCCCGGCCAGAGAAGCGGCCTCTGAGGCAACCCCTTCCATGAGGTCGCCGTCGGAGCAGAGCCCGTAGATGGTGTAGTCAAACAGATTCTCACTGACGCGCTGCTTTAAAAAGCGTGCCCCCATCGCCATGCCGACGCCAACCGAGATGCCCTGACCAAGGGGGCCCGTGGTGGTTTCGATGCCCGGAGCGTGGCCGAATTCCGGGTGGCCGGCAGTCGGGCTGTCAATCTGGCGAAAATTTTTCAGATCATCCAGGGAGAGCTCGTAGCCTGACAGGTGCAGCATGCTGTACAAAAGTGCCGAGGCATGGCCGCAGGAGAGGATGAATCGATCACGTCCTGCCCAATCCGGGTTCCTGGGGTTGTAACGCATGTACTTTCTGTACAGCAGGTAAGCAATCGGGGCGGCTTCCATGGGGGTTCCAGGATGCCCTGATTGTGCCTGTTCAACCATGTCGGCAGAAAGCAGGCGGATCGTATCGATGGCCCTCTGGGCCTGTTGCATGTCAAGAGTCTGTGCCATTAAAAAGCTCCTCGATGGGTTTATTAAAGAGGTCACTATACTGACCAGCCGCCGGCAAGACAAGCGGAAATGCCAAGAAATCTGCCGAGACTCTGTCGATGTTCTGGTGGTAAGACACTAAAATGCCGAGACCGATCGAGAATCTCCAGATCGGTCTTTATTCATGATGCGGGGCTTGTAAGGGCAGGCTGATGGTTAAGTTAATGCTCAAGGTTTAAACTGCTCATTGCTGCAGCGATCGTCCGGCCGGTTTGAGGCGATGTCGAAAAATCCGCAATGCTCGATCAATGCTCTGACCTTGTCCTGCCGAGTTCCCTGCCAATTCTGCAACAGCTGTTCGGCGAGAGTGACGCCTCCTTCGATCAGACTGTCAAGGCCATTGAGGAAGTAACTCTCGCTGCGCTGCTGGCCGAGTCGGGCCTGTTGCCGATCGAGGCCTGACCGGGCAAGGGCCAGACAGCTACGGGCCAGGTCCTGTAGGGTGCCCTCTTTCCAGGGTGCCTGCAGCCCAAGCCGCCAGGCCTGTTGCGATGATCGTGCGATTGCTGCAGTGGCAGCGGGTTGACAGAGTTGCCAGGCGCTCTGGAAGGACTCTTCATCGTACATCAGTCCTTTGAGAAGTGCGGCAACGGTCAGAACCAGGTGCGGTGGCAGACTGTCGGCGCAACGGACTTCAACCTGCGGCCGCAGACGGACTTCGGTAAACAGGGTAGACAGGTGCAGGTCCCAGTCGGCCAGGGTGGCCTGATGGCCCTGGTGTCCTGACTCAAGGTACTCGCGAAAGCGGAATCGGCGCTGAGTCAGATCGAGGTATTGATGGTCGCGCATGATAAAGTACATCGGCACGTCGAGAGCATAGTCAACATAATCGGCAAATCCGGCATCGGGTTTGTCAAGAAAAGGTAATAGCCCGGTTCGATCCGGGTCCGTGCGAGACCAGATTTCTCCCCGCGTGGTCAGAAATCCCGTGGCTTTTCCCTCCAAAAGCGGTGAGTTGGCGAACAGCCCGTACAAAAGAGGCGAGAGAGCCTGGCCAAGGCGCAGCTTTCTCATGCAGTCCGCTTCATCGCAAAAATCAAGGTTGACCTGGAGTCCGGCGCTCTGCTTCATCATGCGTTGCCCCATGTCCCCGGTTTTCAGCATGTAGGGGCCCATGATGTCGTAACGGGCTTTTGGCGCCCACTCAATTTTATCCAGAGGTGTGAATGGCTGGGTGCCCAGGCCGACCAGAACCAAGTCAAGCTGTTTACAGGCGCTGACAACCTTGACGATATATTTCGAAAAGTCATTGCAGTTGCAGAAGAGGTCGGAGCAGAGCTGTCCGGAGAGTTCCAACTGACTGCCGGGCTCAAGGGTTATCGAAGAATGCTGGCCTTGTAGGCCGATCAGTCTCGTCCCTTCACGCATTTCCTGCCAGTCGCCGCTTTTTGCCAGTGCTGAGAGCAGCGCTTCAACCCTGTGGAACTCGGCGGCTTCGCCGGTGTGGAGATCAAGCACCAGCTTTTCCATCTCGGCACCGATTCCCCAATCTTTCTCAGGGCGGGCTCCGCCAGCAAGGTAGCCGACCAATTGGTCGCGCGATGTGATCAGCGTGTCACGTTGCTTCTTATTTGCAATCAGCATGCAGGTCTCGAATGCTTGAGTGGAAGGCGGCCAGTCTCCCGTAAAATGATTAAAACAAATCTGTTCGTTCAGTATAGCAAAAGGCCGGCTTTTTATTGCCGGCCTTTTGCAGGTTTACTTCAACCCTTAGCCGAAGCCAGGTAGTTCGAGATGTTGTTCGAGATGTTTTCAAAGATACGGGTAAAGGTCGCTTCGTCGCGTTCCAGCAGGGTGATGCGGAAGCCCTGTTCCGGAGTGAAAAATGACGAAAGGGGGACGACGCAGATGCCGGTTGAAGCCAGCAGATAATAAACGAAGCGTTTGTCCGGTGAAACGCCAGGCTGGTTGACGAGGTTCTCGACCAGCTCACGGACCTCTGGAAGGTCTATCGGCAAAGTTTGTTGGTCGTTGAGCTGGCCCTCTTTAAAGGCGACGCTCATGTAGAAGGCGCCGTTGGTCCGGTTGACCTTGATCTCGGGAACCTTGCTGAGAATGTCGTAAGCGATGTTGGAAAACTTCTCATAACGCGTGATCCGCTGCTCGAGCCAGGCGGGGTATTCCGGGTGACTGAGAATCGGCGGAATCGCTTTCTGCGGCAGGGTCGTTGAGCAGACCTCGACCATTTTCGAGTCGACGATGCTCTGAATGTAACGCTGGAACATCGGGTCCTTGTCGGCATTGTAGACCTCGATCCAGCCGCAACGGGAGCCGGGCCAGGGCAATTCCTTGCTGATCCCCTTCATTGAGATCGCCGGGACGTCGCCGATCAGATCGGAAATCGGCTTGGTCGACTGGCCGTTGTAAACCAGGTTCTGATAAATCTCGTCGGCAATGATGAAGAGGTCATACTCTTTGGCAATCGCCACCATCTCTTTAAGAATCCGCTCCGGCCAGACAGCACCGGTCGGGTTGTCCGGGTTGATGATCAGGATGCCGCAGATGGTCGGATTGTATTTGATTGACAGGCGCAGGTCGTCAAGATCGGGGAACCAGTTGTTGGCCGGGTCGAGTCGATAGCAGACCGGCCTCTGGCCTGCGTGAGCGGCTTCGCCGGAAGAATGCGTGGAATAGGTCGGCGATGGCCCGATGACACGGGCTTCGCGACGCAGCAGCCCGTAGACCTTCTGAATGGCATCACCCAGGCCATTGAAGAAAATAACGTCATTGGCAGTCAGCTGCGCTTTGCCGCGACGATTGGTCATTTCAGCCAGGAACTGACGGGTTTCAAGCACGCCCTTGGTCGCACAATATCCGTAGGAGCAGTCTTTCATGGCGAGATCAGCGACGATCTGCTTCATCCATTGAGGGATGATTTCCCCTTTGGCGATGGGGTCGCCGATATTCTCCATGTTGGTATTGATGCCGAGAGTTTTGAGTTTGTCGGCGATCTCGACGATAGCGCGGATTTCGTAGGTCAGCTCTCCGGCACCGATATGAACGATATTGTTACGCATAAGGTTCTTCCTTCCCGTTAACCTGAATCTGTCAGCGACTCTTTAAGCTGCAGGGTAAATAAAAAGGCCATGAGCGCTTGCCCATGGCCTTGTTCAAGTAAGAGTCTGAATCAGTTTTCAAGGCAATGGACAGGTTCATGGCAAGCGGCCGCCGCTGCAGCCGCGCTGTGTGCTCGCGCGGTCTTGATTGCTGCGGTGATGTTGGTTGCTTTGAACATGTGATTCCTTTTGCCTGAGCAATGAGACTCGTCAGTTAGCATGGCTGATTTTTTTTGTCAATGAATAGTTACCTGGGCAGGAATAGTTGCCTGGGCGCTTGTGGATTATTCCTCTGTACTCCCCGGATCGGTGCGTTTGAAGAAATCCTTGATGGCGTCGGCTATCTCGGCTTGCGGCCTGGTTAAGACCGGCACCTTGGGTAAAGAGTGCAAAAAAAGGCGACCGTAGCCACGCCTGACCACTCGACTGTCGAGAATCAGGACCACGCCACGATCAGTGCGCTGCCGGATCAAACGGCCAAAGCCCTGGCGGAAACGAATCACGGCTTGTGGGACCGTGTACTCCATGAAGGGGTCGCCGCCTGCTTTCGTGATGGCTTCGGCCCGTGCTTCAAGAACCGGTTCCGTAGGCACCCGGAAGGGCAGGCGGGCAATGATAACCTGTTCCAGTGAGCGGCCGGGAACATCGACCCCTTCCCAGAAGGAATCGGTGGCAAAGAGAATACTGGTCGGATCCTTGCTGAATTTTTGCAGCAGGCTGTGCCGGGTGGTTTCTCCCTGACGCAGGACCTGGTAGCCGCGGGCGGCAAGCGTTGGTGCAAGTTCGCCGTGAATGCGGCGTAAGAGACTGTAGGCGGTAAACAGCACGAAGCTGCGGCCATCGGCTGCCAGCAGCGCCTGCTCGGTCAGATCGCGGACCGCTTCGGCATAGCCGGGACGACCTGGTTCCGGGATGTCGGTGGGGATCGCGAGCAGCGCCTGTTTTTCGAAATCGAAAGGAGATTCCAGCATGAGTTCCGTCAGCCGCCCCGGCTCCAGCTCGTTGAGACCGACTCTGTGACGCAGAAAGTCAAAGCGACCGGCAACAGTCAGGGTCGCGCTGGTCATGACGACGGTCTGCATGCGTTCCATCAGGGTCTGTCGTAACAGCGTCGCGACCACCAGGGGGGCGGTGCAAAGCCGGGTAATGACCCCTTCGCCGCGGCCTATGCGGCCTCTGGTGATTTCGAACCAGGTGCAGGTCTGCGGGTCTCTGGCGACAAAGGCTTGCAGATTGTCGGCAAGCAGTTGCAGCCGCACACTGACGCCTGCAAGGTCGGTACAGAGCGAGCGGCAAGCCTCTGCTGCCTCATCTGGGAGTTTGCGTAAAGACTTGAGCAGCGCTCGCAGCGCCTCACTGTACTCGCCGGTGCTGCGTGACAGGCTGCGCAGCACGCCCTCGGTTTTACCCCAAACCGCTTTTTCGACGAAGGCAGGCACCAGTCTCTGGCGAATCTCCTCGCTTGAACGAATCTCCGCCCCGAGTTCTTTTGCCAGGGTTATTCCGGACTGTTCCAGGTCTGCGACTGAGTGATCCAGTAACTCCTGGCGTTGGCTAATCAGCGCCTCAATACGGTCATGCAGCTCACGGTAGAGAGCGTCCTGGTCATCCTGCAGTGAGCGACCAAGTTGTACGATAAGTCGTGGCAGCAAGCCCCGTTGCGGTTTGCGCGGGTGGCGCAGTCTGTTGAGAGTCCGGGCGAAGGCGAAGCGGGTGACCTGGGTGCTGAAGTAGCGTGTCGCGACCTCTTCAAGATGGTGCGCTTCATCGATCACCAATCTGGAAAATGGCGGCAGAACCGCCATGGCCGAGTAGTTGTCGGTCTGCTGGCGCAAGGAAAGGTCGGCGAGTAATAGCGCGTGGTTGGCTACCAGGATGTCTGCGCGAGAGGCCCTGCGCCGGGCCTGGTGAAAAAAACAATTGCCAAAGAAGGGGCACTGGCTGCGGCTGCACTGGTCCGCTTCGCAGCAGACTTCTTCCCAAAGACTGCTGTCGGGCAGGAAGGACAGATCCTCGCGTGAGCCGTCACCGGTCTGTCCGGCCCATTCCCGCAGCGAGGTCAGCTCACCGACATGTTCGGCATCGAACAGCCCGGGTTCTGCCGTGGCGCTTTCCAGACGGCGCTTGCAGAGATAGTTGGAGCGGCCTTTGATCAGCTCAACCCGAAAATCCAGACCTGTGGCCCGTTGCAAAAAAGGCAGATCCTTGCGGATCAGCTGCTCCTGCAAGTTGATGGTGTTGGTTGAGACCACCAGTCGCTCGCGATTGGCAAGGGTCCAGAGGATGGCCGGGACCAGGTAGGCCAGACTTTTGCCTGTCCCGGTGCCGGCTTCGACCAGGGCAATGCTGTGATTGTTGAGAGCTTCCGTGACAGCAAAGGCCATCCGCATCTGTTCCGGCCGGTCTTCAAATCCGGAGAGGCTGTTGCAGACCTGGCCGCCGGGGCCGAGCATCTCCTCAACCTGCCGGAACTCAACGGTTGCCTTCTCTGTCGGCTTGAAGGCCTCGACGACGCGGTACAGCTGATTGACCTGGTTGTTGACGATATAGAAGCCGACCCCCATGGAGCCGAGATTGCCGGCGATGGCCAGGTCCGGTTGCGAAGGTTCCAGATGGCCGCTGGGGTGATTGTGGATGATGACGTCTCCCGGCCGGCAGGCCTGGAGGATGGCGGGAACCGCTTCACGGTTGCCGCGGGCGAGGATTTCCACATCGACGACACATTGTTCTGCGTTGGTTTGGCCGACGCAGAAGACTTCGTTGCCTGCCGATTGCAGAATTTCCTGTCTGAGTTTTTCCTGAGTTTTTAGCGAGAGGAATTTATCCATAAGTGAGAGGCATTATAGAGACGCCTGCTCAATTGTGGAAAGAATTTCTGACCGGGATATGCAGAAGGTCTCAACTACACGTCAACGAAGTAGTTCTCGCAGGCATGATCGATGCTGGCCTTGTGCAACTCCGCAGGTTCATCAAAGAAGCGGGCCAGGTCTATGACGTGAGAAACCAGATCACGCGGATGGCAGGCATTGAAGGGGATATTGTGGCGTCGGTACCAGTTCTCAAGCAGGTGCTCATAGACATCCGGCTTGAACTCAATCCGGTTGTTCTCGCAGACGCGTTCGAAGATCTGCCTGAATTCGGCTTCTGTCGGGTGTTCAATCTTTATCTTGTAGCGGATGCGGCGTAGGAATGCTTCGTCGACCAGGCTTTTCGGGTCAAGGTTGGTGGCAAAAATAACCAGCTGGTCGAAGGGGATTTCGAACTTCATGCCGGTGTGCATCGACATGAAGTCGATCTGCCTGTCGAGGTTGATGATCCAGCGGTTCAAGAGGCTTTGAGGGTCCATCTGCTGACGGCCGAAGTCATCGACGATAAACAGACCGTTGTTGGCCTTCATCTGCAAGGGGGCTTCATAGAATTTGGCGATCGAGTTGAACTCGAGGTCGAGCATGCGCAAAGTCAGTTCGCCGCCGGCCATGACGATGGGACGTTGCACCCTGACCCAGCGTTGGTCGATGCTGTTCGATGGCAGCTCCTCATCCGGCAGTTCTGCAACCGGGGTGTGGTTCACCGGATCGAAGACAGTAATAATCTGGCCGCCCACATAGAGGGCGTGGGGAACAAAGACCGTTTCCGGGAGGACCTGACCGATGGTCTCGGCAATGGTGGTTTTGCCGTTGCCGGGAGGCCCGTAGATGAACATGGGGGCGCCGGAGCTGATCGCCGGGCCAAGACGATTGAGCATATGGTCGCTGATGACGATGTGGGAGAAGGCGGCCTGGACCACGGCATCTTTGACGGTAATATTCTGGATCGACTGATTTTCGACCATCTCTTTGTAATCGTCGAGTACGACGGGGGCGGGGCCGGTGTAACGACAGATTTCCATGAGCTCTCCGGCGATTTTTTTGCCGGTGGCGGTCACGATGAAATTGAAGGAGGTCTTGACAAACTGGCTTGCGCCGCGCACTTCCACTAACTTTTCGCGCCGCAGCAGCTCAATGGCCTCATCCATGATATTTATGGGCAGGCCGATACGTTTCGACAGATCCCCCAGGCGAAATTCGCCCATGGAGACGATGTGCTTTAGAGCCAGGTCAGCGATAAAGTTCAGGTCGAGACCGGTTGCTTCAACGGTTTCAGGGCTCGACGGAGTGCGTTTAAAAAAGGATTTGAGCTGGCTTTCGCTGATATAACCCAATGCGACCAGATTCTGACCCAGTCGGCCACCGTGCAGACGTTGTCGGTCAGCTGCTTCGTTGAGTTGCTCTTTGCTGACAACCTGTTGATTGAGCCTCTGCTGGTTTGTGCGTCTGCTTATCATAACCTCTCCTGTGACAATCTATTCTTCACCGGTCAGTTCTGCCTGCATACGTTTAACGAAGTTCTTGGCCCGGCCCGAAGGGGCGATGATGCCGTAAGCCATTGCTTCACGAAGTTCTTCTTCAGATGCACCGGCCTGCTTCGCGACCGCGAAGTGTTTGGTGAGTCAGTCCGGACAGTTGACCGCTACGGCACAGGCAACCCTGATCAGTTCGCGGGTTTTAAGGTCAAGGACTTCCGAGAATTCATAATCAAGGATCTGTTTGTTAACTTTCATAGTCTAAGTCTCCGATGAAAAAATTAATAGCTATATTTATAGCAGGTTACCTGAGTTATGCATCATTTGCGGGACTCTTTTCAGGGGTCCGTCTGCAACGTGCACAAATTATTCCCGGTGCTATTCTTGTAATGGACCAGCTGAGTTACTACATTGAGTGCACAGGCTGAGGGCTGCTGTGATCGGGCTCTTCCTTATGAGGTAGAGAAGGGATCTTTGGACCGTCAGTTCTGTATGAGGCTTTTTATAACAAGGAGAATCGTTCATGGATATGAATCGCATGACTCAGAAAACCCAGGAAGCCATTCAGGCGGCACAGACATTGGCCACTCGTTATGGCCATGTTGAGGTCGATGGAGAGCACTTGCTGCTGGCTCTCTTTGAGCAGCCTGAAGGGCTGGTTGCACGGCTGGTTCAGCGGCTTGACATTGACCCCAAGACTGTTGTTGAGGCGCTTAACGCTGAGCTGCAGAGGTTGCCTGCGGTTTCCGGCCCGGGGATTGAGCCGGGCAAGATTTATGTGACTCAGCGTTTCAACCAATTGCTGGTAAAAGCCGAGGCTGAAGCCAAACGGCTTAAAGATGATTACGTGAGTGTCGAACACCTGCTGCTGGCTTTCGCGGAGGAGGGCAGCAAGACCGTTGCAGGTAAGTTGCTGCAGCGATTCAACTTGAGTCGGGATCGCCTGTTGCAGGTTCTGACTGCAGTGCGTGGCCACCAGAGAGTCACCAGCGCTGATCCGGAAGCAACCTACGAAGCTCTGGATAAGTACGGCATCGACCTGGTGAAACAGGTCCAGCAAGGCAAGCTTGATCCCGTTATCGGACGGGATGCCGAGATTCGCCGGGTGATCCGGATCCTGTCGCGTAAAACCAAGAATAATCCGGTCCTGATCGGCGAACCCGGGGTCGGCAAAACGGCAATTGTTGAAGGCTTGGCGCAACGGATCGTGCGGGGAGATGTTCCGGAAGGGTTGAAAGATAAAACCGTTTTCTCTCTGGACATGGGCTCATTGCTGGCCGGAGCCAAGTATCGTGGCGAATTCGAGGAGCGGCTTAAAGCGGTTCTCAACGAAATTCGGGAAAGTGCCGGACGGGTTCTGTTGTTTATCGATGAACTGCATACCATCGTCGGTACGGGCAAGGCGGAAGGGGCCATTGATGCCGGCAACATGTTGAAACCGATGCTGGCGCGGGGCGAGTTGCATTGTATCGGTGCGACTACCCTTGATGAGTACCGGCAGTATATCGAGAAAGACGCGGCGCTTGAGAGGCGTTTCCAGCCGGTACTGGTCGAACAACCCAACGTCGAAGACACCATCAGCATTCTGCGTGGTCTGAGAGAGCGTTTTGAAGTGCATCATGGCGTGAGGATCCAGGATAATGCCCTGGTTGCCGCTGCGACTTTGAGTCACCGCTATATTGCTGATCGATTCCTGCCTGACAAGGCGATTGATCTGATCGATGAAGCCTGCGCCATGATCCGCACCGAAATCGACTCCCTGCCTGCCGAACTCGATGAGGTGTCGCGACGGGTAATGCAGCTGGAGATTGAAGAAGCTGCCCTGAAAAAAGAGAAAGACAAGCCGAGTCAGCTGCGCCTGGAGCAACTGCGCAAGGAGTTGGCGGATCTGCGTCATCAATCCGACACCTACACTGCTCAGTGGGAGACGGAAAAAGAGGAGATTAAAAAAATTCAGTCTTTGCGGGAAGAGATTGATAAAGTTCGCCAGCAGATTGCCATAGCGGAACGCGAATACGACTTGAACCGCGCCGCAGAGCTTAAACACGGTCGGTTGCCTGAACTCGAACGGCAACTTCAGGAGGAAGACCGCAAGCTGACAGACGTCGATGAAGGCTCGCGTCTGCTGCGCGAGGAGGTCACAGAAGATGAAATAGCCAATATTGTCGCTCGCTGGACCGGCATTCCTGTCAGCCGGCTGGTCGAAGGTGAGAAGGAGAAGCTGCTCAAAATAGACCAGCTCCTCCATCAGCGCGTGATCGGCCAGGATGAAGCCGTACAACTTGTCGCTGACGCTGTAATCCGGGCCAGGGCCGGGATTAAGGATCCCCGTCGGCCGATCGGTTCCTTCATTTTTCTTGGCCCGACCGGCGTCGGTAAGACCGAGCTGGCCAGGACTCTGGCAGAGGCCCTGTTCGACAGTGAAGAGAACATGGTGCGCATCGACATGTCCGAGTACATGGAAAAGCATGCCGTCAGTCGTCTGATCGGAGCGCCGCCAGGGTATGTCGGTTTCGAAGAGGGTGGTCAACTCTCCGAAGCGGTGCGGCGGCGTCCTTACAGCGTGGTTCTTTTTGATGAGATCGAAAAAGCTCATCCGGACGTGTTCAATGTTCTGCTTCAGGTCCTCGATGATGGCCGAATCACCGACAGCCATGGCCGTACGGTCGATTTCAAGAATACGGTGATTATTATGACCTCCAACGTCGGCTCACAGCATCTTCTCGAAGGCGTCACCGATAACGGGGAAATCGTCGAAGGCGCTCGTGCTGCAGTCATGCGCGAATTGCGCAGTGGTTTTCGTCCCGAATTCCTCAACAGGGTTGATGACATTATCCTTTTCAAGCCCTTGACTCTGCTGGAGACAGAAAAGATCGTTGATCTGCAGGTTGAAGAATTACGGGCTCGGTTGGCCGCCCGTGGCCTGTCTCTGCAGCTGACTCCGGAGGCACGCAGGTTTGTGGCCAAAGCAGCTTATGACCCCGTGTATGGCGCTCGTCCACTCAAGCGTTATCTTCAGCATCACCTGGAAACCCGGATCGGGCGGGCCATTATTGCTGCAGAAGTTGTCGATGGCGGACGTATCAAGGTGACGGAGGAGGCAGACAACCTGAGCGTCACTTTTGAAGCACCATAGCAGGCTGTCGGACTATCCATGAGCCGGCTGCAAATCCGGCTGTTTGGCCCATATTTCTGCTCTTTTTTGATCCATAGCTACGGCTATGAACCTACAAAGGAGCTAAAATCTGTTCTCAAACATCCAAATTTTCGCTTCGGCCCGTATAGCCCGACAGTCTGCTAGCAGACTCATGGAAATCCAGAGACTGCTTGAGCTGAATTTTCTGCTTATAAAAAGGGCTTTATAAAAAGGGGGGTGCATTCTCATCGCAGCGAGGTTACAATTTACTGAAATAGTTGGATTCTTATTGGGATGTGTTAGTATGCCAAATAGTCTGGAAAAGTGAGGGGCGTCTCTTGCGCAGGTGAGGTTGTATGGCTAAGCGTAAACGCTTCGGGGAAATTCTGGTTGATGCTAAAGTTGTTGATGAGCGTCAACTGGAACGTGCTCTGGAAAAGCAGAAAGGAACGGGGCGCCGCCTTGGCCAGGTTCTGGAACAGATGGGGGTCGTCACCGAGCGTGATATTGCGGCAGCGCTGGCCCGTCAATTCGGCTTCAAAACCGTCACCAATATTGCCCGGGCCAGCTTCAGCGCTGAACTCCTTGGCCTTTTCGATAGCGACACGGCCTCAAATAAAATGCTCTTTCCGCTGAAGAAGGAAGGCAGCACTCTTTTTTTGGCCATGGTCAATCCCCTCGATATCGAAGTCATCGACAACCTTTCGTTCAAGAATGGTCTGCGTGTCATACCCTGTGTCACCACACCTTCAGAGATCCAGTCAGCGGTTAACCGGCATTATCTGAAAATTGTAGAGCAGAGCCATGAGCCGGACGCCTGGTGGACGGTTCTGGTGGTTGATGATCAGGACCTGGTGCGTTCTGCGGCCGTGGCTGCTCTGAAACGCGAAGGCTACAATCTGCTTGAAGCGGCCAATGGCGCCGATGGCCTGAAAGTGACCTTGCAGCAAAAACCGCATCTGGTGATCGCTGATACGGTCATGCCGCGAATGGACGGTTATGAAATGTTCCGCGCAATCCAGGCCAATCTCGAGATCAAGCATATCCCCGTGATTGCTCTCTCTTCAAAATCCACGCCAGAGGAAGAGGCCAAGCTGCTCGAGATGGGGTATTTCGATTTTATTGCCAAGCCGATCAACCCGGTTCGCCTGGTGGCGCGTATCAGGCACGCACTGCGGATCATCTACGGTAACAGCCCGCCCCCTCGTTAAGCTTCTTTTTTTATAATACGAAGGTATTCAGACAAGCAGAAAAGGCTTGCCTTTTTTATTTAGAACCATATAATTGACAAAAAAGGTCATAAATAACAAGAAAGGAATTCACCATGCGCATTGATATTCTTTGTAAACCGGAAGGCAGCCAACGCGGTGAACGTCTCCTTGATAATGTCCGTAAAGCTCTCAACGAGATGGATGTCCGCGCAGAGGTTCATCTTTTTTGTGATCGTCGCAAGTTGGTCGATAATAGGGTTTATGTTGCTCCGGCCCTGCTTATTGACGATATCGTCCGGGTTGCAGGAAGGGTCCCCGAGATCAATGAGATCAAGTCATTTATTGTCGAACGGCCCCGTTATGTCGAGCGCATGAGAGAGGTGGCGTAAGCAACTTGCATGTGAAAATAATCTGACTTTTCACGGGGTCCTGTTCGCAGGGCCCCGTTTCTCATTCATGCAGTCATTTCCCGTGCAGGATTTGATCGCTGGCTGATCCACTTCAGCAAGACACCAGAGCTGCTTTTCTCAAGAGATGTTCCTGTGGCGGGCAGTAATGTTCTATTCTGCAACCGGTTGCAACAAGCCTTCGTAAACTGCAAACTCAACCAACTCTTTGCCGGTGGCCTGCGCCAGGCTTCCTGCAAAAATTTCCCTGGGGCTGAGCTTGCTGTTACTCTCCCGCAGTAATTTCAACATCTCTTCGCTTAACGATTCACAAAACACCTCATTCTCCCGGCGCATAAACAGCGCTACCGAGCCGACCGGTCTGAACAGGCTGGCAAACTCGTCCAATTGCATCTCTTCAACCTCAAGCAGGTCAAGAATCTCATAAGCAAAGGGGACCAGACGACATTGACTGGAGCGCTGCCAGGGGGTTTCCCAGAGGTTTGTGCGGGGGTCGAGCTGTTGCTGAGGGGGGAGCAGTTCTTCGCCGAGAAGGGTTTCCGCGTAGTGGAAATGATAACAGAGCAGGTCAAGAAAAACGCTGTTCAAATGGCCTTGACCGGTCTTTTGCAGTTGTTGGCCAAGGTAGCTCTGCAACAGGTGATATGCATCGTCGGCACTCCACCGACTGGTCAGCATCAACTGCTGTAGGTCGACACCCTCTTGCTGCAGGGCCCACTTGAAAAAATCCTCGAAGAGTTCGCTCGGAGGGATTTGCAAGGCCTGCATGATTGCCGGGAAGAAGGCAACCGCTCGTCCGGTGTTATAGAAAAGGTCGACGGCTGCAGAGAGCCGGCGGCAGAGTTCCAGCTCTTCGCTTGTCCAGTTGCTTGAAGAAATCAGTTCATAGGGTGGTTCCGGTTGAGCTTTAATGCCGTAGCGGTCACGCTGCTGAGCCAGACGGGTTCCCGGCAGGATCGACAAGGGGAAGATGTGGATGTGGTTCGGTGCAAAGCCGAGCAGGGTATCCAGACTGTCCCGGAAGCCGGCGTAATTGTCCTGTGGCAGGCCGAAGATAAGATCAAAGCCGTAGATGACCCCTTGATCGGCCAGAAGGCCAATTTTTTCAGTCAGAGTCTCCAGGTCAAGTGGCCGGTGCACTGCTCTTAAGACCGGTTCATGGATTGATTGCAAGCCCAGTTGCACGGAACAATTCAACTGACTTATCAAGCCGGCTGTTCGGCGGTCAATAAAGTCCACTTTGGCTTCGAGGTGGTAGTGAATCTGTGGCGCTTTTTCGAGCAGGAGCTCCAGCAGGGCAATACCGCGCTCTGGCGGGTGATTGAAGGTTGAGTCAAGGACCCAGACCTGGGTCACGCCGGCAGCGACAAACAATTCAAGTTCTTTTTCCAGACGTTGTCGGCCTATGCCACGGACTCCGGCGTGGCCCCGTGCTTCGAAGCAGTAATCGCATGAGAAAGCGCAGCCACGCGCAACCTCCCAGAGGACCCCGCCGCAAGCCTCAGGTTTAAGGACGCTGGTGAGCCATGCTGAGGGAGCCTGCTCAAGCTCGTGAAGACACGCCTCCGGGCCGGAAAAGACGGTGCCCTGCGTCACCCAGGTTACACCCGGTAAAGGGTGTGCGGGGAGATCCTCTGCCAGAGCGTTGATCAAGCCTACAAAGGCGGTTTCTCCTTCACCATGCACGAGTGCTGTCCAGGGGGCTGCCGCCAGCAAACCCTCCGGGTCGCCTGTGGCCTCGGGTCCGCCGATAATCAGACGAAGATGGGGAGCTTGTCTGTGGAGCTCTTGTGCAATTGTGATGATCCGTAAACGGTTCCAGACGTAAACCGGGAAGGCGACGACATCTGGTTGTGCCCCGAGTATTGTGGTGATAATTTCTCGGTCGGTCTGTTCTGGGAAAGCGTCAATCAGGACGCTGGCTCGAGATAGAACTTCAGGCAGGGCCGCGGCCAGACAGCCGGCTGCCAGTGAAACAGCCTGAGTGGAGCGGCGAACGTGGAGGGTGCAAAATACGATTTTCATAAAGATATCAAGCTCCTTTGAGTTTACCGAGCCGTTTCCCCTTCGTCAACCGGTGCAGAGCGTCAACCAGTGCAAAGCGTCAAGCACTGGGTGACAGAATCAGTGCTGCGGTTAAACTTCAGGCAGGGGGCGCCTGACCAAGATTCTTGCTGGTTGTCTGAATACCATGCCTGGCGAAGATGCCGGCGAGTTTCTCGTAGTTGCTCATAAGCTTTGCGAGGGTTAAATGGTAGCCGCCGTGCATGACCTGGTTGCGTGCCGTAATCGACATGGGGCCCTGAAAGAAGAGCAGTGCTTCATCGGCGCCCGGTTCAAAGAGCAGGATGTCGATCTCGGGATGTTTGTGACGATAGTAAGCAAGCGCCATGGTCATCTTCTCGCGGCCTTCGATCCGTTTCGCCTGTTCCCAGGAGAAGAGCACGCCAAGCTCATCAACCTGTGAACATTTGCCATAGGAAAGAGAAGGCAGGCAGGTCGTGTTCTGATCGTTACAGAATGGCACCCGGGGGTTGATAAGAACGATCAGTTTTGCGCCATTCTGGATGGCGATGTCGATGTGGGCTACTTTGCCGGTCGAGCCGTCAAGGTAAGCATGATGGTTGATCCTGTGCGGTTGAAAGAAAAAGGGAATGGCACTGGATGCCGTGATCGCCTGGCAGATGTGCATATCCTGATGCTCTGGCGTGCCGAAGATAATGCGCTCTCCGGTGTCAAGATCGTAAGCCGGGATGAAGAGTTCACAGGAGAGTTCCTTGAAATCGTCACTGAGGCCTTCGTCGTGAAAGGCTTTACAGAGATAGGATTGCAGGGGCTTGAGAGAGAAAAGCCCTGCCGGGAACTGTTCATGGAAGAGATGGGGCAAATCGCTGAGACGAATTTGCCAGTTGTTTTTACGGTAGTGTTTGAGGATCCGAAGCATACTGAATGGCAGGCTGGCCAGAGAATGAGCCGTCGCCCACCAGTCAACGCGGTAAATGTCGCGTCTTCGCCAGTTAAAAACAGTATTCTCATTGCGTTCGATGGTTCTGAAGAGTCCGCCGGGATCGATGCGATTGGCGATCAAGGTGGCGATAACCGAACCGGCGCTGATGCCGATGTACGAGTCGAAGCGACGGGTGGAAAAGCCTGGGCTGAAGAGATGATCCAGAGCAGTCAGGCAGCCGATCTGGTACGCAGCGCCCATGATGCCGCCGCCGGTCAGGATCATAGCGGTTTTGCTGCGTTGCTCGGGCATAATGTCAACTCACCGTTTGGCGCGGACCTTGATTTTTGGCTTGCCCGCGTCTGTGACGACCACGAAGTCAACGGCTTGATCGCCAAATCGTTTCTGGATGGCTTCTCTCTGCTTGGCCAGAAAACTGGCCACCTGCTCCCTGTTCGGGGGGCGAAGCTGGCAATCCTTATGAGCGTTCACCAGCTCTTTGTAGAGGATGTCCACGGGGTTTGCGGTGCTGGCTGACGAAGCCTCCTCCGTTGGCGGTTGCAGACTGTCAGAGCGGTTGATCCGTGAGAGGTGACGTTCGTACCGGCCTTCGTCAATCAGGCGCTGGATACGATCCCAGTAACCACAGTAACTGTTGAAACGACTGGTAATGCTTTGCAGTTTGAAACGCAGATCGGTTTGCGGAATGTAATGGGTAATCATCTTGCGCATGCGCAAGGTGTACTTTTGCCGCTCCTTTTCGGGAGCACGTTTTTCCGTACCGAGGAAATACTTTTCGTAAGCGATTTCGAGTTTCTTCAGGTCGTGTTCCAGCTGGCTCAGAAGTTCCGTGATTTGTCCGCGGCTACCCATTTTATCAGTCTGTCCTCCCCTTAAATTGGCCCATGTCGATCTGGACACTCCAAGCGCAAACTAGCCTGCCTAATATACTGGACGCCATGCAGGCAGGTAAAGAGAAACCTGAAAACTCGCTTTTGCAGACATTTCCTTGAAAATGCAGTTAAAATCGTGTTGTCTCGGCTTGACCTTTACAATGCATTTCGAAATAATGTCAAATTCGGATAATGGAGGGAAACGCAATGTCCAACAAACTCGCTGCTGTAATCCTGGCTGCAGGTCAGGGAACCCGCATGAAATCCCAAATCCCCAAGGTCCTTCATCCGGTTTCCGGAATGCCGATGCTAAGCCTTGTGGTCAGAACGGCCAGAAGCCTTGATGCCAAGCCGATTGTCCCTGTGATTGGCCATGGCGCCGAGCAGGTCAGGGCGGTGCTTGGCGAAGAGCCACTGACTTTTGTGCTGCAGGAAGAGCAGTTGGGCACGGGTCACGCCCTGCTCTGTGCAGAGGCAGCACTGAAAGGTTTCACCGGAGACCTTCTCCTGCTTTGCGGTGATGTGCCCCTGTTGCGTGACACCACCTTGCGGGCTTTACTGGAGCACCACCGAGCAACCTCTGCCGGCGTGACCATCTTAACGGCACAGATGCAGGACCCCACCGGTTACGGACGCATTATCCGTGGCGAGAACGGGGTTGAGCGGATTGTTGAAGAGAAAGACGCTTCGAGCCTCGAGCGCCAGGTTGATGAGATCAACACCGGCATCTACATCTTTCGTGCGCCGCAGGCGTTTGAATTCTTGCGAAGTCTTGATAACAGCAATGCGCAGAAAGAATATTACCTGACTGATATTGTCGCTGCGGCCCGCAAAGCCGGAGAGCGGATTGAAGCACTGTTGATCGAATCTGCTGCCGAAGCGATGGGCATCAATGATCGTGTGCAACTGTCTGAAGCCGAGAGGATCATGCGGCAAAGAATCAATGCGGGGCATCAACGGGGCGGAGTGACGCTGCTTGATCCGTCGACGACCTACATCGAGCCGGATGTGGTGATAGGTTCTGATACCCTGGTCCATCCGGGCGTTCATTTGCGTGGCAAGACAACAATCGGCAGCGGTTGTGAAATCGAGCCGGGCGTGGTGGTGACCGATTGCATGATCGCGGACCGGGTTCATTTAAAGGCCGGTTCTGTGCTGAGTGAGTCTTCAGTGGGTGAGTCCTGTGCCGTGGGACCGATGGCTCACCTGAGGCCTGGAACGGTGCTGAGCGGTCATAACAAGATCGGCAACTTTGTCGAAACCAAGAAAGCTCTGTTTGGCGAGAAGTCACAGGCCAGTCATTTGACCTACATCGGTGATGCCAGCCTCGGCAAAAATGTCAATATCGGCTGCGGCACGATCACCTGCAACTATGATGGCGTTAATAAATATCAGACGACCATCGGTGACGATGTTTTCGTCGGCAGTGATACCCAGTTTGTTGCGCCGGTTACCATCGGTCGCGGCAGCCTGATTGGCGCCGGTTCAACCATCACCAGGGATGTTCCCGAGGATGCCCTGGCGATTACCCGGGCAGAGCAGAAAAACGTCGCCGGCTGGGCGATACGACACCGGCAGAAATTACACCAGCAGAAAAAATAGACGTCTTTAAACATTCTCTTTTTACACTCATCATCTCGAGGTTCTTATGTGTGGCATTGTCGGTTATATCGGTCCTCAGCAAGCGACTCCCATTGTGCTCGATGGTCTGCGCAAGCTGGAATATCGTGGTTATGATTCCGCAGGAATTGCAACCATCGAACAGGGCAAAATCAATATCTCTCGTGCCCAGGGCAAGCTGATCAACCTGGAAAAGAAGTTGCACGACCAGCCTTTGGTCGGGCAAACCGGTATCGGTCATACCCGTTGGGCAACGCACGGTCGGCCCTCCGAGATCAATGCTCACCCCCATAATGCCGGCGGCTTTGTGGTCGTCCATAATGGCATCATCGAAAATTATCTCGACCTTAAAAATCATCTGCGCGAGCAGGGCCATCGTTTTAACTCGGAAACGGATACGGAAATTATAGCCCACCTGGTGGAGCAGCATTACCAGGAGTGTGGTGATTTTGAAGCGGCCGTGCGTAAAGCTCTCTCTGACGTTCGAGGTGCTTACGCCGTAGCGATTCTTTGCCAACAAGAACCGGGCAAGCTGATCGCTGCTAAACAGGGTTCGCCACTGGTGGTCGGACAAGGCCAGGGGGAGTACTTTGTGGCTTCGGACATTCCGGCCATGCTTTCGCATACCCGCGAGATGATCTTTCTCGAAGATGGCGAACTGGTGGTCTTCACCACAGAGCGGATGGAGATTACGACTCTTGCCGGGGCTGTGGTCGAGAGAATGCCAAAGACGATTACCTGGAGCCCGGTCATGGCCGAAAAAGATGGCTATCGACACTTTATGCTCAAGGAAATTTACGAGCAGCCGCGGGCGATTGCCGACACCATTGCCGGGCGCATCCGTGCAGACCGTGGCGAGGTCTTTCTCGAGCATCTCAACCTTGATGATGACTCGCTCAACAAGCTGGAACGCATCTACATCGTTGCTTGCGGCACCTCCTGGCATGCCGCCCTGGTCGGCAAGTTCATGATCGAAAAGCATGCCCGGATTCCGGTTGAAGTCGATATCGCCAGCGAGTTCCGTTATCGTGATCCTCTGGTCAACGAAAGGACTCTGACGCTCCTGATCAGCCAAAGTGGTGAAACGGCTGACACTCTGGCTGCCCTGCGTGAAGCCCGTGGCAAGTCCGGCAAGGTTCTGGCCATCTGCAACGTGGTCGAGTCTTCGATTGCCCGTGAAAGTGATGGCGTCATCTATACCCACGCCGGACCTGAAATCGGGGTCGCCTCGACCAAGGCCTTTACTACCCAACTGGTTGCCCTCTACCTCTTCACTCTTCACCTCGGCCGGGTTCGTGGCGTGCTGGACGAAACCGCCTGTCGCCAGATGCTCGATGAACTGATCAGTCTGCCGCGCAAGGTCGAGCAATGCCTGGAGTTGGACGCTGCCATTGAGCAGGCTTCGCAAGGACTCATGTACGCTCAGGATTTTCTTTACCTCGGCCGTGGCAATCAGTATCCGATTGCTCTGGAGGGGGCGCTCAAGCTCAAGGAAATTTCCTATATTCATGCCGAGGGCTACCCGGCCGGCGAGATGAAGCACGGTCCGATTGCCTTGATCGATGAACAACTGCCGGTAGTGGTGATTGCCCCGCACAATGAAACCTTTGAGAAAGTGGCCGCCAACATGGAAGAAGTTCAGGCGCGTGGTGGCCGTGTTCTGGCGATCACCGATCAGGCAGGAACCGGGCTGGCCGACAAGGCGGAAATCGTTCTGGTCGTTCCGCAAACCATTGATGACCTGATGCCGGTGTTGACCTCAATCCCTCTGCAGTTGCTTTCCTACCACGTCGCTGTGCTCAAGGGGACCGATGTTGATCAACCCCGCAACCTTGCCAAAAGCGTCACCGTGGAGTAGCTGTTGAATTTCAAAAAACAATTATTTGAACGTTTACGTCTGCCCCTGATTGCCCTGCAACGTTCTTTTCGGATCAGCGAAAATACGTTCCTGATCATTCTGGCCGTTGTGATCGGTCTACTGGGTGGTCTGGGAAACTATGCTTTTCGTAAAACCATAGACCTGATTCACTGGGGGGTCTTCGAGCAGAGTGAGCATTTTTTCGGGTATTCCCTGGAGGAATGGAGCCTGTCCCGGATCGCGGTGGTCTTCTGTCCGGTGATCGGGGGTCTGCTGGTGATCCCGATCTGGTACTGGTTTGGCGAAGACCTTAAAGGTGGCTTCTCGGCTTTTCTCGAACGGGTCAACCTGCGAGGGGCCAAATTGCGCCTGCGGCCGATTTTTACCCGCGGTCTGGGAGCGGCAGTGACTATCGGTTCCGGCGGCTCGGCCGGTCAGGAGGGCCCGATCGCCATGATCGGTGGCGCCATCGGTTCCCAGTTCGGTCAGCTCTTCAAAATGAGCGGTGATCGTCTCAAGGTCCTGGTGGCTTGCGGTGCTGCTGCCGGGGTTGCCGCGACCTTTAATGCGCCAATCGCCGGAGTCTTTTTTGCCCAGGAAATCGTCCTGCTCTCTTCCTTTGAACTCGCCAGTTTTACTTCGATTGTTATCGCCAGCGGCATGGCGACGGTTGTGTCCCGCGCCCTGCTCGGCAACGTCCCGGAACTCTATGCGCCCGCTTATTTGGTCAACAGCTACTGGGAATTGCTGCTCTACCTGGCGCTTGGTCTCTTGATCGGCGTTCTGGCAACCCTGTTCATCGACGCGCATTTTCGCATCAAGGACTATTTTAGCGCACTGAAAATGCCGAAGTTGGTCAAGCCTCTGCTAGGCGGTCTTCTCGTTGGCGTGATCGGCATTGTCTTTCCCCAGGTCTTCGGCAACGGTTACGAGTTTATCAAGTCGGTTCTGCTCGGCAATGAGACCTGGTATCTGCTTGCCGCGCTGGTGTTGATCAAGGCGGTTGCGACTTCGATCACTCTTGGTTCAGGTCTGCCTGGCGGCCTGTTTGCTCCCTGCCTCTACCTCGGAGCCGTCGCTGGCGGTGCCTTCGGTCACATGGCCGTGAAGATCTTTCCCCAGGCCTCGATTGCTCCGGGCGCTTACGCCCTGGTGGGCATGGGGGCTTTTCTTTCGGCGTCGACCCACGCGCCGATGACGGCGATCTTCCTGCTTTTTGAGATCACCGACAGTTACGAAGTTATCGTGCCGATCATGTTGACTTGCGTCATTGGCACCTCGATTGCCAGGCATTTCAAAAAGGACAGCCTGGAAACAGTCGAACTCTCTCGACTCGGCATCGACCTCGAAGCGGGCAAAGAACGTAATATCATGAAGTCGCTGCAGGTCGGAGACGTCATGGTTCGAGAAGTGGAGACCATCCCGGAGCATATGACGCTGGGCCAGTTTGCCCGCTTTATTGAAAAAACCCAGCATACCAATTTCCCGCTGGTGAATGCTCAGGGGGAGCTGACCGGAATCATCTCTGTCCAGGATTTCATGGGCGTGGTGTTTGAACCCGACCTGATGGATCTGGTGGTGGTCAAGGAACTCGCTACCACCAGGGTGATCACAGCCCATGCCGACGAGGATCTTGACCAGACCATGCGCAAGATCGGCTACCGCAATATCGAACAAGTGCCGGTAGTGGACCGCGAAACTCACCGCAAGCTGGTGGGGCTCATCTCCCGGCGGGATATTGTTGCCGCCTATAATCGGGCCCTGATGACCCGTACTTTCGAGGAAAGCTAGTGGACGATCTGCTCACAGACCTGAATCCGATGCAGCAGCTGGCAGTCAAACATGACACCGGCCCACTGCTGTTGCTTGCCGGGGCCGGCTCCGGCAAGACCCGCGCCCTCACACATCGGATTGCCTGGCTGATCACGCGGTACAAGGTTGATCCCTGGCAGATTCTCGCCGTGACCTTTACCAACAAGGCCGCGGGAGAGATGAAGAACCGCCTCGAAGAACTGCTTGGTAATCCCAAAGGCCTATGGGTCAGCACCTTCCACGCCACCTGTGTGCGGATTCTGCGCCAGGAGATCGGGGCGCTCGGCTTTAGCCGCAACTTCACGATCTACGATGATCAGGACCAGGAGCGGCTGCTGAAAACCCTTCTGCAGGAACTTGGCATCGACGACAAGGCTCTCAAACCGCGTGCGGTAGCCTCAGCGATCGACCGGGCCAAAAATCGCGGCATCTGGCCGGACCAGCTTGATGACGGTGATTATCAGGCGGAACAGATCACCCGCATCTACACTCTTTACCAGGAGCGCCTGAAGCAGGCCAACGCACTCGATTTTGGTGATCTGCTGATGCAGGTGGTGCGTCTCTTCGAAGATCATCCCGCTGTGCTGGACAAGTATCGTCAGCGTTTTCACTATATCCTCGTCGACGAGTTCCAGGACACCAATCAGGTCCAGTACCGGCTGGTGCACCTGCTCGCTTCGGGCCACGGCAACCTCTGTGTGGTCGGCGATGACGATCAGTCGATCTACCGCTGGCGTGGTGCCGAGGTCGGCAATATCCTGGGTTTTGAACGCGACTATCCCGGTTGCGAAACCATCCGGCTGGAACAGAATTATCGTTCGACCAAGACCATTCTCGACGCTGCCGACGCCGTGGTTGCCAACAACACCGGTCGTAAAGTGAAAAAACTCTGGACCGAGAATGCTATCGGCGAGGGAGTCACGCTCGAAACCTTGCCCGATGACCTTGAAGAGGGCCGTTTCCTGGCGAGTGAAATCACCCGCCTCAAGCGCAATGGTCGCCACCTGCGCGACATCGCTATCTTCTATCGCACCAACGCCCAGTCGCGGGTCATCGAGGAATCGCTGCGCAACGAGCGTATCCCCTACGTGATGTTCGGTGGAGTGAAGTTTTATTCGCGCATGGAGATCAAGGATATCCTCGCCTACCTGAGGATTCTCAGCAACCCGGCCGATTCGGTTTCGGCACGACGTATCATCAACGTCCCCGCGCGCGGCATCGGTGCTGTCACCGTCAACAAGCTTGCACCCTTTGAAGCCGATGCCGGGGGATTTTTACCTGCCTGCAAAAAAGCCCTGGAGCGCGGGGCTTTAAAAGGCGCTGCGGCAACCAAGGTCAAGGCCTTTGTCGACCTGCTTGAGGATTTTCAGCAACGTGCTATCGAAACCCCCTACCCGCAGCTCACCGCCGAGTTGATCGAAGAGACCGGCTACGGGCCGCTGCTGCGCAGCGAGAAAACCGAAGAGGCACGCAACCGTATGGACAACCTGCAGCAGCTCCTGGCGGGGATGGAAGAACACTTCGCCAAAGAAGGCACCTTGCAGGACTACCTGGAGCAGGTCGCGTTGATTACCGACCTCGACTCTTACGATCAGAGTCTCGACCGGGTGACCTTGATGACCCTGCATGCAGCCAAAGGTCTCGAGTTCCCGCTGGTCTTCATGGTCGGCATGGAAGAGGATCTTTTCCCTCATAGCCGTTCCGCCAACGGCCCTGAAGAACTGGAAGAAGAGCGCCGCCTTTGCTACGTCGGTATGACCCGCGCCATGGAGAAGCTCTACCTGACCCATGCCCGCCGCCGCCGGATCTTTGGTGATTATCAGTTCAACCCGCCCAGCCGCTTTCTGGCGGAAATCCCCGATAAATTGCTCGCTCAGCCTGCTGCAAGCGGCCTGCGCAAGACTGCCAGTCACAACCTGGCCTCTCTTTTCGACCCGTCTGAACCGGATTTCTCAGCCGAAGAACTCTTTATCGATGACGACGAAGTTCGCATCGTCCCCGATGCTGAGGAGGGTCTGCGTATCGGTTTGCAGGTTCGGCATATCAAGTTTGGCGTGGGCACTGTGCGTCGCCTTGAAGGGCAGGGCGATAGCCAGAAAGTTACGATTTATTTTCACCGTATTGGCCCGAAAAAACTCCTGGTCAAGTTCGCCGGACTTGAACCTGCCTGAGCATCAATAAGCTGGCAATCTTCCTAAAATCTGTTAAGCATTAAATTGCCATCAAGGAGCCAGGTCTGGATAACAAAAATTCTTTGGGTTGTCAGCTTCGCGCCTTGTTGGTCAATAAAACTCCATGCAAAGGGGGAATGATCGATGAATAGATTGGTCTTGTTGCTTGCCGTCGGTTTCTTGTTTACTTCTACAGCTGTATCCGCAGTCAGAGCGGATGAGATCGTCAGTACGCTGGCCGACCAGCAGGAAGTTGCGGTCACCATCTACAACAATGATCTGGCCCTGGTCCGTGATCAGCGTCAGGTTGATTTGCCGGAAGGGACAGTCGATCTGGCTCTGCGCGAAGTCAGCGCCCGCATTCGACCGGAAACGGCACTTTTGAGCAGCCTGACCCGTCCCGGTGGCTTGACGATTCTGGAGCAGAATTTTGATTTCGACCTGTTGACGCCTGATAAGCTGCTGGAAAAATATGTCGGCAGAGATGTGCAGCTGGTCCGCACCCACCCCGAGACGGGCAACGATCTATTTGAAACCGCCCGGGTTCTCTCTGCTAACAACGGTGTGGTGCTGAAGATCGATGATCGTATCGAGACCGGCGCCCCAGGACGACTGGTTTTCCCCGATGTACCGAAAAACCTGCGTGACCGGCCGACCCTGGTGGTGACGCTCGATAATGCACAGGGCGGTCAGCAGCTATTGGAACTCAATTACCTGACCAGTGGTCTGGGTTGGCGCGCAGATTACGTGGCGGAGCTGAATGCCGAAGACTCTGCGCTGGACCTGTCCGGTTGGGTGACCTTGACCAATCAGAGCGGTACGACTTACGGCAACGCTCTGCTGCAACTGGTTGCCGGAGATGTCAATCGCGTGCCGGACCAGATGCAAGTTCGCAAGGCCGTGATGATGGAGGCCGTTGCAGACGTGGCGATGGCCCCGCAAATGCAGGAAGAAAGCCTTTTTGAATACCACCTCTACTCGCTGCAGAGGCCAACCACGATTCGTGACAAGCAGACCAAACAGGTTTCACTTCTGAATGCGTCCGGCGTACCCGTCCAGAAAGAATTCCGCCTGCAGGGCAGTCCTTTCTACTACAGTGGCAGGCAGGGTGATCTGGGGCAGAAACTCAAAGTCGGCGTTTTTGTCGAATTTGACAATCGCAAAGAGGACAATCTGGGGATGCCGCTGCCGAAAGGGATCGTGCGGGTCTATAAACAGGATAAGGCGGGTCGCCCTCAGTTTGTTGGCGAAGACCGTATCGATCATACCCCGGAAAATGAAACCCTGCGCCTCAAGCTTGGTGACGCTTTTGATGTGACTGCGGATCGCAAACAGACTGATTTCCGTAAGTTGGGTGGCGATGGTCGCTACAACTATCGTTACGAGAGTGCCTTCGAAATTAACTTGCACAATGCCAAGGATGAAGAAGTGACCGTGACGGTTGCCGAACCGGTGCCTGGCGATTGGCGGATGCTCAGTGAGAGTCACAAGCACGACAAGGCTTCATCCGATACGGCGGTCTGGAAGATCACGGTTCCTGCCAAAGGCGAGGTTATGCTGAGTTACCGGGTTGAGGTGAAGTATTAGAAACCGCTGGTGCATGGCGTGTAGTGCGAGCAGATATGTAAAAAGGGGCGGCCAAGACCGCCCCTTTTTATGGGTAAACATTTCAGTGGCTCATGATCAGGTGGAGTAAAAAGTCACCCATCTTTTCGATGTTGCCTCAGACGCGAGCCGCAATTCCTGCCCTGACTGTGTCGATCCTTAGGTTGCAAAGGTGTCGATGTTAATCTGGTTGCCATTGCTGTCCACAGTATTAATAAGTTCAGTCAGTGAGCCACTGAAGCCAGAATCATAGTCAGCCCCAACACCCGCGAGGGTGACAATAGTTGGACTCCCGGGGTCTCCCACGTTCGGAATCGTCAGGGTTAAATCTGTCCCGTCATTGGCTACCGTCACACTATCAGTGAAGAGGGCAAGATCGTCCCCGTCAATATCACTGTCCTCGTCAAGATCGAGCAGATCAGTGAAGCTCAAGACGTCTCCGCCCACATTGTAGCCGTCGCCGACATTGAAATCAGCAAGAGTGTTGGACCCTTCACCACCCTGTGCAGTAAACAAGAAGACATCTTCACCCTCACCGCCGACGAGGATGTCGTTACCGAGGCCGCCGGTGATCATATCATCTCCTGAGCCGCCAGTTATAACGTCTTCCCCAGAGCTTCCTTGCAGCGTTTCATTACTCGAGAAAGTCAAGTTGATGGTCTGCACTGCCGTGGCGTCGTTATCTGCGTCCGTTCCGACGAGAGTAACTCCGGTGCTCTGGTCTAGTGTGCCATCGGCAACCAATATGTTGATTCCTCCGATTTTATAAGAAGTACCTTCCGCCGCAGAGAACTCGATTGTATCGAATAGGCTGCCAACCTCCAAAGGGCCAAGCGAGTACTCTTGCAAATTGCTTGATGAAGTATCAGAACCTGTTCCGTCTATCGTTCCGCTTGCCGCAACATTGCCATCCAGGTAGGCCGTCCAGGAAAGTTGTTCCCCCGCTCCGAACGCAATCGTAGAAAAATTGATGGTGGATAGGTTGGCGGATTCGAATGCACCATCGACGGGATCACCTGTCGAGCTATCCCAGGAGTCAGCTTTGGCGAATTCGAGGACCAGAGTGTCATTGTCACCCTTATCGTTGTTTGCAACATCCTGGCCGCCACCAACGCCGAAGAAATCGTCTCTGGTATTGACGGTTTCCATTAAATTATCATCCGCATCATATGCCGAGGCCTTCAATTCAACGCCTACATTTCCATTGTCATTTGACATGCCGGTTATCAGGTAAAAATCGGAATTGCTGCCCGAGATGTCGCTGGTGCTGAATTGAGCGAATACTTGCAACGCGTCAAGTGTTTCGTGCATTTGCAGGGTGTATTCACCCGTGGCGGGATCTGCAGAAATCGAGTAGACGTCTGTTGTTCCGTCAGCAGTTTTAGCAGTCAGAGAGCCATCTTCAGCTTCTGTGTATTTGAGTTTGCTGCCGCCGAATGTCAGGTAGCTGGACAATGTTTCACCCTCATGCTCATAAGAAGCCTTGATAAAACCATCCGCGTCAACACTTGTGGCGGCAGCGGAGAAAGTTAGTGCTGCTCCGTTGCTGTCTGCGCCTGACTTGAAGCCAGTGTCGGCAACCAGTTCAACGCCAGCTTCAGCTGTGATGACTGCATTGGGGACATTTCCTATTGAAGGGGAATCATCTTCGATGTGGACCGTCAGGGTGCCTGTAGAAGACTGGAATCCATCGCTGGCTCTTACCGTCACGTCAAAAGAGGCGACATCTTCAACGTTGACTCCCGGATGGTCGATTGGTCCTTTAAGGGTTACTGTATAATCGCCGTTGCTCGCAATGGAGATAGTTGCGACAGGAGTGCTTCCTGCCATGCCAGTCAACGTGTTTGTGCCGCTACCCGTCCAAGTGACAGCCACGCCGTTCGAGGTAAACTCACCATCAACTGGAGGATCTTCGAGGGTTAGCGAAAGGCTGTCGCCATCAGCATCAGAGACTGCAATGTTGCCGGTAAAGGTAACGGAGTCGGATACATCACTTGGCGAGCCAACAGTGTCGGGGATTCCGTCTAGTAAGCCTTCTTCAGAGACGGTAGCTGAAGCGTTGCCAACCACAGGAACGTCGTTGACCGGGGTGATGGCGATGTCGAGCGTCGAGGTGACGGTGTCGATGCCGTCGGTAACGGTGTAGGTCGCCTGGGGGACCGGGCCGTTGTAGTCGGCCAGCGGTGTGAAGGTGTAGCCCCCGTCGGCAGCGATGGTCAGGGCCCCGACGTTGGCAATCGTCGCCGTCTGTCCGGCGTTATAGGTGGTGCCGTCTACGCTAAAGTCGACCACGCTGGCCGGTCCACCGTCGGGATCGACCGTGTTGGCCAGAACGTTCCCGGTGGCCTGGGTGTCTTCATCGATGGTCACCGACTCGTTGCCGTCGGCCAGGTCGTTGAGCGCATCAGGAGGCAGATTCTCGGCTGGTAGGGGCTGCTGCTCGTCTTCAACCACCTGAGGGGCCCCAGCATCGAAGGTATCCGGATCCTGAACGCCAAGCTTATCAATACCGCCCAGCGCATCACCCATGTCATCAACATAAGCACTTGATCCACCACTGGCAGGTGCTTCGCCAGCCGCAGTTTCCGGAACCTCGAGGTTCCAGGCCGCAACCAATGCATCGATCGGAATGATGCTGCCATCCTCCAGCATGATGGAAGTGACTTCACCGTCGTTGATGTTTGCAGCAAAATCCACGAAGGTCAGAACCGCGCCGTTATCCAAGGTGAAAACGAGGTCAGTGCCCACAAACTCCTGGGTGCTTTCTGTGCCCGGGTCAAAATTTATCTGTGGGATCTGCTCTGCTTGCAGCGTGACGGTCACAGCCTGCCCTGGTTCGGGAGTCGGTACGACAACTGTATTGGCTGCTGTTACTTCATCCTGGATACTGGTAGTGTTTTCGTTTGCCATGGTTATCTCTCTCCTGATCCTGCTTGCAGGTTAAGTGCCTTTTTAATGGAGGTACTGAAAATCATTTATTTTAGCGGCGATGCCAAATTTGTCGCCGAGTTGCTCGATGCGAATCACTTCACCCTGACAGTCCAACTTGATTGGTTTCCCTGGCAGAGCATAATTGAGATCGAGTGAAAAGCTAAAAGACCCACCATGATCAAAAAACTGATCAGTCAGGAAATAAATGCCTGTCCAACTGACATCGCGCGTCATGCCTTTTGTTTGTCCTATGTAGACCGGAACCTCAGTCTGGATACGCTGTGAAGCCCTTTTCTCAGAAAGATTGGTCATGGTCTTCTCCTTATCGTTGTCAATTCTAACTCTTTTAGTTTTAGCAACAATTTATCAATAGATTGAATTGCCTATAACCTTGGTTATACTTTTGTTCGAAATTAGTCGATAAATCAGGATTTTTGGAGTTTCCAAGCTTTCAGTGCAGGGCAAAGAGCAAAGACTTTGTGCTTCCCCTGACGCTAAACTTTGTCAATCTCTGCCAATTGCGGTAGACTTGCTCGTCAGTTTGTTGGCTGCGATGTTTTTATGGAGTTATTATGACCATTAAACTGGTTGCTGCTGATTCACATCCTCTCTCTCTGCTTGGCTTGTCCCAGTTGTTGAAAGCAGAGCCCGGCTTTGATCTCGCTGCCAGTTGCAAGACGGCTGAAGAAACCATGCGAGCCGTTTGGAAAGAGCGGCCAGATCTCCTGGTTATTGATATCAATCTGCCGGATCGAAATGGTCTTGAATTGATCAACGAGCTGAAAAACAGTTCGCTTGAGGTCAAAATCGTTATTCTGACTACGGCCATGGATGAAGACCAGACGATAGATGCTCTCCGTTATGGTGTTAAGGGTGTGGTGCTGAAGGACATGCCTACTCGCCTGCTTCTGCAGTGTCTGCAAAAGGTGGCGGCCGGGGGCTTGTGGATGGAAAAAGAGTCAATCGGTCATGCCTTTGAAAAGATGCTGCATCGAGAGGCGGGGATGAGGCGCCTGGCCACAATCCTGACGGCAAGGGAAACGGAAGTCATGCGCTGTGTCGCCGGCGGCCTGAGCAATCAGCAGATTGCTGAAAAGCTGATTGTCCAAGAGGGAACGATCAAGATTCACGTTCACAATATTTATCGCAAGCTTGGCATTAGTAACCGGGTTGACCTGACCTTGTACGCACAGAAAAGAGGCCTGGTCTAGCAGCCTGTCGGATTATACGGGCCGAGCGAAAATCCGGCTCATGGATAGTCCGACAAGCTGCTTGTCCCGGAACTTTTCAGCCGTCAAAAACTAACGGCCGCCTCGCATGAAGTGAGGCGGCCGTTAGTTTTTAGTGTGACAAGTCCCTATGGAGAGAGAAGCAGTCTGTGAGTTATTTATTCGCCACTGCGTAAAGTTGCGGGTCGATCTGCAGGCTTTCATTCAACTTGCCGGTCAGGGCCAGGAGTCTTTTGGCAGCAATCACTTCGTTGGTTCTTGCCGTTATCATCAGGCCGGCCGATTGGAACTTTTCGTTGTTGGCATCAAGCACGTCAAGCAGTGTGCGTTGACCGACGTTAAACTGCTTCAGATATGAATCGAGGGTCTTCTGATTATAGGTCAGTGCGCCATCGAAAGAAACCATCTGTTTGCGTGCTGATTCCAATGCGGCCCAGGTGGCCCGGGTCTCTTCAATGACCATGTCGCGCTGATCGTCACGCTGGGCTGCTGCCTGCAGTTTGCGGGCCATAGCGGCTTTACGGTCAGCAACATCCGAGTGGCCGCTAAAAATGTTCCAGCGCAGGCGCATCATCGCCTGGTTGTTGTGCTCATAGGTCTCCGAGCTTTCAATCTGGTCTTCATAACTGGAGCTTAATTCCGCATGAACTTTTGGTAAAAAATTTGATCTGCTCAAGTCGACCCTGCTCTCTGCTTCGTCAACGTTTGCATCGAGGGCCAAAGTCTTTGGGTTTCGCTCTGCTGTCTGTTGGATTGCCTCATCCAGTGAAGCAGGCAGGAGAGTGGATGACACATTGTAAAATTCAACATCACCGGCTAGTTTTCCAACGTGGCGCAGGTAATTTGCCTCAGCAGTTTTGAGGTCGGCCTGTGTTTCGGCCAGAGAGGCATAGGTTCGGGCCAGGCGGGCCTGGGTCTGGTCGACATCAGCGATGCTACCAGCTCCGCCTTCCTGACGTTCTTCGAGTTTATCGAGAATTTCCAGGTGGTCGTTGACATTCTTTTCTGCCAGAGCGACCAGCTCACGTTGACGGTATACCTCCATGTGGGAGATAATCGCATCGAGTGCGATGGCTTCGGCATTGTCAAAGGTTCTATATCCTGCGGAGACCAGTTTGGCTCTTTCTATCTCAACCAGACTCCTGGTTTCCTTGCCGTCGTAAAGCAGTTGCGAAAGTTGTATCGAGCCCTCGAGCCGGTCGTAAAAATTATGCTCATTGCCCTGAGCCCGGGTGAGGGTATCGCTGTGGGCTTCGATGCCGTACCCGAAGGCGACATCAACCTGCGGATAATAGCCGCCCATTGCACGATCGCGCTCAAAGCCGATTGCTTCCTGGTTGGCTGCCAGTGCTTGCAGGCGAGGACTGTACTCCAGAGCAGTCGTCACCGTGTCTGTCAAGGTTACAGACGTATCCTGTGCCAGAGCACTGGTGCCTGTAATGATGGCAAAAGTCAGGAGTATGCTTAAAATCAGTCCTGTCAAAAGTGTCTTTTCCCTCAGCATCTTTTCCGCCTCCTTGATCTTTAGTCAAGCTTGTGTGCTGTTAGTACTAAAGTTTAATATATATACCCTAATGGCTAAGTCCTCAGTGGAAAATGTTACTATAACGAAAGTTATAACAAAATTTCATGCCTTGCCAAGCGTAATCACAAACAATTCTACTTCTTTTTTTAGAGGGATAGCGGTTATTATTTAAGAGATCGAGTCTGGATGTCGCATTTTTGCGAATAAATGGTACAATCAAGAAATGTAAATAACTTGAATTATTGCGTTTAATGTTTTGACAGATGCTTTCAAAATGGGGAATCCAAGTTGGTGGAATCATCCGTTCGACCCTGACGAGGGACCATGCCAGAACAAAATAAACAGACTGAAGGACTACAGGAAACGCCCGAGATAAAAAATGCACAAAAGGAGTCACCTCGCAAGGCGCAGCCGCGGCGTCGCTCCAGCGACTTCGTGTCTCCGGGGTTAGTTGATTATGAACCCCCGGTTTTGCGTTGTCTTTCTCTGGTTGCCGGCCTGCTCGGTCGACCGGTGTCCACGGTTGCCCTTAAAGCCGGTATGCCACAGGGCCGGGAACAGCCGCCCCTGGCTGTCTGTATCAGGGCAGCAGAACAGGCCGGCTTGACGGTTCGCACCTTCCACAAACCGCAAATCCGGAATATCTCCTCTCTGATCATGCCCTGTATTCTGGTGCTGCAGAATGACCAGGCCTGTATCCTTAACGCCTTGCAAGATGAGCATGCCGATGTGATTTTTCCGCAAGGGGGGGGCACTGGTAAAAGTCTGCCCCTGGATCAGCTTCAGGCGCAGTATTCCGGTTACGTGCTACTTGCGAAGCCGGAAGGTAAACTTGATCAAAGAGCCAGTGACCTCAAGCTGGTCGACACCAAGGCCTGGTTCTGGGGGACCATCTTCAAGTTTTTCCCGATCTACAAGCATGTGCTGCTGGCGACAGTGATGGTGAATATACTGGCCCTGGCCAGTCCTTTATTCATTATGAACGTCTATGATCGGGTTGTGCCGAACAGCGCCTTCGACACCCTCTGGGCATTGGCGATCGGGGTCTTTATCGCCTATCTGTTTGATTTTTTACTGCGCAATCTGCGGAGCTATTTTGCCGACGTTGCCGGTAAGAATGCCGACGTTATTATCGCCAGCAAGCTGATGCAGCAGATGACGGCGATGCGCTTTGACCATAAGCCTGAATCTGCAGGGACCCTGGCGAACAATCTGCGCGAGTTTGAATCTTTGCGTGAGTTCTTCAGCTCCACGACCCTGATGGCCCTGGTCGATATGCCTTTCATTTTTCTTTTTGTCGGCCTGATCTCCTATATCGCAGGACCGCTCGCTTATGCGCCTCTTGTGGCCGTGCCGATTGTGGTCCTGGTCGGGTTTTTTCTACAATTGCCGTTTCAGCGCATTATCGAAAAAAGTTTTCGTGAAGGCGCCCAGAAAAATGCCCTGCTGGTCGAAGCGATCACCGGCATGGAGACGATCAAGACGAGCATGGCCGAAGGGCAGATCCAGAAGCGCTGGGAAGAGGTTGTCGGCCTGAACGCAAAGTCAACCAGCAGAGCCCGAGCGCTCTCAAATTTCTCCATTTCTTTTTCGCAATGGTCTGCTCAACTGGTGAGCATGGCGATTATTATCGGTGGCGTTTACCTGATCTCCGAAGGGGAGTTAACCCTGGGCGGTCTGATTGCCTGCAGCATTCTGGTTGGCCGGGCGATGGCACCGCTCGGCGCCGTGGCGGCTATGTTGACCCGCCTGCAGCAATCCCGGATGGCGCTGAAGTCTCTCGATCTGTTGATGCGTCAGCCGAATGAGAGACCGCTTGGACGTGAATTTATCCAGGCGAAAACCCTGCAGCCGTCGCTCAGCTTTGAAGAGGTTCATTTCCAGTATCCGAACAGCCAGACACCGGCTCTGGACGGTGTCTCGCTGATGATCAAACCGGGGGAAAAGGTTGCTGTCCTCGGTCGGACCGGATCCGGAAAAAGTACTCTAGGCAGGCTTTGCATGGGCCTCTATGAACCCCAAAAGGGTTCTGTCAAGCTTGACGGCATTGATCTGCGGCAACTGCACGTCGCTGACTTGAGGAGTCATATCGGCTATGTAAGTCAGGACAACTATCTCTTCTATGGCAGTATCCGCGACAATATCGCCTTCGGTGCTCCTTATGTTGACGGCCCGGCGATTCTGAGTGCTGCAAATCTAGCGGGAGTCACGGATTTTGTCAAAGGCCATCCTGCCGGTTTTGACTGGCAGGTTGGTGAGCGAGGCATGAACCTTTCCGGAGGTCAGCGTCAGGCGGTCACCATTGCCCGGGCTCTGCTGCTTGATCCGGACATTTTGATTCTGGATGAACCGACCAGCGCCATGGACAACAATGCCGAGCTTTTGTTGAGGCAAAGGATCAAAGAGCGCCTCCCTGACAAAACCCTGCTCCTCTTCACACATCGCACCAGCTTGCTGGAGTTGGTGGACCGTGTAGTCATCATGGAGGCGGGCAAGATTGTCACCGACGGGCCTAAAGCGGAGGTCCTGAAAGCCCTTAAAAGCGGCGCGATCGGTGCCAGGAAACGATAAGAGTCTGCTATTATGACAAAATCTAAAGAGATAAAAGAGGCTTTTGATCATCGGCAACGGCAGGGTTTTCTGAGCGCTTTCAGCGAGGAAGAAGACCTGCATTTCATGAGTGAAGTCGATGCAGCCATCCATCGTAAAGGCAGCTCGATCGCATTTATTTTGACCCTGGTGATCGCCTTGTTGATGGTGGTTTTTGTCTTGTGGGCACACTTTACCGTCCTGGATGAGGTGACCCGCGGCATGGGTTCGGTGATCCCTTCCCAGAAGGTGCAGATGATCCAGAACCTGGAGGGAGGGATTCTCCAGGAGCTCCTGGTTCAGGAGAACCAGATTGTTAATAAGGGCGATATCCTGATTCGTATCGATAACGCCCAGGCGGCAAGTCAGTACCAGGATGCTTTCACCAAAGCTGCTGAACATGAAGCGACCATTATGCGTTTGAATGCGGAGATAGATGGACAATCAAAGCTGGTTTTCCCCGACACCTTCAAGGGGGCAGATCCGCAGGTTATCAGAGATCAGCAGTCGATTTTCCAGGCACGAAACGAGCAACTGCAGGCGGAGCTTAACGTACTGCGCTCTCAGCACAGCCAGAAACAACAGGAAATCGCGGAAATGCAAAGCCGTAAGGCGCAGCTTGAACAAGGCCTCGGTCTGGCGAAGCAGCAACGTGACATTGCCAAGCCGCTGGTTGATCAGGGTGTCTATCCACGTGTTGATTACCTTGCCCTGGAACGTGACATTTCCTCGTTGCAGGGAGACATCGATGCCCTGCGCCTGGCGATCCCGCGTATCCGACAGGCCGCCAACGAAGCAAGCCGTCGTATCGAGCAGAGACTTGCAGAATTCAAAGCTCAGGCCCTTGATGAAATGAACAGCCGTCGCGGAGAACTGAAGTCTTTACAACAGATTATGTCCGCCGGTGAAGACCGTGTCACACGGACCGATGTGCGTTCACCGGTTCGTGGCACCATCAAGCAGATCAACTTGAATACGATCGGTGGTGTGGTTCGTCCGGGAGAATCGATTCTGGAGATTGTTCCTCTGGATGACAGCCTGCTGATCGAAGCACGAATTCGGCCCGCCGATATAGCGTTTTTACATCCTGGACAGAAGGCCATGATCAAGATTACGGCTTATGATTTTTCTATTTTCGGTGGCCTCAATGGAGTCGTAGAAGCAATCAGCGCCGATACGATCGAGGATGATAAAGGTGAAAGTTTTTATAAGGTCAAGTTAAGGACCCAGAAAAATGCCATTGCTTATCAGGGACAGGAGTTGCCGATTATCCCGGGTATGACGGCGAGTATCGATATCCTGACCGGTAAGAAGTCTGTGCTGGCCTATCTGCTGAAGCCGATTCTGAAAGCAAAGCAGAACGCTCTGCGGGAACGTTAGCCGGAGCTGTGAATATGCCGAAACTGCGCTGCTTTCTTTGCTTTCTGGCCATAAGTCTCCTGGTAGGGCTCTGGGGTTGTGGTTCCAAGGCCTCTGCCAAGCCTACAGAGAGCAGCATTGTGCCGGCAATCTCCCCCGGAAAGGGTCTCTTTCGAAGTCACGAATTTCGCAGCACACTGAAAGCATTGCCGAACTGGTCTCGTGTTATGGCGTCTGCCGAAGCACAGACGGAAGAGTATTACGCTTGTGACGCAAAGCTTGAGACCTGCTCCTCTGCAGCTCTGAGCTGGCAGAAAATCATTCGGCAAAGTTTTGATCTGCCGGCCATGGAGCAACTGAAAGCCGTGAACAGTTATTTTAACCGCTGGCCCTATCGGTTGGATATCGATGTTTACGGGGTAACTGACTACTGGGCCACTCCGGGAGAGTTCCTCAGGCTTTCCGGAGATTGCGAGGATTACAGCATTACCAAATATTATGCCTTGCGACAACTTGGTTTCCGGATCGACGATATGCGTATTGTCCTGCTCAAAGACACTATCCGAAACATCAATCACGCGATCCTGGCGGTCAAGCTTGATGATGAATCCTATGTTCTGGACAATCTGTCTGATCTGGTGCTTTTGCATCTCAAGTACGAGCATTATATCCCGCAATATTCTGTCAATGAGTTCTACCGCTGGGCCCACGTGGCCCCGGGAGCGTTACGTTAAGTCTTTTCATCTGATCTAAAGTTTAAGGAGACGCAAGCAATGCACGCAAAGGATACGAAACTGACGATTTCCACTACAGCAGCGCTCCCGGAGTACCCGGCGGCGTCGCGGAAAAAGGTGTTCTGGTTCGGTCTTGGCATCATTGTCCTGGTCGTGATTGTCGCCGTTGTCTGGGTGGCCTGGGGGACTCAGATAAGGGAACGGGAGTTCGAAGCGAATCTGCAGAAACGGCTTGAATTGATGGCCTCATCGCAGGTGCAGTTGACGAATACAATGCTGGAAACGGCCATCGAACAAGCCAACCGGGTGATCAACTCGGAACTCTTCAAACTGTATGCCGCTGAGGTTAAACTGGTTGAAGATGATGTCTCGAAGCTGGTCTCCGGGCCTCTGCCCGGGCAAACCTCTGCTGATGAAGGCCTCGCCCAGCTTTCTGCCCAGTTGCCGATGATGCAGAGCCTGCTGATCGAATTTACCCGTATTACAGGTTATACCGGCGGTCGGGTTGTGAACCCGAGCGGCACTGTTTATATTGCGACCGATGCAACGACGACACCCTTGCGCGCTGATCAGATGGGTTTCGTCAATCAAGTTTTAAAGACCCAGAAAGTCAAGTTTGCGCCAATTCAAAACACGCCGGTCGGCCTGGTCCTGGAATCTTTCCTGCCCATATTCCCGCCAGAAGCGAGTGGTCTTGACCCTGCACCGGTTGCTGTCCTGCTATTGACCAAGGTCGTTGGTGAGCGGATCAATCAGATGCAGACCAACAGCTTGCTGGAGAAGGGTGAAAGGGCCCGCTTGCTGCAGAACGGTGCTGAAGGTTACGAAGAGGTTGTGCCCTGGCTACCCGGGAAATTGCAGAAAATCACCACGCCTTTGAGCCTTGATCAGGCAGAGGCGCTGCCTTTTGCTGTCCGCTCTTCTCTGGCGGGTGGGACCCGAGCTTACTCGCTGGGCCTGCCGATTTCTGGTGCTGATATGTGGGTCCTGGTCGAAGCTGATTACGATGTGGCGCGTGAAGCCTTGCGTGGGCAGCAGAAAGCCCTGTTGAGCATCGCCACACTTTTGATCATCTCCTTTGCCATTGCGTTTGGCGCTGTGTGGGCTCTGTTGATCAGCAACCAGGAGCGTAAGGCGGCCAGGCACTTTGAAAGCCTTGCCGAGGAGATTGAAAAACAGCGACAGCTTCTGGATAGAATTAATAACACGATTTCTGACTACATCGTACTCAAGGATCTGCAGGGAAAATATCTCTATGTCAACCCTGCCTTCGCCCGTGCGGTGGGGCGCAGCCCTGAAGAGCTGATCGGGTTGGATAATGAAGCTGTTTTTGGTTATGACACGGCCCGCCGCCTTGAACATTCCGACCAGCAGGTTTTAGCCAGCGGGGAGCCGATCACCTTCAATGAACAGCTCTATCTGCAATCGCAACCCCACCATTTGCAAATTTCGAAATCCGCATTGAAAGATGCAGCAGGCAAGCCTTCCGGGATTGTCTCGGTTGTTCGTGATGTGACGGAAATTGTCGAAGTGCAGAAGCGGCATGAACAGGCGACGGCAAAAACAGTAGAGGCCCTGGTGCGTGCCATTGAATTGACCGACCCCTATCTGGCGGGTCATTCTCGCTTGATGGGGCGCCTCAGCGTCGCGGTTGCCAAGGCCATGAATGCCAGCGATATGGTGATTGCTACGGTTGATACAGCCGCCAACCTTTCCCAGGTTGGAAAACTGTTCCTCGATCGGGATCTGCTCTTCAAGGCTGAGGCTTTAACCGCTGAAGAAAAATTTGAGTTGGAGCAGCATGTTGAACACGCCGTTAACGTTCTGCAGGATATCGATTTTGGTTTGCCCGTCTTCGATGCGGTCTACCAGATGAATGAGACTCTCGATGGGCAGGGCTACCCGAACGGTTTACAGGGGGATGAGATTGGCCTGCCCGCGCGGATTCTTGCCGTCGTCAACAGCTTTTGTGCCATGGTTGAGCCACGTGCTTACCGGGCGGCTCGATCAACAGGTGAAACGCTGGAGATTATCAAAGCCGGCGACAGTTCTTACGACCAACAGGTGGTGTCCGCTCTCAAGGAAGTTGTGCAATCGGCAATCGGTGAAAAACTGCTCGGCAGGCACTCCAAGGATTGATTCTCGCTTACTATCAGTAAGCTCTGCAACCTGTGGCGCCTGGTTACTTTATTTGTTTTGTGGCCAGGCGCTCTCTTCCCATTACCAGCCAATCGTGTATATAATTAGTTTTCGTCCGGAAACGGCCCTTTTCCGCAATCTCTGCGTCAATCGGCGGATTTGATTGTGCGGCGTAAAGCACTACGCCTCCGCTCAAATCCTTGATTTCCTTGACCTTACGAAAAATTGCTCGCTTCCAGATCGAAAACTGCACTGTGCCCATCCGGATTTTCCGGATGGGCACTAATTAGCGGATCAACTTATAATTGTTGGAGCTTTTATGAACAACTTCAGTCGGGCCGTTCGCCAGACCATCGGTGAAGACTTGAAGAGTCAAGAGGTTCAGACGATCCAGGTTAATCTTGGCTTGCTCTGTAATTTGAGCTGTCGACATTGTCACGTCGAAGCGAATCCCATACGGACCGAGGTCATGACCTGGGAGACGATGCAAAGTGTCTTGCGGCTGGCGAAAGCACTGCCGGACGCTCGGGTTGACCTCACCGGGGGGGCTCCTGAACTTAACCCCTTTTTCAAGGATTTCGTCGCAGCTCTCAAGGGCAGCGGTCACCAGGTTCAGGTGCGGACCAACCTGACCGTATTCTTTGAAGCCGGACAGGCTGACACGCCAGAATTTCTTGCCAGTCACGGTGTTCACCTGGTGGCCTCGTTGCCCTGCTATCTGGATGACAATGTTGACAGACAGCGGGGTGGCGGTGTCTACAAGCGGAGTATCGCCGCTTTGCGACGGTTGAACTCTCTCGGCTATGGACGTCTGCCCGCATTGCCCTTGAACCTCGTTTACAATCCCGGTGGAGCCTTCTTGCCTCCTGATCAGGAGACTCTGGAAGAGGCTTACCGCAAACAACTGAAGGATCGTTTTGAGGTGGAGTTTACCAGGCTTCTGACCATAACCAACATGCCGATGGGACGCTTCCTGAATGATCTGCAGCGTGATGGTGAAGCAGAAAGCTATAAATCGCTGCTCGAAGATAGCTTTAACCAGTCAACACTGGACGGGTTGATGTGCCGTCACCAGATCTGCGTCGCGTGGAATGGCTATCTCTCTGATTGTGATTTCAACAGCGCCTTGGGTCTGCCACTCACTGCAGGGCTGGCCAGACATATTGACGACCTTGAGCCAGAAAAGTTGCGGGGGCGCGATATCGTGACTGGTGAGCACTGCTTCGGTTGTACCGCCGGCTGTGGGTCCTCCTGTGGCGGTGCACTGGTCGCATAGTTATTTGGTTTTCGTCCGGGAACGGCTCTTTTCCGCAATCTCTGCGTCCATCGGCGGATTTGATTGTGCGGCGTAAAGCACTACGCCTCCGCTCAAATCCTTGATTTCCTTGACCTTACGAAAAACTGCTCGCTCCAGATCGAAAACTGCACCCTGGCCATCCGGAGTTTCCGGATGGCCACTATTTAGGCCGGTTAAGCGGGCAGCAAAGGTCTTCTGGAAACTCTCAGGAGACCTTTTGACTCTCTCTTGAGGATATCCGCAATGCAACAAGATTGACAGTCAGGTTAAGAGTGATTAGGATGCTGAAACCTGCCATGAATAAACACTCTTTTGCCATACTCTTGTTGCTGCTTTCACTGCTGGTCACCAGCCCGGCAGACGCGCGACTGACACTCGGTATTGTGCCTGGTACTCTAGATTCTTCCGGAGAGGTCTCGCCCGCCCTGGCAAACTCCCTCGCGGCGCTGCTCACTGAGAGGCTGCAGGAAGAAGTCGTCGTCAAGGAACTCTCCGATGCCGCCACCTTGATCAACTGGATCGACCGGTTTGCCATGCTTGACCTGGCTTTGCTCTCCTCGAAAGTTGTTGAGGCTAACCCCGGTCGCTTTCTGTCGGTTGGCAAAATCGATCCGCCCGGTGACCTGCTCCTGGTCTCCCGACAGGGAGTGAGTGGCGACTGGCTGCAGCGTGCAGCTGAAGCCCTGCGTGAACCGGAGCTCTTCGGTGAAGAAGCAATGACAAAAACCGTTCCGGGTGAGGCACCGCTTCGGCAAGAACAGCCCGTGACGGCTCTCGACAGACGACCGCTGCCAGCGGGCACAGACGTTTCAGCAGAGCAAGGGCTGGACCATGTGCCGCCTTTAAGCCCGGGCCGTGCCTGGACTCCGGATGTGGAGATGGGCAGCAGTGTTTTTATCCCCAGTGACGAGTCGCAGCTGAAAAAGCTGGTTCTTGGTGTTGTTTCTGCTCCTGGTGGCCTGCTGGGCAATACCGAACAGGCTCAGCAATTGGCTCGCTTCCTCGAAGAAACCCTGCCGGTTTCCATTACGATCAGAGAATTCTCCCGTATGGAAGCCTTCACGGAGTGGTTTATGCGCTATAAAATGGTCGATCTGGCCATTTTGTCGCGTCCCCTCGCAGAGACAAACCTGGGTCGAGATTATCAGCCCCTGGTAAAACTCATGCGCTCGGATAAGCCGGGAGAATATTCAGCAGAGCTGGTAATTATGCGGAGCGGCCAGAACCTGGAACTGTTTGAGCCGTTAAAGCGGACCCTGCTGGACATGGCGCAGCTTTCTGACGGACAGGCTCTTATGCAGACATTGAATGTCAGCGAAGTCCTTGGTCTGGATGAAACTGTTCACTTGCCGGTATTGGCCGAGGAAGGTTCCGCACCTCTGCCTGAGACTTTACCCGAGCCGATAGAGGACGTCGTTACCGAGCTCGTTGAAGAAAAATTGGCACCGGCTGCCGAATATGTTGATCCTGTCGAACCTTTAGCCCCACCGACCTTTGTCGTTGAGACCTTGCCTGAGCTCCCGCAGGCGGTGATGCCGCCTGTCGTGCCGCCGATGCCGGTTGTCGACGGCAGAGTTCCTGATCTTCCAGAGCCAAAAGAGAAGCCTGGGGCACCCGCAGCGCCCGCTCTCGCGACAGATATTACGCTCCCCGAGATCGCGCCCCGGGCAACGGAGTCCCCGAAATTACCTGTGCCGCCGCTGCCCCCCGTTGTAATTGAGCCACCCGTTGCCGTTGAGCCACCCGTTGCCGTTGAGCCACCTGTTGTTGTTGAGCCACCTGTTGTCGTTGAGCCACCTGTTGTCGTTGACCCGCCAGTACTTGTTGAGTCTCCAATCGTTGAGGAGCCACCAGCGTTGCCTGTCACTGAGGTTGTGGAGGTTGAAGTTATTCCTTCTGCTGAGGAAGCTGCTGTGGCGGTTGCTTCAGATTCGTCTCCGGAACAACGAGGCCAAGCTCCTGCTTCGCCAGTCGTTCAGAAGCCGGCGGAAGAGTCGCTGTCTGGTGAAGTCGCCGTAGTCGAGACTGAGCTGCCGGCCGCTACTTCGACTCTACCCGAAACCATGACGCTGCAAGAACAGCGTATGATCGAAGAGACCAAACTCTTTGCGGCACTTACGTCTGAAATTGAAGATGCCGAGAAAATGACCTTTGAGCAAGAGCTGATCCCGGAAAACCCACTCAATGCGGAGATCCTTACCATTTTAGGTGAAGATACCGTGGCTTCCGTGGTCTCGCAGCCGGATATCCCCCAGGAATTCCGCCCTTCAGGCGTTCCTGTCGTCAGGGCTCCAAGCTCTTTGAGACCTCGTGTGACAGAGGAGGATGCACTGATTGTCGCGTCTATGCCCGAACCTCTCAAGCAAACGATACCTGACTCACCGCCGCAGCTTTTGCCAATATCCGAACCTGAGCCGGGGATCATTTATGTCGTGCCTTTCGCCGCTGTCATGGTGCCCAACGAAGTCAATGACAGGCTCTTTGATGAGTTCATCGATCAGTTGAATCAGGGAGGGGAAGAGTTTGGCGTGCAGTTTGTTATCCTCAAAGAGGGTTTGCAGCGCGTTGCTCCGGATTGGCTGGCGATACGTAAATACGTAACCGGAGAAATCTACGCCTACGTTGAAGATTCCAGCTGCTGCGCAACGGAGTTGCGGACCAGGGCTCGGTTGACTTACCATCGTCCGGGTCGCGAGGTTCCTGAATTCGCCTATGAATACCCGGTCAAGGCTTTCTTTGACCATGACAGTTCAACCCTTGAAGTCGAGCGCATTAAGGTCGCTGAAGACATCGCTGCGCAACTGTCAGGTGAACTTCTCAAGACGCTGCGCAACTGATTCGTTCCCAGATCGAAAACTTCACCCTGTCCATCCGGAGTTTCCGAATGGGCACTAATTATTTCGCTGACTTGAATCGTTATGGCCACAAACGTCTGGCGATCGACAGACGATTCTCTTTTATTCTGTAAATATTTCTGAAAATACCTTGACAATCTCAATATGCTGATTATATTTAGGCCTGCTTTTGGCACTCTTCGATTGCGAGTGCCAATATAGTCATCCCGGTAAGGATTAATATTAATCAAGTGGATTTATATCCCGGATTTTCTCAAGAAAGGAGAACAAATGTTATGAACATCAGACCTTTGCACGACCGGATTATCGTAGAACGCCTCGAGGAGGAGACCACGACAGCTGCCGGTATCATCATCCCGGATTCTGCCAAAGAAAAGCCTATGCAGGGTAACGTTGTTGCTGCAGGTAAGGGCAAAATGACCGAAGACGGCAAAGTTTTGCCTCTTGATGTCAAAGTGGGTGACAAGGTGCTGTTCGGCAAGTATTCCGGCACCGAGATCAAGATCGAAGGCAAAGAGTTTCTGATGATGCGTGAGGACGATGTCCTCGGCGTCGTCGAATAAGATTAATTCACCGAACGATTAAGGAGATATATAGACATGGCTGGAAAAGAAATTAGATTTGGACAGGAAGCTCGTGCATCGATTCTGGAAGGGGTCAACGCCCTTGCCAACGCAGTAAAAGTCACCCTCGGCCCCAAGGGGCGCAACGTGGTTATCGCTAAGAGCTTCGGTGCTCCTCTGATCACCAAGGACGGCGTCACCGTCGCCAAGGAGATCGAACTCGAAGGCAACTTCGAGAATATGGGTGCTCAGTTGGTCAAGGAAGTTGCTTCGAAAACTTCCGACGTTGCCGGTGACGGTACGACCACGGCCACGGTTCTGGCCCAGAGCATCTATCGTGAAGGCGTCAAACTGGTCACTGCCGGCCATAACCCGATGGAAATCAAGCGCGGCATCGACAAAGCCGTTGAAGCCGCTGTAGCCTCGCTGAAAGCCCTCTCCAAGCCGGTTAAAGATCACAAAGAGATCGCCCAGGTTGGCACCATTTCAGCCAACTCTGACGAGACGATCGGCAACATCCTCGCCGAGGCGATGGAAAAAGTCGGCAAGGAAGGCGTTATCACCGTTGAAGAAGCCAAGTCGATGGAAACCTCTCTCGAGACTGTTGAAGGCATGCAGTTCGACCGTGGCTACCTCTCTCCCTACTTCGTCACCGACCCGGAGCGCATGGAAACGGTCTTGGAAGACGCCCTGATCCTGATCCATGACAAGAAGATCAGCAACATGCGTGATCTCCTGCCGATTCTTGAGCCGGTCGCCAAACAGGGTCGTCCACTCTTTATTATTGCTGAAGATGTCGATGGTGAAGCCCTGGCGACTCTCGTCGTCAACAAGCTGCGCGGTACTCTGAACATCGCCGCTGTCAAGGCCCCCGGCTTCGGCGACCGTCGCAAGGCAATGCTCGAAGACCTCGCCGTACTCACCGGTGGTCGCGTGATCTCTGAAGAAGTCGGTTTCAAACTGGAGACAGCAACCCTTGATATGCTCGGTACAGCCAAGCGCATCGTCATCGACAAAGACAACACCACGATCATCGATGGTGCCGGTTCCGAGGCCGATATCGCCGGTCGCGTCAAGATGATTCGTGCCCAGATCGAAGAAACCAGCAGCGACTACGATCGCGAGAAACTCCAGGAGCGTCTTGCCAAGCTGATCGGCGGGGTTGCCGTGGTCAAGGTCGGCGCTGCGACCGAGACCGAGATGAAGGAGAAGAAGGCTCGCGTTGAAGATGCCTTGCACGCAACCCGCGCTGCCGTCGAAGAGGGCATCGTCCCCGGTGGTGGTGTGGCCCTGATCCGTGCCATTGAGGCGGTGGCCAAGGTTGAGGTTAAAGGCGAGCAGGTGTTCGGCGTCAATATCGTCAAACGTGCTCTTGAAGAGCCTCTCCGTCAGATTGCTGCCAATGCCGGTCAGGAAGGCTCGATCGTTGTCAATGAAGTCAAGAACCGCAAAGGTTCCATCGGTTTCAATGCTGCGACTGACGAGTACGTCGACCTGGTTAAAGCCGGTATCATCGACCCGACCAAGGTGGTGCGCTATGCTCTGCAGAACGCTGCCTCTGTCTCCGGTCTGATGCTGACCACCGAAGCTTGTATAGCGGATGCGCCGGCTAAAGAAGGTAGCGGCGGTATGCCGGATATGGGCGGCATGGGTGGTATGGGTGGTATGGGCGGCATGGGCGGTATGATGTAACGCCTGCTGCGCCAAACCTGAACACCAGCAAGCAAAAAGGGGACATGTACTAAGTTACGTGTCCCCTTTTTTGCGCTTCTGGTTAAGACCTCTATGGGAAGGTGAAAACATTAAAACAGCTGTTATGTCCCCGGAAGGATGTCCCCGGAAGGCCAGGATGGTGGTTCGGATACTCCTTTTAGAGGACCTGTCTCCGAATCCTGCGGGGGATTGCTGTCCCTTGAGAGTGTCAAACAATCAGCTTCTGTGAGTCCTCTCTGGCCATCGGCGTGACGGTGAAACTCTGTTCTCCGTCCGGCCGCTCAGCCAAGACCTCAACTTCACTTTGATCCTTGCCTTTGCCGTAGGTAGCAAGAATGGCTCCCGCTGTTTGCAGATCCAGCTCCGACGGACTTCCCGAAACCAGCCCTAATGGACCGGAGACGCCAGGTGTGCGCAGAATGATGTAATCACTTTTGGCCGCGGCCCGAATCGCCTCGTTATCTTTCTGGTGTCTGCCCAAAGTCAGCTTGGATTGCTCGGAAAGCCTGAACTGACGGCCGATTTTAAGCAGTTCGACATCATCGACGCTACAGTCGGGTTGATGGGTGATCAGGTCACGCAGGCGGTCGGAGAAGTGGATTTCGGTCAACAGGCAGCCGCCTCCCGAGGAGGGGAAGTCCGTCAAGCCCCATGCTTTGGCCAGAGCTTCCTGGGGTTTGCGTGAACGGCCCTGAATAGCAAGGAGCTGGTCTCGATCGACCAGGCCTTGTTCTTCCATCGGTGTGGCCGGCAAAAGCTTGGCGCACAGAGGCCTGATGATACGGTCCGGATGGCCGGAGTAGTTGGCGACGGTGCGTAACGCGTTGGCATTCTGGCTCATGGGTCTTTGTCCGAGGACCTCACCGGAGAAGAGGAAGTCGAAGCCGCGTTCGGCCATGATAGCGCCGGCCAGGCGAAACATCATGGCGTGGCAATCGATGCATGGGTTCATGTTCTTGCCATAGCCGTAGCGCGGAGTCTTGAGCATCTCAAGATGCATCTGGCTGATATTTTCAATGATCAGCGGGATGCCGATCTGCTTTGCGGAGTGTTCTGCTTTACTGCTGCCGAAAAATGGCGTGACAAAGGAAATGGCCGTCACTTCAACTCCCTGACGTTTAAGGCAGAGTGCAGCCAGGCTGCTGTCGAGCCCGCCGGAAAGGAGTCCCAAAGCTTTACTCATAATGACTTACTCCATAGTTATCTGAATTGCTGATCGACTTGTTCAGCGCCGATTCAAAAGGTTAGTGGAACCGTGGGTTGATACCATGATGTTACCTCAGATATCAAGTTGGAATCCACTCCCTGCGAGGTCGTAAATTCTGGCATTCAGCTTGACAATGAAAAGCCCTCTCTGCCAGAATGTCCTGCGCTTTGGAAGGGTTTTCCATAGCAACCAAAAGGCTTTCGGGAGAGATCATGGCTAAAATTGATTCGCTGTTCAAAATGATGAAGCAACAAGGGGCCAGTGACCTGCATATCTCTACCGGTGCGCCACCTCTTTTCCGCCTGCACGGCGAAATGGAGAAGCTCAATTACCCGCCTTTGAACGACCAGCAGGCCCGTGGCCTGCTTTACGAGATTCTGACCGAGGAACAACGCGCAGAATTCGAAGCCAAGCTGGATATCGACTTTGCCTATTCCCTGGAAGGTGTGGCACGTTTTCGTGGCAACCTGCTGGAGACCCACCGGGGGGTTGCCGGCGTCTTCAGAATTATTCCCACTAAGATCCTGACCGCTGACCAACTCGGCCTGCCGGAAGGCATCCGCAAGCTGACCAAACTGAAAAAAGGGCTGGTCCTGGTGACCGGACCAACAGGCAGCGGTAAATCGACCACCCTGGCGGCCATGATCGATCTGATCAACAAGACCCGCCGCGAGCATATCCTGACCCTTGAAGATCCTCTCGAATTTATTCACGAGAATCAGATGTCGCTGCTGAACCAGCGTCAGATCGGCCAGCACTCACAATCCTTTGCCAATGCCCTGCGCGCCGCTTTGCGCGAAGACCCTGACGTGATCCTGGTCGGTGAGATGCGTGATCTGGAAACCATCTCCATGGCGATGACGGCCGCTGAAACGGGTCACCTGGTTTTTGGCACCCTGCATACCAACTCGGCGCCGAAAACCATTGACCGTATCATCGATGCTTTCCCAAAGGATGCCCAGGAGCAGGTGCGAACCATGCTCGGTGAGAGTCTCAAGGGTGTTATCTGCCAGCAGCTGCTGCGTACCGCCGATGGCAAAGGGCGGGCGGCAGCTCTGGAAATACTGATTTGCAATTCCGCCGTTGCCAACCTGATCCGCGAAGCAAAAACTTTTCAGGTTCCTTCCATCATGCAGACAGCAAAGGGTGACGGCATGCAATTGATGGATCAACATATCACGGATATGCTTAAGGCCAAGCTGATTGATGGCGAAGAAGCATATCGCTGCTGTGTCGACAAGAAAGCCTTTGAACAGTATCTGCCTAAGAAGCAACGTTGATGGGTGTTGCCTCCCTTCTCTTGCCTGGGTCCGCCTGCCGGTGTTAGCATCGGAAATATGAGCAACGCAACCGGGACACTCTTGTGCAAGATCAATTCGGACGGAAAATAGAATATTTACGCCTGTCGGTCACTGACCGCTGCAACCTGCGCTGCCGTTACTGCATGCCGGAAGAGGGTGTCGCGGATCTTGGCCATGGCGACGTGCTGCGTTATGAGGAAATGCTGCGGGTAGCTGCTGCGGCCTGCCGCATTGGGATACGCAAAATTCGTGTAACCGGCGGTGAGCCCCTGGTCAGGCGCGGTATTGTCGATTTCATCGGCAAGCTTTCGGCTTTGTCGGAAAAACCTGAAATCACTCTCACCACCAACGGTCTGCTTCTGGCCGATCTGGCAGAGGAGCTCAAGGCTGCCGGTCTTTCGCGTGTGAATGTCAGCCTGGATACGCTGCGTCCGGAGCGTTTTCAGGAGTTGACCCGCCGTTCGGGGTTGGAGCAAGTCCTGGCCGGAATCGAAGCGGCCGAAAGGGTGGGGATGTTGCCGATCAAGCTGAATGTCATTCCCTTTACCGATTTTAACGCCGATGAGATTGTTGACTTTGCCAGGCTGACTCTGCAACACCCCTGGGATGTCCGCTTTATCGAGTTCATGCCGATCAGTGCCGATCTGGACTATGTCTGCAAAGATGGCATGCCGATCAGTGCGGTTGAATCCTGCCTGCGGACGCTTGGCGAATTGGAAGCTCTGTCTTACCAGGCCGCCTCGGGGCCTGCCCAAATGTATCGTCTGCCGGGGGCCAGGGGGCGCATCGGTCTGATCCCATCCGTTTCGGGCCATTTCTGTGGCGATTGTAACCGCCTGCGTGTGATGGCAGACGGGCGAGTGCGGGGCTGTCTGTTTGATAACGAGGAGACCGAACTGAAAACGGTTCTGCGTGATGGTAGTGACGACCGGGTTCTGGAACAACGCCTGCTGGCTGCAGCCTGCGCCAAGCCGGAGAAACATAAGATCAACGGCAAGGATTTTCTGACGCCGAGTCGCCGCATGCATGGCATTGGTGGATGAGTCAGGGGCTGGAGGCTAGAGTCTGGGGGCTGGGGGCTGGATAAAAAGACTACACAAAGAAGGGCCTGCCAGTTGACCTGGCAGGCCCTTCTCTTGTCCATTCGCTGCCTGGCTTGCGCCGAACGCTACTTCTTGATGTGACAGCGGGCACAGTCACCTTGTGCATCGAAAGCCCGCTTGCCGTTGTGACAGACACCACAGAGTTTGCCTGCGTAGATCTCATCCATGGTGATCTCCACAGCGCCCTGCTTCATTTTTGGGAAGGTGTCCTTATTATGACACTCCTTGCACTTGAGTCCTTGCTCTTTATGCAGTGTACCATCGAAGATAACGGTGCCCATCGGGCTTTTGTTGAATTCGAGAGTTTTTCCCCCAGGAACGGCCAGGGCGGCTCCTGTGCTTAGAAGCAGGGTGACGACAATCAGACAAATCAGTTTTTTCATCGGTTTTCCTCCTGGATAATTAATGATTGCCAAGTCCTTGGCAAGACGCTCTCATTGTAACAGTTTGGCAGGCCACTACAACAAAACGATTTTTAATAATAAACTGTCAACCACTATGTCTAGTCGGGTAAAGCTTTGGCAAGCAGCTCCAGAATATGCACTGCTCGCTGCTTGCCTTCAGCGTGGTTGATACCATCCTGGAGCTGCATGATGCAGCCGGGGCAGTCTGTTGCGACCAGCTCCGCGCCACTGTCGGCAATGTTGCCGGCTTTTCTGGCGGCGATCCGCTTGGTATGTTCATAGTGGTACACCGAATAGGTTCCCCCGAGCCCGCAGCAGGTTGCGGCGTCAGGCATTTCAACGAACTCCACCTGGGGCAGCGCCTTGAGAATCTGGCGTGGTTCCCTGGTTATGCCATGATTACGCAGATGGCAGGGGTCGTGATAGGTGACCTTGATCCGCTGTTCGGCTTTGGGCAGCGATGCAAGTTTTTCCGGCAGGCCGTGATTGGCCAGGAAAACAAAGATGTCCATGACTTTTGCCGACAGCTCGCCGAACTCGTCGCCCATCTGCGCATAGATATTGCCGAGTCCGGAGTTGCACGAAGCGCAGGCGGTGACGATGTAATCGAACTTATGCCGACTGATCGCCGCAAGGTTCTGCTCCGCCAGCTTTTCGATCGTCCTGGTTGCTCCCGCACTCACCGCGGGTAAGCCGCAGCAGGCCTGATCTTTGGGAACAATGACAGTAACACCGAGAAATTTCAACACTTTGAGAAAGGCTTCGCCAACCGCAGGGTACATGTAATTGATGCCGCAGCCGGTGAAAAAGAGCACGGTCGGCTGTTGCGGGTCTCCCGGAGTCAGCTCGGCGACCCTTTCCCGAAACGGTTTGGCAGTTATGGGCGGCAGGGTCCTGTCTTTCTCAAGGTAGGGTGCCGGAAAGCGCAGGCGCAGTCCGCTGTCTTCGGGGAGCTTTTTAAAGAGTAAGGCTGACAGGCTGCCGCCGGACTTGGCCAGCATGTTCATCAGCTTCGGTCGGCCGAGAACGCTGGCGACCCCCTTGCCAAAAGTAGACAGACCCCGCTCTTCAGCTATTCGCCGTCTTGCCGCCGCAACGATGTCCTCGGTGTGGACCTTGTTGGGACATCCTGCGCAGCAGCTGCCACAGAGCAGGCACTGGCTCAGGTCTTCCAGGACCTTGGCTTCAAGACCGACTTCGCCTTCCAGGATCGAGTTGGCCAGGGCGATTTTGCCTCGGGCGACGCGGCCTTCACGGCGTTCAGCGTCGAATGCCGGGCAGTGCGCCCGGCAGGCGCCGCACTTGACGCAGCGTTCGATCTCTTCGCGATAATCTTCGAGGTTTTTCAGTTTTGCCATAACTTCCGTGGCGCGTGGCGCGTGGTGCGCGGCGCGGACAACCTAGTAAAGGGTTTGCTCGCTACGCGCTACTCACCACCCGCTGCAGGATCTTCCTCATCAAGGAAAATCTTGCCTGGATTGAGAATGTTATTAGGGTCAAGCGCTCGCTTGATCGCTTTCATGTATTCAGCAGCAATCGGGGTGATCTCCAGGGGGATGTAAGGGGCCTTGGCGATGCCGACACCATGCTCGCCGCTCATGGTCCCGCCCAGTTCGAGAGCGGCCTTGAAAACATCCTTGATGGCCCCTTCGGCTTTCATAATGTCTCCGGAAACTTTCTTGTTGACCATGATGTTGACGTGGATGTTGCCGTCTCCGGCATGGCCGAAGTTGACGATCGGTATCTGGTACTTGTCGGCAATGGCGTCCACTTTACGAATCATCTCAGGCACCTTGCTGCGCGGTACGCAGATATCCTCGTTGAACTTGTCCGGATTCACCTTGCGCAGAGAGGCCGAGACCGAGCGACGAATCTGCCAGAGGGCTTCACTCTCTTCCGGTGTGGTTGCGATTCGGGTTTCGACCACCCCGAGGGGTTTGATGATCTCGGCGATGCGGTTGACCTGTTTGTCGAGGAACTCGCGATCGCCGTCGACTTCAATGATCAAAACCGCCTGAGCGCTCTGCGGCAAATCAAGGTCGGTCGCCTGGCGTACACATTCGATGGTGCGTCCGTCCATGAATTCGAGGGTCGTCGGGATGATTTTGTTGCGGGTGATCGCCGACACCGCTTGTGCTGCACCGTCGATCGAGTCGAATAGTACCAGCATGGTTTTCTTGGCTTCCGGCAGGGGCAGCAGTTTGATGACAATGCGGGTGATGATACCGAGGGTCCCTTCGGAGCCACAGAGCAGCTTGGTCAGGTCGTAACCGACCACACCCTTCATGGTTGGACCGCCGGTGGTGATGACGTCGCCGGTAGGGGTGACCACCTCGAGGCCGATGATGAAGTCCTTGGTGACTCCGTATTTGACGCAGCGCGGTCCGCCGGCGCATTCGGCAACATTGCCGCCAAGGGTAGAAAATTTCAGAGAGGCAGGGTCGGGCGGATAGAAGAGACCGAGCTTCTCCACGGCTTTCTGAAAGCGCTCGGTGACGACCCCTGGCTCAACGGTTGCAACCAGGTTCTCCTCATCAATCTCCAGGATTTGGTCCATCCGCTCGGTACAGAGCACGATGCCGCCTTTGGTCGGCAGAGAGCCGCCGGTAAAGCCACTGCCGGCGCCGCGCGGGAAAACCGGGATGCGCTCGCGATTGGCAAGCTTCATGACAAGAGCGATCTCTGCGGTCGTGCCGGGCTGCAGGACAACCTCCGGCAGAAAACTCTGCTGGGTAGCATCGTAAGAATAACAGATACGTTCCGCCTTGCTGGTCAGGACATTCTCTTCACCGAGAATTTTTTGCAGTTCCTTTATGATTTGCTCCGAAAGCATGTTTTCTGCCTTTATCTCTTTTGCGTAGAAGATTTTAAAGCGTAACGCTAAGGACGCCAAGAGAAACCGGTAAAGCGCAGAGGGCAGATCTTTAGCCCTTGACTCGGGTCTCACTGCTTCTCTCTGCAACTTTGCGTCTTTAGCGTTAAGCGGTTGAAAATGTGTTCATCTGCCATGTTGCCGGTCTATGACCGGCAGAAAAGTACCGCCATCCGGAATAATCACAACCTCCGGCTTGACCGGAAGCTGTTTGTATGCCATCTGCTGGGTCTCGTCAAGTGGTTAACCCCTATCCATCCTTATCTGTTCTGGCTGTACACGGCTATTACCTGCGAAGCTCAAGATCCTTTGCTTGCCCAGTGTAACGATTCAAAGAACTATTGTAGGCTGCATGCCTCCATGAGTGCAAGCGGACAATCGGTTGGTGGTGGGACGGGCTGGCAACTTGTTAAGTTCGCAGTATAATCAAGTGGTTTGTTGGCAATGTTCATATGAAGTTGAGGCCTTACCCCGCCATTGTCGAGGGCAACGTGCGTTCAAAATCGATGGATTTTGAGTGGTTTTGGGGTGTTAAGAGGTTTTCCCTGCCGGGGTTTTGGGTTTGACAGGGTTTTGACTGTGCGGTAGAAGTGAGAAGCGGTCAATTTTCATGAATCAAGCCATGTTGGCGGGGAGAATCTGGCGATGTCGGTGCAAACCACGAAAAGCAAATTCCTATCACTTGAACAGGTGCTTGAATTCCTCAGGGCACACAAGCAGGAATTCCACGAACAGTACGGTATTGAACGTATCGGTGTCTTTGGTAGCGTTCTGCGCGACGAACTGCGAGATGACAGCGATATCGATATTGCTATCGAAATGGATTCCAGCCGCAAGTCTCTGCGCAACTTCCTTGCTTTCAAGCGTGAACTGGAGAAGACCTTCAACCGATCGGTTGACCTTGGTATTGAAAGTACGCTGAAGCCTGCCATAAAGGAATCGATTGCCCGGGACATCCGTTATGTCTAGCCGATCTGTTGATCTGTATCTTGATGACCTGATTGAAGCTGGAAAGGCCATACTGTCCTACGTTCAGGATATTTCTTTTGAAGAGTTTCGAAATGATCGCATGCGTCAGTCAGCGGTTATCCGAGAATTCGAAATTATTGGCGAGGCTGTAGGAAAACTGCCTGATAACCTCAGGCAGAGTGCGCCCGAAGTTGCCTGGCAGGATATCAAGGATTTTCGCAATCTTCTGGTTCATGAATACTTCGGTGTCGATCTGGAAATTGTCTGGCAGGTTGTGCAGGTCGATTTGCCGGATCTCATCAGGCAGGTCGAGCAATTGCAGGATTAGTCTTGAACGTTTTTTCAGAACTCTTCTTCACGCCTCTAAAGCCCTATCCCTTTCTCTGTGCTCTCCGTGTGGTTAATGTCTTTCAGTTATAATCGGTAAGATCGTCCCGCCGTCCGGGATGACGACCACGTCCGGGTTGTCCGGAAGTTGTTGGCCTGCCATCTGCAGGGCCTCGTCAAGATGCTTTGCCTTTTCCATGCCCATCTTTTCGGTCTGTTCACGGCTGAACTCGCTGATCAGGATGATGCGCCAGTTGCGAGCTTTGCTCAGGGTCGACAAAGCGGTCTGGCCGTTGATCTCATAGCGGCTACGCAGGGCTTTCTCAAAAACATCCAGGTCTTCGTAATTGAACCAGTCGAAAAAGGTCGCGTTGCCGAAGCCGTCCGGGCAGGCGGCCAGAAGAATCAGCGTGCCTCCCGGTTTGACGGCCTGCACCCCGTAGTCCAGGGCTTTGTGAGCCTGAATGAAGTTGATGTCTTTGGGGCTGCCGCCACAGGAGACGATCGCCAGATCGGCGGCCTGCTGCAGTGGTGCAGTGTACAGCTTTTGCGCCAGTTCGCAACCGGCCAGGTGAGCCTGCTCCAGGTCGCCGCAATAGACTTTGGCGATTTTCTTGTCAGCAGTCAGAACGGTATTAAGCAAAAAGTCAGGTTTAATCGTCTTTGCCGCTTCCAGAATGGCCAGATGGACCGGGTTGTCTTCAAGATTGGCGGTGCGGGCCTGCGGGTTGCGGCCACCCTCCGCAGGCGGATTGAAGATGGCGAAATGGGTTGCCATGCAGGTAGTGCGGCTGGCAACGCCCGGAACCAGACTTTTGCGGCCGCCACCATAGCCGGCAAAGTAATGCAGGCCGATGGTTCCGGTAACGATGACCCGGTCTGCTGCCATGAGCCGTCGATTGATCTGGACCGGCAGTCCGGAGCTTGTACAGCCGAGATCCACCAGTTGTGCCGGATCGTCACATTCGTGATCATGAACGGCAATGCGTCCGTAAAGGGTGCCGAGAATTTTGCGATGTTCATCCGTGGTCTGCTTGCGATGGATGCCCAGAGCGATGATGATCTCTATATGGTTGTCGGCAATACCGCACCGGTTCAGCTCCCCAACCAGCAGCGGCAGGTAGATCTCGCTGCCGGTGTAGCGCGTGATGTCCGAGGTGACAATGACGACATGCTCACCGGGCTGAACAATCTCTGCCAGGGATGGTGAGGCAATCGGATTGGCCAGAGCTCTGCAGATCTCCTCACTCGGGTCCGGCAGCTCCAGTGGTGCCCCCGCAGTCAGAATCTGAGCCTGCACCTCCAGGGGCAAGGTTTTTGATCCATATTTCAGCGAAATTTTCATCAAAGATCCTTTGATCATCCAACGCTCTATTGTAGGCCTCCTCACGTCTTCTGTGCAAGTCATTGCTGGCGGAGCATGGCCCTGCATGGTTTTCGACCAGGCGAACCAGAGACAGTGCCAGGTCATCAGCGACTGTCAAAACAGCGACTGTCGTTGACACCAATATCCTGGAAGCTTAAGATAACTTTTTTTTAAACAACGAGGACGGCCTTGAAGCAGAAAACGATCTACAGCTGTCAGCAGTGCGGTATGCAGAGCCCTAAATGGCTCGGCAAGTGCCCCGATTGCGGGCAGTGGAATTCCCTGGTGGAAGAGACCATTACATTGGCCAAAAAGGGCGGCAAAACCGTGCCTCTGCGCTCAGAGAGCAGCCCTGTCCGCCTGGCTGAGGTCTCCTCGACTGATGAAGATCGTTTGCATTGCGGGATTGATGAGTTTGATCGCGTCCTCGGCGGCGGTGTTGTGCCCGGATCCTTCACCCTGATCGGTGGAGATCCGGGTATCGGTAAGTCGACCCTGTTACTGCAGGCGGCCGGACGCTGGACCCAGGCGGGACCGGTCCTGTACGTGACGGCAGAGGAGTCGACTCGTCAGGTCAAGCTGCGTGCGGGGCGCCTGGGTGTCGTGGCAGAAGACCTCTACCTGTTGGCAGAGACCTCGCTGGAAGGTGCGCTAGAACGGGTCAGAGAGCTTAAGCCCGCGTTCCTGGTGATCGATTCGATCCAGACGGTTTTCACAGCCGCTCTAGAATCGGCGCCCGGAAGTGTCAGCCAGGTTAGAGAGTGTGCCGGACGTCTTATGCATCTGGCAAAAGGTGAAGATATCCCGACCTTCATCGTGGGTCACGTTACCAAGGATGGTTCAATCGCCGGTCCACGCATGCTCGAACATATGGTCGATACGGTGCTCTACTTCGAAGGTGATGCAGGACACCCTTACCGGATTCTGCGAGCGGTGAAAAACCGCTTCGGTTCAACCAACGAGATCGGCGTCTTTGAAATGAAGGACGCCGGCTTGAGCGAAGTGCCGAATCCTTCCGAGCTGTTTCTGGCCGAGCGTCCGGAAGATGCCGCAGGCAGTGTGGTTGTCCCGGCCATTGAAGGCACCCGGCCGATTCTGGTCGAGCTGCAGGCGCTGGTCTCCGGCACCGCACAGGGCAACCCGCGGCGTACGGCGATGGGCATCGACTCCAACCGGGTGTCGCTTCTGGTCGCGGTTCTGGAGAAGAAGGTTGGTTACTCTCTGTTGGCCCAGGACATCTTTGTCAATGTTGCCGGCGGCGTCCGGCTTGCCGAACCAGCCATCGATCTCGGCGTGGTTGCCGCCCTGGCTTCGAGTCATCTCAACCGGCCGATCGATGAACGTACGGTGCTGTTCGGCGAAGTCGGCCTGACCGGGGAAGTCCGTGCCGTTTCCCGTCCGGAGATGCGGGTGAATGAAGCGGCCCGTCTCGGTTTCAACTGCTGTCTGCTGCCGGCCGGAAACCTGAAAAACCTTGATAAGCCAAAAGGCATCAAATTGATCGGTGTGCGCAGCGCCGCCGAAGCAATGGAATATCTTTTTAACTGATGTGGCGCGTGGCGCGAAAAGGACTAAGCGACAGGCTGCGAGTTATTTTATGCAAAGACAAGGTCCCCGCTTCTAAAGGGTTTTCCCGCGCCACACGCTACACGCCACACGCCACGGACTACGCGCCACAAAAGCGAGGTACGAGCCATGAGTGAACTGACCCATTTCGATAACGAAGGCAAGGCCATCATGGTGGACGTGGGCGAGAAAGAGAACACCCGCAGGGTTGCCGTGGCCCGTGGTGAAGTAGCGATGCAGCCGGAAACCCTGAAGCGGATTGTTGAAAACCGGGTCGAGAAGGGTGATGTTTTCGCGGTGGCGCGACTGGCAGGCATCATGGCAGCCAAGAAAACCTCCGAGCTGATTCCGCTCTGTCATCCTTTGCTGATTAACAGCGTAACCATTGAGTTTACTGCCGATCATGGCAAAGCGCGGGTCGCTATCGAAGCCTGCGTCAAAGTCAATGGTCAGACCGGCGTGGAAATGGAGGCCCTGACCGCGGTCTCAGTTGCAGCCCTGACGATTTATGATATGTGTAAGGCTGTCGATAAAACCATGATGATCGATCGGGTGCGACTGGTGGAGAAAAAAGGTGGCCGCAGCGGTCATTTCGTCAACCCTGGAGAATTGACCAAGTGAACTTGATACAAACCTTTGTGATTCGTCGGACCTTTGTTGTCCCTATGGCGCTGGTGATTGCCCTGACGGTTGCTCTGCTGGTCGTCAGTGTCGTTCAGGGTCAGGCGATTGCCAAGGTTATTATCCTGGCGGGCCTGATCATGCCCCTGGTGGTGCTCTTCATAGAGACTGCGTTCCGCCGTGTGGTCCTTGATCAGGAGGGTGTGACCGCTTATCGACCTTTTCGTCAGCGACGGCTGTTGTTCTCCGATGTGACCGAACTGGAGTCGGTTCGGGTCCGCAGCCGGATCTTTCTGACGCTGATGGCAGGACCGGACGATTTTCTGATTATTTCCAACGCCTATCAGGAGTTCCCCACTCTCCTGAAAGGCCTGATTGCTGCCGTACCGGAAGCAACAGTGTCCGAGGAAACGCAGCAGTTGGCACAACAGGCGCCCCGCAGGCACGCCGATGTTTTTACCGCATGGTTTGCTGTTGTTGCCCTGGTCTATGTTCTGATTGCCCAGTTTCGGGGGTGAGCAGGCATTTCAGTTGACTTGTTGATCAAATTCATTTAATTTGTGCCCGTTCAGTTTAGGAGTCTCTTATGAATAAAAAGAAGTTGGAGGAGTTCCGGGAACTTCTTCAGGAACAAATGGATCAGTTGTTACACGATGCCGGCAAGACGGTTTCAGAGATGACTGACGAAAAAAACAACTTCCCCGATCCGACTGATCGTGCATCGCTGGAGTCTGATCGCAATTTCGAATTGCGCATCCGTGATCGCGAGCGTCGGCTGATAGGCAAAATTCGCGAAGCGCTCGATCGCATCGATGCGGGAGAATTCGGTGAATGCGAGGATTGCGGCGACCAGATCGGTGAAGCTCGTCTGAAGGCAAGACCGGTCACCACCTTGTGCATCGAGTGCAAGACCGAGCAGGAGCGCCAGGAAAAAATCGGCTGATCCAGCCAGTCTTCACCGGCAGACAGGAGGAGGTCATGCCGGTCGATCAACCTGAACCAGGCAACGACATGGAGGGCTCGCAAAGGCCTTTCTCTGCCATAAATTTTTCTTCGATCCTGCCACGCTTATCTCTTAAGGCCGGACTGACAGTTTTCTTGTCGGTCGGCCTTTTGCTTTTATGCCTGAGTCGCTCTCATCTTCCGTTGATCCATCTCCTGATTGAAATCTCCAACGTTATCTTGTTGGCAGCGGTATTCCTGATCGGCTGGAATACCAGGCAACTGGTGCGAAGGCAGTTCTTTCTGATTCTGGCTGTCGGGTTTTTTGCGTCAGAGTTGATTGATCTCCTGATGGTGCTGACGTCGCAAAGTACAGCTGTTTCCCAGGTCCTGAGCCCCGATAAGGCCGCGCAATTGTGGCTGATCGCCAGAACTCTCGGCGCCTTTGCCTTCCTTTTTGCGATTCTTAGCCTCGGCCGCAAGGACTTCTGCACAGACAAGGAATGGTTGTTCGGATTCCTGCTCAGCGGCGCTGGCGGTCTGGCCCTGGTGTGGCCGCTTGAAATCTTTCCACCTGGTATTGTCGAAGGAGGGGGCTTTTCTCCCTTCAAGGTAAATGTTGAATATGCAATCATCGGCCTTCTCTGCGTATCGGCTTTTCTGCTTTTACTCCGAAAAAAACACCTGACTCAGCACCTCACCCTGCTGCTGGCCTCGGCCATTTTTATGAGCGCCCTGTCTGAACTGATCGTAACCTTTGACGCGGCTGCCCATAACTATATGCATTTACTTGCTCATTATTGCAAACTGGGCAGTGCTGTTCTCATCTACTATGTCATGATTGAAGGAACGCTACGTTCTCCTTTTGCGAATCTTTTCAAAGATGTTGAGCAGTCCTACGAAGAGTTGAATCAGGAACTTCAAAGGCGTGTCATTGCCGAACGCCAGCAGGAAGCCGCTCACCAGGAAGCTACTTTGCTTTACCAGATGTCCAGGGCCATGCACAGCACAATCAACCTTGATGAGTTGGCCCACCTGACCCTGTCCGCCGCAACCGGTGTCGAAGCGGGAGGGTTCGAAAGGGCGACCCTGTTTACGGTCAACAAGCGGACCGGCATGCTGCAAGGGATGTTAGGGGTCTCTCTCGATATGGCTTCACTGGTTCTTCCGGCAGGAGAGAATCATCTGGCATGGGACCAGTTGCAACTGGATGATGAATCCTGCGAAGCACAACGTATAGACGCGTACAACCAAAAAGTTGTTAAGCAGCGGCTGCCTCTAAAGTCTGATGATAATGCTTTGGCAAAAGCCTTTCTTTCTGAACAAGTTATTCTGGTTCCCGACCCGTCTGGAGAGCCGGAGGGGGGCTTGCAGCTATTGGAAGCTCTTGGCCTGGGCCCTTACGCTTGTGCCCCCTTAGCCGGGCGTGATCAGATCCTCGGCGTTCTGCTCGTTGACAACCCTTTGAGCCGACGGGAAATTTCCCCGACACGTAAACGCTTCCTGGAGCTTTTTGCCAATCAGGCGGGCTTGGCCCTGGGCAATGCCAGCCTGGTGAAAAGCCTGGAGATGGCTCATGCTAATTTGCAGGATGTTCAGGAACAGTTGATTCATGGCGAGAAGATGGCAGTGCTTGGCGAAATGGCCGCACAGGTTGCTCATGAGTTGCGCAACCCGCTGGTCTCCATCGGTGGTTTTGCCCGGCGCCTTGTCAAACAGGAGCTTCAGGAGCCGAAGGCAAACGAATATGCTGCGATCATTGCTCGCGAGGTCAAACGTATGGAGGAGATGCTCAGCAACATCCTCTCTTTCAGCAAAAAGCAGCTGGTTTGTTTTGAAGAATGTAATTTGAGGAGTGTGCTGCAGGAGGTCTTTGATCTCGAGTATGACCAATGTCAACGACAAAATATAGAGTTTAAATGTGATTTTGCTCGCAAGCTCCCCGAGATCCTCGGCGATTATCGCCAGTTGCGCCAGGTCTTCCTCAACCTGGTCATCAACGCTCGACAGGTGATGAACGCTGGAGGTGTTCTGACTGTGAGTGCCAAAGTCGGTTCTTTGCGTGGTGTGCAGGCCGTCGTGGTCGAGGTTCGGGATACCGGGGGAGGGATTCTGCCTGAGGTGATGCGCAATATCTTCAACCCGTTTTTTTCGACCTCTGCCAAAGGCACCGGTCTGGGGCTTTCCATCTCTCACCGGATTGTGGAACATCATCACGGCCAGATTGAGGTCGTCAACGGTGAAAAAGGTGCCTGCTTTATTGTCTCTTTGCCCGTGGTTCAGCCAGATCGAAAACTTCACTGTGGCCATCCGGATTTTCCGGATGAAAACTAAGCTAAATAGTAACCATTCACCCCTATTGTAGTAGCGGCTTCAGCAGTGGACAATCGCGCCTGAAGACCACTCCTAACAGCGTCATTCCGGCATGATTTTAGCCGGAATCCAGGTTTTGCAGAGTTTAAAAGTGGATCCCCGATAGAACCACTCGGGGATGACGACCCTTGGGCCGGCACGTGAATAGTTACGCTAAAGATTCAATCAGGCCATGCCGAAGCCCCACAGCAAGCCCACCACCACGAAAACAGCAGGCAGCAGGTTGCCTACCGGCAAGCGTTTGATGCCCATCAAGTCGATAGCGATGGCGACAATCAACAAACCACCAACAGCGTTCATTTCGGTTATGACCGGCTCGGTCAAAAGTCTTTCTGCCAACTCGGCGGCGAGGGTGATGCCGCCCTGGTAGAAGAGTAAGGGAATCACCGAAAAAACAACCCCGATACCGAGGGTTGAGGTCAGCGCGATCGAAGCGACACCATCAAGAGCCGCTTTCGCATAGAGAATGGTCGGTTGGCCGCTCAGGCCGTCCTGCAGGGCACCCATAATTGCCATGGCGCCTACGCAGTAAAGCAGGCTCGCGGTGACAAAGCCTTCGGCCACTTTACCCGAGCCGGAAAAGCGTTTTTGCAGACGTTCGCCAAAGGCTTCCAACCGTTTTTCGATACCGATCACCTCACCGATCAAGCCGCCAAAAATCAGGCCACCTATGACGATCATGATCTGCTCGCTCTGCAGAGCGAGCTGCAGGCCGATCAGCAAAACAGCCAGGCCCAGACCAATCATCAAGGTCTGACGCATTCTGGGCGAGAGGTAGCGGCCGGCAAAGCGGCCGATCAGAGAGCCGACAATCACTGCGCCGATGTTGACGAAAGTCCCCTGCAATATCATGAGTTTTCCTTTAAATATGGGATTGCATGAGCAGCGCGCAGAAATTGAGGAAAAGGGACGTTTCCGGACGAAAACTAAATAACGCCCTGTTCGTGCAGGTCTTTGGTTACGACCTCAATGAAATCGTGAATCAACGTCTGCATCGTCCCATCGAGCACGGTTTCCAGTTGGGCTGACCAGATCAGTTCACCGGAGGCTGAATCATACAGGTTGCTTTCTATAGTGACCACCTGGAACTGGGAGATTGTGGCCGGCTCGTAGGTCATCTCGTAACGACGGTCATAATAGTTGCGATAGTTGCGGTAGTAGGGTTCCGGACGATAGACCCCTCTGTCCGGGCGATATCCGCCTCGGTCATAATATCCCCCTCGGTCATAATAGGACGGGACAGAACTGTATCCAGAGACTCGCCCCGGATTGACGACTTCCTCGGTTCGTTTGCCGAGGATGCGTGTCAGAAGAAGGGCGTCGGCGCCATTGGCCCTGACCTTCTTGGTCAGCAGCTCCAGGTCGGCATCCTGGTTGTTTTTCAGGTCCTTGTAGCTGGAGACGGTCTCGATACCGTAGGTCTGCAGGCTCTGGCCGAATTCATCTTCGAATAATCTCCGGCTGGTTTCCTGTTTGGAAATGCCAACGATGTAAACTTTTTTGACTGGACTGGTATAGTCCGGGCTACGCCATGAGCCGGTCAATGTTGTCGAAGAACAACCTGATATTAAAAAAGCAATCAGTAGCGCGACGAGACTCCAGGGGAATATTCTTCTCATATCAGACTCCAAAGTTGAGTGCTTACATCTGACGAAGCTGACAACTGACAACTGACAACTGACAACTGACTACTGACTACTGACTACTGACTACTGACTACTGACTACTGACTACTGACTACTGACAATGAAGTATATCAGATTGACTTTATCTCTCCTGCAGCTTATCCGCCAGGGTTTTGATCTCCGCACGAATCTCCTCGGGCAGCTGTTTCTGGCTCATCAATCGCTGAAGCTGTTCGGCAGCTTCCTTGCGCCAGCCCTTCGCCAGGTAGACCTGGGAGATGCGCAGGAGCCAGCGCGGATTGTCGCGCTCCTGGCGCAGCGCTCCTTTAAAGGATTCGAGCGCCCGGTCAAGGTTCTTGCCGCGCCGCAGCCAGAATTCGGCCAGCAGCGGGTGCGCGCCACCTCCACAGCCACCTGCCGGCATGCGCATCAGTAAGGCTTCGGCATCATCGAAGCGTTCCGAGCGTTCCATGAGCTGGGCACAGAGAGAGATCAGGCCCGGATCCACAATGCCTTCGTCAATGGCTTTGAGCCCGGCAGCCAAGGCCGGTTCCAACTCTCGGCGCTGGGCATGCAATTCAGCCAGGCGGGCCCAGGAGTAGCCGACAAAACGCTCTGCAGACAAGGTCTCTTTAAGCGCTCTCTCCAGTTCATCGATACGACCGGTTGCTGCCAGCACCTCGACCAGGGCTTCGAAGGCCGGGAAGAAGTCCGGTTCGAGGGTCAAGGCCGCCTGCAGATCCTGATAAGCTTTTTTCAGCTGACCTGCGCGGATCATCAGCGCGCCGCGTTCAAAGAGGAAGAGGGCGTTACGCTGAGCTTGCGGAACCTTTGTCAACAGCTCCAGGGCCTGTTTGTCCTCACCGTCCTGAACGGCCAGCCAGGCCTGGCGAAACTCCGTTCCGGCAGACAGGTAACGATCTGCCAGCTCAGCGGGCATGGTGGCCAGCAGCAACTCCAGGCGGGCTTCTTTATCAAGATCCATTTCCTCAGCAGTGAGCTGCGGGTCTGAGCTTGTCGAGCAAGCGCTGTTGCAGCCGGCATGAATGGCCGGACTTTCGCTGACGTCCGCTTCCTGTTTCGGCAAGTCGCCACGCTCCAGGTCCGCCAGGGCCTTTTCGGCGCTCTTGCGCAGCCCGGTTGACCTGGCTTGCTCGATCGCCAACTGGTAATCTTCACGAGCTCGCAGAAGGTTGCCTGATTTTTGTGCCCAGAGTCCTTCTTCAAGGTTGATCTTCGCCAGGGCATCGCCAGCCTGATCTTCCCAGCTGTTGATTTCAGTCAGGAGTGTTGCGTCCAGCTCTGTCCGATCAAGCCTTTTTGCTGCGCTCAATAAACCCGCCCAGTCCTGGCGGGAAACCATTTGACGCATCTCTTCTACGGGGTCTTTTTTGCCAAACATTTTCTTTAAAAAACTCATTTATGCTGACCTCTCGATGGATTTCCAAACACGATTGAACCTCTTCACTTAGAAAGTGTCAACCATGTAAACCACCATGTAAACCAAAATCAGCAATGAATCGCATTCGAACGACCGAAGAACGACCGGGCGACGGTTGTCTGACGGTGACAAAATCTGCCGGTGAGCCTTGCTCCCGGGCCGCAGATGGTGTATAAGCCGATGATTCAACAACACTTTAACGAGGGATTAAGCTTATGAGCGAAGATACCAAAAAAGTCATCTATTCCATGATGGGCGTCAACAAAAGCTATAACAACAAGCCGATCATCAAGGACATTTCCCTTTCCTACTTTTATGGCGCCAAAATCGGCGTGCTTGGCCTCAACGGTTCCGGTAAATCGACCCTGCTCAAGATCATGGCCGGCATCGATAAGGAATTTAATGGCGAGACCACCCTCTCCGATGGTTACAGCGTCGGTTTCCTCGAGCAGGAGCCGTTGATTGACTGCGACAAGAGCGTGCGTGAAGTGGTTGAAGAGGGAGTTCAGGAAACGGTTGATCTGCTCAAGGAGTTTGAAGAGATCAATGCAGCCTTTGCCGATCCCGATGCCGATATGGAAAAGCTCTGTGATCGTCAGGCCGTGGTCCAGGAGAGACTCGATACCCTCGATGCCTGGGAACTTGATTCCAAGCTTGACCTGGCCATGGACGCCCTGCGCTGCCCTCCGGGTGACGCCAGGGTGAGTGTGCTCTCCGGTGGAGAGAAGCGTCGGGTTGCTCTCTGTCGGCTGTTGCTGCAAAAACCGGATATCCTGCTGCTTGACGAGCCGACCAACCATCTTGATGCAGAAACCGTGGGCTGGCTGGAACAGCACCTGCAGCGTTATGAAGGCACCATTATCGCGGTCACCCATGATCGTTACTTTCTCGACAACGTGGCCGGCTGGATTCTGGAACTCGACCGCGGTCACGGTATCCCCTGGAAGGGCAATTACTCCAGCTGGCTGGAGCAGAAGCAGGAACGTCTGCGCAAGGAAGAGAAGGCCGAAAGTAATCGTCAAAAAACCTTGCAGCGCGAGCTCGAGTGGATTCGCATGAGCCCCAAGGCCCGCCACGCCAAAGGCCAGGCCCGCATCAATTCCTACGAGAAGCTGCTGGGCCAGGACGCGGCTGAGCGCGAAAGAGACATGGAAATCTATATCCCACCGGGCCCACGCCTTGGCAACATCGTTGTCGAAGCCAAAGACGTCGCCAAGGGTTACGATGACCGGCTACTTTACGAGAAGCTCAACTTCATGCTGCCGCCCGGCGGCATCGTCGGCATCATCGGTCCCAACGGAGCCGGCAAGACCACTCTGTTTCGCATGATTACCGGTCAGGAACAACCCGACAGCGGCAGCTTCAAGGTCGGTGACACGGTTAAACTCGCTTACGTTGACCAGGACCGTCCGCTCGATGGCAGCAAAACCATTTTTGAAGAAATTACCGGCGGTCAGGAACAGATGATGCTTGGCAACAAACCGGTCAATTCACGTGGCTATGTTGCCCGTTTCAACTTTTCCGGAGGCGACCAGCAGAAGAAGGTTGGCGTGTTGTCCGGCGGTGAGCGCAACCGAGTGCATCTGGCCAAAATCCTGCGCGAGGAGTCAAACGTCCTGCTGCTTGACGAACCGACCAACGACCTTGACGTCAATACGCTGCGGGCGCTTGAGGAGGCTCTTGAAAGCTTCGCCGGCTGTGCCGTGGTCATCAGCCATGATCGCTGGTTTCTCGATCGGGTCGCCACCCACATCCTGGCCTTTGAGGGCGATTCCCAGGTGGTCTGGTATGAAGGCAATTACTCGGAGTACGAAGAAGATCGCAAGAAACGACTGGGTAAAGATGCTGACCAGCCGCACCGCATCCGTTATCGCAGCCTGACCAGGCAGTGAGGCTGAGGTTGGGGGCTGGGGGCTGGGGGCTGGGGGCTGGAGCCTGGAGCT
>JAGXHL010000094.1 GCA_024636215.1 Deltaproteobacteria bacterium
ACGAACGATATATTTATGTAGCTTATCTACCATGTGTAGAAGGAGTAACGAAGCCGTCCCTCGGGGCGGCTTCAGCTTTTTGAGCCTTTTCTCCAGCGCCAGTCAAGCAATTTACTACATGTAAAAGTTAATTCATTGTTAGATTACAGCTATTTGCGTATTGACTGTTGCTTCTCAGTCAAGCAATTTTGCCTGTGGCATTACGCCCACCATGGCAGATACATTCTGGCCTTGCTGCCCACGGTGTCGTCATGGCAGCGGATCAGGGTCTCTTTTCATCGTCGGCACCCGATTTCCCGGGCGGGTTGATGCGCTGAATGTCCTGCTCCAACTCTTTCAGACTCTCTTCATGCTGAAGCTGCTTCTGCGTTTCCCGGAATTTATCATATTCCAGGTCTGATTTTTCCAGCGCCATCTGATGGCTGATCTTGCCGGCATGGGTCAGCAACTCCCGACCATTGATCTGAAGGATCGCATCCAGTCCTGCATGTACATGGGGGTGCGCTGTTGGGCCATGGTTTCGGCAAAGGCAAGATATTGCTCGACCAGCAGCCCAAGCAGTTTTATCTCGTCTTCATTCAGATAATTTTTGGCGACACTCACGTCACTTTTGCGAACGGTCAATTCGCTCTTTTTATCAAAGGATTGCATGCCCAGCAAAGGCAGCGTGGCGTCCACACGGCGATAGACCAGTTCTGCGGCCGTCTGCTGGCTGATCGCCCAAAGCAACTTGTTCTGAACCACCTTGAAAAACGCAATAGTTTTTTCGTCATTAAGGTCGTAGTCGATGCTGGTGGTGTAGATATCTTTGATTTTCTGGTAAAAGAAGCGCTCGGAAAGACGGATTTCCCGGATGCGTTCCTGCAACTCGCTGAAATAATTCATGGAGTTGCCAGTTTTGAAGCGTTCGTCATTCAGGGCAAAGCCCTTGACGATATATTCTTTTAACCGCTGGGTGGCCCAAATGCGAAACTGGGTGCCCTGTTGCGATTTGACGCGGTAACCGACCGAGATAATCACGTCCAGATTGTAAAATTGTACATCCCGGGATTGGGTTTTTCCCGCAATGGCACCATGCGGAGTGGTTGTCCGGAATTTCCGGACGACCACATTTTCGTCCAGCTCGCCCTCATTGAAAATGTTTCGGATATGTTCGGAGATGGTCTTCTTACTCTTGCCGAATAACACCGCCATGTGCTCTTGACTCAACCAGACGGTCTCGTCTTCCAGGTGCACATCGATTCTGATCTTGCCTTGCTGATCCTGATAAATGAGGATTTCGGAGTGATTCATCGTTTTACCCCTTTACGCCACCCTGACCTGGCCGTTCATCAGCATGGGCAGGAGTCCGTCGCGGAGTTGGGTGAGGTGCTGGTTTTTCTTGTGGCTCATCCTTGCCTCTTTTTTTGCCCACGTGAAGACGCGAAGCCGGAAAGTGGTGTCATAGCTCAATTCCGCTCGATGAAGGTGATCGCGGTGGTCTGTCGGTTGGTGATGGTCAGTGTGGTGGTATAGGTCATAGTGCGACACCGAGTGTCAGAACTGGTTACTCTCAAGGGAATACGGGTCAAACAAACTCAACCCTGCAACTATCTGGACAAGGGGATGCCTATGCGATTATGGACATCGCCTCTCCCCAGTCTGTGGGGGGAAGGTCTTTGATTCCCGGCGAGTGAGTAAAGGCATAGGCGTTGTGCCTCAAATTCTCATGTCATCCAAAAACTCCGACGCCACATCCCCACTCGTCACCAGCAGATGATCACGCGCTCTGGTGCAGGCTACATACAGAAGATGCCGCTCAGTGTCGTAGACTTCTTGCAGGTCGGCGTCATCTGCTACGGTTTCAATCCGCTCTTGCAAGGGGATGATCTCGTCGTCGCATGCCATGACAACTACAGCTCTAAATTCAAGTCCTTTCGCCAGGTGCATGGTACTGATCGACACGTGCCCGCTCACAGTTTCAACTTTTTCATCGAGCACAACCAATGGAAGGTTGGCATTCTCAACCGCAGCTTTTGCCCTATCCAGTTCGGCGACTGATCGAACGAATACGCCGAACTCGTGCGGCATCAAGCCTTCGCTTGAACGATCCTTCAGCCACTGACCGACAGCATGAATCTCATCTTCGATTGACTCCAACTCCAAAATAGTTGGTTTAGGCCCGTTGAAGACAGAGATGGTCCCGCATCGTTCTTCAACGTTGCCGTCAACATCTGCAACCTCAGGTCCCAAGAGACGATCAGCCTGCATTCTAATTTGATGGGAGGTACGGTAGTTGATGCGCAGATTGCGTGAGCGCCCACGTATGTCGACTCCCAGCGATTTCCAGGAGAAGGGTTGCTGAAAGATTCTCTGACCAAGGTCACCGGCAAAGAAGAGGCTATTTGAGCTCCCCGCTCCCAAGGCTGACAAGAAGCGCAATTGAGCCACGCTGATATCCTGGGCCTCATCAACCACAGTAAAATCAAACGGCGGGTTTTTGCTCTCAGTAAGTTTAGTCGCCAAGCTGCTGAACATGTCCGAGCGTGAGACCAATCCGCGAGTCTTCATCGCATCCTGCACCCGCGCAAAGATCGCCCAAAGTTGAACACGTTGGTTCTCTGGCAACCTTGTTTTTCGACCCAGCCGCACAACATCACGATAGGATTCCCAGTCACACAGTTGCCAGGCATCGACCACCTGCTCCCATTCAGTGAGCAGAAAGCGCGCAGTGAACTTATGCCCATCGACGTGAGCAGCAGCCGCAGCCAGCGACGTCTTGATTTCTTCTCGGGATGCAACTTGATGCTTGCCAAAGTTCAAGTTGTAAAGACGCTGACCAATGGTATCGAGATCATGAACCTCAAGCCGATCTCCCAACCGAGGTTCATTACCAATCAAGCGTTTCAGCTTGGTGCGTAGAGCACTGGCTAATGCCCCAGAGAAGGTCGTCAGCAGAACCCGCGCATCGGGATTGGATCGAGTCAGATAAACTGCCCGGTGCAGGGCAACGATCGTTTTGCCTGTCCCTGCCGAACCGGAAACACGCGCCGGACCACTATAATCACGCTCAACTAATTCCCTCTGGGCAGGATGCAGGAAAACGGTCCACTTCTCCCATGGATAATCGAGAGCCTGCTCCAGTTCCTCGACATTGGTCATCAAGCGGAAGCGACGTTTCGCATCAGGATGTTCAAATGGATTGGTGTCGGCAGCAGCAGGTTGCTGGATCTGTGGTTTGACACCGATAGCCAGATCCAACAGTGCTTCGGCCGCCTCACTCGGCAGGTGGTCGGCTAAATCGAGGATAGTATCCTCGTTGGCAGCTCGGACATCATCCAGCCACTCTTCAGGGACACCATAACTGAGCAGTTGTTCGGCTGCGATGTCGGCAAAGAGCAGTGGTTTTGCTGGTGCAAGAGCTTCGGTCGGGACATAGACCGGTACAGATATTTCCTGAACGGTTTCTCTGACTTCAACAAGTTGCGCGGCACCAGTTTTGGGGTGGGTTTCGAGTTTGCGACGACTGGCCCAGTTATATGCGGGATCATGATGATCGACATAGCACAGCAGCAGACTCTGTTTGGTTTTGTGGATGATGATGCGCAGATCACTGCTGACGCGGATTGACCAGAAGTTTTTGTCCCTGGCGTTACTCAGTTTGTGGAAGCTCAGTCCCGGATTAGAGGGGTTCAGTTGCAGATCGAAAGCGGTAGTTTTGACCGTCTTTTGTTCGTCACCGGTCAGCTTGGCGAGGCTGTCGGTGAACGTATCGGCGATGCGAAATTCCATAGATATCCAGGAGGAAGTCAGATTATTCAACCAAGATAGACTGTTGCGGCTCTGCCCCCAAACTGATGTGATCTAATCGCCATTTTTTCAAAAGTTTCGATTGGCGATACGTTAGGGCTACTTCGGAAATAGCATCAACATATCTAAGTTCGATGCCCTTCCAGTTGCCGGATTTCTGATCAAAAAACTTTTTCTTAAAGGCACTTTCGATTGAGGCCTTAACTTCTATGACAGATTTCTCCGCAGCGAAGAAGTCCGGCTCAGTGGCGTGTAACAAAATGATATCGAGGGTATAAACATCATCTTGTCCCGCCCGATCGACTTCTCGCCCCTCATCTACATCAAAAAAAACCGCAGTGATCATTACACTATGTGGTTTTACCGCTTTCGTAATCTTTTCCGCGAGTTTTGATTCTACCAGACGGCGCTCAAATTCGTCTGGAAATGCAGATCTGCGGTAGCGAGACGCCAACCATAATTGAAGTGTGGAGAGATTGTCAGGAGAAAGTCTGACGTTAGCGTCAGGCTCAAAAGCTACAAGTGCCTGTTTGGCGACAATGTGTTTTTCAGTAACAACGAACTCTGCCAACAGCGGCTCAGTGCCTTCGAATTCTATGTGGAGAGTTCTCGGAGATTTCGCGTGCGTATTGCTACCATTGAGCTTCGAGATCTGGCGACCAATAATCACCTCTACGTGAGGCTCTTTGTCAGTGGGTTGAGCAAGATCACACCCATGCGTAATCACTATGACAACAGTTTTATCAGGGTGTATTCGATGCTGTAGACCAATTGCCGTTACTGCCTCCTCTGAGAGAACGCATCCTTGCCGCCATGGCGTATTTCTTGTCCATTCCGCCATAGCGTTTCCCTAAACCATATCGTTTTCGGCAATAACATCTGTGTCAGCGGAGTGTTGGGGAATTGTACGCCCAGCAAATCTGGAGGCAAGTTGCTCTCGCTGATTTGCTTCCCGCCGGACAATTTGCAGGAGCAGTTGCGCAGCTTCTTGTGCCGAACCTCCCTCACGAACAATCTCGAACAGAGTCTTATTCTCAATTACCTTACGTTTTAACAGTACCCCATTCACCGAAACTCCTGCGTCAGTGAACATGTCAGCGACAAGCGCAAGGTCTTTTAATCTAGCGGCATGTGCAGGTGTAGTCGGTTCTCCGTTCAACCAATTGTAAATTGTCTGCCTTGATACATTGAAGGTCTTGGCAAGATCAGACATTGCGGGCGAGAGAACCTCTCGGATTCGCATCATATTCTCGGCTGATGACCTTACTGATGACGTCTCACAGGTATAAACCCTTGCAGGATTTGACAAGGTAGAATTATTTAACAATTGTTGCTGAAATTGGCTTAGATCACCCGCAAAAGCCCCCGTACCTGCACCGACTAACAGACTTGCAGCCATTACGTACCTTGGTATGTTACTCCAACAGGAGGGTTCGCCAGTTGAATTTTCTCGGCCACCAAACCAGCCACCGCGATTGGAATATCCCGTTTCCATATTAATACCTCCAGTTATTTCCAAACCTTAATAGCAAACGGCGTAACGGTTTCTTGAAAAGATTTCTCGATTTCATCGCGAAGTCCAACCAGTTTGGAGCCAAGGGTTTCAAGACTGAATGGGTCGCGTTTTTCGCAAAAAGCATCCGTATCAATAATGGCGTGCCGACCTTCAGGTCCTGTGAATTTCGGGTTTATCTGTGGGGCCAAAGACATAACCTCGGGTGGTAATCCAACATGGCCATCCTGAATAACAACCCGCGACACCAGTTGCCCACTAGTATTCATAGTGACAGTTTCACTGTATGAATGTGATAGTTTTCCAGCAAGTTTATGCGAAAGTCCTAGCACTTCTGGCGCGAGATAATCAGAAAGCGACTCATTAGATTTTGGCAGTACAGCGTCAAAGTAACGTAGCCCAACACGCTCGGTAAAATCGAGACGCAAAATGTCATGGATAATCCCTAAGCCATTGAGCAGGATTTTGAAGAACGTGTCAGATATGTCATAAGCAGTTGTCTGGAGGGCCAGCGCATTCTGTTCCAGAATGAACTCGGTGGTTCGATCAATGTTTCCAAAAATGCAACGAACTTGTGGTGCAAAGGAGGGGGTTGGCACCTGACCACCGCCACCCGGTGCCCCAAATTGCAACATAAGTTGCTGAACGGTTTCCCGCTTAAAATCCGGGAAGCCTGTCTCCCTCATTTTTTCCTGAATGGCGGGTAGGTATCCCTCCATATTAAGAATCGGGTTGAACCGAACCTGGGCTACCGTAAAGTAGACTGGCGCGTTTTTCATTTTCTTACCCATAATTGCCCTCGCTTGCTGTGGTTTACACTCTGGTTTACACTTTACATCCTAGTTGACACTTTTGCAAGCGAAGTTCACCACACCACGTCGTACGTCAGATAACTACACCCGAAACACCTTCATCACTTCATCACCAAGGTGATTGATAACCTTCACCGCAATCCGCCCAGTCTTCGGTTTGCCAAAAGGCCGCGACGTATCGCTATTCAGCGTATCCCATGCGTCTTGATTAATTTCGGCCTTGAGAGTTGTCTTCAGTGACTTATAGGGATCGTTTGCACCCAGGAAGTAGGCGTGACGAACGAAGAAGCTTTCTTCGTTGTAGTCAGTGTCGATGAACCAGCAGGCGATGCCGTCGGCGCCGTCGCTGCGGACTTCGCCGGTGTTGGGGTGGAAGACGTCGACGCCGTTGACCTTGACTTGGATCTGACCCTCTTCAGCATCGAGGATGTCGATATCCGGTTCACCGAAGATGACAAACAGGTTGCCTTTGCCGGTGTTTTTGAGATCGTCGGCCATGTGCAGGTCGGCATTCATGCGGGCTTTGAGGACCGGGATTCGACCGAGTTTGTCGAATTCTGAGGAATGAGCATCGTAATTGAAGGCACAAGAGATCAGCACGTCGAAACCGGCATCTCCCGCTTCACGGGCGGCGGCGACCAAGTCGGGTCGGGAGACGGTGCCGAACTCGGGGCCGATGAAGATGGCCGCGCGTTTTTCGCCACCGGCATCTTCATATCGCCCTTCGGCGCAGACCAGATCGCCCGGCCAGGGGGTGAGAGCGGTAAAGGTGATTTTGTCTTCTTTGTGGGCCTGCTGCACCCCGGCAGTTTTCAGGTTTTCCAGAATCATCTGGACAAAGTCACGCTCCTCACCATAGCCGTCTTTGGCTTCGGCGACGGTATCGATCAGCTCGTCGTCGGCGCCCACGGCCAGTACACGGTGCGGCGACAGGCTTTCGACGGTAAACGGCCCAGCCACCCGAACCTTCTTCTTATCCTCGTAAGGTTTGTCGTATAGATATTCAAAATCAGCTTTTGCCGTTAACGAGACGGCGATTTCAATTTGCCTTTCAGTGAGTATTTTCCACAATTCTGCATGAAGAATTTTCGCATTATCTGACCACTTGGATTCGATAAAACGAGGCACCTCACACTCTTCAAAGTCTGAACCTGTCTCTTTATTTAAGGAGTTGAGAACAGAACTGAATGGTTCCCTAAATTTTTCCCATATAACATCAATCTCGAAGTTATTGCCGATAGACCCTAGAGTGATATTTGGGGATCGTTCATAGACAAACCCCTGTGTAATATCTTCATGCGTGGGTTGAATAGAAGGTGCCGAACGGGTAATTTCTGCTTCCTGTCGTAGTCCTTCACGACTATCTGATAGAAGATAAAAAGGGTATCGCGCACCCATTATCCTGGCACGTGTAAGGGCAAGAGAAACACGTGATGTATCAATAGTAATCCATCGACGCCCCCACTGTTCTGACACATAGGCCGTTGTACCCGAACCACAAGTTGGATCAAGGACAATATCGCCGGGGTCAGTTGCCATCAAAAGGCAACGTTGTACAACTTTCGTACTTGTTTGAACAACATATGTTCTTTGGACTGCAAAGGTACTCTCCATAGTGTCCATCCAAATATTTGTTAACGGCGTATGTTTGCTTTCATGTAGAAATTTCTTAAAAGTTAGTGTCTTCCCGACGGAATAAATACGACCAGCTTTATTTACTCTCGGCAAATTAACGGCCGATACTTTCCAATGGTTCCCCTTCGCTGGGAGGTAAGTAACACCTTCAAATTTAAATGGTTGAGGGTCTTTGGCTTCCCCGCTAGACATTAAGGGTGCAGTCTGGAATCTCATACCTTCGGGGAATGCTTCGGTTCCATTCATCTCTTTTGATGTTAATCGTCGACATGTTCCATTTGGCAATTCGATATTGCCAAAACCAGAATCAACAGCCTCATCAGTTCTTTCAACCAAAAGACGTCTAAACTTCGTGCATTTTTTATCTTTTCCATACCAAAGTATTGTGTCAGCAATTCCAGAGATGTAATTCCCAGACATCGAGCCTGTTTTTTTGAACAAAAATTGTGAAATGAAATTTTCTTCGCCAAAAATTTCATCCATCAATGAACGCACTTTATGGACATTTTCATCCCCGATTTGAACAAAAACGGACCCATTCGATGACAGAAGATCACGCGACACAGTCAATCTATCTCGCAAATATGTCAGATATGAATGAATTCCATCCCGCCAGGTATCACGAAACGCCTTCACCTGCTCCGGTTCACGCGTAATATGATCTACGTTTCCATCCTTTACATCCCGACTTGTAGTGCTCCACTGAAAATTGGAGTTAAACTTGATGCCATAAGGAGGATCAAAATAAATGCACTGCACCTTCCCCCTCAGACCTTCTCGCTCAGCCAGCGACGCCATCACCTGCAAGCTGTCGCCCAGAATCATGCGGTTGGCCCAATGGGCATCGTGCTGATAAAACTCAGTCTTGGCCGCCTCGTTGGGCAAACCGTTGAAATCGGCAAACAGGTCAAACTGCGCCTCGTCGGCTTTGGTGTCGATTTTAGTGCGGCGCAGAAGATCATCGATCAGTACCTTGGGGTGGACTTTCTCCTGAATATAGAGCGGCGGCGCCTGCACGACCAGATCAGACCAATCCTGCTCATCCTTGCCACGCCAAACCAACTGCGGATCAAGATCGCGATTGCGGCGTTCATAGGCCACTTTGATCGGATCTTTATCTGCATCGTGCATAATTGACTGATGCTCAGCCGTCGGAATATTTTTTCGCGTCGCTTCGTCGTGCTTCAGCGATTCGACAGATTTCATTGTAGGGTTCTTGGCCATTTTTCAGTTCTCACTTTTCGGAATTCAACCCGTCAGGATTTTTTAGAGATTTTTTCTGGTCTGAGGTGAGCCGCCGTTCAACTTTCTTGACATCTTCTGCGGCAGGCAGACTTTCAGGCCGAATTCCGCGTTCGAGCAGCGTGTTGCGAACCGCCTGGTTATTAGTGATATGCTCGTGTGAAATTGCTGACTCACTCGACAGTTGCCGTTCTTTCGCATTGAAAATGGTGATCTCGGTGGCGAAGTCTTTGGCTTTAAGAATGATCGTGGGAGCGAAATCAGCCAGTGGTCGGTTAGCAGGGACTTTCCACTGCGATTTCATGGTGCGGGTCGATTTACCGAACAGGGCTTGATCCCCTTTACTGCGGATGATACCGAAATTTTTATTATCTCCTGATTGTTCGTAAATAATCTGCGAAAGCTCTTTTTCTGTCTGGGTCAGTTTGTGCCGGGCCGAGACGCGCTCCGCTTCCAGCAGGCGTTGCTCAATCAGTTCTGCACGTCGGGTTTGAACCGCAAAATAGGTTTGCGCAAAGGCAATTTCTGATTTGCGGGGGTCACCATTTTGGGCAATCAGGTAACAAGCGTAGCGGGTGAGCATAATATCATCCACTTCGCGCTGGCTGCCCGAACCCAGGTCGACCATTTTGTTGACGTCAACAAAATGGTCAGAGATGGCCTGATCAGACACTTCACAAGCCGTTTTGGCTTTACCAATAACGATTATAAAATTTCGCCATTCTGCATAACCCAGCAAATGCTGCAGGTCGCGCGCCAACCAGAATTCAACTCCGTTATCTGTCTGCTGTGCACAAGTCTCAAAGGTCCCGGTCAATTCATAAACAAGATCTGTTCTCATTTGTTTTCTCCCCCCCCAACCGCTTCAATCATTTTATTAAATTCCGCTTCAACCTTAGCCTCAAAATCCGTCTCAATCTGGTAAACCTCGCAAAACTCGGCAAAGGCCCAACGGCCGTAGTTGTCCAGATTGTTCACTCCAGGGACCCAATAGGTTTCCATGGTCGACTTCTTCTCTTTGGCATCCTCGCGCCGATAACCTTTAATCTCGACAATCAGATGCAGCAGATCGTCATCCCCCTTGCCATCATCAATCTGCACGATGAAGTCAGGGAGGTACTTGCGCATCTCGGAGCCGTAACGATACGGCACTTCCAGCCCGAGGCTGTGATTTTTGACATAAGCCTTGACCTTGGGATGGCCTTCAGCGACGCGGCAGAATTCAGCCTCCCAATCGCTGTCGAGAATGACCCAGTTGATCTGGCAGCGCCGGGAATCAGTTTCCCAACGGTCTTTTTTGGAGGTGTTGAAATTGACGTGGCAGGTTGAGCCAACCGGATTGTAGGGATCAAGCACCGCCTTGATCGGATGCGTCCCGATATGGTGGCGAGTAATGGCATCGGTGATTCTTGCACAGGCCATATCAGCAAGAGTTTTGTATTTGAGCTGGGCCGGATAGGTACCCCCCTGGCAGATCAGATGGTTATCCACCCATTGACGAGCAATGCGTTTCAATTGCCCAAAGAGTGAAAGCTGAGGCTCGCCATTGGCATCCCGCCATTTGGTTAAAACCAGATGAGAGGTCAGTTCATAAACAACCTGCGAAGGCCTGACATCTCCCGTATGAATCAGATTCAGATCGACGGACGCACCGATGATTCCCGAGTTGCGTGTTTCAGTTGCGCCGACCAACTCCGGTGTCAACAACAGGGTGGAATCATCGTTAAAGGCAGCAGTCAAGCGCGTTTCTGGCAGCTCGGTTCGATAACCGGCAACCCTGGGAAATTTGATTTCGAGCGCATCACGATCCGGCCGGATCGCCTTAACCTGGATGGTTTCACGAGGGGGCTGAGGAGGTGAGACCACAGGCTTGGCCGTGAAGTCGAAGGGAATCCCAAGGACATCGGCATATTCTGTATTGAAGAGGCCCTCTTCGTTCAGTTCGTAAGATTGGCGGCGCAAAGCACGGCCAATGACCTGCTCGCATAACAGTTGAGTACCGAAGGCCCTTACACCGAGAACGTGGGTGACGGTATTAGCGTCCCAGCCTTCGGTAAGCATAGAGACCGAAACGACACAGCGGATCGAACCACCTAGTTGACCATGCTTGCCAACCGTGTTCATGACTTCGCGGAGCAGATCCTGGTCGGTGAGGTTCTCCGCCTGATGGCGATCGCCAGTCCGTTCAATAATTTCACGTCGGAACCGATCAATTTCGAACGCAGCCATCTCGCGGAAGTTGCTATCGAGGGCGTCGCCAGATTCGAGCTGCTCGCTGTCGATCAGCAGCGTGTTGGGTCGGGCGAGAGGATTGCCATGCTCGTCAGTATTGCGGAACAAGGGGAGCCGCCCGAACTCAAGCTGGCTGGAACCGTCCTTGCTGATCCGTTCAAAACCAGAGATATAGTCGTAAACCAGCTTTGAGGTGGCAGTATTGTTACAGACGACGATGAAGCAGGGTGGGACATTGATCCCTTCCTGCTGCCACAGCTCAAAGGTTTTTTCGTAATGGCCATAGAGTGCCTGGAGAGCCGTTTGCAGTTGCGGCGGCAAGTCCAGAGGGTTGAGGGCATCCGCTTTTCCTCGCCCCTTCTTAGGCATTTTCTTGCCAATATGCTCCCAGAGGTTGCGGAACATCGGCATTTCTTCGCCCGGGATGTTATCGGCAATCGGCACACGAGGCAGCTTGACGATGCCGCACTCGATGGCGTCCATCAACGAAAAGTCACTCATGGTCCAGGGAAAGAGCGTCCCTTCGGCATAACCAGAGCCACTTAAAAAGAACGGCGTCGCCGACAGATCGATCACCTGTGAAAGACCGAGCTTACGTTTAACAATTTCGAGACCGGTAATCCAGAGTCTGGCCGCCTCGTTGTTCTTCTCTGCTTCTTTCTTTTCATCACCCTTCAGGTCGTCATCATCATGGATAGGCTTTTCCCGATAACAGTGGTGAGCCTCATCATTGATCGCCAGGATATTTTTCAGGCCCATTAGATCAGGCATGACCCTCTGGAGCATCTGTCCTTCAGTCTCAAGGGTGTTGAGAGCTTCGCCACACCCCTGAAGAAGCGAACGTCCACCTTTTGACAGATCGATGCGCTCACGCAGCTTGAAGGAATGGTAGTTGGTGATGACGATTTTGGCTCGATCGAGATCACCAAGCATGTCATTCGGGACGATCTCACGACTCTGGTAGTAGCTGTCTGGGTCATTGGGATGAAGAACACGCAGACGGTCTTTAATTGTTATGCCTGGGGCCACAATCAGAAAACCACGCGTAAACTTTTTGCTGTTGGGACGCCGAACGGCATTGATGGTCTGCCAGGCAATCAGCATCGCCATAACAGTGGTCTTGCCCGCACCAGTCGCCAGCTTTAATGCTGTGCGCATCAGCTCTGGATTGGCGTCGTTGTTGGCGTTGGCTATATGTTCAAGAAATGCTTTCCCGGCTTTATCGTTTGGTGCAACTTCAGCCAACCAGATAGCGGTTTCTATTGCTTCAACCTGACAGAAGAAGGGACGAATACCGTTAAACTGATGATGTCGCCAATGTTGAAGCAGACGTGCTGTCTCAGGCGTGACTTTCCAGTCACCTGTATTCGGAAGTTTGCGCCACTTGTCTACGTGGTAGCGTAACTCATTGATGATTGAGGTCGGATCGTATTGCTGGTGAGCTGTTGAAATTTCCGCATCAGCGAAGAGATTCTGCTGTTCTGCTTTGTCTTTACGTTTTCTAGGCTTGGGTATCGGGGTAATGAACTCGGCACGACGACGCTTTTCAATGAGATTCTGGGTCGGCTGCCCCTGATCGTCGAGTTCCCAGTGTCTGACAGGATAATCGTAGGGTGAATTCAGAATTGGCTGGTCGAAAAATGGATTGTCCATCCCGGATCTCTCCTTACGCAACGCGCGCATCGTACTCAAACGATGAATAACAAGCGGACAATCCAGTCTAAGAGAAATCAAGGCGGGAAGAAGCCCCCCTCTTCACCAGATCATCAATATTACGGCATCCCGAGAGTGCCTGACTGATGCCAGACAGACTAGCAAACTTTTCTAAATTCCAGAAGGAAAAAGGCTATTTAACAGTAGCCAGAGAACTTTGAATCCCTGGGGAAAACCAACCGAATCGCACTCTGAAATTCCCAGAGAGAATAACAACCTTTATTAATTGTCGGTTTTCCAGAAAAAACATTCCGCAATCTCCATAAACGCCGCGCCGGTTTTCCAGACAAACTAATCACCAGGCAGGTCAAGCCGCCGGCCACGGCGAATCTCATAGGCCATGGCGCGGATTCGGTGAACCTGTGTCGCGGAGATCCGGACTTTGAGGTAATGTTCGACCAGGGCGATGATATGGTTGGTCTGAATTCGTTCACCTTCCTTGGCGTTGAGATAGCATTTCAAGACATAGCGTTCAACCCGGGTCAGTTCCGGTTTCTGAATCAGTTCCAGACGCCGTGCGTGCGAATACTCGGCCAGCGCCATGCGCAGAAACCATTCTTTGCGCCAGATGTCTCTGATGATCGCTAGACCACGGAGTTCCCGGTCTTCAATCGGGTTGCCGATAATCCCCTCCCTGTGCAGTCTCCATAGCAGTTTCTTCGGTAGGTGTTTTTTTCCTGTAACAGTGCAGAGATCTTCATGAAGGATGTGTTTGGTCGGGTAGTTTTTTATAAGATGCCGAAATTATGGTTAAATATGGATTTTGTATGACGCTTATGGACGGGAATGGACAAAGAAAAAGCCCCCGACGAATCGAGGGCTATTTCTTCTTGATGGTACCGAAGGCCGGAATCGAACCGGCACGGCTAGAAGCCATCGGTTTTTGAGACCGACGTGTCTACCAATTCCACCACTTCGGCAAAGCGGACTGCATTATAGGGTTAAGTTTCGATATGGTCAAGCGTTAGTCTCCTCTAGACTCCACCTTGCTAAGTTTTTGAAAAGCAGACTATAATTATCATTTGTTTAAGTCGCAAAACCCTGCGACAGGCGGGCGCGCGTTGGGACAGCGACAGAATGTCACGACTCTGGCACTCAACACTTAGCATATAGTATATGGACAACACGTAAGGGAAGCGCCATGCGCAAAGACAGTTTTATCATCGCGATCACGGTTGCCGTGATGACCATCATGTTCTGGGCGCTGGTTAATCGCCCCGAACCGGAGCCACCCTGGCCAGCGACGATTCAGGGTTTTTCCTTTGCCCCCTATCACGAAGGTCAGTCGGCCATCTTGCGCATCTATCCCCAACAGGAACAGCTCGAGGGGGATTTGGCACTGCTCTCCGGTCTCACCCACGCGGTGCGTACCTACAGTCTCGACGGCATTTTGGCGGAGATCCCGGAGTTGGCCAAAAAGCATCGGATCAATGTAGCCCTGGGTGCCTGGCTTGATGAGGATCTGCAGAGGAATGAGCAGGAAATCGCCCGCTTGTTGGAGATCGTCTCCCGAGCGCGCAATGTTGTGCGTATCATAGTCGGTAACGAGGTCCTCCTGCGCGGCAATCTCTCCGTGCAAGAACTGGCCGCTCATCTGAAGCGGGTCCGCTCGGCGACGGATATCCCCGTGAGTACGGCGGAGCCCTGGCATGTCTGGATCGACCACCCGCAACTTGCCGATCATGTGGACTATATCGCGGTCCACATGCTGCCCTACTGGGAGGGTGTCTCCGTTGAGGAGGCGGTCGATTATGTGGTCGAGCGCATGAACGAGCTCAAGGCCCAATTCCCAGACAAAAGCATTGTGATCACCGAGGTTGGCTGGCCGAGCAACGGGCGGACTATCAAGGACGCCGTGGCTTCAGAATCCAATCAGGCGACCTTTCTGCGCCGGTTTCTGGCGCGTGCCGCCCAGGAAGATTACATCTATTATGTGATCGAGGCCTTTGATCAGCCATGGAAGCAGGAAACGGAAGGTTCGGTCGGGGCCTACTGGGGCGTCTACGATTTCCATCGGCAGCCCAAATTCACCTTTGATGAGCCCATTGTCAAGGTCCCCGAGTGGCCAATCCTGGCGGCCATCTCCGTCGTCGTCGCAGTGATTACCTTTATGCTGCTGCTCATCGACAGCCGGCACCTGCGCAAACGCGGGCGCAGCTTTCTCGCCGTGATCGCCTATGTGGCGGCAACCGCAGTGGTTTGGATCGTCTACGACTACACCAACCAGTACTTGAACCTGTTCAATATCGTGGTCGGCGTGCTGTTAATCTTCGGCATGATCGGCATCCTCGTCGTTTTGCTGGCCGAAGCCCATGAATGGGCCGAAGCGCTCTGGCTGCGTGAACACCGCCGCCTGTTCGTGCCGGAAGATATGGCCAACGAACGGCTACCCATGGTTTCCATTCATGTGCCGGCTTATAACGAACCGCCTGACATGATGATTGAAACCCTGGAGGCCTTGGCGGCACTCGATTATCCCCACTTCGAGGTTCTGGTGATTGACAACAACACGCAGGACCCAGCGGTCTGGCAACCGGTTGAAGCCCGCTGCGCAGAGCTCGGCGACCGGTTCCGGTTTTTTCACAAATCACCCCTGGCCGGATACAAGGCGGGCGCCCTTAATTTTGCTCTGCAGCAGACTGCGGCCAAGGCCGAGATCGTCGCGGTCATTGACAGTGACTACAAGGTTCATCCCCGTTGGCTGCGCGATTTGTGCCCGCAATTTTCGGACCCCGAAATAGCCATCGTGCAAGCACCACAGGATTATCGCGATAGCCAGGAAAACATCTTCAAAGCAATGACCTATGCAGAATATCGCGGGTTTTTCTACATCGGCATGATTGTCCGCAATGAACGCAACGCCATAATCCAGCATGGCACCATGACCATGGTGCGTCGCCAGGTGCTGGAGCAGGTGAACGGCTGGGCGGAGTGGTGTATTACCGAGGATGCGGAATTGGGCCTGCGGATTTTCGAAACGGGTCTGAAGGCAACCTATATACCCAAAAGCTATGGCCGCGGCCTTATGCCTGACACCTTTATCGACTACAAAAAGCAGCGTTTTCGCTGGGCCTACGGCTCGGTACAGATCATGCGTCGGCATAGCCGCACGCTGCTGTTCGGCCACGGGAAACTGACGATAGGCCAGCGCTACCACTTTTTGGCCGGGTGGCTGCCATGGCTTGCCGATGGCATCAATTTGATGTTCAACCTGGCGGCTTTAATCTGGTCGGCGGCCATGGTGCTGGCGCCCACGAGGGTGGCACCGCCCCTGTTGATATTCGCCGTTTTGCCGCTGGTTTTATTTGTCTTCAAGATAGTTAAACTCATCTATCTCTACGAGACACGTGTGGGCGCCAGAACTCTTCAGATCCTGGCCGCAGGCTTTGCCGGCCTGGCGCTCTCCCATACCATCGGCATCGCCATACTGACCGGGTTTTTCAAAACAAGCCTGCCTTTCTTCCGCACCCCCAAGCAAGTCAGTACCCAGGCACTCATCAAGGCCCTGCAGGCGGCCCGGGAAGAAACCCTGATCCTTGCCTGCCTTTGGCTAGCCTCTGGCGCCATCATTACTCAGATTGGCGTAGAATCTCTGGATCTGCTTGTCTGGTGCATTATGCTGTTGATTCAAGGCATTCCCTATGCGGCCTCCCTGACGGTTTCCATTCTTAGCGCCTTGCCTCACCTGCCGGCCGGCTCGATCGGCGAAACCGGTAGCATGCGACATGCCGCGCATGCGGTTTTGAAACCGCCCGGGACAAGTGCGCAGGATTGATGGTCCACCATTACTGCCAGAGACATGCCCAGCTTTCACAGGAAGTTCACACTCATAAAAAGGACAGGAAAAAAACAGGATTACAGCCAGCTCAGCCAATCCTTTGCTGGCGCTGATCAGGAGAATGTTCAAGCCGGTCGACAAATGGGGGTTCATGGAGAAGAGTCAGCTACCGGTTCGGCAAGGACGAAGTGAAGATCGGTAGGTCGCTGATCAAAATGTTGTCAGATGCAGTCAGACGGACATAAAAAGGGGCTACGGAAATAACCGTAACCCCTTGTTTTTATGGTGGAGCTAGACGGGATCGAACCGTCGACCTCTTGAATGCCATTCAAGCGCTCTCCCAGCTGAGCTATAGCCCCTAACAGGTGCGAATTTATAACAGAGCACCAGCGGGGTGTCAACTGCTTTTTTGTGCTGGGCAACG
>JAGXHL010000095.1 GCA_024636215.1 Deltaproteobacteria bacterium
GGAATCCGTACGTCGGGCGATGGCGATCCAGATGATCATCAACAAGGAGCTTGGCCTGGCTAAAAACGAAAATCCTCTGCAGGGGGCTTTCATTATCGAAGAACTCACCGACCTGGTCGAAGAAGCGGTGCTGGAACAGTTTGAACAGATCAGCCAGCGCGGCGGCGTACTCGGGGCGATGGAGACTCTCTACCAGCGAACCAGGATTCAGGAAGAGTCGATGCTCTACGAGCACAGGAAGCATACCGGCGAACTGCCGATTATCGGCGTCAATACCTATCTGAATCCGAAAACCGAGGGAGAGGGGTACGCAATCCCCGGTGAACTGGCCCGTTCAACCGAAGAGGAGAAACGTCATCAGATCACCAATCTGCGCGTCTTTCAGGCGGAGCACGCCATGGAAGCTCCCGAAGCGCTCAAGCGGCTGCAGAAGGCCGCCGAGGAGGGCGGCAACATCTTCGCCGAGTTGATGGAAGCGGTCAAAGTCGCTTCACTGGGGCAGATCAGCGCTGCGCTTTACGAGGTCGGCGGTCAGTATCGTCGCAACATGTAACTCGTTTTCCTCTGGAAACGGCCCTTTTCCAGATCGAAACTGCGGTCGCGCAACCCGGAGTTTCGGATGGACACGAACTCATAATCAGAGAGGAGATCGACTTGGACATTTTCCAGGTTTTCAGGGATCGCCGCAGTATCCGCAAATATCTGGACAGACCTGTCGAGGCAAACAAGATTGCACAGGTTTTAGACGCTGCCCGACTGGCCCCCTCGTGGAAAAATTTACAGTGCTGGCGCTTCCTGGTACTCGACGATCAGAGCCGCAAGGCGGCCATCCTCGCAGCCTTTTCCGAAGACAATCCTGGCAGGAAAGCGATCGCTGCCGCACCCGTGGCAATCGTCGTCTGCGCCGACCCGGCCGAATCAGACGAAGCAAACGGCATCGAATACTTCATTGCCGATACCGCCATCGCCTTCGAGCACCTCTGTCTGGCTGCCCACGCCCTCGGCCTCGGCACCTGCTGGATGGGCTGGTTCGACGAAACCAGCCTTAAAAAAGCGCTTGGCATCCCTGAACGGATAAGGGTTGTCGGGGTCACTCCTCTGGGCTATCCGGACCAGCAGCCAAAAGCCAGACCGCGTAAAGCGCTTGCCGAGATCGCCTTCTACAATCATTGGGGAAAAACGTCATCCTGACAGAAGTTGGCCATTCCGAGCGGATTTGTCGGCAGTGCATCCCTCAAGCCCTCACTGAAAGGGGGAATGCCCTTGTGATTTACCCAGGGTTGTGATAGGAATCTGTCGAACCATCAATGAGCCAGCCGCAAGCTTGGCGGGCTTTTATCAGGTTTTCCCGAGCAATTTTTGGTGCACTTGTAAAAACTCATGGGATGGCTAAGCCATCAATTTTTCTGCCATGCATAAAAGCGGCCAGAAGTGGACGCTTTTGTTTTTGAGATCGTTATGGACGACTTGCTCTTTATCTTTGTTCTGATTATCATTTACCTGATCGCTGCCATCCCTACCGGTGTCATCCTGTCCCGCCTCATGGGCAGCGAGGATGTCCGTCAGAAAGGCAGCGGCAATATCGGCGCGACCAATGTCTACCGGGTGGTCGGCAAACTGGCCGGCATCCTGACGCTGGTCGGTGACACCATGAAGGGTTTTCTGCCCCTGTTGGCTTACAAGAGCTGGCTGGCACCAACGCCGACCCAGCTCGGCATTGCCTGCGCCATCGCCATCATTGGTCATTGCTATCCGGTCTACCTGAAATTCAGAGGCGGCAAAGGCGTCGCCACCGCCCTTGGTATCTTCCTGGTGCTCTCACCGGCAGCGGTCCTCGGTGCTCTGATTGTCTTTTTACTGGCGGTAGGCATAACCCGCTACATCTCCCTCGGTTCGGTCCTTGCGGCCATGTCTGCGCCATTGTTGATTCTGATGCTGAACCAACCACAACCGATTTTTGTGGCGACACTCTTTATTGCCGCGCTGGTGATATGGCGCCACCGCAGCAACATACGACGTCTGCTGGATGGCACTGAAGGACACTTCAAGGTGTGACAGGCTCAGTTTGTTGACTTTTCCCGAGAACACCCCAACAATAGCCTGATATCTCACGATTCTTTGTCTGGAGCGCTCTTGATGACTTTGCCCACCGGGAAACTGTTTCTGTTCCTCTTGACCCTGATTGGCGTCTCTCTGCTGTGCCTCCCTCTTTGGCTGCAAAGCTTCGTTTCAACGGCGGTCACTCCGGCCGCACCACAATTGGTTGAAATTAAACCCGGCAGCTCATTCTCGCGCGTTGCCGGCCAGCTCGAACAATCCGGTGTCATCAAAGATGCCAGACGCTTTACACTCCTGGCCCGCTGGCGCAAAGCGACAGGGCAGATCCACGCCGGTGAATACCTCTTTGAAATCTCAGCCAAACCGGATGACATTCTCGCTCGCCTGGTCGCCGGCGATATCCGCATGCTGCAGGTCACCATCCCAGAGGGTTTTACTCTGCAGGAGATCGCGACACGTCTTGACAAGACCGCTATCGGTTCCACCGATGAGTTTCTGGCCCTGTGCCACGATGCTGATTTCTTGCGCGAACTGAGCCTCGACACCGTTTCCCTGGAAGGTTACCTGTTTCCGGAAACCTATACGTACTCGTCGTCAACCACACCAAAGCAAATTCTGGCGGCGATGGTGGCGCAGCTACGCAGGCAATTAACCCCGGAATTACTGGAACGTGCTGCAGCCCTGAATCTCAACCGTCATCAACTGCTCACCCTGGCGTCGATCATCCAGAAAGAAGCGGGCAATGTCATGGAAATGCCCTTGATCTCAGCCGTATTCCATAATCGCTTGAAACTCGGAATCCCTTTGCAGGCGGATCCGACCGTGATTTATGGTATTGCTGATTTCGACGGCAATCTTACCCGCAAGCACCTGGAGACGCCGACCCCTTACAACACCTACAAAACAAGGGGGCTGCCGCCAGGACCAATTGCCAGTCCGGGACATTTTGCACTGCAAGCTGCGGCAAATCCGGCGGCAAGCAAGGATCTGTATTTTGTGTCGCGTGGTGACGGAACCCATGTGTTCAGTGCCACCCTGAAAGATCACAATCGCGCGGTGCAACGTTACCAGAAACGCCGATAAGACATGAGGCAAGAACACAAAGAGAATCCTTTAGCAGCCTGTCGGACTATACGGGCCGAAGCGAAAATTTGGATGTTTGAGAACAGATTTTAGCTCGTTTGCAGGTTCATAGCCGTAGCTATGGACCAAAGAGGAGCTGAAATATGGGCCAAACAGCCGGATTTGCAGCCAGCTCATGGATAGTCCGACAGGCTGCTAGGCATAAAGGTTTTAATCAGTGCGTCATCAGCATAGTTTAAACCTCACCAAGGATAACAACAGCCATGGCAAAACGCATCCTGCTGGCTGAAGACAATCAGCAACTGGCTGCGGCGATTGTCGAACGGCTCAAACTGCGAGGGTTCGATGTCCTGCAGGTAAGTGACGGCATTGCCGCCCTGCGCGCGATCGCGGCACAACCGCCGGAGCTGCTGTTGCTCGAGCTCAAGCTGCCTGGTCTGCACGGCATTGAGCTGATCAAGAAATTACGGCAAAGCCCACGCACCCGTGAACTGCCGGTGATTGTTCTGACCGGTTTCTACAAAGGCGACAAATTTCAGGCGGCCGCACGGACACTCGGCATCCTTCATTATCTGGAGAAACCTCTTAAGCCCGCCGAGCTCATGGCTGCGGTCCACCAGGCACTCAACCTGACCTCCTCAACAACGGCGGCATCGACCAGCGAGGCCAGGCCTTTTTCTCAACACTTGCGTACGGCTTTTTTGAAGCACTTTTCCGGGCTGCTGACCTTGAAGTATCCGGACACATCACGTCTGCTGACATTTATCAATGGCGCTCCGGTTGCATTGCGTCCCGGCTTCATAAGCCGCGATTTTGGAGATTTCCTCTGCAGGCGGGGCCAGATCACTGCTGACGAATACGCTTACTTCACAACTGCGGCGGCTTTTCGCCATGACAGCCTGGTGCAGATTGGCTGTCTGCAATACAATGATCTCCTGCAAGCAGAGATGGATTACCTGAGTCAGGAGCTGCTCTGCGCTTTCAACAGCGGATCGGCCCAGGCGAACTGGAAGGCGATACCTGCTCCGGAAGGGCTGCAGTTGATGACCCTGAACGTTCCGCAACTTTTCTATGAAGGCTTTCACAGGCACGCCGGCAAGACCGGCGCACTGCTGTTAAAGACCTTCCACAGCAAGTACGTTCTGCTGGATTGCAACTATTATCGGCACATCAATTTCCTGCGTCTCGACGAAGCTGAAAAGCGCTTTATTCAAAAGATAAACGGGCAATGCAAGCTGGGCGAATTGTTTGATGATCATTTTGACTTTGGGCCACTGCTCTTGACCCTGACCAGCCTGAACATGGCACGCTTTACAGCAGAGCCGAGCCCTTCTGCCGACTCTGGAAACCTGCCGCTGCGGACCCTCTTTAACGCAGTCGAAGAAGAGGTTGAAGTTGTCGAAATCCTGGAAAACTTCACCGACCTGGTTGACGACAGCGAGGATAATGCAGGCGCCGTTTCTTTGGCGAGCGTAGCGCAAACCGGCAAACATTCGGCAGCACCAGCGGGGCCGGAGCCTGGCAAAGCCGACGATCTCCCTCAGGAGGTGCTCCTGATCGCCAAAAGCCTGGAAGGCAAAAGTCACTATGAGGTGTTCGGCATCAAACAGGCCAAATTCTCCATTGCCTTGCTCAAGGAACGCTATTTTGCCTTCACGCGCAAGTTCGGGCCGGAAGTGCTCATGCAACTTGGCGGCGATGACGCGCGACTGGTTGAGGACATCCTCTCGAAAGTCGCTACTGCCTACGACACCCTTTCCGATGTCGTCAAAAAAGAACGTTATGATGAAATGTTCGGTGCAGACCGAATCGGTCTCGGTCACGAGGGGGATGACCGCTTCCAGGCACAGGTTCAGGCTGAATCGGGCAAAGTGTTTTTGGAGATGGAGGAGTGGGACAATGCCGAAAAGGCCTTGCAGGAAGCGGTTAACGCAGAGCCGAACAACGGCGACTATCTGGCCAACCTGGCCTGGGCGATCTATCGCAACCCCGATTACACCAACAGCCCGGCCATGATGAATAAAGCCAAGCAGATGCTCAACAAGGCAATTTCCATGGAGCGCACGGCACAGGCCTTTGCCTACAAAGGCTGGATGCTTCTCGAAGCAGGACAGGAATCAATGGCTGAAGCGGAATTTAATAAAGCGCTGAAACAGGATGCACGCCAGTCTATGGCCCGCAGAGGACTGCGAACCCTGCAGGAGCAGCAAGAGCAACAAAAGCGGGGTCTTTTCAAGCGGATGTTTCGATGACCTCTGGAAGAAATGCGCTGTCAGACTGCGAAAAAAATTACAAAAAAACCTTTTCCCATGTTATGCCACTGAAAAGTATCCTGGATGTGCCGGCACTTACCACTGACACCTATCAATCGTGAACGTATACCCACGCACCCACCGTTTCAAGCCAACCACCATGTCCCATTGAAGGATAATTCTGCAGCGGATAATAAAGAAATTGATCCCAACGCAGCGGCCCCGTCGGCGTCTCCAGCATCAGAATCCATGGATTGCCATGAAAACGTTCCCGCGCCCGATCACCGTGAAGATATGTAAAGTCAGGAAGTTGGCCGCCTTTGATCGTATGGCCAGGCGGCTCGTTCACTTGCAGCACGTCAAGACTTTTCGGTGGATGGCCGAATTCCTCATTATAAGCACGAATTGCTGCAACCAGAGGTGCCGCCTCCCGGGACAGCCGCTCAAATCCCTGCAGACGAATCTGGTCTGCCCATTTAAGAGAAATCACACTTAATGTCACCAGCATTCCGGCGCCGATGACAACCGCCAGCGATGCACATCTGATCTTTTTAAAAAACAGTCCCAGCACGGCTACGGCCATAAACACCATACCGAACAAGCAGAGCCAGACGACCAACTCCTGACCAGGAAGCCCCCAGTCGCCGTAGCCGGAAACTGACAAATAGCTCGAACCGATGGTATAGCTGCAAAGCAAAAGGCTGAACAGGCCGAACCCCGAAAGCGATAAAATCAACTTTGGGCGAAATCCGGTATCGCAATCGAGATCGAAAACCATAGTTTCCTCAAAAATTTACCCTGATTAATCTGAGAACATTAATCGTACAGGGAAGGGAGGTCAACTTTTTTTTGTGCCGGGCGTAACAAAGGGAGGTTGTCGGACGATACGGACCGAAGCGAGCTGTTTGTCAAACCACCTTGACACGGGCAAAACCACCACCCGGTGTGCGCATATTGGTGACCTGGCCACGATAAACGCGGGCGGAGACACCAAGCGCCCGATCGCGGTAGGCATAGAGACGCAGATCGGTCTTCATCGGATCGGTGCCGGGAACAGCGGTTAACGAGGGCGGGACCAGCTCCTGAACAAGGGTTGTTGCAGCGGGTAGTTCATCAAACCGCTTGCGGCTGATCTTTTCACCGAGCAAAACGCCTCGACTACCGAAACTGTCAACGGGTTTAAAGACGCGCTGTTTTCTTTCAGACCAGAGCTGCTGCAGGTCGAGATCGGCAAGCAGAGAACAGGCCGGAAGGGTTTTGTCAAGAAGGGCCTGTTCGCCGACAGTGAGGCCGAAGGCGGTTCTTTGTTGCGGATCAGACCAGAGTAGCAGACGGCGTTTGTCGGCGAGCAGTCCATAGGCATGCGGGTTGGGTGACAGACAGACCTTGTGCGCCAGGTAAGCGGCACGCAAACCGGCCATGGCTTCACTCTCCAGATAAAAATCACAGTGACGATTGTAAACCATATCGACCGGCTGACCATCAAGCCACACGCCGGCAGCAGTGGCCTGCAGCTGCCGCGGATCGACAATGTCAGCGGCAACCCCCCAGTCCTTGAAAAGCTCGGCAAAAGCGAGCATTTCCGGGTAGAGGAACTGCTGGATCGGCTCATCATCGATGATCACGATGCGCTCCGGTCTGGTTTTGCTGCCGCCGGAGAACTGGTGAATTTCGTCGGCAAACGTCTGCAAAAGACGCTTTTTGAGACTGGCTTTGAGTGATTCCGGTTCTATCGGCAAAGCGGGATTATGTGCCAGGTAGGCGAGCAGACCGCCGCCGGCATTGGTGTTGACTTCAATCAGACGCGGGATGTCTCCGGCGAGATGAAAATCGTAGCACATCATAACCGCATCATGGCCGGGGTCAAAACGGGCAACCTCGAGCACAAGCGGATAAACCTCTGCGCGATATGCCGGGCAGCGGCTCATCCGGTCGAGCAGGCGCAGCAGTTCGAGCATGCGCCGCAAGGCAGCGGCAGGCAGTTCCACAACGGCGAGGCTGAGGTTTTCATGCAGGGAAGACATGACACATCCTGTAACAGAGAGACAAAAGCTGAACTGATTGTGCCACAGTCTGTACTTGAGACAAAGAGGAGATATCAGGCAGGGGGCACTTCTCCTTACAATCTAAACGGGAAGTGCCTCCTGTTGAGGTTATGGCAAGGTTTCCGCCAGCAGCTCGATAGTGTGCTTGGCTCTGACCGACTTTTCCTGCTTTTCCAGCCCGCCGCGAATCTGCATGATGCAGCCGGGGCAATCCATGGCGACGCAGGTCGCGCCGGTGGCTTCAATATCCTTGACCTTGTCGTTGAGGATATGCTTGGCGATATCCGGATGACTGGTGAATGAGTAGGAACCGCCGAAGCCGCAGCAGCGATCGCTGTGGGCCATTTCGACCACCTCGCGACCAGACCCGGCCAGCAGCTGCCGTGGCTGTTCCCAGACACCGGCACCGCGCTTGAGATGACAGGAATCGTGGTAGGTGACCTTCTCCTGCCCGGAAGCATCGGTAAAGACCGCTTTGCCATCGAGCTTGTCGACGATAAAACGCGAAACGTCAATGGTGATATCAGCCAACTGGCGGGCCTTTTCAGCCCACACCGGATTATCCTTGAGCAGTTCGAGAAAATCACGTTGCAGCGACATGGTACAGGTCGGACAGGTGGTGACCACGAAATCAGGTTGATCGGCCAGCATCGCCGCAATGTTCTGTTCGGCTAAAGCCACCGCCGTTTCGCGATCGCCCGAATAGAGGGCCGGAACGCCGCAGCAGTTCTGCTCTTTGGGAAAGAAGACTTCAACGTTGAGATGGTTGAGCACCTTGACCAGGTCGACTCCCATCTCGGGGTAAACGAAATCATTGAGACATCCGGCAAAAAAGGCCACCCGGTAGCGGGGCTTATCCAGCCGCTGCGGCAGTGTCTTCCAGGTGTCCCGCAACGGCTTTTCGGCAATAGCCGGCAGGGTCCGCCACTCGGTGAGTGATGAGAAAAACAGCGGCAGATGACGA